>NZ_QHCP01000004.1:0-805912 GCF_003182415.1 Actinokineospora spheciospongiae | reverse complement strand
GCTGCGGCGGCGGTGGCGGCGCAGCTCGGGATCGCGTTGGACGCCGAGGCGTTCACCGGCCCGCTGCCCACTGCCAGCCGCAACCACCCCTACACCTTCGCCCCTGGACCGCACAACCGTGGAGGAAAGCCATGACCACCAACCGGAGGCAGTTCACCGCCGCGCTCGGCGCGGGCGTCGTAGGCGTCTGTCTGGTCACCCCGTCCGCCGCGGCGGCTGAGACGACGGACGAGCTGAGCGCCGCCCAAGCCGCCGCTGTCCTGGCGGTCCCGCGCACCGGGGCCGTGTACCCGGTGGACTCCCGTCGTTCGGCGGGCCGGGCCGGGGACCGGGCCGGCAGGCAATGGCAGGTCGCTCTCGCGGGGTGCTGCACACGACGCGATCAAGCCTCAGGTCGGGCAGTCGGACGCCCAACGCGGACGGAGGTCGGGCCGGATGTGACGATGCTCGACGCTTCAGCTCCTGCGGTGGCGCTCGGGCGTGCCAGCCCGCAGAGCCTTCGGCGGCGTTGCTCGGCGGCGTCGCTCGCACGCTCCGGCTGTCGAGCAATTCGGTGCTGGGTGGGGTCCCGCTCGGGCTCTTCGGAAGGGTTGCGCACTCTTGATTGGCGCCACTGCTCCTGCTCGGCGTGTCGGGGCTGATATCGACTGTGTATGTGCGATGAGTGGACAGTGGTGAGCTGATTGGAATTTGGTGCCCGGGCCGAGAGGTGGCTTCGTCCGCGCCGGAGCGGTGACGGGGTGGACCCACTGTTCGATTTCGATGAGGAGGGGTTCCTGGAGGAGGGGGTGGGTTGCTGCGTCATCGGGCTGCGCCGGTGGAGACGGTGGCTGAGCAGCGGGTGGCGATCGCCTCGCGTATTGCGGCTTACGTGTTGTTGTGTGGTCAGCGAACACTATGGATGGGTCGACTGTCGGGAAAAGGGGCTCGGGACGTGTCGCCCGAGGCGGTCTGCGGGTCGGCAGGTACCGCTGGGTCGTCGAACGCACCCTCGCCTGGCTCACCAACGGATACCGGCGCCGCTGAGGTGCCGGTCCACGAGTACGGGCGTCGACCGCGGGGTCGGGTCGAGCCCGCGGTCGCGGGGCGGGTCGCCGGTGTTCGTGGCCGAGGGGCTGTTCGCCGACCGGATCGTGCCCGACTGCGAGCGGGCCGGGTGCTGGGTGAGGCGCTGGTGCTCGCGCCCAGCGCGGCCCGGACGTTCGCCCGCCGGTTCGCCGGGGACGTGGCCGAGTCGCGCAAGGCGGTGCCGCCGCTGCTGCGCCGGGGGCTGCGGCTGTGGCGCGAGCACAGCGCGGTGGTGCGCCGGTGAGCAGACCGGGACGGTGCGCTGCACGGTGGAGGAGGCGGCCGCCCGGGTGCGTCCCAGGGTGGGAAGCGCCCGATAAGTCTGGTTTGGTGTTGACTGGCGACATGGAGAACACCTACGAGAACTTGGCCGAGTTCACCGATGTCGACCAGGCGGCGGACCCGGCCGTGTTCGTCGACCTCTTGCAGCGGCTGGACGCGATGCCGCAGACGGTGCGGCTGCGCGAGCTGAGCTACGCCCGGCTGGGGTCGGGCCGCGGGGTGGATGTGGGGTCGGGGCGGGGCACCGTCGTGGCGCAGTTGACCGCGCGCGGGCTGACGGCCTTCGGGGTCGACCTGAGCGCGGCGATGGTGGCCGAGGCCGAGCGCCTCAACCCGGGGCACGACTTCCGCGTCGGCGACGCCTACGCGCTGCCCGCGGGCGACGGGGAGCTCGACTGGTACCACTCCGAGCGCGTCTACATCCACCTCGACGACCCCGACCGCGCCGCCGCCGAGGCGTACCGGGTGCTGCGCCCCGGCGGCCGGGTCGTGCTCGTCGACCTGGACTCCGACGCGATGTCGGTGGCCACCGACCACCCGCGCGCCGCTCGCGCCGTGCTGGCCGCGTCGTCGGACAACCTGGCCAACGGCCGCTCCGGCGTGCGCGCGGCCGACACGCTGCGCGCGGCCGGCTTCGTCGATGTCGAGGTCCAGCCGTACTCGCCGGTGCACACCGACCCGGAGGTGGTGTGGCCGCTGTACCCGGGGCCGGGGCTGGCCATCGCGCAGCAGACCGGGGCGATCACCGCGGCCGAGGCCGAGGCACTGACCGCCGAGGCGCGGCGGCGGGGCGCGGACGGCACGTTCCTCGCGGTGCCCGCGCTGTTCGTGGTGTCGGCAGGCAAGCCCGCCTAGGCGACCGGCTCCGGCCCGGTCCGCTCGGCCGCGCGTCGCGCCGCGTCCAGAGCGCGCTTCGCGTCGGCCGGCGGAGGGCGGGCACGCGCGATCCCCTGCCGAGGGCGGTTTCGCGAGTGACGCAACACGAACGCCAGGGGTGTGTCTCATGTGGGTGGTTTCTTGAAACAGGTGAATGTGGCGAAGCCGGGGCAGTTGCGGGCGTGGCGTTCCCAGCGGGCGCTGAGGCGCCGGTATCCGTTGGTGAGCCAGGCGAGGGTGCGTTCGACGACCCAGCGGTACCTGCCGAGTTTGTCGGAGGTGTCGATGTCGCGGCGGCTGATGCGGACCATGACGCCGCGGTCGATGAGCCATCGACGCAGTTCTTTCACGTCGTAGGCCTTGTCCGCGTGGAGCTTGTCCGGGCGGAACCGGCGGCTGCCGCCTCGCCGGCGCACCGCCGGGACCGCCCGGACCAGGGTTCGCCGGGCGAGATGGTCGTTGAGGTTGGCCGCGGACACCTCGACGACCAGGGGCAACCCGGCCCGGTCGGTCAGGACGTGGATCTTCGACCTCCTCTTGGCCCGGTCGACCGCATTCGGGCCGGTCAGCGATCCCCTTCTTTCGCCCGGACCGTCGCCGCGTCGACAACAGCCCGGCACCAGTCGATCAACCCGGCCGTCCCGGGTTCGTCGAGGACCGCCCGGTGAATCCGCCCCAACGAACCGGCCTTCGTCCAGTCGGTGAACCGGCGGTGCGCGGTCGGCACCGTCACCCCGAACGACGACGGCAACATCCGCCACGCACACCCACTGGTCAGCACGAACACGATCGCGGTGAACACCGCCCGATCACCCACCGGCGCGGTCCCACCACCCTGCGGACGGACAGCGAACCCCGGGACCAACGGCTCCACCAACACCCACGACTCATCCGGGCTTCTCAGGCAGTTGATCGGCGCTTTCACGGACGTGCCGACCGAAGACGATCTCCAGCGCAGTGGCGGCATCGATGATCACGCGCCGACTGGCGTTGCGGCTGTGCGCCGCTCGCGCGTCACGGCTCAACATCTCGTTGAGGGGCGGCTTCTTGCCATCACGAACGAACCCGAGAATGCCAGCCCATTGCTGCGCGTGAAGTGGCAGAACACGAGGTGTGGTGAGCGTGAGGCGCAGAGCCTCGTCGTCGGGCGGCTCGATGAATGTGAGCCCGGCACCGACCGGCTCCACGTCGTGAACGCGGTGACGGGGGGCGAGGTCCTGGCCGGTCACCACCTCCACCCAGGTGCACATGTCGTCGAACCATCTGCCGACGGCCTCGGCAAGCTGGTGTTCGGGGGTGCACCACAACCTGTATTCGTAGGTTGGGCCCTCAACGTCGGTCATGGCCACCCGATGAAGGGCGGCCGGCTGAAGCGACTCGGGGATGTCGAGTTACGCCCGCAGGCTCGTCGACGCGGCGAAGACCGCCTGCCAGTCGATCCGGTGGCCGCGCGCGTCCAACCGCGCCAGCGCGGTCAGGAAGGCGGTGGTCTCGTCCGGTTCGGCCTGCAGGGCGGGGACCACCCGGTCCTGCTCGTCGGCGGGGAGGCAGCGGGCCGCCAGCCTGCTGAGCACGCCGCTGGGGCCGACCTCGACGTACGTGCCGACGCCCCGGGCCCGGAGGGTCTCCATGATGGAGGACCAGCGGACCGGCAGGCGGCAGTGCCGGGTCCAGTGGTCGGGGGTCGCGGCGTCGCCGGGTGGGACGAGGTCGCCGGTGGAGTTGCCGACCAGGGGGATCGCGGCGGGGCGGCCGGGGACCGCGGCGATGGCGGCGGCCAGGGCGGGCATGGCCGGGTCGACGGCGGGGGAGTGGTAGGCGTTGCCGACGCCGACGCGGTTGGTGCGCACGCCGCGCGCGGCGAAGCGGTCGGCGATGGCGGTGATCTCCTCCAGCGGCCCGGCGATCGCGACCGACGACGTGTCGTGCACGGCCGACACCGACGCCGCCGTGCCTGCCAGGGCGGGGGCGACGACGTCCTCCGGGGCCTCGATGGCGATCATCCCGCCGCCGGGCGGCAGCGCGTCGAGCAGCAACCCCCGGCTGGTGACGACGGCCGCCGCGTCCTCCAGCGACCACACCCCGGCGGCGGTGGCGGCGACGTACTCGCCGAAGGAGTGCCCGGTCACCACGTCCGGCCGCAGCCCGGCTGTCGTGAGCAGCTCGAACAGGCCGATCCCCAGGCCCAGCAACGAGGGCTGGGCGAACGCGCAGTCGTCGAGGCCCTCGGCGGCGCCCGCGACGACCGACCGCAGCGGGGTGGGGAGCATCGGGTCGACCCGCGCGCACACCCGCGCCACCGCCGCGTCGACCTGCGGGAACTCCAGGCCGAGTCGGGCGCCCATGCCGATGCGCTGGCTGCTCTGCCCGGAGAACAGGAACGCCACGGGACCGGGTTCGGGCAGGGGCGCGCACGCGGCGGCGGCGGCGGGCGCGGCGGCCAGGTCGTCGGGCCCGTGCGCGAGCAGGACCGTGCGGAACCGGTGCTCGGGGCGGGCGCGCGCGGCGAGGGCTCGCCCCAGGGCGGGCAGGTCGCCGGACAGCGATTCCGCCTGGGCCACCAGTTCGGCCGACGTGGGTGCGCTGAGCAGCAGCGGGACGCTCATGCGGGGACTCCTTCCCGGGCGCGGCCGCCCAGCGGGACGAGGGTGCGGGTGGGGGCGCGGCGGAATCGACGCCGATTCCCGGAACGGGTCGGGGGGTACGGGGAATGCGGTGCGGCGGGTTCCGGCATCGTCCTCACTGCTCGTGGCGCGGGGCGCGGTGGCGTCGGACCGGACTTCAACCTAGCGGTCGGGTGTGATGTTCCGGTAATAGTTCGACATCGATTTGCCGGACCGCCGTCGTGGTCCATCCGGGTGGGCGGCACCGGCGAGGATGATCTTGCCCGGTCTCGGGTCGAGGACGCGCGCCGGGGTCGGCCCAGGTTGGTGGGAAGCGCTGTGAGCTGGGAAGTCGGTGGTGAGCGTCTCGCCAATCCAGATACTGGGTAGCGTCTGATTTGCCGGATATGTACTATCGACGCTGTCGGTGTCGGCAGCGTCCACTCGGGAGGTGGGGCGGCTCGGTCGGTGGTGCGCTGGGCTTTCCCTCGACCGCTCGGGTGGTACGACACCATCGCCATCCCGTTTCATTCCCGGTTATTTCCCCCATTGTGTCCCCGTGCACCCCGAATGCGCCGGTCGCGTTTCCCCGACGCCCGCGCGGAATCCGGAGGAGTCGACCGTGTCCCCACCGGCCGACCTGCCCGCAGGCGCCCGCGTCGTCCTCGCGCTGCCCAGCGGCGACCGGCTGGCCGAGCTGCTGCTCGGCTGCCTCGACCGCGAGCTGGTCGCCGTCCCGCTCGACCCGCGCACCCCGCCGTCACGCGTCGCCGAGGTCGTGCGCCGCGTGCGAGCCTCCGCCGTGATCACCCCGGGCGGCGTCGAGACCACCGGCCTGCCGCACGAGCACCCCGACGCGGACGGCCTCGCGCTGATCATGTTCACCTCCGGTTCGACGGGTGTTCCCAAGGGCGTGATGCTGCCCAGGGCCGCGGTGCTGGGCAACGCCGCCAAAACAGCGGCCCTGCACGGTTTCGCGCCCGACCGTCCACACGCGACCTGCCTGCCGCTCTACCACTGCAACGCGCTGGTCATGTCCCTGGTGGGCACGCGCACCACCGGCACGCCGCTGGTCCTGCACCCCGGGTTCGACCCCGCCGCCTACTTCGCCGACCTGCGCGCCAAGGAGGTGCGCACGGCCTCGATCGTCCCGGCGATGCTGCCCGACCTGCTCGACTCCGCGCCGCCGTGGCCCGAGAGCCTGGACTACCTCATCACCGCCGCCGCCCCGCTCACCGCCGACCTCGCCCGCCGCTTCCACGCGCGCTACGGGCCGAGGCTGCGCCAGGGCTACGGGCTGACCGAGCTGGTCAACTTCTCCTTCACCACACCGCACCCCGGCCCGGAGCACTGGGTGGCGGAGTACCTCGACCACTACCCGCCGGTCGGCGCCCCGCTGCCCGGCACCGAGCTGCGGCTGGAGGCAGGCGAGGTCTGGATCCGCTCCGCGGACCGGATGCGCGGCTACTGGGAGGACCGGGAGGCCACCGCCGCCGCGCTCACCCCGGACGGCTGGCTGCGCACCGGCGACCTCGGCGCGCGGCGCGGCGACCTGCTCGTGCTCACCGGCCGCCGCAGCGAGCGCATCGAGCGCGGCGGCGAGAAGCACTACCCGCTGGAGGTGGAGCGGACCTGGCGCGAGGCGGGGCTGCCCGGCCGGTTCGCCGCCGTCCCGGTGCCGGACGACACCCTCGGCCACGAGATCGGCCTCGTCACCGCCGACACCGACGCGGGCACCATCGCCGCCGCCCGCGCCATCGCCGAGAACGGCCCGCTGCGCCCCGCCGCCCTGGCGTTCGGCGCGTTCACCGCAACCGCCACCGGCAAGCCGCAGCGCACGGCCATGGGCCGGGCGCTGGCGGCGGGCCGGGAGAACCCGAGCCGGTGGAACCGCGCGCTCGACCCCGGCGGGACGGCCACCCTGCGGGCCGCCGCGCAGGCGGCCCGCGCGCGCCTGGCCGACGAGGTCGTGCGGCGTCTCGACCACACCGGCCCGGTCCGCGTGGCCGACCCGGCGGACCCGCGCCGCGCCCCCGGCGAGCTGCTGGTCGTCCCGCACGGCCCGGGCCCCGGCCGCTGGGACCTGGTCGAGGCGCTGCGCGCGGACGCGGACGCGGTCGGGACCAGCGCCCTGCGCGCGGGCCGCCACGACCTGGGCGGGGTCGTCTGGGCCCGGTGACGGCCCAGCCCCGCCAGCACCTCCCCGCTCGACCCCGCCGAAGAACGGAGAGCCACTGTGCCGCACGAGACCCGCCCACCCCGCACCAGCGCCCCCGCGCTGAACATCGTCACCTGGGCGGACGCCGAACTCGACGACGAGCGCACCACCCTGCGCGTCGCCCACGGCCCGCTGCCCTCGGCCATGCACGGCGCGGTCGGCGCGACCGGCCGGGAGCTGGCCACGATCGGCGCGATCGGAGCGGACCTGATCCGGCTGCCCGCGGGCAGCGGCTTCCAGCCGCACACCCACCCCGGCCACCACGTGCTGACCGTCGTCGGCGGCATCGGCACGATCACCTACGGCGGCAAGGTCTACGAGACCAACGCCGGACAGACCTACCTCATCGAAGGCGACGTCCCGCACGCCGTTGGCGCCATCACCGACCACGTCATCCTGGCCGTGGGCTCCCCGCACATGCCCGTCGACCACGAGAACCGGATGGCCCCGGTGCCCTACGAGGAGGTCATCGCCCCCGATGGCGACCTGACCTGCCTGATCTGCGCGGTCACCGCCCTGGCCCCGGCCAAGCTGCACGCCGAGGGCTGCCCGCACTGCCCGTGCGCGACGTGCGTCGGTGTCGCGCCGTGACCCCCGACCCGATCGCCGTCGTGGGCTTGGGCTGCCGGTTCGCGGGCGGCGTGGACTCCGCCGACGACCTGTGGCGGCTGCTGCTGGCGGGGGAGACCACCGCCGGGCCGGTGCCGCCGGACCGGTGGCGCGCCTACGCCGAGCAGTCCCGCGAGCAGGCCGCCGCGCTGGACCGGGTCGTGGCCCGCGGGTCGTTCCGCGACGACGTCACCGGCTTCGACGCGGCGTTCTTCGGCATCTCCGCCCGCGAGGCCGAGCAGCTCGACCCGCAGCAGCGCACCGCGCTGGAGGTCGCCTGGGAGGCGCTGGAGGACGCGGGTGTCGCGCCGACCTCGCTCGCCGGGACGGACACCGCGGTCTTCCTCGGCGTCGGCACCGACGACTACGGGCGCAGGCTGCTCGAGGACCTGCCCGGGATCACCCCGTGGACCGGCATCGGCGCGTCGCCGTGCGGGGTGCCGAACCGGGTGTCGCACGCGCTCGACCTGCGTGGGCCGAGCGTGGCGGTGGACACGGCGTGCTCGTCGTCGCTGGTGGCGGTGCACTCGGCGTGCGCGGCGCTGCGGGCGGGTGAGACGCGGCTGGCGCTGGCGGGCGGGGTCATGCTGATGACCGGGCCCGGCCTGACCGCGGTGCTCACCGAGGCCGGGGCCGTGGGGACCGATGGGCGCAGCAAGCCGTTCGACGAGGCCGCCGACGGCTACGGCCGCGGCGAGGGCTGCGGCGTCGTCGTGCTCAAGCGCCTCGCGGACGCGCGTGCCGACGGCGACGACGTGCTCGCGGTGATCCGCGGCAGCGCGGTCCGCCAGGACGGGCGCACCGAGGGCATCATGGCCCCCAGCGGCGACGCCCAGGCCGACCTCATGCGCGCCGCCTACGCCGCCGCGGGCGTCGACCCGGCCACGGTCGGCTACGTCGAGGCGCACGGCACCGGCACGCCCGCGGGCGACCCGGTGGAGGCGGGCGCGCTGTGCCGCGTGCTGGCCCGGCCCGCCGACCGCCCGGTGTGCCGGGTCGGGTCGGTGAAGGCCACCATCGGCCACACCGAGGCCGCGGCGGGCGTCGCCGGGATGATCAAAGCGGTGCTGGCGCTGCGCCACCGCTGGGTCCCCGCCACCCCGCAGGTCACCCGGCCGCGCTCCGACGTGCCGTGGCGGGCATCCGGCCTGGAACCGGTCGTGCGGGGCGTCGACTGGCCGGACCCCGGCCACCCGCGCCGCGCCGGGGTGGCCAGCTACGGCTACGGCGGCACGATCGCCCACCTCGTCCTCGAGGAGGGCGATCCCCTCGCGGCGCCCGCCGCGGCCGAGTTGGACGCGCCCGCGCACTTCGCCCTGTCCGCCGCATCCCCGGCCGCGCTGCGCGCGCAGGCCGGTCGGCTGGCTGACGCCGTCGAGGCGAACCCGTTGCCGCACACCGCCTTCACCCTCGCCACCGCCCGCGCGCACCTGCGCCACCGGGCCGTGATCACCGCCGCGGACACCGACGCCCTCCGGGCCGGGCTGACCGCCATCGCCGAGGGCACGAGCGCGGACGCGGTCGTGACCGGCTCCGCCCGCGACGGCGGGGCCGTGTGGGTCTTCTCCGGGCACGGCGCGCAGTGGGCCGGGATGGGCCGGGGGCTGCTGGACGTCGACCCCGACTTCACCGAGGTCATCGACCGCCTCGGACCGGTCTACCAAGCCGAGTTGGGCACGACGCCGCGCGAGGTCATCACCGCCGACGACCTGGGCGGGGTCGACCGCGTCCAGGCGGCCCTGTGCGCGGTGCAACTGGGGCTGGCCGCCTCCTGGCGGGCGCGGGGGCTGCGCCCGGCGGCGGTCATCGGGCACTCGGTGGGCGAGATCGCGGCGGCGGTGACCGCCGGGTCGCTGACCGAGGCCCAAGGCGCCCGGCTGGTGTGCAGGCGGTCCGCGCTGCTGCCGCGCGCGCAGGGCCGGGGCGCGATGTTCCTGGTGGACCTGGGTTTCGACGAGTGCGCCGAGGCCGTCGCCGACTTCGCGGGCGTCACCGCCGCGATCTCCGCCTCCCCGCACTCCACCGTCGCCGCCGGTGACGCCGACGCCGTCGCCCTGGCCGCGGCGGCGCTGACCGCCGCCGGGCGGACCGTGCGCCGGGTGGACTCGGACGTCGCGTTCCACACCGACCACATGCGCGACCTCGCCAGGGAACTGGCCGTCGCCGTCGCCGACCTGACCCCGGCGCGGCCGGGGACCACCCTGTACACGACCGCGCTGGCCGACCCGCGCGGCGGCCACCCGCAGGACGCCGCCTACTGGGCGGCCAACCTGCGCGACCCCGTCCGGTTCGCCCAGGCCGTCCAGGCGGCCGTCGCCGATGGGCACCGCACGTTCCTCGAGGTCTCCGCCCACCCCGTCGTCGCGCACTCGATCACCGAGACCCTGGCGGCCGAGGGCGTCACGGACGGCGCTGTGGTCCCCAGCCTGCGCCGCGACCGGCCCGAGGCCGCGATGCTGTCGTCGGCCGCCGCCGCGCTGCACTGCCGGGGCGTGCGCGTGGACCTCGACATCCCGGCGGGCAGGCGGGTGCGGCTGCCCGGGGTCGCCTGGCAGCACAGCCGGTTCTGGGTCGAGCGCCCGTCGCCGACCCGGCCGGGACCGCCGAACACCCTGCTCGGCGCGGGCACCGACGTGCACGGCGTCGCCGCCGGGGTGTGGACCACGACGCTGCACACCCGCACCCGCCCCTACCCCGGCAGCCACCCGGTGCTGGGCACCGAGATCGTCCCCGCCGCTGTCACGCTGCTCACCTACCTGGCGGCCGGGGGAGCCACCGGTCTGTCCGATGTGGAGCTCCACCGGCCCGTTGTCGTCCCCGGCGAGGACGACCCCGCGCGCGAGCTGCAGGTCGTCCGCGAGGGCACGGCGCTGCGCATCGCCTCCCGGCTGCCCGGCGGCGACTGGGCGGTGCACTCCTCGGCCCGCGCCCTGGACGCCGAGCCGCGCCGGGTGCTCGACCGGGACGCCGACGAGCCGGTGGACGCCGCGGGCGTCGTCGACCGGCTGGCCGAGCTGGGCGTGGCCGCGATGGGCTTCCCGTGGCGGGTCGACAAGCTGACCAGGGGCGAGGGCCTGCTGGTCGCCGAGGTCGACGCCGACCCCGAGGGCGTGCTGCGCCACCGGGGCTGGGCCTCGCTGCTCGACGCCGCGCTGTCCACCGCGTCGGTCGTCTTCGACGGGCCGCCCGCGCTGCGCATGCCCGCGTCCCTGGACACCCTCGCCGTCGCCGGGACCGCGCCGGACCGGGCCGTGGTCGTCGCCGCGCTCGACCGGGGCAGGCCGTTCACCGTCGACGTCGAGGTGCTCGGTGAGGACGGCGTGCCGCTGGCGCGGCTGACCGGCCTGCGCTACGCCGAGCCCGAGGGCGCGGCCGAGTCCCGGCCGGAGCTGGGCGAGACCGTCTTCGACATCCGCCCGACCCCGGTCGACGACCCCGCCGACGCGGTCCGCCGGGTGGCCGTCGCCGACCCCGGGCTGGCCGCCGCGCTGCGGGCGGCAGGCGCGGAGATCGCCGTCGACGCCGCGCACGTCCTGGTCCCGACCAGCCAGGACCCCGCGGAGTCGACGCTGGCGCTCATCCGGGCGGTCCGCGATGCCCGGCCGGGCCAGCGGGTCTGGGCCGTCGGCGGCGGGCACATCACCGCGGTCGGCCGGGTCCTGGCCACCGAGCACCCCGACACCTTCGGCGGCGTGCTCGACCTGCGCACCCCTGATGCCGCGCCCCGGCTGCTGCGCCACCTGACCCGTCCCGGCGCCGAGCCGGTGCTCACCCTCGACACCGGGGGCGCCACGGCTCCCAGGGCCGTGCCGCTGGGCCGCTCGTCCGGCGCCGCGCCCGCGTGCCGCCCGGACGGCACCTACCTGGTGACCGGCGGCCTCGGCGCGGTCGGCCTCGCGGTCGCCGCGCACTTGGCCGAGCGCGGCGCGCGCAGGCTCGTGCTGCTCGGCCGCACCCCGCTGCCCCCGCGCGGGGCCGCCGAGGACGACCCGGTGGTGCGCGCCGTGCGGGCCATCGAGGGGGCCGGGGCCACGGTGTTCGCGGTCGCCGCCGACGTCACCGACCCCGCGGCCGTGCGCGCCGCGCTGGCCGACCTGCCCGTGCCGCCGGTCCGGGGCGTCGTGCACGCCGCGGGCCAGGTGCGCAGCGCCCCGGCGGTCGAGCTGTCCGAGGACGACCTGCGGGTGGTGTTGCACGCCAAGGTCGAGGGCGCGAAGGTCGTCGACGAGCTGTTCCCGGAGCTGGACTTCCTGGTCCTGTTCTCCTCGGTCGGACCGCTGCTCGGCCTGCCAGGCCAGGCCGCCTACGCCGCCGCGAACGGCTTCCTGGACGCGCTGGCCGCCCAGCGCCGCGCGCGGGGCGACACCGGGTGCGTGTCCATCGCCTGGACCTCCTGGCGGGGGCTGGGCATGGCGACCTCGGCCGCCGCCACCGACGTCGAGTTGGACGCGCGCGGCAGCGCCGACCTCACCCCGGAGCGGTCGCTGGCCGCGCTCGACCGGGTCCTGGCCGCCCGGCACGACCTCGGCGGCGGGCCGGTCGCGGTGCTGCCCGTCCGCACCGACCACCCCGGCCCGCGCCCGCCGCTGCTGGCCGCGCTGGAGATCGACCCCCCGGCGGAGGACGGCGACGCGCCGAGCTGGACCGGGCTCACGGGCGCCGACCTGACCGCCGAGCTGACCGCACGCGCGACCGCGTGCGCCGCGGCGGTCCTCGGCGTCGACCCGGACTCCCTCGACGCCGACGCCGCGCTCGGCGAGCAGGGGGTCGACTCGCTGCTCGGCGCGGTGCTGCGGGTCCGGCTCGAGCGGCTGACCGGGGTCGCGCTCGCGCCCACCCTGCTGTGGAACCACCCGACCACCGCCGCCATCGGCGCCCACCTGGCGAGCAGGGTCGCACCACCGGAAGGACACGACACGTGAGCAGTCAGACCGCGACCACCGAGGAGCTCTTCGCCGACGACCCGCTGGCCTGGGCGGGCGGGGACTACCGCGCGCTGCACCGGCTCGGGCAGACCGAGCTGGCCGACCTGCAGCTTGCGGCCCTGCGGCGGCGGTTCGCCGACCTGCGCGGCGGGCTGGCGGTGCTCGACGCCATGGTGGCCGACACCGGCGTCGAGGCGATCGAGACCCTCGGCGACGCGATCCCGCTGCTGTTCTCCCCGGAGGTCTACAAGTCCTACCCGGCCTCGCTGCTGCGCCGCAAGCGGTTCGACGTGCTCACCGGCTGGCTCAGCCGACTGACCACAGTGGACCTCTCCGGCGCGCGGGCGTCGGCGGCGACCTCCATCGACGACTGGCTCGCCGACCTGGACGCCAGCACCGACCTGCGGGTCCAGCACTCGTCGGTCACCTCGGGCACCATGTCGTTCGTCCCGCACACCCACAGCGAGGTCGACGCCATGTTCTCCGTCGTCGGCGCCAGGGTGCGCGGCGGCGGCGACCCGGTGCCGGTGGTGTGGCCGATGATCCGCGGGGGCCGCAGCGGCATCATGCGCTGCGCCGACGCCCTCGCCGAGCACGTGGCGGGCGGTGAGGACAACGTGCACGCCATGCACCCGGGCCGGATGAGCGCCGACGTCATGCTGCTCGCCGGGCAGATCGCCGCCGCCCGCGCCCGCGGCGAGGACGTCGACGCCGACCCGGACCTGCTGGCCCGCCGCGAGGAGTTCGAGGTGCTGCGCCGCGAGTCCGAGGCGGCCATGCCCGGGTTCGTCGAGCGCCTCGCCGACACCCTGCGCGGGCGGCGCGTGTACCTGATGAACACCTGGAACACGCTGCACCAGGTGGCGACGGCCGGGCTCGACCGCGGCCTCGACGGCCTGTTCGCCGCCGACTCGCTCATCGAGCCGGGCGGGGGCACCAAGGGCGCGCACATGCCCGACGACTGGCAGGACCGGGTGCTGCGGTTCACCGGGGCCGACCGCTTGCAGCACATCTACGCGATGACCGAGACCACCGCGCTGCACCCGATGTGCGGCGAGGGCCGCTACCACCTGGAGCCGTGGACGGTCGCGTTCGTCCTCGACCCGGCCACCGACGAGCCGCTGCCGCGCACCGGCACCCAGACCGGGCGGGGCGCGTTCTTCGACCTGCTCGCCCGCACCCACTGGGGCGGCTTCCGGTCCGAGGACCGGATCACGGTCGCCTATGAGCCCTGCGCGTGCGGGCGGTCCACCCCGCAGGTGCACGACGGCATCCGGCGGCTCAAGGACGTCGGCGACGTCGACAAGATCAACTGCGCGGCGACCGACTCCGCCCACCGCGCCGCCCTGGACCACCTGAGCGGGGGGTCCTGATGGCCCTGGCGGTCCCCGCCGTCGTCCGCGGCGAGCTGGTCGAGGGCCCGCTGGTCGAGTTCGGCGGTCGCGGCGAGACCGGCTTCGCCGTCGCCGACCCGGCCGCGGTCGTGCCACGCCTGGGGAGGCGGAACCTGGCGCTGAGCCGGGAACTCGCCGCGCTCGACCTCGACGAGGTCCTCGACTACCTGGCCGAGCTGGGGGCCAGGCTCGTCGACAACGGGCACCTGGACGAGGCGGTCGAGAGGTCGGCCGGGCTCGCCGACACCCCGCCGGGGCTGGTCCGCTCGAACCACCGGCTGCTGCCCGGCCTGTTCGCCCGCGAGGCCACCGAGGAGGTCGTCGCCGCGATCGGTCGTGACGTGCTGACCGGCTGGCCCGAGCGGCGGATGGCGGACGGCCGCGTCGGCGCGGTGCACGCGTTCGGCGTGCGGTCCGCGCACGTCATCGCGGGCAACAGCCCGCTGATCGCGGCCATGACCCTGGTCCGCACGGCCGTCACGCGCGGCGAGGCGGTCGTCAAGACCCCGTCCAACGACCCGCTGACGATGGTCGCGCTGGCCCGCACGATGATCGACATGGCCCCGGGCCACCCACTGACCCGCGCGGTGTCGGTGGCCTACTGGAAGGGCGGCGACGAGGCGCTGGAACGGCGGCTCTACCACCCGGCCGCGTTCGACAAGATCGTGGCCTGGGGCGGGATGGCCTCGGTCAAGCACGTCGTGCGCTACCTGGAGCCGGGCCTGGAGCTGGTCACCTTCGACCCCAAGCTGAGCGCGACCATCCTCGGCCCGGAGGCGTTCGAGCCTGCCGCGCTCGACGACGTCGCCCGCAGGCTGGCATTGGACGTGGGCGCGTTCAACCAGGTCGGCTGCGTGAACGCCCGGGTCGTCTACGCCGTGTGCGACACCGGGGCCGCCGAAGACCTCGCCCGCCGCGTCTACGCGGAACTGCGAGAGCTGCCGCCCACCGTGTCCACCGCGGCGGGGCGGATCGACACCGAGCTGCGGGCAGGCCTGCGCGCGCTGCGCGCGGGCGGCTTCCACACCGTCGTCGGCGGCGAGGCCGACGAGGGCGCGGTGATCGTCTCGCACCTCGACGAGCCGGTCGGCTTCGCCGGGTCGCTGGCCGGGCGGGTGGCCAACATCGTCCCCGTCGAGACCGCCGAGGACGCCGCCCGGCACCTCGACGCCACCACCCAGACGGTCGGGGTGTACCCGGCAGCCCTGCGCCACCGGCTGCGCGAGGTGCTCCCACTGGTCGGGGTGCAGCGCACGGTCGAGCTGGGCTGCGCGGTCAGCGTGCACCCGGCGCTGCCGCAGGACGGGTTCGAGCCCGCCCGCCGCCTGGTCCGGTGGGTCACCGACGAGCACCTGCCCGCCGGGTCCGACCCGCTCGACATCGTGTTCCCGCCGCACCGCGAGGAGGACCCGTGATCTGCGTCCGCGCCGTCTCGACCTGGCTGCCCGACACCCGCGAGACCCTGGCCGAGGCCCTGGCCGACGGCCGGATGACCGAGCAGGACCTCGAGCGGTCCGGCTACTCGTCCATCCCCGTCGCCGGACCCGACCTGCCCGGCCCCGTCCTCGCCGCCAACGCGGCCCGCGCCGCGCTGGCCGAGTCCGGTGTGGACCCCGCGCGGGTCGGGCTGCTGCTGCACGCCTGGACCGAGTACCAGGGCCACGACCTGTGGTCGCCCCCGCACTACATCGCCGACCAGGTCGGCGCGGGCGACGCGCTCCCCGTCGGCGTCCGGCAGCTTTCCAACGGCGGGGCGGCGGCGACCGAGCTCGCCGCGAGCTGGCTGCACGCCCACCGGGACGGCCTGGCCGTGGTGACCACCGGCGACCGCTTCTGCCTGCCCGGCTTCGACCGCTGGCGCTCCGACCGCGGCCTGGTGCACGCCGACGCGGGCACCGCGATGGTCCTGGCCGCCGCGCCCGGGCCCGCGGACGCGCTGCGCCTGCTCGGGATCGCCAGCGCCTCGGCCCCGCGGCTGGAGGGCATGCACCGCGGCGACGACCCGTTCAGCACCGGCCGCTACGACCAGGGCGCCCCGATCGACCTGGCCCGCACCAAGAAGGCGTTCTTCGCCGCCCACACCCGCGAGGCGTTCACCGAGACCGCCACCGGCAAGGCCAAGCAGGTCGTCACCGAGGCCGCCGAGCGCGCGGGCGTCGCCCTCGACGACCTGCGCCACCTGCTGCTGCCCCGGATCGGGCGGCTGACCTACGAGCTCTACCGGCCGGTGTTCGGCGAGATCACCACCGCCGAGGTCCTCGACCGCGGCGAGCACACCGGGCACCTGGGCGCGGGCGACCTGCTCGCCAACCTCGCCGACCTGACCACCCTGCTCGGCCCGGGGGAGAAGGCCGCGGTCTTCAACGGCGGCGGCGGGTACACCTGGACGGCCGTGGTCGTGGAGCGACCCGCGTGAGCGGCACCGTCGACCGGCTCGTCGCGCGCTTCGACCACCACGACCCCGAGTTCACCCCCGAGGTGGCCGTGGCCGTGCACCGGCGGCTGCGCGAGGTCGGCGAGCCCGTGCACTCCGCGGCGCACGGCGGCTTGTGGGTCCTGGCCCGCTACCGGCACGTGTTCGACGCGCTCAAGGACCACGGGACGTTCTCGTCGGCGCAGGGCGTGTTCTTCCCGCGCGGCGCCGACCAGCCCAGGTTCGCGCCGCTGGAGTACGACCCGCCAGAGCACACCGCGTTCCGCTCGCTGATGCGCCCGGCGCTGGCCGCGGCGGCGGTGCGCGCGGTGGAGCCGCGCATCGACCGGCTCGCGGCCGAGGTCGTGCGGCCGTTGGTGGCGCGCGGGTCGGCGGACCTGGTGGCGGAGCTGACGACCACGCTGCCGCTGGCGGTGCTGGCCACCACCATCGGGTTCTCCGACGCCGCCCGCGGCGAGATCCTGGAGCTGACCCGCACCACGTGGTCGAGGATGGCCACCGGCGGGCAGTTCTGGCCGCAGTTCGCCGCCCTGCTCGACGCCGAGATCGCCCGCGCCCGCCGCGACCACGACGGCACCTACCTGGCCGAGCTGGTCCGCACCGAGGTCGACGGCGCGCCGGTCACCGACGAGCAGCTGCGGGTCATGCTCGTCGCGTTCGCCATCGCCGGGCACGAGACCACGATGAACACCACCGGGCACCTGCTCTGGCGCCTGGCCCAGGACCCGGACCTGGCCGCCCGGCTCGCGCGAGACCCGGGCGCCCGCCCGGCCGCCGTGGACGAGTCGCTGCGGCTGGACGCGCCCGTCGACCACGGCAGCCGGGTCACCACGCGCGAGGTCGAGGTGGGGCGCACGACCATCCCGGCCGGGTCGCGGGTGCTCTTGGCCGTGGGCGCGGCCAACCGCGACCCCGAGCGGTTCGACGACCCGGAGGCGTTCCGGCTCGACCGGGGCCCGGCCCGGCACCTGTCGCTGGGCCAGGGCATCCACTTCTGCCTGGGCGCCCAGCTCGGCCGCAGGCAGATCGTGGCCGTGCTCGACGAGCTGGCCGCCGCGCCGCCGATGACCCTCGACGGGCCCGTGCGCAGGCACTACGCCAACGGTCGCCACCTCAACCTGGCCGCGCTGCCGGTGCGGTGGGGCGCGTGAGGAACGGCCTGGCCTGGCCGGTCGCGCTGGGCGCGGCCGGGCTGGTGTTCGACGGGTACGACCTGGTCGTCTACGGCGCGCTGGTGCCACTGTTCCTGCGCTCGCCAGGCGAGATCGGGGCGCTGACCCCCGCGGCGGCCGGTGCGCTGGGCAGCTACGCGCTCATCGGGGTGCTGGTCGGTGCGCTCGCCGCGGGCGCGGTGTCGGACCGGTGGGGGCGGCGGCCGGTGCTGCTGGGCGGGTACGCGTGGTTCTCCGTGGGCATGGGCGCGACCGCGCTGACCTCGTCGACGCAGGCGTTCGGGGCGTGGCGGCTGGTGACCGGCATCGGGATCGGGGTCGTCGTGGCGACGACCGGGGTGCTGGTGTCCGAGCTGGCGCCGCCGGGGCGCGGGCAGCTCTGCACGACGGTCGCCTACTGCGGTATCCCGCTCGGCAGCGTCCTCGGCACGGTCGCCGCACTGTCCCTGTTGGACACGATCGGTTGGCGGGGGCTGTTCTGGATCGGGGCGCTGCCGCTGGTGGTGTTGCTGCCGCTGGCGTGGTGGCGGCTGCCGGAGTCGCCTGCGTGGCGCGGGCGGGAGCGGGGGCGGTCCGGGTTCGCCGGGTTGTTCACCGGTCCGACGCTGCTGCCGGCGGTGCTGCTCGGAGTGGTGAGCGGAATCGGGCTGCTGCTGGTGTTCGCGCTGAGCACGTGGCTGCCGGAACTGATGGGGCGGTCCGGGTTCGGCTCGCGCGGGTCGCTGGTGCTGCTGCTGGTGCTCAACGGCGGCGCGGTCGTCGGGGCGCTGCTGGCCTCGCCGCTGGCGGAGCGGTTCGGGCCCCGGCGGGTGGTGGCGGGCTGCTTCGGGCTCGGCGGCGCGGGCATGCTCCTCATCGGCTCGCAGCCCCCCGCCGCCGTGGTGCCGGTGCTGGTCGCGGTCGTGGGGCTGGGCACGACCGGGACGCAGATCCTGGTGATCGGGTTGGCCACCGCCACGTTCCCCACCGCCGTGCGCGGGGCGGGCGTGGCCTGGTGCACCGGCTTCGGGCGGCTCGGCGGGATCGCCGGGCCGCTGGTCGTCGGGCTGCTCGTGGCGGCCGGGTCGGGCGTCGAGTCGCTGTTCACCGCGCAGGGGGTGGTCGCCGCGCTCGGCGCGGGGCTGGCCCTGCTGGTCAGGTCCGGTCGAGCTGCTCCTCGAACGCCGTCTCCCGGGCCAGCGCGGCACACGTGATCGTCACCGCCGCCAGGCCCGCGTAGTACAGCAGCACCCACCACGGCCGCCCGTCGCCCGCCAGCACCAGCGCCGCGGCGATCAGCGGCGTGAACCCGCCCGCGAGCACCGACCCGATCTGGTAGCCCAGCGACACCCCGCTGTAGCGCAGGTGCAGCGGGAACAGCTCGGAGAACCAGGCGGGCTGCCCGGCGGCCATCGCGTCGAAGAACACGCTCGTGGCCAGCACCACCGCCAGCACGATGAGCACGGTGGACCCGGTGTCGACGGCGAGGAAGAACAACGCCAGCGCGGCGACGGCGCCCACGGCTCCGAACAGGTAGGGCCGCTTGCGCCCGAACCTGTCGGTGAGCCCGCCCCACACCAGGGTCGTGCCGATCGACACGGCTGAGGACACCACCACCGCGATCAGGCCTGCGTCGCTGTCCTCGCCGAGGTTGGCCGAGATGTAGCTGAGGCCGTAGGTGGTGAGCATGACGTAGAGGCCGATCTGCGACAGCCGCAGGCCCGTCGTCAGCAGGACCGGGACCGGCGCCGCGCGCAGCACCTCCAGGACCGGCAGGCGGGCGACCCCGCCCTGGTCGCGCAACCGCTGGAACTCCGGAGCGTCCCGCAGCCGCAACCGCACCGCCAGGCCGACGCCGACCAGGACGACGCTGAGCAGGAAGGGGAGCCGCCACGCCCACGCCAGGAACGCCTCGGGCCCGGCTGCCGTCCGGGTGATCCAGAACACGCCCGTCGCCAGCAGCATGCCCGCCGGGGAGCCGATCTGGGTGAAGCCGCCGAACCAGCCGCGCCTGCCCGGCGGCGCGTGCTCGACGGTCAGGATCGCCGCCCCGCCCCACTCCGCGCCGACCGCGAGCCCCTGCAGCGTCCGCAGGACGACCAGCAGCGCAGGCGCGAGCACGCCGATCGTGGCGTAGGTGGGCAGCAGGCCGATCAGCGTGCTCGCGCCGCCCATCAGCAGCAGCGCGCCGACCAGGACGGCCTTGCGCCCGATCCGGTCGCCGAGGTGCCCGGCGACCACCGCGCCGATCGGCCGCGCGCCGAACCCGGCCGCGAACGTCGCGAACGCCGCCAGCGTCCCGGTCGCCGGGTCGACCGAGGAGAAGAACACCTTGTTGAACACCAGCGCTGAGGCCGTGGCGTAGAGGTAGAAGTCGTACCACTCGATCGTCGTCCCGATCGCGCTCGCGAACGCCACCCGCCTGGGCGTTCGCACCACGGTGCTCCCCGACACGCCGAGTCCCTCCTGAACTGGGCAAAAGTAACAAAACGGATCTATTGAACCACGGTGGGCCAGTCATCCCACCGGGTCGGACCACCCGCTGCCGACCGCCACTCCGGTAGTCGCGGTGGCGATTGTCCTTTCCACCGTTCGCGTCCACTTCTGACCCGCCGACTCGGTCGACCCCCAGCAGACTGGGCGCATGGGCGTTCGCGGCAAGCACCGAGACGTGGCCACGACCGGCGCCGGGGTCGCCGTCGTCGTGGGCCTGCTGGCCGCGCTCACCCCGGCGCAAGAGGTCCGCCGCTTCTCGCTGGGAATCGCGCTGGCGGTCATGATGGCCGTCGGGATCACGAACCTGCCGAACCGCGGCTGAGCAGTCCTGCGGATGGGGCCACCGCCCCCGCGCCGCGACGCTGGGTATGCGGAAAGCACAGCCGTTCACCACCCCGCCCCGACGCCGTCCACCCGGCCGACCGCCACCGGGTTCCTGGTCGGCGCCGCACCGCAGGTGGCCCTGCTGATCGCCCACGCGGGGGGCGCGCTCGCGGACGCGTACTTCGCCGCCCACACCGCCGTCTCGCTGGCGACCGCGCTCACCGGCTTCGGCTGAGGCCGGTTCCTGCCCGAGCCCAGCCGGTCGGCCGCCCGCGGCGCCGGAATCGCGGGGCTGGTGGGCCTCGCGTTCAGCCTCACGCTCGTGGTCCTGGTCGTCTTCGTGCTCCTCGCGCTGTCGACCCAGGTCCCTGGCTGAACCGAGCTCTTGTCTTCACCGACCGTGAACCGGGGCGACGGGGTGCGGGGCGGGCGCGGGGGCGTGCTTGTGCTGTCGCCGACAGCCGAGGGAATCCGGTGGGAAACCGGAGCGGTCGCGCCACTGTGACCGGTCGTCGAAGACGACCGGGAGCCAGACCCTCGCTGTCGCTGTGCACCCGGGCCGCGCCAGCCCCGAGGAGACGCTGATGGACGACGACCGCGGTTCCCGCTGCCCAGCGCCTCCCCGGTGAGGTTGCGCGTCGGCGCCACCGTCCTCGTCCTGGTGGCGCTGCTCGGCCTGAGCGTCGTGGTGTTCACCGCCTTCGGCGCGCAGCAGCTCCCCCTCGGCTCGGTGGCCCGGGTGCTCCGGGCCCGCACCTGCGGCTGCGCCACCACCGACCTGGTCTCGGACACGATCGTCCGGCAGTTCCGCGCCCCCGGGTGCTGCTGGCCGTCCTGGTGGCCGCCGGGCTGGCGTTGGCGTGCAGACCCTGGTGCTCAACCTGCTCGCCGACCCGTACCTGCTCGGCGTGTCCTCCGGCGCCGGGGTGGGCGCCTCGGCGGTGCTCACCATGGGGCTGTTCGCCTCCGCGGGCGGCTACGCCCTGACCGCGGGCGCGCTCGCCGGGGCGCTGACGGCGGCGCTGGTCGTGTTCGGCTTGGCCACCGCTCAGGGCGGGCTGACCCCGCTGCGGCTGGTGCTGACCGGCACCGTGCTCGGCTCGGCGTTCTCCGCGCTGGCCGGCTTCCTCGTCTTCCGCAGCCCCAACCCGGCCGCGGCTCTGGCTGCTGGGCAGCCTCGCGGGCGCGGGGTGGCAGCAGTTGGTCCTCCCAGCCGCCATCGTGGCGGTGGTCGGGGTGCTGATGCTCCTGGGCAGCCGGTGGCTCGACGCGCTGCTGATCGGGCCGGAGACCGCCTCGGCGGTCGCGTCCCCGTGCGGCAGGTGCGAATCACCCTGTTCGTGGCGCTGGGCGTCCTGGTCGGCGTGCTGGTCGCGGTCTCCGGCGGCATCGGGTTCGTCGGGTTGGTCGTCCCGCACGCCGCCCGGCTGCTCGTCGGGCCGCGGCACCGCGCGCTGCTGCCGGTCGCGGCCGTGCTCGGGGCGGTGTTCCTGGTGTGGGTCGACGTGGTCATCCGCATCGCTGTGTGTCCCACGGAGATCCCGCTGAGCGTGGTCTTCGGGCTCATCGGCGCCCCGGCCTTCCTCGCGCTGCTGGGCAGGCACCGCTACCGGTTCGGCTCGTGAGCGGCATCGAGGCGGTGGCGCTGACCTGCGCCATCGGCCGTCGGACCATGCTCACCGAGGTGGCCCTCGACCTCGCGGCCGGGTAGGTCGTCGGCGTCGTCGGACCCAACGGCAGCGGCAAGTCGACGCTGCTGCGCGCGCTGGCCGGGATCGCCAAGCCGCGGGCCGGGCGGGTGCTGGTGGCGGGGAGGACCTGCACCGGCTGCCCGCCCGCGCGGGCGGTCCCGCAGTTCCGGGTAGGGGGCAGACCCTGCTGGTCAACGGTGACAGGCCTGGTGATTGAGGTCATCCCGCCATGTCCACCGGGTTCGAGGTGGCGCGCGGCTCGGGTGCAGCTCGACGGCTTGGTGCCATCGGCAGCGATCTGGTGGAGTGTGCTCGCCTCGCTCCGGCTGCGGCGGTGCTCGATGCGCTCGAGCACCGCCGACTGGCGCGCAGTGCTCATCACCGCCCAACGCACCTCCCTCGGTCAGACGAACCCACACGTGGCCTGCAGAATCGACCTCCCGCGAAAACTCAAGACCTATGCCGGGCGGGAAACGCCAGCGGGATAGCCCACACGCGCCTCGTGCACCAGTTCACCTTTAACCCTGCTGTGGTTCATGGTTCTGGAGCACGTGAATGGCTTTGGCCAGTCCACCGACGCGGCTTGGGCTGACGCGGACTTCGCGCAGGACGCGCTCTTGAGTTGGGCGCCGGGGCCGCGCAGGCGGGCGTGGGCACGGTCGGTGTCCTCCTGAGACCCCGCCCCTGCGCGTCCACCGCCGACATCGCATACATCAGCGTGCCCGCCCGCCGTTCCCCGGTCGCACCGCCCACCGCCCGGTGGGCGGCCGCGACCACATCCGCGACCACGGCGGGCGAATACAGGGTCAACGTCGCGGACGACGAATCGGCGATCAACAGCAACTGATCGCCCCGGCGCACCGCCAACCGTCGCCGCGACGACGACGGCAACCGCACCCGACGAAGCCCGACCACGTTGTGTTCACCGCCGGGATCGGTGGTGAACACAACGTGGTCGTCGACCTCGCGGACGGTGAGCCGGGTGTCACCCTCCCACCCCAGGGCGCCCAGCATCGTCCCGCAACTCACACCACTGTTGAAGTCCAACGCCGCCATCGCGTAGGCCAGCGGACTCGTCCGCGGCTGCGCCACCGCCACCAACGGGGTACGCCGACCCACCCCACCGGACACCGCCACAGCGGGCACCGGCCGGGACAACGGGGCAGGACTCGGAGGCAAACCCGACGGCGGGATCACATCAGGGCTCACCACGACCACCCCCGAACGGGGTGGATCAGACCGAAACGGGTGTCAAAGTGCCACTCGGTACAGCACGCAAAACTGTGCGGATTCCCCACTGAGAAGTGTCCGAGGCCGGTCGTATGCACTGTCTACACGGTTGTCGTTGCCGTTTCCGCCGAGGCGCAGCTTTTAATTCACAAACCATACCAGCGACTGGGAGGTAAAATTCCCACAAACTGTATCAGTAGCGCCAATTTTCGCGGATGCGTGTATCGTTAATGTCCGAATGGAAGCTAGTAGTATGCTGTAGTACGAGATACTACTAACATAGAGGAAGATGCGTTGCGCGCGATTAAGGCCGAAATTGATGGACTAGGGCGACTTGTTGGTGCGAGGATGAACCTCGACGCTAAGTTGATCGCGATCGTGGGACCAAATGAAGCCGGGAAAACCACGTTCTTGAAAGGTTTGAAATATTTAAGCCAACGAGCTGTTATTCCCATTTCTGAGCAGGCAAGAAGTGTCGACATTGACTCTCAACACAAGGTTGTATCGGTCACTTTTTCTCTGGATGTTGCAGATTTAGCTCTGGTTTCCGGGGTTGAAGTTGAAGAGCAGCCAAGGTCAATGGTGATCAATCTTTCTGTTGACGGCAAGCTTAGTGCCATCTTTAAGCCCCGACCTGTTAGGCCTCTACGTGTACTCCGTCAGGTATTGCCGATTTTCGAGAATGCCGCAGCGAAACAAAAACACATTGCGAGAATCAGAAAGAACTCTCCCTCGAAACACTCGGAAGATTTCGCACAAGATTTTGAAACCGACATAATATCCATGGCGGTCCTTATACGAGATGCCATTGATGGCAACTTGCCCGATGTTGCCCATCTAGTGAATACAGCTAAAAAAGTAAGCAGTGCTCCAAATGTCGGCGAAAAGACCTCTTCGTATTTCAAAGAGGCACTTAGGGGTATCATCCAATGGTGTGAGCAACCAGACCCAGAGCCGATCTATCGAAAAACGATTACTCCCACTCGTCCTGCCTTTCTTCTATTCGAAGAAGACGACCGCAACCTTCGTTCAAGTTACGATTTTAACGATGATTTTCTTCGAGACATTCCTGTTAGCTTGAGTAACTTACTTAAAATGGCCGACCTTGATCCGGAAAAGCTATGGACCGCCATGCGCACGGCAGACATAGCTAGGCGGGAAACCCTGCTCAGTAAAGGTAATGCAAGACTTGAAAAGGAGTTCTCGAAGAACTGGGCGCAGTCTGCTGTAAGAGTTTCCTTAGCTGTAGAAGGTTATACCCTTCGGGTTTTGATCAAAGAAGGGGCTGAGTTGATCTCAACATTTGATGAGCGAAGCGCAGGTTTTAGAACCTTTGCGTGCTTGCTTGCCTTTTTAAAGTCAAGAAGCGCTACCCGTCAAGCTATCCTTTTGGTTGATGAAGCCGAAAATCATCTACATATCGATGCGCAGGCGGACTTAGTAAATATGTTCGCAACACAAAGCCTGGTTTCTCAGGTCATTTATACGACGCACTCCCCAGGATGTTTGCCGCCCGACTTGGGAAACGGGATCAGAACCATCATTCCAGACGGTTCTAATACAGAGCGCAGCATTGTCAGAAATGATTTCTGGCGAGGAGGTGCTGGATACTCCCCCCTCATGTTGGCGATGGGTGCTGCGGCTGCCGCTTTTACTCCATCGCGGGCCGCAGTGCTGGCAGAGGGAGCATCCGACATGATCTTGTTGCCATCTCTCATTCGCGCTGCTCTTGAGGTTTCCACCCTTGGATATCAGATTGCCCCCGGGCTCTCGGAGGTCTCAAAAAAGCTATATAGCCAACTCGACTTCGAAGCATCGAAGGTGGCATACATAGTTGATGGGGATACCGGAGGTGAGGTTCTATTCTCGAACCTAATCTCTAGCGGAATCCCTGCAAGCAAGATTGTCAAAATTCGCGTACCTGGTGCAGAAAATCTTCTGGATGAAGAAAATTATCGCAATGCTGTCTGCACACTCGTCAAAGAAAATCCCGCAGGGGGTAATGATTTTGAGTTCCCCGAGCTGCCGGGAATCTTTGACGACTCATGGTCTAAGACGGTTGAAGCCGCACTGGCAAAGTATGGAAAGGTGAGACTTTCGAAAGTAGCGATCGCGAATTGGCTTGTGAACAATGGCTGCGCCCTTCCGAGCCCCGAGGGCAGCGCAGCACTAAAAGAAGTCCATTCCCTCCTTATTGATGCCTTGGATTTGACAGAATAGACCATTCGTATTTCAAAAAACCGGATAGAATTTGCTTCAGCGTTATTATTTAGGCCCGAGAATTACCGTCACGAAAATCCGACCCCTTCACAAAAGGTCAAATCATAGAACTGGCGCGCATGTCAATTCTTGTCATCTGTGTCGAAGCTATAGATGCCACGCGAATGGTGTGTATCATCTGCGCATAGCGAGCCAGTGGCACGCAATTGTTCGTAGACTTATGGCGTTCGCCCAATTATGGCCGCACGGAATGAGGATAGTGGCGTCCGGAATCCGGGGGCCTTCAGTGAAGGGTCCTGGTGGGAGGTGGTCTCGGATGATGAGGTGGCGGTGTTGTTCGATGGCGGTGCCTCGGAACACGGCGATGTGGGTGTCGCCTTTGGCGAGGCGGAAAGTATGGCCATGATAATAGATGCGGACGTGGGGGGTAGTGGCGAGTTTGTTGCTGGGGGTGAGGCGATGCGCTGTGGTCATGACGTATCCTGCCAGACTGGGGTTAGGGGTCGAGGATAGTGGTTTCTATTAGTTCGCGGACGAGGCGGAAGGCGAGGAGCCAAGGGAGGCGCGAGCTGTCGTAGTGAAGGATTTCGGGGTCTGGGGATTGGGGGGGGGGGCCGGTGGGTGTGGGGGTGTAGAGGCCGCCTTGGACGCCTGCGAGGGGTGCGTGGGTGGCGCGGATGATGGCGTGGCTGTGACGGAGGGCGGGGCAGGCGCGGATGGATAGGTTGAGGCAGGGAACGCAGATGGGCGGTTCCGTGATACCCATGCCGTTGGGCCAGTTCGGCCAGTCGGTGCGGTGGTCGGGGAGAACCCAAAGGGTTCCATCGGAATCGTGGTCGGCAGGGTTGGCGCAGACCTGGCAGAGGAGTTTGCGCATGGCGCGGCGTTGACGGGCGGAATGGACTTGGCCGAAGTTGGGGGTGCCTTGGCCGTGGGCCAGTGGGGTGCGTGCCCAGAGGATGCCTCGGGAGTCGCGGTCGCCGATTGTTTCGTCGGGGTAGGCGATGCCTCGGTTGTTGGGGAGTTGAATGAGGCAGGGGGCTGTGGTGGTGGTTTCTGCTGACCATGAGGTGACGTAGGGGACGCGGAGTTTTGTTGGCTTCATGGGTTTTCTGCTTTGAGTTCGTCTAGGGTGAACGCCTCAAAGAGTTCTTGGGCTTTGGGGGTGTCGCGGTGGTCGAGGAGCCAGCGGAGGCACGTGGTGGTGTCGTTGAGAGCGACGGCGAATTGAGCCACGTGCTTCAAGGTGGCGGTGTTGTTGGCGAAGTTGTTGAGGATTTCTGAGGGGTAGATCAGAACGTCGATCAGGTTGCCGGGGAGTGAGTAGATTTGAGTGGGCGGTTCGGGTTCGTGGTTTGAGGTCACGGCCTGGTCCGGGTGAGTTGTTGGGCGAGGAGTTCGTGGCAGGTGTTGAGAATGCGGGGTTCGAGGGCTTCGAGCCGCTCGACTTCTGCGGGGTTTAGGCTTCCGACTTCGAGTGCGTATCGGATTTGGTCTGCTGTGGTGAGGACGGCTTGGAGTTGTGCGATGAGAGCTGTCGGCACGATGGTTGGCGGTTGCGGTGTGTATTGCCGCATGGGTGAGGTGGTGATCTTTTTGGGTTTCATCGGTGGTTGCCCCGGTCGTAATTGAAGATTTCGGAAGGAGTGATGCCGCAGTAGAGGAGGAGGGCATGGAGGTGTTGGCGGGTGGGGGACTGGATTGTTTGTGTGATGGGCGGGTGGCCGTGGGCGCGGGTGATGTACTCGGCGGTGGTGAGCAGGATGGCGAAGGGGGTGGTGTTGCAGGCGGTGGCGATGGTCAGGAGTCGGGGGAGAGTGGGTTGGGTTGTTGCTTTTTCGTAGCTGCGCAGTGTTGGTTCTGGGACGCCGGTGGCGTCGGCGAGGTCGCGGATGGTGGTTTCGGTGGTGGTGCGGAGGGTGGTGAGGGTCAGGGCCAGGGCGGTGCGGTAGTCGCGGACTGACTGCCGGTCTTGGGGCATGTGCGGCCTGTTCTGGCTGGGTGGTTCGGGTGTTTCACCTCCCGACAGTGGTGGGCTGGATGAAGGGCTTCTATCGACACGGGCGCATGATTCTTATGCGCGGAAGTCATACAGGGCTCGACCTGGGGTTATGGTGGAGGTTGAGGGGCTGAAACGCTGTACGGGACGGGGCGGGTATGCGCGCCCGGCTAGGGGGAGGGATGAGCGGCCGGTACTGCATGAAGTGCGGCGGCAGGCTCGCGCGGGACAGCCAGACGAGCATGTGCGCACCGTGCCGTCAGGTGAGCGGCGTGGGAACCGATCACGCGCCGAAGCTGGGCATGGCGTTCTGGGTGACTGATCAGATGCGGGACGCCTTCGCCACGCGGGACATGGGTGCGGTTGTCCGGGCGTACCGGTACCACCCCGCTCACGGGCACAAGCCGTTGCCGCAGGAGACGGTGGCTCGGTGGCTGGGCACGGTCACGCAGTCGCAGTTGAGCAGGATCGAGTCCGGGCGCAACCGGGTCGAAGCGTTGGACAAGTTGATCCACTACGCGCGGGCGCTGCGGATGCCCGCGGAACTGCTGTGGTTCTCGCTGCCGGATAACCACACTGCGATCCCGATGCCGCGTGCTGAGGACGTGTTGGCGTTGCCGGGTGGGCCGGTGGTGCCCGCTGCCAGTGCCCCGACCGGTTCGGCCATGGCGGATACGCTGCTGCGAACGTTGGACCACTACGCGAGCACGGACAACCTTGCGGGGCCACACTCGCTGTTGGACGTGGTGCCGCCGCAGCTCCGGTTCATCGAGTCGCTGTTGGAGAAGTCCAGGGGGAAGGATCGGCGGGCGCTGCTGCGGGTGGGCGCTCGGTACGCGGAGTTCGCGGGGTGGGTGTACCAGGACACCGGGGACGTCGTGAACGCGATGCAGTCATCGGCGACAGCGTTCGACTTCGCCGACGAGGCTGATGACGGCGAGTCGAAGTCCTACATCCTGATGCGGCGCAGCAACATCGCGACCGATGCGGGTCGCAGTGAGTTGGCGCTGAGGCTGGCGAACTCCGCGCTGAGGGAAGCCGAGTCTCTGTCTCCCCGGTTGCGTGCCTTGGCGCTGCGCCAGCAGGCGCACGCCTACGCCCAGCAGGGCAACGACGTGGCGTGTGCTCACGCACTGGAACAGGCGTTCGCGCTCGCAGCTCGGACACCGGACTCCGAGATGGACTTGGGGCACTACTGCACCCCGGAGTACCTGGAGATGGAGGCGGCGCACTGCTGGGTGGAGCTGGGCAGGCCGCACGACGCCATCGGGTCGCTGTGGAAGGGGTTGAGCGAGTGGCAGCCGGAGTTCCGGCGGGACTTGGGGCTGTGTCTCGCGCGGTTGTCGTTGGCGCACGCGATGGATGGACAGCCTGAGTACGCGGCGCAGGTGGCGCGCAATTCCACTGTCATAGCGATGGAAACGCGGTCGGCTCGGATTCAGGCGCAACTCGGGCGCGTGTCGGGGGTGTTGGCGGCTCAGGGGGCGGTGGAGGAATCCCGGCAGGTTGATCGGCTGGTAGCATCTTTGCGGTTCAATTAGGGCGACGAACGAGGGTGTCTATGTTTGCCGGTGCCACGGCGGAAGAGGAAGCGGAACGCGGCGCGTCGGTCGCGGTTCTTCCCGTCGGGAGTTTCGAGCAACACGGCGGGCATTTGCCGTTGGCGACGGATGCCATCATCGCTGAGATCATTTCTCGGAGAGTGGCCTTTGACTACAGCTTGTTCTGTCTTCCGCCCATCACCATGTCGTGCTCGCATGAGCATGAGGGGTTCGCGGGAACGGTGAGCATCAGCGCCGGGACACTGATTGCAATGATCGGTGATATCCGAGCATCGTTGGCCCGGTCCGGGGTGCACAAGCTGGTGATGGTGAACGGACACGGCGGCAATTACGTGCTGTCCAACATCGCACAGGAAGCCAATGTGAACGGCCCTGTGCTGGGCTTGTTCCCCGGGAGCGATGACGTCGACACCGCCCGACGGGCCGCAGGGATGGCGACGTCGGCGCACGAGGACATGCACGGTGGCGAGTGGGAGACCTCGATTCTGCTGCACGCGCATCCCGAGGTTGTGCGGCCCAGCTACCGGGATGCTGATTTCGACGCACCGCACCGGCCACACCTGCACGCGGTAGGGATGAGCGGGTACACCAAATCCGGGATCATCGGTCGTCCGTCGTTGGCCACTGCGGACAAGGGGCGATTGGCATTGGATTCGCTGTCGAGTTCTTTTGGCGCGTTGCTTCGGGTGCTCGGAATGGATGCGGGACGCGCATAGCGGGTATGCGTGCGGCAGTGATGGGCGAAACCTGCCGCGCATAGGATTCATGCGCACATTTCATCAAATGGGTGTTGGTCGAACCGTTTACTTGGTTTCACGGGCCGGTGAATACGCCGGATCGAAACCAGAAGACGGGAATCGATCGTGGAACGCTGGGAAGACCTTCAGAGCAGGCTTTTTCACCTGGGGCACCTAGGTGAGGAGTTGGAGTATTTCGCCACCGATCGGCGGCGTGGGGCGTGGCTATACCGGCAGATCGCGGTGGAGGCGTTCAAGGCCGCCGAGGTGGCCGATGCCTACGCGCAGGAGTCTTTTACCGCTGAGAGCTTCCTGGGCGGTGACCAGTGAAGCGCCAGTGGGTGTGGTCGCAGGGCGGTCGCACCCCCGTTCGCTCGCGGGTGGTGATCGTGCGGACGGGGGTGCCGTGGTGGCGGCTGGTACTGGGGCGGGTGGCGGCGCTGGTTCGGCGGTTTTGGGCGCGGTGGGTCACCTACTGGCCAGGACTGGCGTATCCGGGGATCGCGTGGCGGGCGGTGGCCGCATGGCGCGGGTGGGTCGTCTTGGGGCGGATCGTGGCTCGCGGGTGTTCTCGCATCGGGCGCGTGGTCGGACCGGTGTGGCGGCTGGTCGGGCCGTGGTGCCGGGATGCGGTCGGGTGGGCTGTGCACGTGGCCCCTGGGCTGGTGCGGCGCGGTGTGCGGTGGCTGCTGCGGTGGTCGGTCCGGCGTGGGTTGCCGGGGTTGGTGCGGGTGCTCGGGCTCGCTGTGGTCGGTGGTGGGTGGTTGGCCGCGTGTCTGGGCCGGTACATGCTGGCCCATCGGGACTTCGGGCCGTTGGTGCGCGAGCTGGAGACCGAGGGGGTGCGGGCGCACCGGGTGAAGGGCGCGCGGGACGCATGGCGGCGGACCGCGTATCGGCGGCTAACGGTCGTGGTCCTGCTGGGCCTGGCGCTGCTGGTGGGTGTGTTCGGGCTGGTGCGCCGGTATGGGCCGGTGGCCGGGTGGGTGTCGGGTGCTGCGGTTGTGGGGGTGTTGGCCGCTGTGGGGCGAACACGTCGCCCCCGGACCGTGCGGGCTGATGAACCGGTGGCAGGAAAGCCGGGGCCGGATGAGCCGTACCCGATCGCCGACGCACACACCCGCGCCCAGGCGGCGGACTGCGTGGCGCGGGCGGTCGCGGCCGAGGGGATCGAGCTGCGGGCGGTGGAGAGCGCCCGCAGGCAGCCGTGGGGGTGGGAGACGGCCGTTGTCCTGCGGCGGGGGACGCCTGCCGGGTTGGTGGGCAAGGTCGCGGAGCTGGAGACGACGTTGGACCTGCCCGCGGGTGGGGTGCTGGCGGCGCCGGATCGGGCGCGGCGGGCGCGGGTGGTGCTGCGGTTGGCCGAACGTGACCCGTTCGCCGGGTTGGCACCGGCGCCCGACCACGGGCCGGGGACGTTGACCATCCGTGAGTCGCATCCCGTCGGGGTGCGGATGAGCGGGGAGGATCTTCGGCTCTCGCTCTACGGGGTTCACGGGGTGGTGATCGGCGGGCCTGGTGCAGGCAAGTCGCAGACGATGCGGACGCTCGCGGACGTGGTGTCGGCGTGCTCGGATGCGCAGGTGTGGGACCTCGATCCCGCAGGCAACGGGCTGGAGGTGCTGGGCGGGGGTGTGGCTCGGTCCGAACGGGACATGCCCGGGATCGAAGCCGCGTTCACGGAGGCGCTGGCGATGGCGCAGGCAAGGCCGAAACTGCTGTCCCGGTTGGGCATGGGCGACGCATGGGACGCCTCGCCGGACCGGCCCGCGGTGGTGGTGTTCTGCGACGAGTACCCGCGGCTGTCCGACCGGGCGAAGAGCATGGCGGTCGACCTGATCCGGGTGGGGCGCAAGGCGCGGGTGACGTTGGTGCTGGCGGCGAGTGAGGCCACATCGGACACACTCGGGGCCGCTGTCGCGGAGATCGCGGCGTTGAAGATCATGCACGCCTGCCGTCACTCGGATGTGCGGTTGGTGCTCGGGGCGAACATGGGCGCCGAGGGGTGGCGCCCGGACCGGCTCAACCCGGCCACCGGGGAGGCTCCCGAGGATGCCGGGGTCTGCTACGTCCACGCGGCCGGGGCGCGCGATCCGGTGCTGAACAAGATCCGGCCGGTACCCGCTGAGCGGGCACGGCTCAACGGCACCCACCGGGCCGCGCGGGGGTTGCCCCGGATCGACGTGGAGACCCGGACGGCCGCTCTCGTGGGCGGGACTGAGCCCGCCGTGGTCGATCCGGTCGACCGGGTGGCGGTCGGGGACGTACTGGCCGCGTTCGGCGCTGATGAGCGCCTGTGGACCGAGACCCTGTTGACGCGGCTGGCCGAGGCTGACGACAGGTACACCGGGTGGTCGGCGGACGAGCTGGCCGGCGTGCTGGCGCCGTTGGCGGTGCGGCCGGTGCAAGTCAAGATCGACCGGCGCAACCGCAACGGGTACCGGCGCGACGCGCTCACAGCGGCGTGGGACACCTACCGTGGTGCGTCATGACCGGGTCTGCTGGCCTCTACCGGGTAGGCACCGGTAGCGGTTCTGGCAGACCTGCGGAAATGCGGCCTGACCTGGGCGGTAGGCAGGTAGACGGGGCGTGGCGGCTGCGGGTGCTGCGGGCGCGGGTGAGCGCCGATGGCTGATCAGGACGCAACACGGGTGCGGGTGCGTCTACCGAGTGAACTTCCCCGGTTGAACCCAACCGCCGCCCGCATTCTGCTTGCCATTCTCACCGAACTGACGACTATGGAGACCCTGGAAAGGGGGACGCATGACCATCGGGATGACGAATCCGTGGGCGACGTTGGATGATCTCTGGGGCATCGAGGTCGAAGCGGAGTTGGCCGCGAACCTGTCGTGGAACGTGGCGTTCTACGGTCGGTGCTCGACCGAGGACAACCAGGACCCGGAGACCTCGCACGGGTGGCAGTTGGGCAACGCGCGTAAGTTCGTGGAGCCGGTCGGCGGGACGGTGGTGGCGGAGTTCTTCGACGTCGGGCAGTCCCGGTCGGTGCCGTGGGAGCGGCGCACCCACGGGGCGCGGCTGCTCGCGGCGTTGAAGGACCCGAGGCGTGGGTGGGACGCGCTGGTGGTCGGTGAGGGGACGCGGTGCTGGTTCGGCAACCAGTTCTCGCTGATCGCTCCGAGGTTCGCCGCCTACGGGGTTGACCTGTGGATTCCCGAGCTGGGCGGGAAGTTCGATCCCCGTAACCCCTCGCACAAGATGCTGATGAGCGTGCTCGGGGGCATGAGCGAGTCCGAACGCCAGCACGTCCAAGCACGGGTCCGGGCGGCGATGGACGCCCAAGTCCTCAACGAGGGCCGCCACCAGGGCGGACGGGCGCCGTACGGGTACATCACCGTGGACGGCGGCACCCACCCCAACCCGCGCAAGGCCGCCGAGGGCCACCGGCTGCGGGTCCTGGCGATCGAGGACGCATCGGCGGACGTGGTGCGCAGGATCTTCGCCGACTACCTCGACGGCAACGGCGACCGCGCAATCGCCAACATGCTCAACAGCGAAGGCGTCGAATGCCCGTCCGCGAGGCGACCGGACCAGAACAGGCACCGACTTGCGGACGGGTGGCAAGCGAGCACGGTTCGCGCCATTCTGGAAAATCCCCGATACACGGGGTATGCCGTATTCGGGCGGTGGTCGAAACACGAGACATTGATTGACCCGGACGACGTGGGCGCCGGACACAAGACACTGTTTCGGAAAGCGCCCGCAGACAAGATTGTGCGGTCCCGGGTTCCGGCGCACCCGGAAATCGTGTCCGTTGAGCTGTTCACCCAAGCCCAACTGCTGCGCCGGTCGAAGTCCAGTGGTGGTCTGGCGACCGCCCGGAAGGCTGAGCGGGGCGGGCGCAGTTCAGCGCGGACGTACCTTCTACGCGGGATCGTGCGGTGCGGGGTGTGCCACCGGAAGATGCAGGGAGCGACCATCCGCAGCGGCGCCTACTACCGGTGCACCGCGCGCACGATGGCGCCCGGATCAGCGGCACTCAACGATCACCCCAAGACGGTGAACCTGCGCGAGGACGCGGTGACTCAGGCGGTGAACGGGTGGATCGGGCAGTTGTTCCACCCGGACAACCTTGATGACACCGTTGCCGCCCTGATGGGCGCCCAAGCCGGCGCTCATGAGGCACCGAGGACCAGCAGCAACGCCAAGGCGCGCAAGGCGGAAGCGGAACGGCGGCTGCGGAAGCTGCAAGAGGCGATCGCGGCCGGTGTCGACCCCGCCGCGCTGGTCGAGCCGATCAACCAGGCCCAAGCCGACCGGGTGGCCGCACAGGTCGAGATAGACAACCAGCCCGCCACGGGCTACCTGGACCGGGCCGAGGTCTACGCCATGATCGACTCACTCGGCGACGTCGGCGCCACCCTGGCTGACGCCAAGCCCGCCGGGCTGGCCAGGCTGTACCGGAACCTCGACCTGAACATGGTCTACCAACCAGAAGAGCAGGCCATCGATGTGACGGCCTGCCCCGGTGTAGATAGTGCGTGTGTCCGAGGGGGGACTTGAACCCCCACGCCCGTTAAGGGCACTAGCACCTCAAGCTAGCGCGTCTGCCATTCCGCCACCCGGACTTGCGAGGTCAAGGCCTCGCCGGTGTGGTTACAGAGTATCCGACACGCCGGTAGGGGCTCAAACCGGGGCGGGTGGGGTGATAGGAAGGCGAGGTGCATGAGCAGAGGGACGCAGCCGTGGGTCAGGGCACCAGTGTCGCCGAGGAGGAGGCGGTGGTGTTCACCAGTGAGTTGATTCGGATTGACACGACCAACACCGGTGATCCGGCGACCGTGGTGGGGGAGCGGGTGGCGGCGGAGTACGTCGCCGAGAAGTTGGGGGAGGTGGGGTTTGAGACCACCTATGTGGAGTCGGGGGCGAAGGGGCGGGGGAACGTCGTCGCGCGGTTGGCGGGGCGGGATGCTTCTCGGGGGGCGTTGTTGGTGCACGGGCACTTGGACGCGGTGCCTGCTGATGCTTCTGAGTGGTCTGTGCACCCGTTCTCGGGGGCGGTGCAGGACGGGTACGTGTGGGGGCGCGGGGCCGTCGACATGAAGGACATGGTGGCCATGACCTTGGCGACCGCTCGGCGGATGAAGCGGGACGGCATCGTTCCGGAGCGGGACATCATCTTCGCCTTCCTCGCCGACGAGGAGGCCGGGGGGGACTACGGGGCCGGGTGGTTGGTGCAGAACCGGCCCGAGCTGTTCGAAGGCGCCACCGAGGCGATCAGTGAGGTCGGGGGGTTCTCGATCACCGTCAAGGACGGGGTGCGGGCCTACCTGATCGAGACCGCCGAGAAGGGCATCGCCTGGATGAGGTTGCGGGTGCGGGGGCGGGCCGGGCACGGGTCGATGGTGCACGAGGACAACGCCGTCACCAAGTTGACCCAGGCCGTGGCCCGGTTGGGCACGCACAAGTTCCCGCTGGTGCTGACCGACTCGGTGCGCGACTTCCTCGCGGCCATGACCGACCTGACCGGGATGGAGTTCGACGAGGAGGACCTCGACGGCGCTGTGGCCAAGCTCGGGGCCGTGGCCCGGGTGGTGGGGGCGACGATCCGGGACACCGCGAACCCCACCATGCTCAGCGCCGGGTACAAGGCCAACGTGATCCCCTCGGTGGCCGAGGCCGTCGTGGACTGCCGGGTGCTCCCTGGGCGGCAGGCGGCCTTCGAGCGGGAGCTGGACGAGATCCTCGGGCCCGACGTGGAGCGCGAGTGGATCACCTCCTCGCGCGCGGTCGAGACCACGTTCGACGGGGCACTCGTGGACCACATGACCGCCTCCATCACCGCCGAGGACCCGGGCGCCAAGGCGATCCCCTACATGCTCTCCGGCGGCACCGACGCCAAGTCCTTCAGCACGCTGGGCATGCGGTGCTTCGGGTTCGCCCCGCTGCGGCTGCCCGCCGACCTGGACTTCACCGCGCTGTTCCACGGCGTCGACGAGCGGGTGCCGGTCGACGCGCTGAAGTTCGGGACCCGGGTGCTCGACCGGTTCCTCCGCAACTGCTGACGTGCGGACCACCGGTCGCTTCGTGCTGGGGGACGGGGCCGAGTTGGCCCTCACCCGGGCGGGAGATCCCGAGGCCGGTGTCACCGTCGTGCTGGCGCACAGCTTCGCGCTGGACCGGCGGGTGTGGCACCGGCTCGTGGACGCCCTGCCGGAGGCCGCGGAGCGGCCGGTGTCCGTGCTGGCCTACGACCACCGCGGGCACGGGGAGTCCTCGGCGGCGACCCTGACGACCGCGCTGGTGGAGCGGCTCGCCGACGACCTGGTCGAGCTGGTGGACGGCCTGGTGCCCCGCGGCCGGTTGGTGCTGGTCGGGCACGGGGTGGGCGGGCAGGTGCTGACCTCGGCGACCGCTCGGCACCGGGACCTGCTGGCCGACCGGCTCGCCGGGATGGCCTTCCTCTCCACCGGGGTCGGCTGGCTGGCGGAGACCTCCGTCGCCTGGCCGGGGTCGCTGGGGGCGGTGCTGCGGGACCTGCGGGCGATCCTGGGGGAGCGGATCGGCAGCCGGTTGGACAAGGCCACGACCGTCGGGCTGCGCTGGGTGCTGCTGGGGGAGAACCCCGACCCGGACGACGTCCGGCTGGTCGCGGACATGGTCACCGCGCACTGGCCGGACACCGCCGCGCTGTTCCGGCCGGGGTTGGACCGGTTCGGGCGGGAGGCCGCGCTGGAGGTCGCCGCCGACGTGCCGGTGCTGGCGATGGTGGGGGACCGGGACCGGTTGGTGCCCGCCGCGCACGCCGAGGCGCTGGCCGGGGCCGCGCGGGACGGGGTGGCGGTGGTGCTGCCCGGTGTGGGGCACATGCTGCCGCTGGAGGCCGTCGCGCAGTTGCTGCCGCGGTTGGTGGGACTTGCCCAGGCCGCCTTGCGGCGGTGAGGTGGGTCGATTTCCCGGTGGGTGGTGAACCGGGTTCGGCGGTGCGGCGTACACCCCGACGAGGTTTCCTTGTCACGGAGGTACGCACATGCCCGATTTCGTCAACGGTCTGCCGCTGCACGCCCTGGTGGTGCACGGGGTCGTCGTGCTCGTCCCGCTGGCCGTGCTCGGCGCCGTCGTCATCGCCCTGTGGCCCGCGGCCCGGCGGCGCTACGGGTGGCTGGTCGTGGCGGTCGCGGCGGTGGGCACGGCGATGGTCCCGGTCGCCGCGGGCAGCGGGGAGGGGCTGGAGCGCAAGCTGCCGGAGAACCCGCTGATCGAAGAGCACGCCGAACTCGGCGGCACGCTGATCTTCTTCGTGCTGCCGCTGTTCCTGTCGATCCTCGCGCTGATGGTCGTCCACACCGTCGCCGCCAAGGCGACCGCACCGTCCACTCCGGCTCCCGGCGCCCCGGGGGACGCGGTCACCGCGACGAGGACCGCTCCGGCGTGGACGAAGGTCGCGCTGGTGGTGACCGCGCTGCTCAGCATCGGCTTCGGCGTGGCCGCGGGCGTGCAGGTCTACCGCGTCGGCGACGCGGGCTCCAAGGCGGTGTGGGAAGGCGTCGAGGACCAGCCCTCGCGCTGAGGCGTCAGGTGATGATGCCGGGCAGCGGCACGTTGCGGCGCTTGCGCCGCAGCACCACCTTGCGGGTGCCGTCGCTGTAGAGGCGGACGTTCGACAGCTCCCACCCGGCGAACTCCGCGTGGATGGACAGCTGGGTGGCCGCGGTCAGCCGGGACACCCCCGGCGGCAACCGCAGCGGCATGTACTCCCAGTCCTCATCGGTCACGGCTGCACCACCTGCACCCCTCCTCCGGTGCCGGACGCCACGACGACCCGACCGCTCACCGGGTCGACCGCCACCGAGTCCGGCTGGACCACAGTCGGGAAGCGGTGGCGCTCCACGGGCTCCTCGCCCGCCACCGCGAAACCGACCACCTCGTTCGTCTCCGTCAGCGTCACCCACACCAGGTCCCGCTCGCGGTCGTAGGCGATGCCGTACGGCGAACCGGGGACCGGGAAGCGCTGCCGCATCAGCAGCGGGTCCACCGAGAACGCCAGCAGCGCGCCGCCGCGGGTGTCGGTGACCAGGACGCGGTCGAACCGGTCGACGACCCCGTTCGTGGCCCCCTGGCCCGCACGCAGGCCCTCGCCGACGGTGCCCTGGGCGACGTCGAGCTGGAACACGGCGTTGCGCAGGCGGTCGAGCACCACGGCCCGGTCGCCGACGCCGTAGACCTGGTCGGCGCTGAGCAGGCCGCCGCTGATCACGCGCTGGACCCCGTCGCCGCGCAGGACCGCGACGCCCTTGCCGCCACGGACGGCCACCAGGGTGTCCGACCGGTAGCCGGTGGCGGCGACCGGGTCGCCGTCCACGGTCGCCGGGGTTGCGGTCGCCGAGGACAGGTCGACCCGGACCACCGCGTTCTTGTCGCCCGTGGAGGCCAGCACCGGGCCGCCGGGGGCAGCCACGGCCAGCGCGGTCGCGGGGCCGGGCAGCGCCACCGAGCGGGGGGCGGCGTCGAGCCCGTCCAGGTCGTAGAGCTGGACCGACGGGGGAGTGGACACCGCGACGGCCAGCGTGCGGGTGCGCTCGTCGGTGGCCACGGCGGTCACCGGGGCCGCGAGCGGCAGCACGGTGCCCGCGGGGGTCTTGATCTGCGCGGGGGAGCGGGCGGCGGTCGCGGCCACCGGGTTCGACGAGAGCATCAGCTCGTCGGTGGGTTGGGCGTCGGACGAACACCCCGCGAGCAGGCTCGCCCCCGTGCTGACGACCAGGGCGACGACGACCAGGGGGCGCAACTTCGGACCTCCGCGCAGAAGTTCGGGAACGTTCCCCCCAGCATCCCGCACACCGGGCGAGCGGGCCACGACACCCCGCACCGCGTATCTCACAGCCCGGCATTGACCCGATCGGGGGACTTTGAGACCAACTTGTAACAATGCGGTGCGATCGGCCGACTGAGCAGGCACGACCGCAGGAGGCAGCCATGGCGATCGATCCGGCGAACCTGCCCATCTTCGGGGACCCGAGCCCCACCGACCCGCCCGCCCCGGTGCGCGCGGCCTGCGGGCTGCTCGTCACCGGGGCCGGTGTCAGCGCCGCCCAGATGACGTACCTCTCCGTCGTGGGCGGCCACGACCTCGCGATCTTCTTCGTGCCGCTCGCGCTGACTGTGTGGTTCGCGCTGAGCCTGCGCGCCGGGCGGGCGTGGGCGCGCTTCGCCGCGGTGATGGCCGCCTGCGTCACCCTCGTCCCCGGGTTCGCGCTGTTCTCCGGACCCGGGGAGCTGGGCGTGCTCCTGGTCGCGGTGGCGTTGCTCGTCGCCGCGACCAGGCTGGTGTACCGCGCCGACGTGCGCGGGTACTTCGAGCCGGAGGACTGCCCGGAGCAGGAGCACGTCTAAACCCGGCGGCGTTCCGGGTACCCGATGTCCAGCTTGCTGACGTCATCGAGGGCGGCCCGGATCGCGGTCGGCAGGACCAGGTCCTCGGAGCTGAGCGAACCCCGCAGTTGCGCGGCGTCGCGGGCGCCGACGACGGGGGCGACCACGCCGGGGCGGTCGCGGACCCAGGCCAGGGCGACCGCCAGCGGCGACTTGGCCAGCCCGTCCGCGGCCGTCATCAGCGCCTGCACGATCCGGGCGGCGCGCTCGGTGCGGTGGTGGTCGACGTACGGGGCGAAGGCGGTGCGGGCGCCGCGCGAGTCCGGCGGGGTGCTGGTGCGGTACTTGCCGGTCAGCACGCCCCGACCGAGCGGGGCCCAGGGCAGGATGCCGATGCCGTGGTGCTCGGCGGCCGGGACGACCTCGCGCTCGACCCCGCGCTCCAGCAGCGAGTACTCGACCTGGGTGGACACCAGCGGCGCCGCCCCGGCGACGCAGGACTGCCTGGTCGCCGCGGTCGCGGTCTGCCAGCCGGAGTAGTTGGAGATGCCCGCGTAGCGCACCTTGCCGCTGCGGACCGCGGCGTCGACCGCGCACAGGGTCTCCTCCAGCGGCACGGCGTCGTCCCAGGCGTGCAGGTGCCAGAGGTCCACGTGGTCGGTGTCGAGCCGGACGAGGGAGCCCTCCAGCGCGGCGAGCAGGGCACCGCGGGACGCGCCACCGCCGAACGGACCGCCGTGCCTGCGGGCAACGGCCTTGGTGGCGAGGACGACGTTGTCGCGCGGGACCACGTCGTCGAGCAACTCGCCGAGCAGGCGCTCGCTCTCGCCGTCGGAGTAGACGTCGGCGGTGTCGACGAGCGTGCCGCCCGCCTCCACGAAGGCGGTCAACTGCGCCGCGGCGTTGTCCGCGTCGGTGTCTCCGCCCCAGGTCATCGTGCCCAGGGCGAGCCGGGACACGCGCAGCCCGCTGCGCCCGAGGTGTCGTTGCTCCACGGCACGGAAGCCTAGGGCTGGAGCAGGCCCGCGCCACTCTGCGTGCCTCCATCGCCTGTTAGCGCAGGTGGGACGCCGTTCGCTTCCCTGTTTTGTTTATCGAATATTGACTATCAAGATCATGGATGGTTTCCAAGTGAAGGAAACACAATAGAGAAACCCGAGCATCGAAGAGCAAGGTGCGGGCGGCGATGGGGGAGGGGACGGCTCGGGCGGCGGGTGAGGGCTTCGCCCCTGGCGGCGGGCCGGCAGCGACAGGTTGCTTCGGGTGGGGGCGCTCGACGCCATTGGCGTCGAGTCCGGGCCGGCGGCTCGGCCGTCGAGGCGTTTCGGGTGACCACGAGGTGTGCGATCCGCAGGACGACATGCTGATTTGAGCTAATTATAAGCTATTCACTATCAAGATAACTAGATAGCTCACACAGGCGTAGGGGTTGACGACAGGACAGAAAGAAAACAGACCAGCAGAGGACGCGGTGGTGGAAGTCGGCTACCGGTGGGTAATGTCTGCGGGGTGCGACTGGGACTGAACATGGGCTACTGGGGCGCCGGGAACGACGCCGCGAACCTCGAGCTGGCCAAGGAGGCGGACCGGCTGGGGTACTCCGTGGCCTGGGTCGCCGAGGCCTACGGGTCGGATGCGCCGTCGGTGCTGTCGTGGGTGGCGGCGCAGACGACGCAGATCGATGTTGGCAGTGCGATCCTGCAGATCCCGGCGCGGCGGCCGACGATGGCGGCGATGACGGCGGCGACGCTGGACACGCTCTCGGGTGGGCGGTTCCGGCTGGGGCTGGGGGTGTCCGGGCCGCAGGTGTCCGAGGGTTGGTACGGGGTGAAGTTCGACAAGCCGCTGGGGCGGACCCGCGAGTACGTGGAGATCGTGCGGTCGGCGTTGCGGCGGGAGCGGGTGGACTTCCAGGGCAAGCACTTCGTGCAGCCGCTGCCGGACGGTCCGGGCAAGCCGTTGAAGTTGACCGTGCACCCGGTGCGGGAGCAGATCCCGATCTACCTGGCGTCGATCGGGCCGAAGAACCTGGAGTTGACCGGGGAGATCGCCGACGGGTGGTTGGCGATCTTCTACTCGCCGGAGCACGGGCGGGAGTCGCTGGAGCTGATCGCCAAGGGGCGGGCGAAGGTGGGCAAGACGTTGGAGGGGTTCGACGTGGTGCCGACGGTTCCGCTGGTGGTGGGGGAGGACTGGCGGGAGGCCGCGGACCTGGTGCGGCCGTACGCGGCGCTGTACGTGGGTGGCATGGGCAGTCGGGAGCAGAACTTCTACAACAACCTGGCGTGTCGGATGGGGTTCGAGGCGGAGGCCGCCGAGGTGCAGGACCTGTACTTGGCGCGGGACTACGCGGGGGCGGCGGCGAAGGTGCCGTTGGGGTTCTTGGACGCGACGGCGCTGTTGGGGCCGAAGGAGCGGGTGGCGGAGAAGATGCAGGCCCTGGCGGAGTCGGGGGTCACCACATTGACGGTTTCGCCGATCCTGCAAGATCTGGAGCGAAGCAAGGCGGCCCTGAGGGTCGCCGTGGAAGCTCTGGATCTCGCGGGAGTCGGTAGTTGACCTGGTTTCAAGCTCTTGTGCTCGGTGTTGTTCAGGGTCTGACCGAGTTCTTGCCGGTGTCGTCGTCGGCGCACATCCGGATCGTGTCGGAGTTGTGGTTCGGTGCTGATGCGGGTGCGTCGTTCACGGCGGTGATCCAGCTCGGTACGGAGTTGGCGGTGGTGATCTACTTCGCCAAGGACATCGGGCGGTTGATCGCGGCGTGGTTCCGGGGTTTGTTCAGCGCTGGGGCGCGGCGGACCCCGGAGTACCGGATGGCGTGGTATGTGATCATCGGGTCGGTGCCGATCAGTGTGCTGGGTGTGTTGTTCCAGGACCAGATCAAGTCGGGTTTGCGGAACCTGTGGATCACGGCGATCGTGTTGATGGTGTTCGCGGTGTTCTTGGCGGTGGCGGATGAGACGGCGCGGCAGGCTCGGGACGCGTTGACGTTGCGGGACACGGTGTCGATGGGGTTCGCGCAGGCGTTGGCGTTGATCCCGGGGGTGTCGCGGTCGGGTGGGACGTTGACGGCGGGGTTGTTGGTGGGGTTGAAGCGGGAGGCGTCGACCCGGTATTCGTTCCTGTTGGCGATTCCGGCGGTGTTCGGGGCGGGGTTGTTCTCGATCCCGGACATCGTGGCCGCGGATGGTTCGGGGCCGTTCGAGGCGTCGGTGGCGCAGACGGTGGTGGCGACGGTGGTGTCGTTCGTGGTGGGGTACGCGTGTGTGGCGTGGTTGTTGAAGTACGTGGCGAAGCACAGTTTCATGGTGTTCGTGTGGTATCGGATCGTGTTGGGTGCGGTGTTGTGCGGGTTGTTGGCGACGGGGGTCGTGAGTCCGACGTGAGGGGTGGGCTTTAGGCTCGGGGGGTGGCCACTGTTGTTCTGCTCCGTCATGCCCGGTCGACTGCGAACAATTCCGGTGTGCTCGCCGGTCGCAGTGGGGGTGTTCACCTGGATGAGTCGGGTCGGCGGCAGGCGGCTGCTGTGGTGGAGCGGTTGGCTGAGGTGCCGTTGCGGGGGATCGTGGTGTCGCCGTTGTTGCGGTGTGGGCAGACGGTGGAGCCGTTGGCGGCGGCTCGGGGGTTGACGCCGGTGGTGGAGGGTGATCTGGCTGAGGTGGATTACGGGTCGTGGACGGGGAGGGCGATCAAGGACTTGTTGGGGGAGCCGTTGTGGAAGGTGGTGCAGCAGCACCCGTCGGCGGCGGTTTTTCCGGGGGGTGAGGGGTTGGCGGGGGTGCAGGCGCGGGCGGTGGCCGCGGTGCGGGCGCATGATGCGCGGGTCACGGCTGAGTTCGGTGATCGGGCGGTGTGGTTGTTGTGCAGTCATGGGGATGTGATCAAGGCGTTGTTGGCGGATGCGTTGGGGCAGCACTTGGATTCGTTTCAGCGGATCGTGGTTGATCCGGCGTCGGTGTCGGTGGTGCGGTACACGGAGACGCGGCCGTTCGTGTTGCGGATGAATGATTCGGGTCGGGAGTTGGGTGGGGTGGTGCCGCCGGAGCCTGCGGTGGGGGATGCGCCTGCGGGTGAGGCTGTGGTGGGTGGGTCGACGGGGCGGTAGTTCGTGAGGGGCGGGTGCTTGGGCCCGACTTCACCGGGAGGGGGTGAGTTCGGGTTCGGTGTGGGGGTCAGGGGGCGAGGAGTTGGATCTGGGTGAGGGTGGGGGTGCCGTGGAAGGTGAGGCGGTGGTGGGTGTGGTGGGCGGGGGTGGTGATGGTGAAGGGGCGGGTCTGGTGGGGCCAGGGGAAGGTTTGGTCGGTGCGGTGGTCGAGGGTGGTCCAGGTGGTGCCGTCGGTGGAGGCTTCGAGGGTCCAGGCGGTGGGTGCGGTGGTGGGGTGGGGTGAGGTGAGGGTGTAGATGCGCAGTTCGCCGGGGGTGGTGTGGGTCAGGGGTGTGGTGATGCGGGTGGGGGTGGTGGCGGTGTTGTCGTGCAGGGGGCCGTCGGTGGGGTGGGTGAGGTCGCGCAGTGGGGGTGGTTGGTGGGTGGGGGTGGGTGGGGTGAACCAGGTGGTGGGGGTGGGGGACATGGTGAAGTCGAGGGTGGCGCCTGCGGCGAGGAGGTGGTGGGGGATGTGGGGGGTGTGGTGGGGGGTGCCGTTGATGTGCAGGGAGGCGACGTAGATGTTGTCGGGGGAGTTGTCGGGTGCGTTGATGGTGAGGGTGTTGCCGCTGTCGAGGTGGACGGTGGCTTTGCGGAAGAGGGGGGAGCCGATGGCGTAGGTGGTGGCGGCGGGGGTCAGTGGGTAGAAGCCGAGGGCGCTGAAGAGGTACCAGGCGGACATTTCGCCGTTGTCTTCGTCGCCGAGGTGGCCTTGGCCGATGGTGGCGCCTTGGTAGAGGCGGGTGCAGATGTCGCGGACGATTTCCTGGGTGCGCCAGGGGCGGGGGGTGTGGGTGTAGAGGTAGGCGATGTGGTGGGCGGGTTGGTTGCTGTGGCCGTACTGGCCGAGGCGGACGTCGCGGGCTTCGCGCATCTCGTGGATGGGGCGGCGGTAGGAGCCGGGGCGGGTGGCGTCTTCGGGGGTGGTGAAGTAGCGGTCGAGGGTGTCGGCGAGGGCGTGGGGGCCGCCGTGCAGGTCGGTGAGGCCGTCGGGGTCGTGGGGGGCGGCGAAGGCGGCGGTCCAGCCGTTGGTTTCGGTGTAGTCGTGGCCCCAGGTGCGGGGGTCGTAGTGGTCGGCGCGCAGGCGGGGGGTGCCTTCGGGGGTGAGGCCTTGGTAGAAGCCGGTGGTGGGGTCGAAGTGGTGGCGGTGGTGGCGGGCGCGGTCGGTGAGGTAGGCGGCGGTGTCGTGGTCGCCGAGGCGGGTGGCCATGGCGGCGGTGGCGGCGTCGTTGACGCACCCTTCCATGGCCCAGGACAGGCCTTCGGGGATGGTGGTGGGGGTGAAGTGGGCGAAGGTGGCGTGGGTGTGGCCTTTGCGGCCGACGGCGTCGTGTGGGGGTCGGGTGGTCGCGTTGCGCAGGGCGGCGCGGTAGGCGGTGTGGGGGTCGAAGCCGTGGACGCCTTTGGCGTGGGCGTCGGCGAAGGCGGTGTCGGAGTTGGTGCCGGTCATGAGGTTGGCGTGTCCGGGGGAGGACCAGCGGGCGATCCAGCCGCTGTCGCGGTGGTGTTGCAGGAAGCCGTCGATGAGGTGTCCGCAGAGGGTGGGGGTGAACAGGGCGTAGGCGGGCCAGCAGGTGCGGTAGGTGTCCCAGAACCCGTTGTTGACCATGATGTGGCCGTTGGTGACCTGGCCGGTGAAGGGGCTGCGGTATCGGGTGCCTTCGCTGCCGTTGTTGGGGTAGAGGTGCAGTCGGTAGAGGCAGGAGTGCAGGGTGGTGAGTTGCTCGGGGGTGGCGCCGTCGACGTGGATGCGGTTGAGGTGGGGGTGCCAGGCGGTGTGGGCGCGGGCGCGGATGTCGTCGAAGGTGGCTTCGCCTATTTCGGTGCGCAGGTTGTCTTCGGCTTGTTCGGGGCTGATGAGGGAGGTGGCGATGCGGAGGGTGATGGTGGTGGGGGTGTCGGGGGTGGTGTGGTGGCGCAGGAGGGCGGTGCGGGCGCGGGACAGGCCGCGCAGGCGGTTGTGGGCGTCGCGGAGGGGGTGGTCGGTGGTGGCGTGGAGCCACATTCGGGTGGCGCCCGCGGACAGGCCGCTGCGGATGTCGGTGTGGGCGGTGATGGTGCCGGTGTCCGGGTTGATGTGGACGCGGCCTGCGGTGCCGGTGAGGCCGGTGTTGTCGAGGACGACGTTGGCCGGTGCTCCGGCGGGGTAGGTGAAGCGCAGGACGGCGCCGTGGTCGGTGGGGGTGACTTCGGCGCGGACGCCGTCGGCGAGGGTGACCGCGTAGTGGTGCGGGTGGGCGGTTTCGTCGGTGTGGTCGAAGCGGCGGGAGCGGGCGCGGCGGCCGACGCGGGTGCCGGTGGTGGGCATGAGGTGGAAGGTGTTGCGGTCGCCCATCCAGGGGCTGGGCAGGTGGGAGAGGCCGATGGCCTGCAGGCCGGTGTTGCGGTGCCAGGCGTATTCCCAGTTGGTGCGGGCGGCGTGGGTGATGGGGGTCCAGAAGTTGAAGCCGTGTGGCACGGCGGTGGCGGGCAGGGTGTTGCCGCGGGAGTAGCGGCGGGTGGAGTGGGTGCCGCGGGTGGTCAGGGCGCGTTCGACCGGGTCGGTGGGTGCGGGGGTGGTGGGGGCGATGGTGAGGGTGTCGATCCAGCCGTGGGCGCGGGTGCGGGTGCCGCGGTCGAGGGTGTGGGGGGCGGTGATCGCGCTGCGCTCGGCGGCGACCGCGGTGGGGGTGTAGGGGTCGTGGGTCAGGGCGATGGTGGTGATGGTGCGGCCGGTGTGCGCGCCCAGGGGGATGCGTCGCAGGTTCCACTGCTCGGGGATCAGGGCGCGGGGGTCGCCCTCGGTGAGGTGGGTGCCGTCGTCGAGGGTGAGGGTGATGGCGGTGTGGGTGCCCGGTTGCGCCGGGTGCTTGGTGCGGGCGGGGTGGATGGCGTAGGTGAGTTCGGTGTCGGGGTCCACGGGGATGTCGACGTGGAAGAGGCGGACGGTGCTCGCGCCGCGGGCGTCGTAGCGCAGGGCGTGGCGGCCGGTGAGGCCGTGGTGGCGGCGGGAGGTGGGGGTGCGCCAGGGGCCTCGGGTGACGCGTACGCGCAGCGGGCCGCGGCGGATCGGGGTGGGGCGGGGTTCGGCGGGTGCGAAGGACGTGCGGAAGCCCATGGTGGTGACAGTAGGTGCTGGGCGGGGTGTTGTCCGGTGCGCGCCCCGGGGCGGTGGGGGCGTGGGCTCTGCCACGGGGGTGGGGGACGGTGGGCGGGTGGGTGGGGGGGGTGTCCTAGGGTCGGCGCATGTCGAGTCCGTTGGTGCCGGGTGTCGGGGAGTTGTTCGAGGCGGAGGTGGACCGGGAGGCTTGGCGGCGGACGTTGCGGCCGTGGTCGGTGGGTGGGGTCGCCGGGGTCGTGGTGGGGGTCGGGTTGGTCGTGGTGGGGTGGCCTTGGCCGGTGCTGGGGTGGGTGGTGGTGGGTGCGGTGGTGCTGGTGGTGGGGGCGAAGGTGGCGGGGTACGTGGCGCGGCGCAAGCGGCGGGCCACGTCGCTGACGGTGGACCGGGTGGGGGTGCGGGTGCCCACGGGTCGGGGGCCGGTGTTCCTGCCGTGGGAGTCGTTGCGGTCGGTGGTCGTCGACGGGGTGACGTTGCGGTTCCGGGTGCGCCCGGCCATCACCCCCGGCTCTCCCGGGGTGTTGGGGTTGCACCGGCGCGATGCGTGGCCGGTGGCGTCGGGGCCGGGGTTGCCGGTGGACACCCGGTTGTTCACCCGGGAGCTGACCGAGATCGTGGCGGCGGTGCGGTTGTACTCCGGTGACTGCGTGCGCATCGCCGACGCTTGAGGATCACTCAGTCGGCGGCGGTCACCCACAGCCTCATGATCACTACACTCTGCGAGAACCCGGGGGTGTTCGGCCCCCGGTGGGTGATGGCGATCGTGTGAAGGGGTGTTCGGGCTGTGGTGATCACGCCGGAGACGCGCAGACCCGGGTCGCCGTTGTTGGACCTGGTCCGGTTGACCCGGGTGCTGCGCCTGGGGGAGGGGTCGGCGTCGGTCGGGGTGGGGGTGGTGGCCGCCGCGGAGGAGGTGCCGGTGCTGACCGGGGCGGTGGGGCGCGACGGGTTGGCGGTGGGGGTGCGGTGCCCGTGGCGGTCGCGGGTGGTGCCCGCGCGGGGGTGCCCGCCGGGGGAGTTGGCGGTGGCGTTGCGGGAGGTGCTGCGGGGGCCGAGCCGGGTGCTGGTGGTGGCGTCCTCGGCGCGGGTGGGGCCGCGGTCGCACCGGGTGGCGTTGACCGCGGCGCTGGACGCGGCTGCGGGGCGGGGTGTCCCGGTGTTCGCCGCGGCGGGCACGACGCGGTGCGCGGTGACCGCGCACCCGTGGGTGGTGCCGGTGTACTCGTGCTCGGTGACCGGGCGGCCCAGTTGGTTCGTGGAGTGGGCCGAGGATTCCGAGGAACCGGTGGAGGGTTTCGAGGAGGACCCGGTGGGGGGTGACCCGGAGGCGGCGCCGCGGGGGTTGTTGGCGCCGGGGCAGGAGGTGCCGGGCCCGCACGGGCGGGCCACCGGCAACGGGGTGGCCGCGGCGGTGGTGGCCGCGACCGCGGCGCTGCTGTGGTCGTTGGCGCCGTCGGTGCCGGGGTCGGTGCTGCGTTCGGCGCTGCTGGTGGGGGCGACCACCCCCCGCCGGTGGGCGCCGCCGTTGTTGGACGCGCAACGGGCGTGGGAGTTCGTCACCCGCGGCGTGGCCTGACCCTCAAGTGGAGGTTGAGGGTTGTGTGGTCAAGGGCAGGTTGAGGGTGCGGTCGGGCCCGCGAATGCGCTGGTCAGGGGTGGTTCAGGTGGTGGTTGAGGGTTTCCGGGGCGGCTCAGGTGGTCGCGGGGGCAGGCCGAACATCGGCAGGCACTGCGCCACTCCGTGCAGGGTCACCGCGACCGTGCGGTGGGCCAGCCAGGCTTCCCGGGTCAGGCGCAGCCGCTGATCGATCGCCACGGCGCCGCGCACGACGCGCCGCTCGATGCCGTCGGGTGCGTAGCCGAGCCCGCGCGAGACCCCCAGCGAGGCGGGGTTGTCGGTGAACGCCGCCGAGCGGGCCTCCCGGGCGCCCAGGCCCTCGAACGCCAGGTGCAGCACCGCGGCGCGCATCTCGGTGCCGATGCCCCGACCGTGGTGCGCCCGCCCCAGCCACGACCCGGTCACCACCTCCCCGGTCACGGCCAGGTCGGTCGCCGACAGGCCCTGCATGCCCACCACCACCCCCTCGCACACCACCACCAGCGGCAACGACCAGTCCCGCGGTGTCCACGCCCCCAACGTCCGCCAGTGGTGCTGCACCACCGCGAGCGCCACCTGCCCCGGCGGGGCATCGGTCCACGGCACGACGAAGGGCATCGTGGCCGGGTCGTGCACGCCGCCCGCGGCCAAGTGGGCCAAGGCGGTGAGCTGCTCGGGGTCGGGCAGGCACAGGTGCAGGCGCGGGGTGCGCAGGTGCAGCCCGGCGGGGGTGAACACGTCGGTGGGCATCGGCCCATGCTGGAGCAGGCGGCCCGCGGCGGTCACCCGGTTTAGCCCCGGCGGTGCTCAAGACCCCAGCGGTGTTCGAAGCGGGCGCGGTGGGCGCGCAGCAGGTCCTCTGCCTCCGCCTCGGCGCGGGTGGGCACCGGCACCCGGGCGAAGCGGGCCGCCGCGGCGGCGATCCCGGCGACGAAGCGGCGCCCGACCGCGGTCAGCGGGGCGGTGGCCAGCACGGCGGCGGTGGCGGTGACCGCGGCGCGCCAGCGGGCGAACTCGCGGTCGGCGTGCGGGCCGGAGCCGGTGGCGCGGCGGGTGTGCCAGAACGCGGTGACCCCCAGGTGGGCGTAGGTGCCGTGCAGCAGGCCGGGCAGGGGGCGGGGGTCCGGGCGCCACGGGGCGTAGAAGGTGTCCGCGCACGGCGCAGTCAGCGGGTGCAGGTCCATCACCGCGGTGAGCTTCGCGTGCTGGGTCTCGTGGGTCAGGGTGGCCGCGGTGGCCTCGGGGTCGTCCCCGGCGGAGAGGAACACGCACCCCAGGGCGTCGGCGAGGGTGGCGCTGGTCTGCGACCCGGGTGGGGGTGCCAGGGCGGTGGCGGTGGTGGTGATCGCCGCGGTCTCCGCGGCGGCGTCGGGGTGGTCGCGGGCCAGCAGCGCCCACCCGGCGGCCACCCGGCCCGCCCACCGCGGCGGTGGGGGGCAGGCGCCGAGGTCGGCGGGCAGCAGGTCCGGGGGCCAGTCGGCGGCGACGACCTCGGCGGCACCGCCGGGGCGCAGCACCGGGAACGGCGACCAGGGCAGGGTGTCGGTGCGGTGGCGGCCCGCGACCGCGGTGGTGGCGGTGCCCAGCGACGGCAGCACCCCCGCCCGGGTCGGCGGGAAGGACAGCACCGCGGGCACCCCGGCGCGCACCGCGGCCGCCGCCGCCACCCACGCCAGGTCCGCCGCCCGGCCGTGGCCGCGCACCGCCCGCGCCGTGGCCCACGCCCCCACCAGCGGGTCGTCGAGGACCCGGTCCACCGCGGCCGGGGCCGCCGCGCGCACCGCGCCCAGGGCGCGGAAGGCGGCGGTGGCGTCGGGGTCACCGGTGATCGACAGCCGCAGCAGGCCCAGGGTGCGGGAGCGGCGGGCGGCGACCAGGGCGCGCACCGCGCCCTCGCCGCCGCCCCCGGCGGCGAGGGCGTCGAGGGTCGCCGGGGCCACGGTGTGCCGGGGCAGGGCGCGGGTCACCGCAGGTGTTCCAGGTCCGCGGCCAGGCGGGTGCTCGCGTGGGTGATCAGCCGGGTCAGGTCCGGGCAGTACACCGAGGGGTTGTCCAACCCGGACCCGGCGCGGTGGCGGTGGGCGGGCTGCCCGCCGCCGCAGACCCGCAGCAGCGGGCACGCCGCGCACGTCGGGCACACCGGCGGCGCGGGGGCCAGGGCGGCGTCGAAGGGGTCGCGGTGCACGCTCAGGCCGGTCGCGGCGGCGGTGGGGACGGTGGCGGCGAGGATGTCGGAGCGGGCGATGCCGCCATCGGTGTCGACGACCACCTGCGGGGACGGGTCGGTGCCCAGGCCCTCCACCGTGGACTCCCCGCCCAGCAGCAGGTCGAGCAGGGCGTCGAACAGGCGCACGGAGGTGGGGCCGGGGGCGGCGGTGTACCAGTGCTCGAAGATCGTGACCAGCCAGTCGCCGTAGGGGGTGCGGGTGGGGTCGGGGGCGCGGCCCGGGGGTGGGGTGTCCCAGGTGCCGTGCGGGAGCAGGTAGTCGAGCACCGGTGGGGCGAACCCGGTCAGGGCGGTGTGGGTGGCCAGCGGGTCGGCGGTGGGGTCGATGACGCACAGCAGCCCGCCGAAGACGTGCCGGTAGGGGCCGGTCAGTGCTGTGAGGCGTTCGGTGACCGCGGCGTGGGTGCCGTGCCCGGAGTGGGTGCGGCGGTGGCGGTCGTGCCCGGCGGCGGTGCCGTCGAGGCTGACCCCCACCCGCACCCCGAACTCGGCGAACAGGTCCAGGAAGGCGGTGTCGAGCAGCAGCCCGTTGGTCTGCACGGCGAAGTCCACCCGGGCGGGCACCCGGTCGCGGGCGCGGGTCAGCACCCGGCGCAGGGCCGCCACCCCCGCCAGCAGGGGCTCACCGCCGTGCAGCACCACCTGCACCGCGTCGAGGCCGTGGGCGGCGGCGTGCTCGGCGACGCGGTCCACCGCGGCGTCGGCGGTGCCCGGGGCCATCGCCCGGGGTTTGGTGCGCCAGGACCCGTCGCCCATCTCGTAGACGTAGCAGTAGTCGCAGGCCAGGTTGCACCGGCCGTGGACCTTCAGCACGAACTGGCGCACCGGCCGCGGCCCGGTCATCCCATCCTCCTCCCGGGGGCCACCCGTCCGGGTGGCGTGAGCGGTCATCATTCCCGGCCCGTGCGGTGACCGGCGGGTTCTCGTCACCGCAGTACCCGATCGGCTCATCCCCGTCTCGGGTGGCCGCGCGCGATACCATGGGTGGCAGGCACACCACGGGGTGTGACGATCCGGGGGAGGGGGGCGTGCCGTGGACGCCCGACGCGCCGAGCACGCCGACACCACCGCAGACCGCGGCACCGACACCACCGAGGCCACCGGCGGGCCGGGCGGCGGCGAGACCGGGGCCGCGGCGGACGGGGGTGCGGCGGGGTTGCCCGACCTCACCGGGCTCGACTTCGCCGACCTGGAGGCCATGCCGGAGTCGGTGCTGCGCGCCGCGCTGCGCCGGGTGCTGGCCGACGGCGGTGCGCCGAGCAGGTTCGCCGCGTTCCAGAACTCCCTCTAGGGTGTTGCGACGATCGGGTGATCTTGGTCGCCGGGGGGCATCGGGAACCCCCGGGCGGGAGTCTCCTCAAGACGGGACACGTCGGCGCGGGTGGGATGTGGGAATCGGATGAGCGGACGTCGGGAGGCGGTCGGGCAGGCCGCGGTCACCGTGTTCGCCGCGGCCGCGGTCCGGCCGGGGCGCGCCGACGCGGTGGCCAACCTCGCCGTGCTGCTGGCCGCCGCCGGGCGCCGGGTCCTGGTGCTGGACTGGTCCACCGAGAGCCCCCCGGTGCGGGAGTTCCTCGACCCGTTCCACACCGACACCGCCGAGGTGCCCGCCGCGCTGTGGGCGGGGCTGCTGGCCATGGTGCCCGCCCACGCCCGCCCGGCCGGGGTCGGGCCGCTGGAGCGGTTCACCGTGCCCGGGCTGGCGGGGCCGGTGGACCTGATCTGCACCGGCACCCCCGGTGGGCTGCCCGACTTCGTCACCGCCACCGCCGGGCCCGCCGCGTCGGGGGACCTGCGCGGGCTGCTGACCGAGTCCGACTACGACGACGTGCTGGTGCTGCTGCCCGCCGGGCGCGACCCCGACCGGCTCGCCGCCGCCGCGGCCCTGGGCGACCTGGCGGTGGTGGTCTTCGCCGGGGGGCCGCGGGCGGTGGCCGCGGCGGTGGAGGTGGCCACCGGGTTGCGGCGGGCGGCGACCGTGCGCGTCGACGTGGTCGCCCTCGCCGCCCCGTTCCCCGCCGGGGACGACCCCGAGCAGGCCGCGCAGGCCCGCACCGACATCCACCGGGCCTTCGCCCCCATCACCGCCGAACAGGCCGACGCCCCACCGGTCGACGGGCACCTGGAGTTGCCCGCCTGGCGCCACGACGACCCGTTCGCGCTGCTGGCGGTCCTGGTGGAGTCCCCCGACACCGCCCCCGCGGTCCTGGCCGGGCACGCCGCGCTCGCCGAGGTCGTCACCGGGCACGGGTTGCCCACCGCCGACGGGGTGCCCGCCGCCACCCGCGCCACCTACCGGCGGGCGTTCGGGTTGCCCACCGACGGTGAACCCGACCGGGTCCTCGTCGCCGCCGCCCCCGCCCACCGGCCCTGGTCGGACTGGGTGCGCGACCAGCTCGCCCGCGCCGGGGCCCGCACCCGCGACCTCGCCGACCCCGGCGACTGGCTCGACCCGGGGGCGCAGGTGGCGCCGTCGGTGCTGGCCATCACCGCGGGCGACACCGACCCACCCGGCCTCGACGCGCTCGCCGGGCGGGGGCTGCGCACTCACCGGTTCACCCCCGCCCCCACCCCCGAGGGGCCCGTGGGCCCGGCCGGGCGGCGCAGCGCCACCGAGCACGCCGACCGGGCCCGGTCGGCCATGCTGCGCGCCCTGGGCCTGGTCGAGCGGCGCACCGACTTCGCCGGGCCCGCCCCCCGGCTGCCCGGACTGGCCCCGGCCCGTTTCGGCGCCCCCGGCCTCAACCCGCGGCTGACCCCCCGCGACACCGACATCAACGCCCTGCGCGACCGGTTCACCCGGGCCGGGGAACGGCGCACCATCGTCACCGTCACCGGGGCCGCCGGGGCGGGCAAGAGCCAACTGGCGCTGGCCTACGCCCACCGCTTCGCCTACGACTACGACCTGGTGTGGTGGGTGCCCACCCACGACCGGCAACGGGCGTTCGTCGCCCTGGCCGGGCTCGCCGCCGGGATGGGGCGCGCGGGCGGGCACCAGGCCAGGGCGGCGCTGCGGGCACTGGCCACCGACCCCGCCTGCAGGCGGTTCCTGCTGGTGTTCGACGACGTGCCCGCCGACGACGACCTTGAGGACCTGCTGCCCGAGGGCGGCACCGGGCACATCCTCATCACCACCCGCTCCGCCCTCGACAGCACCGTCGAACTCACCGGCATGGTCGCGGGTGAGGCGGTGGCCCTGCTCACCGGCGCCGTGCCCGGGTTGACCGCCGAGCACGCCGCCGCCGTGGCCGAAGCCCTCGACCACCGCCCCTACGCCCTGGAACTGGCCGGGTGCTGGCTGCGGGAGACCGTGGAAGCGCTGTGCTCGGCCGGGGCCGCCGTCGCCGCGGCCGCCGACCACGCCGCGGGCGACCTCGTCGCCGAACTCACCCGACCCGCCGACACCCACACCCCGCACCGGGCCCACGACCCCGCCGGGTGCCGCATGACCGAGCACACCCTGGCCACCCTCGCCGAGACCACCCTGGGGCGGGTGACGCTGCTGCTGGTGCGCATGGGGGCGTTCCTGTCCGCCCAGGGGGTGGCGCTGGGGTTGATGCGGTCGCGGCCGCTGGTGGCCGCGGTGGCCGACCTCGCCGCCGACGACGCCCTGGCCCTCGACGCCACCCGCGTCGACCGGGCCCTGCGGCTCGGCGAGCGCTACGGGCTGCTGGAGGTCGACTGGGGCAACCGGGCCCGGGTGCACCTGGGCAACACCCTGCAGGGCATCGTCGCCGACCTCATGGGCCCCGACGAGCGCGAGGCCACCCGGGCCACCCTGCTGCGGTGCCTGGCCCGCTACGCCCCCGCCGAGACCGCCGACGAGGCCGGGTCCGCCGACCGCTTCGCCGAACTGCAACGCCACGTGCTGCCGTCGGGGGCGCTGGGCAGCGACGACCCGCAGGTGCGGCGGTGGCTGGTCAACCAGGTGCGGTACCTGTACCTGCACCGCGGCGAGTACGGCATCCTCGACGCCGCCCTCGACATCGGCGCCGGGGTCCTCGACGACTGGGCCGCCCGCTTCGGCGTCGACGACCCGCTGCGGCTGCGGCTGGCCGGGCAGCTTGCCAACCTCGCCCGCGACCTGGGTCACCGCCGCCGCGCCCTCGACCTCGACCGCGACACCCTCGCCCGGCAACGGGCCCGCCCCGACTCCGCCGGGGACCTGCCCACCCTGGCCACCGCCCGCGGTCTCGGCGGGGACCTGCGCGGCCTGGGCCGCTTCGCCGACGCCCTCGTCGAGGACCAGGTCACCTGGGAGGGTTACGTCCGCGAACTCGGCGAGGACCACCCCCAGACGCGGCGGGCGGCCAACAACCTCGCGGTGTCGCGGCACCTGTCCGGTGACACCGAGGGCGCCCTGCGCGTGGAGGAGGACAACCACCGCCGCCGCCTGCGCCTGTTCGGCGAGGACGACCCCGACACGTGGTGGTCGGCGACCAACATCGGCGTCTACCGGCGCGAGCTGCGCCACCCGCGGGCGGTGGAGGGGTTGCAGATCGCCTGGCAGAAGCTGCGCGACCTGCTCGGCGCCGACGCCCGCGCCACCGTGTGCGCGGAGTGGCAGTTCAGCGCCGCCCTGCGCGGCACCGACGCCGGGCGGGCCCGCAACCACGCCCGCAACGCCCGCACCGTGCTGCGCGCCCTGCTCGGCGAGACCCACCCCGACACCCTGGCCGCCACGCTGAGCTTCGCCCACGCCCAACGCCGCTTCGGCCAGGACCACGCCATGGCCCTGGAACTGGCCCTCGACGCGCACGCCGGGTTCACCGCCGAGGTCGACCTGCCGCCCGGGCACCCGTTCCTGGCGCTGTGCGAACTGGGCCTGGGGCAGGCCGAGGCGCACGCCGGGTCCCACGAGCGCGCCGAGGAACGCCACCGCCACGCCCTGGCCCTGCTCACCGACCGGCTCGAACGGGTGCACCCGTGGACCCTGGCCGCCGCGGTCGACCTGGGTGCGCTGCTGGCCGAGACCGGGCGCCTCGACGAGGCGGTGCGGATCACCACCGCGGCCCGCGACGACGCCGTGGACTACCTGGGGCCCGGGCACCCCTGCGCGGTCGACGCGGGCGCCAACCTCGACCTCGCCGCCCGAGGGGTCACCACCGGCTGGAGGCTGATCGATGTCGACGTCCCCCAGACCTGACGCGCACGAGACCGTGCCCGCCCACCTGCCCGCCGACGTGGGCGCCCTCATCGGGCACTACCGCGACACCCTGGCCGCCGCGACCGCCCTGGACTGGTTGGGGCACTTCCGGGCGGGCACCCTGGCCTACGGCATCGACCGGCTCGGCGAAGCAGAACCCGCCCCCGACCACCTGCCCGGCACCACCCGCCGCGACGCCGTCGAACGCCTCGGACGCCAGGTCACCTCCACCGTGCGCGCCCTCGACCGCACCCTGCAGCAGGCGGGCACCGGCAGGTTGATCCGCACCGTGCTCAGCACCGACCGCAACGCCCTGTTCTGCGACACCGTGCGCCCCGGCGACGACGTCATCGGGGTCATGCCCGTCACCGACGGGCCCGACGCCGTCGACGCCGGGGACCGCGCCGTGGCCGCCCTGGCCACCCGGCTGCGCGCCCTCGACGGGCTGCCCGCCCCCAACTACGGGTCCTTCGACACCACCGCGGTCACCGACCGCGCCGGCAGCCCCACCCGGCCCCTGCCGCGCCCGGGCACCGACACCGCCGCCGTCACCGACCGGATGCGCGCCGACATCGGCCCCGACACCCTGCACCTGCTCAGCTACTGGTCCGACGGGCGGGCCGAGGCCACCGTCGACTGCCTTGACACCGTCACCGGCCCCGCCCGCGGCGCCCGCCTGCGCGCCCTCTACGCCGCCCTCGGCGCCGACCTGGGGCCGCGGGCCAACGAACTCAACCGGGCCGCCGGGGGCGCCCTGCGCGGGCGGCTGCTGCGGCTGGTCCTCGACGTGGAGTCCGGCGCGGTCTACTACCGGCGCCTGCCCGCCCGCCGCTACCTCGTCGGGGTCACCCTGAACCAGGCCCACGTCGCCGCCGCCGACGACCGCATCTCCGCCCTCGCCCAGGACCTCACCCACCCCGACGGTTGAACCCGGCCGGACGCCGTCCCCCGCACCCCGGGAGATGTTGAAGGTGAGAGGACTTCGGCATAGGATCGACCCGGAGTGTGCGGGACTCGGCCGTTGCGGTGAACGGGGACACCATGGTCGCAGCACCAGAGGAGTACGCGTGGTGACCGCCTGGTCACGGTCGGTCGCCGTGGTGGGGGCGGTGTCGGCCGGGTGGGGCTTGGCCGCGGTCACCGGCTTCCGCGACGCCGCCGCCTCCGACGCCTACGGGTTCCTCGTCACCGCCCTGCTCGGCTTCGGCCTCTACACCAGCACCCGCGGCATCGACATCGACGAGTTCCGCGCCCACCTGCGCACCGTCCTCATCGCGGTCACCCTCGGCGTCGCGGCCAAGGTCGCCCTGATCTTCGCGGTGCTGCACGCCGTCGGCCACGACGTGAAGGCGCTGCTGCTGGCGGTGGCCGTCGCCCAGATCGACCCGCTGTCGGTCGCCGCGATGCGCGCCAAGTCCCGCATGAGCGAACAGGGCAAAGCCCTGCTGGCCGCCTGGGCGTCCTTCGACGACCCGGTCACCGTCCTGCTCACCGCCTACCTCGGCGCCGCCCTGCTCGGCCCCGACTTCGGCGCGGGCACCGGCGGCGCGGCCGGGTTCGCCCTCAGCGTCGCGGGCAACCTCGCCCTCGCCGCCGCGGTGTGCTGGACGTGGCGGCGGGTCGGGGACCGCCCGCGCGGGGCGGTGGGCAACGCGGTCGTGGCCGCGGCGGTGCTCGTCGTGGCGTTCCTGGCCGTGCGGTACTCGCTGATGCTCGCCCTGGCCCTCATCGGCCTCGTCGTGCGCCCCGACGTCGGCGACGCCCTCGACCGCCTCGCCGGGGCCGCCCTGTACCTCGGGCTCGGCGCCATCGGCGCGGTCCTGGTCACCGGCATCCCCGTCGGCACCGGCGTCGTCCTCGGTGTTGCCGCGTTCGCCGCCCAGTTCGCCGTCGCCTACGCCGTCACCACCCACCGCCACTGGCGCCGCGACCGGCTCCGCCTCGCCCTCGGCCAGCAGAACGGCCTCACCGCCGTCATCCTCGCCCTGCTGCTGGAACCCGCCTACCCCGGCGCCGCCGCCACCGTCGCCGTGGCCGTCGTCGTGGTCAACCTCCTGCACCTGAGCACCAACGCCGCCCACGACCACCTGACCCGGGGGCACCCCCAACCCGAACCCGACACCGAAGCCGGACCCGAGGTCGCCCGCCGCGACCGGCGCGTCCCGGCCACCCCGGCGCTGGAGAGCTGACCGCGCGGCAGGTCAGCCGGTGAGACCGCCCAACCACGCCCGCGCCCCGGCCAGCACCTCGCCGGTCAACCCGACGTGCGGGTCGACCGGCACCAACAGGGTCGGGGTGTCCCCGCGGCGGGACAGGAACTCCGCCCGCGGACCCGGGTACAGGTCGAAGTCGTCGTTGAACCACACCAGCGGCCTGCCGTGCGCGTACCGCGACACCCCCGGGAACTTCCACCCCGGCCCCTCGGTGAAGACCACCGCGGGCAACTGCGGCAACCCCAACGCCGGACCGACCATCGTGTTCGCCTTGTGCTCCCACGTCGTCGCCCACACCAACTCCGCCCCCGTGCGCTGCGCCAACCCCAACAGCGCCGCACCGTGCGCGGGGTCCAACCACAACCGCAACGGCCGCCTGCGACTCCACCCCGACAACCGGAACCGGTGCTCGACATACCCCGGGGGACGGGTGGCCTCGGTCGCCGCGAACGGGTTCAACGGCCCATCGACATCCACGAACACCACCGGCCGCACCCCCGAACCCCACCACGACCACCACCGGCGTGACAACCACGGAGTGGATCAGGTCTCGCTCGTTCAGCGGAGTGGTGCAGACGCCCGGTGGGCACAGGGTTTCGGTAACGCGCCCCCGGGGTGGCGGCAGTGGCGTGGGGCAATGCCCCTTCGGGCTCAACAGCACCAACGACCTCTGGGTCGTGGCGACCAAGTGACCGCCGGGCGGCCCCGCTGCGGCGGGGCCGCCGTTCAGCGGCCCGCCGCCGTGCGCAGGACCTGGCGGCGGACGCGGAAGCTCAGGTTGCTCAGCGACTCCTCCACCCGCGCCAGCGCGTCCTCCGGGCGGCCCGGGACCGCCGTCAGCGGGGTCAGGCGGAACGTCGGCAGGTACTCGGCCATCGCGTCGTAGACGTTGCACACGCCTTCCAGGGCCGCTCGGGCGTCGGCGTCGGTGGTGCCCGGGTAGCGGTGGAACCAGGCCGCGACCGCGCTGCGGAAGCGGGCGACCACGTCGACCAGCAGGCGGCCGGTGCCCGCGGCGGCGACGACGTCGGGGCGCTCGACGATGCGCAGGGCCGGGTCGGCGGCCTCGTAGGTGCCGGTGTCGAACGCGAGGGCGACCTCGGGGTCGATCGTGGTCAACGCGGTGAGCGCGTCGACCGCGGCGGTGAACAGGCCCGCCACCGGCTCCGGCAGGTCGTCGGCCTGCGGGGCCGGGACCGAGGCCGGGGTCGGGGTCGGGTCGGCGGGGCGGGTGAGCACCGACTCGACCCGGTCGGCGTTGTGCTGGATCTGCTCGAGCAGGTCGCGGTGCATGGTGGCCATGCGGCGCAGGATCTGCTCGGTGTGGGTCAGGACCTGCCCGACCGGGTCGGCGGCGTCGAGTTCGGGGAGGCGGGACATCGCCGTCTCCAGGGCGTGCAGCAGGTCGTCGACGAAGGTGGCCTGCCGGTAGAGGACCGGTTCGTGGCCCAGGTGCTCGCGGACGCGGGCCACGGCGATGTCGGTGGGGGTGCCGGTGACGACCGGCAGGATCACCGCGTGCGGCTCGACCCCGCGCAGGGCCACCACCCTGGCCAGCACCGCGTCCACGTCGGCTTCGGTGAGCAGGGCCGAGGTCAGCAGCACCGCGCACCCGGAGGCCCGCTGCGGGAACCGCACCCAGTAGTCGGCGCGGGTGTCGGCCTTGGGGCCCAGGACCCGGTCGCGGTAGTGGTCCCAGTTGGCGATGGTCAGCACCCGGGCGATCTGGTCGCCGATGTCGTCGGCGTTGGGCTGGCCGAACAGGTCGGTGCTGGCCCGGCTGAGCAGGGCGTCGTCGATGGGGGCGTCCACCCCGGTCTCGCGGCGGCGGTCGTCGGCGAGGCGGAACGCCCGGTGGCACAGGCGGATCACCTCACGCGGGTTGCCGCGGGTGACCATGCGGATCGTGCGGACCACCGGTGGGGTGAACGGAGACAGGGTCCGCGCACCCAGGGTGGCTTCCTGGGTGCGCATGATGAAGTCGGTGATCTCCTGCTCGGTCAGCCCCGCCAGGCGCACCGGGTGCGGGATGCGCGCGCGCACCGGCCCCGACAGGGCGGGCCACACCTCCGGCAGGCCGCCGAGCACCAGGCACGCACCGGCCTTCGTCGCCACCTGCAGCAACTCCTGGAACTCCGACATCTCCGCGTGCCCGGGGGCGTGCTGGGCGGAGAAGATCTTGTCCAGCTCGTCGACGACGAGCACGAACCGCTGCTCGCGACCGCCGAGCAGCAGCGCGAAGACCCGCAGCGCCTCCAGCGCCACCAGGTCGTCGTCGATGACCTTGGTGACGCCGCGGTCGACGAGGATCTGCTCCGGGCGCCCGCCCAGCAGCCAGTTCCACACCGCGTCCTGGAACCCGGTGCGCAGCAGCAGGGTCAGCGCCGCGGCGAAGTCGCGGTTGGCGGTGACCCCGGCCAGGGTCTCGCGGACCTGCCGCAGCAGCCTGGACTCCAGCAGGCCCAGCTCCCGGGCGATCTCGTGCCAGCGCACGTCCTCCCGCTCGGCCTCCGCCGCCAGGCCGCTCATCGCCCGCACGTCGTCCTTGGTCAACCCCGACGGCTCCAACGCCTCGGCGACCCGGTCGGCGTAGTAGTCGTTGACCAGGGCCACCAGCCCCGACACGCCCAGGGACGTCATGAACCGCTTGTAGAGCGAGAGGAAGTCCGCGGCAGCGGCGTCGAGGTACATCGCCCCGCGCGGGTTGCCCAGCCGCCGCCGCGCCCGCGACACCATGCGCACCGACAGGTGGGTCTTGCCGATGCCGTAATCACCCAGCAGGGCGATGACCGTGCCCCCGGGACCGCCGGGGCGGTCGTCGCGGCCGTCGAGGTAGTCGTCGAGGAACGCGAACGCGGTGCGCATCGCGTCGGTGAGCACGGTGATCTCCGCGGAGTCCGGGTCGCCGTCGACCAGGGACACGTTGGCCACCGCCATGTCCGCGAACGGGTTGCGCCGCCGCGCGGGCCGCTGCTCGTCGCTCACCTCGACCCCCCTCGGGGACCGCGCGGGCCCAGTTGACCGGCCAGCCACCTGCGGAAGTCCTCGGCGGTCACGGCGTAGGCGGGGGAGTAGTCCGCGCCCTGGTCCCGCAGCATCTTGAAGGTGCCGTGCGCGGCGCGCTGCAGGGTCTTGACCGACGGGGAGATCATCGCCAATGTCCGCAACCCCTCCGGGGACACCCGCGGGTACACCCCCGACCCGGCGTGCCTGCTGAGCCGGTCGTCGACGAACCGGTCGACGTCGCGCGCGGACAGCGTCTGCATCTGCACCACCACCGGGGGCCGGAAATCTTCCAACTCTTCCTCGATCTCCATCAAGCTATCCCCCAACAGGGACGACTCGGCCAGGAACACGACCCTCGGACTGCTGAACATCTTCGCGTACCGGACGACTTCGAGCACCAGATCACCGGGCGTCGGCAGCAGCACGACGGCCGCGGCGGCCGGTTCCAGCGCCGTCTCCAGCTCGGGGAAGATCAGCCGGGGGTCGTCGTTGTGCTGCCACAGCGCCGCCGCGCCCGGCCGCAGCAGCCCGGTGTTGCGCTGCAGGGCGGGCAGCAGCCGCTTGCACACCAGGTTCACCCGCTGGTCCACCGACCGCTCCTGCTCCTCCACCGCCGCGGTCAGGTCGATGACGTGCGCGCGCAACCCGATGCCCACCAGGCCGGCGCGGACGCGGTCGGCGAGCCGGTTGACCATGGCGCTCTTGCCGCACCCGGACTCCCCGGCCACCAGCACGTACCCGCCCCTGGCCAGTTCGGTGAAGTCGTCGAACGCCGACTCCGCCCAGTCCAGCGCCGCCGCGAAGCCGCACACGTCGACGTAGAAGCCCTCGTGCTCGGGGTGTTCGAAGGGGCGCAGGGGGCGCAGCGGGCCCCGGTCGAAGTGCGGGACCACGAACGGGTTGACCGGCTTCCCGCCCGCGCCGCCGGTGCTCACCCGGTGTTCTTCCGGCGCAGGGACCGGTGCCACCGCCCGGGCGTGGCCAGCGCGGCGGCCACCCGGTCCAGCGCCGAGTGCAGTTCCTCCACCGCCTCCTCCTCGCGCCTGCCCGGCCCCCCGGACAGGCCGCCGAGGGCCTCGGGGGACAGCGGGCCGGAGACGATGGTGTTCTTGGCGGCCTCCGCCGAGGGCCACGACGGGTGCTCGGCGACCACGCGCCGCAGCCGCGTCAACAGGGCGGTGTGGGCCTTGTCGAAGCGGGCGCTGTCGCGGTTGGCCACGTAGGTGGAGGCGTACTCCAGCGCGGCGGCGCGGAACTCCGTGGCCGCCGCGACCAGGGCGTCGCGGTCGGCGCGGCCCGCGGTGACCCTGGCCTGCCAGGCGGTGGCCACGTAGGCGGCGAGCGCGCCGAACAGGCCGGTCAGGAACGGCAGGGCCTTGTCCAGGACGTCCTGCGGGGGTTGCTTCTGCGCCTCGTAGAGGGCCTGGCAGGCCTTCTCGAACGCCTCCGCGTCGCCCCGGCGCCACGCGGGCAGGTCGGCGACCTTGGCCTTGTCCGCGCCGAGGGCGATCGCGGCGTCGCGCAGCGGTTGGGCCTGGGCGGGGGACAGGCAGTAGACCAGTTCGTGGTCCTCGGGGTCGGCGTGCGCGGCCGGGGCCCAGGCCAGGGCGGTCCACACCGTCACCAGGGCCACCGCCGCGCCCCGCCACCCGACCCCGCGGTCCACGCGCACCCCCCGGTCGCCACCCGTGCCCGAGCACCCGGCGGGTGCCCGCCGGATGAAGGTCAACTGTAGCGAAACCCATGTGCCCGCCCCCGCTCTCTTGCTACATCCACCACCCGGGGTGGGGCGTTAGTGCGCCGACCGGGTGACGCTGCGGGTTCCCCCACGCCGCCGGGCCGCTCGACCGGGCGCGGGCGGGGTGCGGGAAACGCGGTGGCAGCGGTGACCGGGCAGGCCCTAGGGTCGCCGCACGTGACCCCGCACCCACCCCTGCAACCGCACGCCAGCGGCCACCTCGACGTCAGCGACGGCAATCGCATCTACTGGGAGAGCAGCGGCAACCCCGACGGCAAACCCGCCCTGTGGCTGCACGGCGGCCCCGGCGCGGGCGGCGGGCGGGGCAGCCGCCGCCTGTTCGACCCCGACGCCTACCGCATCGTGCTGTTCGACCAGCGCGGCTGCGGGCAGAGCGAACCGCACGCCGCCGACCCCGAGGTCAGCCTGGAGCACAACACCACCGAACACCTCCTCGCCGACATCGAGCGGCTGCGCGAACACCTCGGTGTGGACCGGTGGCTGCTCTATGGCGGGTCCTGGGGCTGCACCCTGGCCCTGGCCTACGCCCAGCGCCACCCCGACCGGGTCTCCGAGATCGTCCTGGTCGCCATCTCCCTGAGCACCCCCGCCGAGGTCGACTGGCTCTACCGGGGTGTGCGGGTGCTGGTGCCCGGCCCCTGGGAGGACTTCCGCCGCGGCTCGGGCCTGCCCGGCGACCCCGCCGGGGTGGAACTGGTCGCCGCCTACGACCGGCTCCTCAACTCACCCGACGCCGCCGTGCGCGACCGGGCCGCCGTCGACTGGTGCGCCTGGGAGGACGCGGTCATCGCCCACGAACCGCGCGCCGGGCACTTCTCGGCCACCTTCGGCGACACCCAGCGCGCCTTCACCCGCATCTGCGCCCACTACTACTCCCACCACGCCTGGCTCGACGACGGCGCCCTGCTGCGCGGCATGGGCCGCATCGCCCACGTCCCCGCCGTCCTCATCCACGGCCGCCTGGACTTCGGCTGCCCGCTCAAGACCGCCTGGGACCTCGCCGCGGCCTGGCCCGCCGCCGACCTGGTGATCATCGACGACTCCGGGCACACCGGCAGCCCCGCCCTGTCCGACGCCATCCACGCCGCCACCGCCCGCTTCGCCCCCGCCGAGGGGGCCTGAGGGCCGTGCCGAGACTGATCGCAGACGTCCTGCCCGCCGGGACCCTCGCCGGGCGCGACCAGCCGCGCATCCCCGGAGACGGGGTGCTGCTGCGGCCGTGGCGGGCGGGCGACCACGCCGCCGTCGTCGCCGGGTACACCGACCCCGACATCCAGCGGTGGCACGCGCGCGGCATGGACGACGCCGAGGCCCGGGACTGGATCACCGGGTGGGGCGCGCGGTGGCGGGCGGAGACCGGGGCCGGGTGGGCCGTGGTCTCCGCCGAGGCCGAGGGCACCGTGCTCGGGCAGATCAGCCTGCGCCGCGTGCACCTCGACGAAGCCCGCGCGGAGGTGTCGTACTGGGTGCTGCCCGCCGCCCGCGGGCACGCGGTGGCGCCGCGGGCGCTCGACGCCCTGGCCGGGTGGGGGTTCACCGGGCTCGGGCTGCACCGGATCGAGGTGGCGCACTCCACGGCCAACCCCGCCTCCTGCCGGGTGGCCGAACGGGCGGGGTTCGCGCTGGAGGGGACCAAGCGGGCCGAGGTGCTGCACGCCGACGGGTGGCACGACATGCACCTGCACGCCCGCCTCGACACCGACTGACCACCCGGCGACCCGGCCGGAGCAGGCGGGGACACCCGCACGGTCAGACCGGGCCGCTGCCACCCCGGGCGGTCGACCGCGACCGATAGACACCCGGGGCGCACGCGGACCACCGGCCCGCGCCGCGCCTCAGCAGTCGGACAGGAACCGGTCGAGGACCTCCACCCCGAACCGCAGGCCCTCGACCGGCACCCGCTCGTCGACCCCGTGGGCCATCGCCCGGTAGTCGAAGTCCGGCGAGAGCAGCAGCGGGGCGAACCCGAAGCACTCGATGCCCAACTGGGAGAACGCCTTCGCGTCGGTGCCCCCGCCCATGCAGTACGGGACCACCACCGCCCCCGGGTCCTGCGAGCGCAGCGCCGCAGCCATGGCGTCGAACCACGGGGAATCCACCCGCGACTCCACCGGCGGCTGGTGGGCGACGTACTCGCGGGTGATGCCCGGGCCCAGCAGCCGGTCGATCTCGGCGAGCATCACCGCCTCGGTGCCCGGCAGGACCCGGGTGTCGACCTGCGCCTGGGCCACCCCGGGCACCACGTTGACCTTGTACCCGGCCTGCAGCACCGTGGGGCGGGTGCTGTTGCGCACCACGTTCTCCACCATCTTCGTGGCGTTGCCGAAACCGGCGATGGTGGCGTCGACGTCGTTCCAGTCGACGGGGGCGCCCAGGGCGGTGCCGACCCGGTCGATGAACGCCCGCACGGTGGGGATGAGGTGGATGGGCCACTGGTGGGCGGCCAGCCGGGACAGGGCGTGGACCAGCTTCTCCACCGCGTTGTCGTCGTTGCGGCGCGAACCGTGCCCGGCGCGGCCGGTCGCGGTCAGCCGCAGGTGCGAGGTGCCCCGCTCGGCGGTGCCCACCGGGTACAGGTGCACCAGCTCCCCGGTGGCCGAGCGGGCGGGCACGGTGTAGCCGCCGGACTCGCTGATGGCCGCCGCGCACCCCTCGAACAGCGACGCGTGCTCCTGCACCAGCCAGTGCGCCCCCCACTGCCCGTCGTCCTCCTCGTCGGCGACGAAGGCGAAGACCACGTCGCGGCGCGGGCCCCGGCCCTCGGCCGCCCAGCGGGCCAGCACGGTCAGCACGTTGGCGACCATGTCCTTCATGTCCACCGAGCCCCGGCCCCACACGTACCCGTCGTGGATCTCCCCGGAGAACGGGTGCCTGCTCCACTCCGCCGGGTCGGCGGGCACCACGTCGAGGTGGGCCTGCACCAGCAGCGCGGGCAGCGTCGGGTCGGTCCCCGGCCAGCGGGCGACGACGTTGGAGCGGCCCGGTGCGCGCTCCAGCAGCACCGGCGCCAGGCCCGCGTCGCCCAGCCGCCCGGCGACCAGTTCCGCCGCCGGTCGCTCCGGGTTGCCCGCACCCCCGCCCAGGTTGGTCGTGTCGATCCGGACCAGCCTGGAGCAGAGTTCCTCGACAGCCTCACCCACGCCGTACCCCTTCTCAGCCGTACAACCCGTCGATGGCGCCCGCCGCGATGGCGGTGACCACCTTGAACGCCTTCATCGCCGCGGTCTGCGACTCCGCGGTGAACCTCACCGTGCGCGTACCCACCAATTCCACCGTCGGCACCACCGCGGCGGCATGTGCGAGATGTGTCGCATCGAAGTCGACCTCCACGGTGTGCGCGGACGCGTCGCCGTGCCCGCGCCCGGCGTGGGCCATCGCCGCGACCGCCTCGGCGGTGATCACCGCGGCGGTCACCGACGGCGGCGAGCACACCGCGGCGTAGCGCGACACGCACTCCTTGACCACCGCGTGCCGCGCCCTGGGCGCGTAGGCGCTCGCGTCGGCGCAGGTCAGGTCGTCACCGGTGACCAGCAGCACCGGCACCCCGTGTTCGGCGGCGAGGGCGGCGTTGAGCCTGCCCTCACTGGCCGCGACCCCGTCGAGGCGGACCTCGGTGATCGAGTTCTCCAGGTAGGTGTGGGCCAGCACCCCGTCGGCGCCCGCCCCGGTGTGGTAGCCCAGGAACACCACCCCGTCGACCCCGGAGTCGATGCCCTGCATCATCGACAGCGGCTTGTGGCGGCCGGTGAGCAGCCGGGCCCGGGGGTCCAGCTCCTCCAGCAGCACGTTGCGCTGGGACGAATGCGCCTCGTTGACCAACACCTCGGTGGCGCCGCCGTCGAACAGCCCGGCCACGCAGGCGTTGACGTCACCGGTCAGCGACCGGCGGAACCGCTGCCACTGCTCGGTGCCCGGCACGACGTCGGCGGTGCAGGTGACGCCGGTGGCGCCTTCCATGTCCGCGGAGATGAGGATGCGCACCGGACCCAGGTTACTTCTGCGCGACACTCGTTGACTTCCACGGTTCCCGAATGGTTACTTTCTTGCCAACTGTGACAGGAGCTGCGTCACACCGACGGACAAGGGGTGGGCACGGTGCGGCAGAGAAGATGGGCGTTGGGGGCATCCACACTGGTGGTGGCCATGTCGGCGGGACTGGGGGCGGTACCGGCGGCGACCGCCACCGCCGCCGCGCAACAGGGGACGACGCTGCGGGTCGCGGTCACCCAGGAGGTCGACTCGCTCAACCCGTTCCTGTCGATCACCCGCACCGGGACCGACATCCTGCGGGCCGCGTTCGAGGAGCTGACCACCGCCTCGGCCGCGGACCTGAGCCCCGAGCCGGGCCTGGCCGAGAAGTGGGAACCCTCACCGGACAAGCTCACCTGGACCTACACCGTGCGCCGCGGCGCGAAGTGGAGCGACGGGCAGCCGATCACCGCCGCGGACGTGGCGTTCACGTTCAACCTGATGCTGTCGAACGAGACCGCCCGCACCGCCAACGGCAACTACGTCGCCCAGTGGGAATCGGTCACCGCCCCCGACGAGACGACCGTGGTGGTCAAGACGAGGGCCCCGCAGACCACCATGGTCGCCCTGGACATCCCGATCGTGCCCGAGCACGTGTGGTCCAAGGTCGACGTGGGCGCCGAACCCGCCTACCCCATGGTGGGGTCCGGGCCGTTCGTCATCACCGACTTCAAGGAGAGCCAGTACACCCGGCTCTCGGCGAACAAGCAGTACTGGCGCGGCGCACCGAAGATCGACAACCTCGACTTCATCCACTACAAGAACGCCGACGCCGCCGTGCAGGCGCTGCGCAACGGCGAGGTCGACCTGGTCAACGGCCTGACCCCCACCCAGTTCGACGCGCTCGCCGGGAACCCGGACATCGAGCGCAACAACGCCAAGGGCAAGCGGTTCAACGAGCTGGTCATGAACCCCGGGGCCGCCACCGCCACCGGGCAGCCCATCGGCGACGGGCACCCCGCCCTCAAGGACCCGCGGCTGCGCCGGGCCATCGCCCAGGCCATCGACTCCAAGACCATCGTCGACAAGGTCTCCGGCGGGTACGCCACCGTCGGCGGCGGCTACATCCCGCCGCTGTTCTCCACCTACCACTGGGAGCCCACCGGGGATCAGGCGCGGCCCTTCGACCCGGCCGCGGCCAACTCCGCCCTCGACGCCGCCGGGTACGCCCGCGGCGGCGACGGGGTGCGCGTCGACCCCGCCAGTGGGCGCCCGCTGAAGTTCCGGCTGATGCTGCACTCCGGCAAGGCCTTCGACGAGCAGTCCGCCCCGTTCATCCAGGGGTGGCTGCGCGACATCGGCATCGCCGTGGACGTGCGGTCGGTGGCCGACAACAAGCTCAACGAGGACACCACCGCCGGGCGGTTCGACCTGGCCTACAGCGGCTGGACCGGCAACCCCGACCCCGATGCCGTCCTCGCCCTGCAGACCTGCGCGTCGCGGCCCAACGCCGACGGCAAGGGCGCCACCCCGGACTCGTTCTTCTGCGACGCGGACTACGACCGCCTCTACGCCCAGCAGGGCAGCGAGTTCGACACCGCCAAGCGCGCCGAGATCGTCAAGCGGATGCAGCAGATCCTGCACGCCCAGGCGCCGCTGACCATCCTGTCCTACGACAACGCCCTGGAGGCCTACCGCAAGGACAGGTTCGCCCCGTTCACCCTGTCCCCGGACCCGGGCGGGTTCATCATGAACCAGCAGTCCTACTGGGGTTACTACAGCGCCACCCCCGCGTCGGCGTCCGCCTCGGGCGGGTCCTCGTCGTCGACGGTGGTGTGGGTGGTCATCGGCGCGGTCGTGGTGATCGCCGCCGTGGCGGCCCTGGTGCTGGCCCGCCGCCGCAGGGCCACCGCGGACGAGCGCGAATGACCGACGCGCTCACCACCGTCGAGCCCGCCGCCGCCACCCCGCGTGGCGGCGGCGGGGGGACGCTGCGCTACGTGCTCAGCAAGGTCGGCGCCGCGCTGATCAGCCTGGGGCTGATCGTGGTCCTCGGGTTCGTGCTGTTCCGGGTCCTGCTGCCCGGCGACCCGGTGCGCACCCTGACCCGCGGCGCCCCGGTCACCCCCGAGGCCGCCGCCGCCCTCGAACGCGAGTACGGGTTCGACCTGCCGCTGTGGGGGCAGTTCACCCGCTACCTGGGCAACCTCGCCCACGGGGACCTCGACAGGTCGCTGGTGTTCAAGGTGCCGGTGGCGCAGAAGATCGGCGAACGGCTCGGCCCGACGCTGCTGCTGGTCGGCGTGGGCACCCTCATCGCGGTGGTGCTGGGCCTGTGGCTGGGCACCCGCACCGCCTGGCGGCGCGGCAGCCGCTTCGACCGCACCGCCACCGGGATCGCCCTCGCCCTGTGGTCGGCCCCCACCTTCTGGCTGGGGCTGGTCCTGCTGACCGCCACCGGCGGGCTGTTCCCCTCCGGGGGCATCACCTACCCCGACACCCCACCGGACTTCCTCTCCCAGGCCCTCGACACCGCCCACCACATGGTGCTGCCCACGATCACCCTCGTCGCCGTCGTCTACGCCCAGTACCAACTGGTCATGCGGTCCTCGCTGGTGGAGGAGATGCACGCCGAGCACCTGCTCACCGCCCGCGCCAAGGGCCTGCGCGACGACGAGGTGCGCCGCCGCCACGCCGTGCCCAACGCCCTGCTGCCCACCGTGACCCTGGTGTTCCTGCACCTGGGCCTGGTGGTGTCCGGGGCGATCACGGTGGAGACGGTGTTCTCCTGGCCCGGCCTGGGCCTGCTCACCTTCGAGGCGCTGCGCTTCCCGGACTACCCGCTGCTGCAGGGCACCTTCCTGGTGCTCGCCGCCGCCGTGGTCGTGATGAACCTCGTCGCCGACCTGCTCCTGCGGGTCCTCGACCCCCGGGTGCGTGCCTCATGACCGCCCCCGAACCCGTCGAGCGGACCCCCGGCCCGGCGTGGGCGCGGCGCCGCGCCGCCGCCCGCCGCGCCTGGGGCGAGTTCACCCGCCACCGCGCCGGGGTCCTCGGCCTCGGCGTGCTGGTGCTGGTCATCGCCCTGGCCGCGCTGGCACCGCTGATCACCGACGCCGACGGCGTCGACGTCACCCGCGCCACCGGCGGCAGGCTGGAACCACCCGGCGGCCGGTACTGGCTCGGCACCGACGAGAACGGCCGCTCGGTGCTGCTGCTGGTGCTGTGGGGGGCGCGGATCTCCCTGCTCGTCGGCCTGTCGGCCACCCTGCTCTCCATCGCCATCGGCACCGTCGTGGGCATCCTCACCGGGCACTTCGGCGGCTGGGGGTCGGCGCTGCTGATGCGGCTGACCGACTTCTTCCTCGTGCTGCCCTCGCTGGTGCTGGCCATCGCCCTGTCCACGGTGATCGGACCGGGGGTGGGCACCATCGTGCTGGCCATCGGCGTCACCTCCTGGCCCTCGGCGGCCCGGCTGGTGCGCGCCCAGACCCTCGGCGTGGAGGCCCGCCCCTACATCGAGCGCTCCCGCGCCCTCGGCGGCGGGCACCTGCACGTCATCGGCAAGCACGTGCTGCCCGGGGTGCTGCCGCTGGTGCTGGTCAACACCACCCTGGCCGTGGGCACCGCCATCGTCGCCGAATCCACCCTGGCCTTCCTCGGCCTCGGCGACCCGGTGGCCATCTCCTGGGGCAGCATGCTGCGCTCGGCGTCGAACTCCGGGGCCGTCACCGCCGGGGCCTGGTGGTACCTGGTGCCGCCGGGGCTGGCCATCGCCGTGGTCGTGCTCGCCTTCACCCTGTGCGGGCGCGCCATGGAGTCCGTGCTCAACCCCAGGCTGCGGGAGCGCTGAGATGACCCTGTTGCAACTGCGCGACCTGCACGTGCGATACCCGGGCGAGCACGCCGTCGCCGGGGTCGACCTGACCCTGGCCGCGGGGGAAACCCTCGGCCTGGCCGGGGAGTCCGGCTGCGGCAAGTCCACCCTGGCCATGTCCGTGCTGCGGCTGCTGCCGCCCACCGCCGAGGTCGACGGGGAAATCCTCTTCGACGGCGAGGACGTGTCCACCATGAGCTGGGGGCGGCTGCGCGCGGTCCGCTGGGCCGGGGCGTCGGTGGTGTTCCAGGGCGCCATGCACGCCCTCAACCCCGTGCACCGTATCGGCGAGCAGATCGCCGAACCCATCCGCGTGCACTCGCCCAAGACCCCACCGGCCCGGGTCCGCGAGCGGGTCGCCGAACTGCTCGCCCAGGTGGAACTGCCCGCCGACCGGGCCGGGGCCTACCCCCACCAGCTCTCCGGCGGGCAGAAGCAGCGGGTGATGATCGCCATGGCCCTGGCCTGCGACCCCAAGCTGGTCATCGCCGACGAACCCACCACCGCCCTCGACGTCGTCGTGCAGGCCCAGGTCCTCGACGTGCTCACCCGCCTGGTCACCGACCACGGCATCGGGCTGCTGCTGATCTCCCACGACCTGGCCGTGCTCGGCGCCACCTGCGGGCGGCTGGCGGTCATGCGCCGCGGCCGCGTCGTCGAGGAGGGCCCCGCCCACCGGGTCATCACCGCCCCCACCCACCCCTACACCCGCACCCTGGCCGCCGCGTTCCCCACCATCGGCGACCCGGCCTCCCGGTACAACCCGGCCACCGCCGGTGAGGCACCGGTCGCGGGCACCGAGGCGGTGGGGGAGGAACTGCTGGCCATCCGCGACCTGCGGGTGAACTTCGGGGCAACCGCCGCCGTGGCCGGGGTGGACCTGAGCGTCCGCGCCGGGGAGATCGTCGCCCTGGTCGGGCAGTCCGGCTCCGGCAAGACCACCCTCGCCCGCACCGTCCTGGGGTTGCGGAAACCCGACTCCGGGCAGGTCCTCTTCGACGGCAAACCGGTCCCCACCTCGGCCAAGGGGCTCAAAGCCCACCGCAAACAGGTGCAACTGGTGCTGCAGGACCCCACCAGCGCCCTCAACCCCCGCCACACCGTGCACGAGGCGGTCGCCGAGGGGCTGCGCATCCACGGGGTGCGCGGCGACGAGGCCGACCTGGTGCGCGCGGCGCTGACCGACGCCGAACTGCGACCCGCGGAGAAGTACCTGGGGTCGCTGCCGCACGAACTGTCCGGCGGACAGCGGCAACGGGTCGTCATCGCCGGGGCCCTGGCCCTGTCCCCGCGGCTGCTCGTCGCCGACGAACCCGTCGCCTCCCTCGACGCGTCCGTGCGCGGGGAGGTCCTGGCGCTGCTGCTGCGGCTGCGCGCCCGCCTCGGCCTGGCCACCCTGGTCATCACCCACGACCTCGGGCTCGCCTGGAACATCGCCGACCGGGTCGCGGTCATGCACCGGGGGGTGATCGTCGAACACGGCCCCGTCGAGGACGTGCTGCTGCGCCCCCACCACGACTACACGAGGTCACTGCTGGCGGCCGTCCCCCGCCCGGACGCGGGCCGAACGGCCGAACCCCGGGCCGACCAGGGGGTCTGAGGAGCACCCGGGCAGGGACCGACCGCGCGCCACTACCCGGTGTGAGCAGCGCCGCGCGGTCGGTCCCACCGGAACGGCCGTAGCGCGCAGGCCGGACAACGCCCCTGTGTAATCTCTTCCTCTGACAGTCACCCCCGCTGAAGCATGCGCACACGTGGAAGAGTCCTTGGTCGCTGAGAACGCAGAGAAGCAGACAACCGCCCCCGACGGGAGTTCGGAGCCGTTCCCGGAGCGGATTGGACCGCTGCCCAAGCGCACCATCGCGCTGGGCACCCTCGGCAGCGTCCTGATCCTGCTCAGCGCGTTCGGCGCCGCCGGAATCCTGGTCAGCGACCCGGTCCTCGGACACGGACCCCTGTCGTGGATTCGCTACGGACACGGGCAGATGCTCGCCACCGGCGTCATCTACCTCGGCTTCGGCCTCGTCGTGTGGGCCTGGGTCCGCCTCGGCCGCCACGTCCTCGCCGGGCGGGTCGCCCCCGGGTCGGTGCTGCTGGCCGCCGCGTGCTGGATGGCCCCGCTGGTCATCGCCCCGCCGGTGTTCACCCGCGACGTGTTCTCCTACATCGCCCAGGGCACCCTGCCGCTGTTCGGCCACGACCCGTACTCGGTCGGCCCGATCGTGCTCGACCTGCAGAGCGTCGTGCAGAACGTGCACCCGTTCTGGCAGACCACCCCCGCCCCCTACGGGCCCATGTTCATCCTGCTGGCCAAGGGCGTGGCCTGGGTCGCGGGCACCAACATGATCGCCGGGGTCGTGCTCATGCGCGTCACCCTGATGATCGGCCTCGGCCTGCTGCTGTGGGCGCTGCCCGGCCTCGTGCGCCACCTCGGCGGCAACCTCTCCACCACCCTGTGGCTGGCGATCGCCGGACCGATGACCGTGGTGCACCTGGTCGGCGGACCGCACAACGACCTGCTCATGGTCGGCTTCCTCGCCGCGGGCACCCTGTGCGTGCTCGAGCGCAAGCACGTCGTGGGCATCCTCCTGGTCACCCTCGGCGTCGCGGTCAAGGCCACCGCCGCCATCGCCCTGCCCTTCCTGGTGTGGGTGTGGGCCGGGCACCTCAACTCCACCCCGGTGAAGAACTTCGTCCGCGCCGGGGCCGCCGCGGTGGGCGTGTTCGTCGCCACCTTCGCCGTCACCACCCTCGCCGCCGGGGTCAACCTGGGCTGGATTCAGGCCCTGCAGGCACCCACGATGATCGTCAACTGGCTGTCGGTGCCCACCGCGGTCGGCGAGGTCGTGCACTCGGTGGTCGACCTGTTCGTCAACGCCAACAAGTCCTGGTTCGTCAACACCACCCGCGTCCTCGGCGCCCTGGTGTTCGTCTGGATCGCCGCCCGCCAGTGGTGGCAGTCCCGCGCGGGCGGCTCGGACGCGGTGCGGCGCATGTCCTTCGTGCTCTTCGCCGTCGCCGTGCTCTCCCCCGCCACCCTGCCGTGGTACCTGACCTGGGGCTTCGTCATCGCCGCCGCCCTGCCCTGGCAGCGCCGCCAACTGGCCATCCTGGTCAGCGCCGCGGTGTTCCTGGTGCTGACCTACTCCCCGGCCGGTGAGGACCTGCTCTACAACTGGGTGTTCATCGCCTGCGCGGTCGCGGTGTCGGTCCTGGCGGGCTTCTCCCTGCTGCGCGTGGACCCGCTGGGCCTGTTCACCGACCACCGCGAAGACGACCTGGTCGGCGTGGGCACCCCCACCGCCGCCAAGGTGTAGCCGCACCCCTGCCCGGTGGCGTCTCCACCGGGGTTTTCCGCCCGCAGCCCGCGGGCGCATCCGTCGCGGTGACCGGTGCGCCCGCGGGCTGCGGCGTCTGCGCGGTACCCGGCCCGTCAGGGGATCGACAGGACGATCTTCCCGCGCACCCGCCTGCTCTCGCTCACCTCGTGCGCCTTCGCCGCCTCGGCCAACGGGAACACCGCGTGCACCGGGATGCGCAACCGGCCCTCCTCGGCCAGCGCGACCGCGGCGGTGAGGCCGTGGGCGTGGGAGGGGTCGGGGTTCGGGCCGCCGCTGGTGCTCAGGTGCACGCCGTGCTCGGCGGCGGTGAAGTCGGCGACGGTGATGACCCGGTCGGGGGTGCCCGCGATGGCGACCAGGTCGGGCAGGGAGCCGGACCCGGCGGCGTCGAGGACGAAGTCGACCCCGCCGGGGGCCAGGGCGGCGACGCGGTCGGGCAGGCCGGGGCCGTGGGTGGTGGGGACCGCGCCCAGGTCGGTGAGGAACTGCTGGTTGTGCGGGCCGCCGGTGCCGATCACCGCCACCCCCCGGGCGCGGGCGAGTTGGGTGGCCACGGTGCCCACGCCCCCGGCCGCGCCCTCGATGAGCAGGGTGGCGCCGGGGGTGACCCCGAGCAGGTCCAGGACGCGGGTGGCGGTCTCGACGTTCCCGGCCGCGCCCCCGGCCTGCGCCCAGTCCCAGGCGTCCGGCTTCGGCGCCCAGTGCTCCAGGACGGCGAACTCGGCGGTGGCACCGCCGAGTTCGCGCATCCGCACCAGCCCGAACACCGCGTCGCCCACCGCCACGCCGGTGACGCCGGGGCCGATCTCGTCGACGATCCCGGCGCCGTCGACGCCGGTGGTGTGCGGGAGGTCGAGGGTGATCATGTGCCGCAGCGTCCCCGAGCGCAGGTAGCGGTCGGCGGGGGTGAGTCCGGCGGTGCGCACGGCGATGCGGATCTCCCCGGGGCCGGGGTGGGGTTCGGGGACGTCGGTGTCGACGGTGAGGACGTCGGGGGTGCCGTAGTCGGCGAAGCGCAAGGCGAACACGGTCGGGCCTTCCAGGGGGTGGGTGTGCTGTCGCCCAGTCCAGCGGCGCAAGTGGAGGGGGTGTTCCACTTGCGCCTAAAGTGGGAGGCGTGGCCTTCCCGGACTCTCGCTTGCGCGCCGACGCCCGCGACAACCGCGACCGGATCGTGCGGGTGGCCCGCGACACCTTCGCCGAGCGCGGGATCGACGTGCCCATGGCCGCCATCGCCCGCCGCGCCGGGGTCGGCGTGGCCACCCTCTACCGCCGCTTCCCCACCAAGGAGTCCCTGGTCGCGGCTGCCTTCGCCGAGTGGATGGCGCACTGCGCGGTGCTGGTCGAGGAGGGGTTGGCCGACCCGGACCCGTGGCGCGGGTTCAGCGCGGTGCTGGAGCGGGTGTGCGCGGTGCAGGCCCTCGACCGCGGGCTGACCTCCGCGCTGATGACCGCGTTCCCCGACGCGCTGGACTTCGCCACCCACCGCGAGCGCGCCCTGACCGGTTTCATGAGCCTGGCCCGCCGGGCGCAGCAGGCGGGTCGGTTGCGGGCGGACTTCGGCATCGACGACCTGACCATGCTGCTGATGGCCAACAACGGGCTCGTCACCGACAGCCCGGAGGCGGCGCTGGCGGCGTCGCGGCGGCTGGTGGCCTGGTTCCTGCAATCCTGCCGCGCCGAGCACGCCGAGGCGCTGCCGCCCCCGGTCCCGCTGGGCCTGGGACACCTCTACCGCCGCCGCTGACCGGGGGTTCAGCCCGCGGCGGCGCGCAGGAGCGCGCCCGCTACGCCTGCCCGACGGTGAACTCGATCATGGTGAGCCGGTCGGTGATCCGCATGCCCGCGACGCCAGGGCCCGGCCCGGGAGCGCGGGGGCGGTGTTCACCCCGGGCGGAGCGTGTTCACCGCGGGCTGAGCCCCCAGGGGTGCTCAGGACAGGGCGGGTTCGGTGAGGGTCAGGGTGGCGTCGTCGGCGTCGAGGACCGCCTCGGCGCCGAGGGGGACGGTGAGCTGCCCGGGGCAGTGGCCGAAGCCCAGTTCCCACAGCACCGGCACCCCCAGCGACGCCAGCAGGTCCGACACCACCGCCTTGACCTCCTCCAGCGGCCCGCACCCGGTCCAGGACCCCAGGGCGATGCCGCTGACCCCGGTGAACCACCCGGCGCGCAGCAGGTGGGTGAGCTGCCCGTCGATGCGGTAGGGCTCCTCGTTGACGTCCTCGAGGACCAGGATCGTCCCGTCGGCCGGGGGCACCGCGTCGAGGGTGCCGACCTCGGCGGCCAGCAGGCTCAGCGTGCCGCCGACGAGGACCCCCCTGGCGGTGCCGTGCCCGGAGGAGGTGGTGGCCGGGCCGATGAGGGTCGTGGTCGACCCCGGGTCGAACAGGGTGGCGTGCAGGTGCTTCTGCGCGTCGTCGTCGAAGGCGTTGGTGGCGATCATCGGGGAGAACAGGGTGACCAGGTCCAGCGCCTGGCCGACCGCGGTGTGCAGGGCGGTGACGTCGCTGGACCCGGCGAGGACCTTCGGCCCGGCCTCGGCGAGGGCGGGCCAGTCCAGCAGGTCGACCATGCGGTGGGCGCCGTAGCCGCCGCGGCAGCAGAACACCGCCGCCACGTCCGGGTCGCACCAGGCGTCGCGGAAGTCCGCGGCCCGGTCGGCGTCGCGCCCGGCCAGGTACGGCAGGTGCGGGTGGCGGTCGAGGACGTGGTCGCCGACGCGGACGGTCAGCCCCCACGACTCCAGCACGCCCACCCCGCGGGCCAGCAGGTCCTGCGGCACCGGGCCCGAGGGGGCCACGACGGCGACGGTGTCGCCGGGGCGCAGGTGGGCGGGTCGGGTGCGGCTCATCGGCTCAGCTCCAGCACCGGCACCCCGGGCGGGGTGAACCCGAAGACCTGCCCGTAGAACGACAGCTCCGCGGCGTACGCGGCCTCGATGGTCTCCGCCCTACGGAACCCGTGCTGCTCACCGGGGAAGCGCAGGTAGGCGTGCGGGACGCCGGACCCGTCGAGGGCGGCGGCGAAGCGGTCGGCCTGCTCCGGTGGGCAGATCTTGTCCTCCAGCCCCTGCATCAGCAGCACCGGCCCGGCCAGGTGCGCCACCCGGTTGGCCGGGGACCGCTCGGCGTAGCGCTCGGCGTGCTCGGTGGGCGAGCCGACCAGGCCCTCGGTGTAGCGGGCCTCGAAGTCGTGGGTCTCCCCGCCCTCGCCGGTCCACCCGGTCAGGTCGAGGATGGGGAACTGCACGGTCCCGCAGGCGTAGGTGTCGACCGAGGTCAGCGACGCCGCCGCCGTCCACCCCCCGGCGGAGCCGCCGCGGATGCCCAGGCGGGCCGGGTCGGCGCTGCCCTCGGCGGCCAGCGCGGCGGCGGCGGTGGCGCAGTCGGCCACGTCGAGCACCCCCCACTGCCCGTTGAGGACCTCCCGGTAGGCGCGGCCGTAGCCGGTGGAGCCGCCGTAGTCGACCGCGACGACGCCGATGCCGCGGCTGGTGAAGTAGGCGAACCCCAGGTTCAGGCCCGACCCGGCCGACCCCGTGGGCCCGCCGTGCACGTACACCAGGTACGGGGGCAGCTCCCCCTCGGGGGCGGCGAAGTTGGGGTTGGTGGGCGGGTACACCGTGGCGGGGATGCCGCGGCCGTCCTCGGCGGTGAAGGTCCGCCGCACGGGCACCGGCAGGTACGCCGCGTCGGGCAGCGCCGGGCCGGGGTCGCCGAGGTGGGCCAGCTCCCCGGTGGACAGGTCCAGGCGCACCACCGTGCCGGCCGTGTCGGGCCCGGAGCCCACGGCGGTGACGACCCCGTCGGTGTCGCCGTCGAGGTCCGACCACAGGGCCACGTCGGTGTCGACGTCAGTGACCGTGCCGGAGCGCTCGTCGAGCACAGCGAGCCGCCCGCCGCGCACCACGGCGAACCGGCCGCGGCCCAGGACGGCGAACCAGCGGCGGCCCAGCACCCACATCGGGCCGCCGATCTCGTACGGCCCGGCCGCCAGGTTCGTGGAGGTGCCGTCGAGGGTGATGCGGTGCAGGTTCCACCACCCGTCCGGGTCGGTCAGCGCCAGCAGCGCGTCGGAGCCCTCCCACTCCACCTGGCACACCGCCTCGCGCGGCCCGCCCGCCACCACCCGGTGCGGGCCGAGGGTGCCGTCGGGCAGCAGGTGCGCCACGCACAGCTCGGTGCCGTCCCACGGCATCGCCGGGTGCTCCCAGCCCAGCCAGGCGGCGAAGCGGCCGTCGGGGCTGGGCTTGGGGGCGGTCATGAAGTGGTGGCTGGCGCCGAGCACCCGCACCCCGGACCCGTCGAGGGGGATGGCGACCAGGTCGCGGCGCACGTCGGTCGGGCGGTCCCCGGTGGCGGTCTCGCGCACCGCCCACACCTCCGCGCCCCCGGCACCGGGGACCAGGTCGGCGAAGCGCTGCCCCTGGGGCCGGTCGGGCTCGGCGGTCAGCGCCACCGGCTCACCGCCGGGGTCGAGCAGGTAGACCCGCTGATCCGACCACTCGGTGAACGCCACCCGCCCGTCGAGGACCGCGTACGGGGTGCCGCCGTACTCGTGCACCCGGTTGCGGGCGTTCCACGGGGCGGGCAGCAGCTCCTCGGGGCCGTCGGCGCCGCAGCGCACCAGGGTGGACCGGCCGCCCTCGTCGGGCTTGGCCAGGGTCCACCACACCGTGTCCCCGACCCGCCGCGCCCAGGCCGGGCTGCTGCCCGGCCGGGCGACGTCGGCTTCGCCGATCGGCGAAACCCAGGTCCCGTATGACGCGATCTCCACCACAGGAGGGACCATACCCAGTGCCCGACCGGCGACCGATACGGTTGACCAAACGGGAAAGGCACGATCTGCTCGGTTCGGCGGCGTGCACTAAGTTCGGAGGTGCCATGGCCCGTGTCATCCACGTCTTCCGCCAGCCCGACCGCTTCGTAGCAGGCACCGTCGGGGAACCCGGCGACCGCGTCTTCTACCTGCAGGCGGTCGAGAGCGTGCGCATGGTGAGCGTGACCATCGAGAAGCAGCAGGTCGCGGTGCTCGCCGAGCGCATCGGCTCACTGCTGGAGGAGGTCCACCGCCGCTTCGGCGCGGAGGTCCCCGACGGCGTGCCGGGTGACCTCGTCGACGCCGAGCCGCTGACCGTGCCGGTCGAGGAGGAGTTCCGCGTCGGCACCATGGGCCTGGGCTGGGACGCGGAGTCCAAGGCGGTGGTCATCGAGCTGCTGGCCGCCACCGACGCCGAGGTCGACGAGTCGGTGGTGCTCGACGACACCGAGGAGGGTCCGGACGCGGTGCGGGTGTTCCTGTCGCCGGGGGAGGCGCGGGCGTTCGCCGACCGCGCCGACCGGGTGGTCAACGCCGGGCGCAAGCCGTGCCCGCTGTGCGCGGAGCCGCTGGACCCCAACGGCCACGTCTGCCCCCGGCAGAACGGGTACCGCCGCACCGAAGAGGACTAGGGACGTGCGCCCCACCGACCCCGACGTCGGGGACTTCCTGCTGCGCGGCGCCCTCGACGTCGAGGGCAGGCTCGTCGACGCCTCCAACGCCACCCTGTTCTGCGCCATCGAGGCCGACGGGGTGGCCGCCAAGTGCGTCTACAAGCCGGTGCGCGGGGAACGCCCGCTGTGGGACTTCCCCGACGGCACCCTGGCCGGGCGGGAGGTGGGCGCCTACCTCGTCGCCGAAGCCTCCGGCCTGGGCGGCATCCCGCCGACGGTGCTGCGCGACGGCCCGTTCGGCCCGGGCATGGTGCAGCTCTGGATCGACACCGACGACGAGGCCCCGGGCCTGGTCGACGTGGTGTCCCCGGCGCAGCTCAAGGCGGGGTGGAAGGCGATCCTGCGGGCGCACGACAGCGACGGGGAGCCCGCGGTGCTGGCGCACTCGGACTCCCCGGCCATCGCCCGCCTCGCCGCCCTCGACGTGGTGATCAACAACGCCGACCGCAAGGGCGGTCACGTGCTGCTGGGCACCGACGGCGGCGTCTACGGCGTCGACCACGGCATCTGCCTGCACACCGAGCACAAGCTGCGCACGGTGCTGTGGGGGTGGGCGGAGGAACCGATGCCCGACGAGGTCGTCGACGCCCTGGCCCGGCTGCGCTCGGCGCTGGGCGGCCCGCTGGCCGACACCCTCGGCGAGCACATCACCCGCGCGGAGGTCAGGGCGCTGCGCTCGCGGGTGTCGCGGCTGCTGTCGGCCCCGGTGTTCCCGTCGCCGGACACCAGCCCGTACCCGATCCCCTGGCCCGCGTTCTGATGCCCCGGCAGTGGCCCGCGTCGTTCCGCGACCGGCTGACCTCCCCGCTGCCCGGCCCCGCGCAACTGCTGCGCATCCTGCGCGAGGGCGGCTTCCGCGGGTCCACCGAACACGCCGACCGCATCCCGGTGACGCGCACCGGGCTGCCCCCGGCCGACCCGGCCGAAGTGTCGCTGACCTGGGTGGGCCACGCCACCTACGTCATCCGGGTGGGCGGGGCGTGCGTGCTGGCCGACCCGGTGTGGTCCGACCGCATCCCCGGCACCCCGCGCCGGATCACCCCACCCGGCATCGCCTGGGAGGAACTGCCACCGGTGGACGCGGTGGTGATCAGCCACAACCACTACGACCACCAGGACGCCCCCACCCTGCACCGCCTGCCCCGGTCGACGCCGGTGCTGGTGCCGGGCGGGTCGGGGCGCTGGTTCACCCGCCGCGGGTTCACCGACGTGCACGAACTGGACTGGTGGGAGTCGGTGCGGGTCGCGGGCCTGACCTTCGACTTCACCCCCACCCACCACTGGTCGCGCCGCGGCCTCACCGACACCTGCAAGTCCCTGTGGGGCGGCTGGGTGATCACCGGTGACGGGCACCGGGTGTTCCACGCCGGGGACAGCGGCCACGGGCACTGGTTCACCGAGATCGGCCGCCGGTACCCGGGGATCGACGTGGCGATGATGCCGATCGGCGCCTACGACCCCCGCTGGTTCATGTCCCCGGTGCACATGGACCCCGAGGAGGCCGTGCGCGCCACCACCGAGCTGGGCGCCCGGCGGTTGGCCTCGATGCACTGGGGCACGTTCGTGCTGACCGGGGAACCGGTGCACGAGCCGCTGGGGCGGGTGCGGGCGGCGTGGTCGGCGGCCGGATTGCCCGCCGAAGACCTGTGGGACCTGGCCGTGGGGGAGACCCGCACCCTGCGCTGAGCCGTGACCGTACCGCCGATGTGCTGAACGTCGTGGACCACCGCCGCGGCCTGCGGTGCAATGGGTCGGTGCGAACGCTGTCCAGGCTGCTGGTCCCGTCGCTGATCACGGCCGGGGTGGTGACACTGTCGGCGATCGCCGTGAACGTGTGGACCAGCGAGTCCGTGCCCGCGCCGTTCCACCTGCTCAAGGCCCACGCGCACTGGGCGGTGCTCGGCCTGTGGCTGCTCACCGCGCTGCTGGCCGCGCTGTACGAACTGCCCCGCCGCAAGGCCGCCGAGGAGGAACAGGCCCTCGCCGAGCAGGACCGCCTGGGCGCGACGGTGGCGGTCGTGCGCGGCCGGATGCACCGCACCGTCGCCCGCCGGGTCCGCGACAGCCGCCTGTTCCCCGGCCTGCCCCGGCTGCCGCAGGTGTGGCAGTCCGCCACGCCCACCCGGCTGGCCACCGACGCCGCGGGGTACCTGAGGGGCGAGGAGTACGTCCGCACATTCGAGGCCGTCCCGTCCCGGCGCCTGGTGGTGTGCGGGGCCGCAGGCACCGGCAAGACCGACTGGCTGCTCACCTACGCCCAGGGCGCCCTGGCAGCAGATGGCCCCGTGCCGCTGCTGCTGGACCTCAGCACCTGGCCCAGGGACCTGGACTTCGAGCGGTGGACCGGCAGGCAGTTCGCCGCGGAGTTCCCCGAACTCGACGGCGACTTCGTGCACACCGGGCGGTTCGTGCTGCTGCTCGACGGCCTCGACGAGGTCGACCCCGAACGCAGGCACGGGCTGCTGGAGGTGCTGGGCTCCGCGGTGTGGAGCGACCAGGCGATCATCCTCACCAGCCGCCCCGAGGCCTATCCCGACCACGGCCTGCTGGACGCGGCGGTCATCATCCTGCTCCCGCTGGACACCGGGCAGGTGGTGGGGTGGCTCGACCGGGTGTTCCGCACCGAGGCCGACGCCGAACGCTGGTTGCCGGTGCGCCGCGCGCTGCGCACCCCGGGCAGCCCGGTCGCCGAGGCGCTGAGCAGCCCGCTGATGGTCACCCTGGCGGCGAAGGTCTTCCAGGACCCGGGCAGCGACCCGGCCGAGCTGGCAGACGCCGGGTCGGTCACCGGCCGGTTGCTCGACGGTGTGGTGCCCGCCGCCTACGCCCGTCCCGGCAAGCAGTCGAAGTGGACGGCCGAGCAGGCGGCGGGCTGGCTGGAGTTCCTCGCCACCCACACCGGGCGGGACGGAATCGCCTGGTGGCGGCTGTACCTGCTCGTGCCCCGCTGGCGGTTCGCCGTCTGCTTCGGATTCCTGCCCGCGCTCACCGGCACCCTGATCGCCGGTGGAGCGGCCTGGCTGTTCCTCGGTGCGCTGCCCGCGGGTCTGTCGGTGGACGACACCTGGGAATTGCTCAGGCAGCCGCTGCTCATCGCGCAGTCCATGTTCGACAACGCCGTCCGGACGATCAGCGGCGAACAACAGCCGAGCGCGGCGGAGACCGCGGTGGCCGTCGGGTCGGCGGTCGGGTCGATCGCGGCGGGCTGTCTGTCCGGTGCGCTGCTCGGTGCGCGGGAGAGCAGCTGGTGGCGGCGCACGGGCTGGTCGATCCGGGGGATCGGGCGGCCCTGGCCGACCCCGGTCCGGGACATCGGCTTCGGCGTGGTGGTCGCCGCCGCCGCGGGCGCGTTGACCGCGACGGCCGGGGTCGCGGTGGCGAGCCTGCTGCTCACCGCGGGCGAGGACTCCAGTGCGCTGTTCTGGCTGGCCACGGGGACCGCCGTGAGGGTCGGCGCCCTCACCGGGGCGGGCACCGGCCTGTACTCGGTGCTCTTCGGTGAGCCACCACTGGTGTGGTCGCGGCTGAGCCCGAGCGCACCGAGCCGCCTGCGCCTGACCCTGCCGCCGTGGCGGCGGTGGGTGCTGGCCGCGGCCGGGGGCGCGGTGGCGGGCACCGTGCTGGCCCTGGCCTTCGGCGCCGGGCCGGGGCGGGTGGCGCTGCTCTGCGCGGCTGTCGCGGTGGCGGGCGTCGCCTGGCTGATCGCCGACGACCTCACCGACGACGAGGGCCCCGGGCCCGCCGACACCTGGCAGGCCCTCGGTGCCGAGCGGCCCTCGGTGCTGCTGCGCGACGACGTGCTCGCGTCCCTGATGCGGGTGGTGGCCACGGCGCTGCTCGCCGCCCCGCTGTTGGCCGCGCCGTTCGTGGTGCACCCGGCCGTCGGGCGGACGGTGGCCGGGCTGCTGGTGGTGTACGCGGTGCTCCGCGAGCTGACCACCCGGTCGTGGAGCTGGTGGCTGGTGGCCGCCCTGGCACTGGCGGTCCGGCGGCGCCTGCCGTGGTCGGCGCTGGGTTTCCTGGAGGACGCACGCGCACGTCAGGTGTTGCGGGTGCAGGGCGGCAGGTACCACTTCCGCCACGCCGAGTTGGCCGACCGCCTCTCCCGCGCCCCTGCGCCTCCCGCGCCCGCACCACGCCGGGAGGACTGGGACCACGTGGTGGTCGACGCTCCCTACGCGGAGGACCTCATCCGGGCGTACGACCTGATCGACGAGGGCGAGGACGCCAAGGCCCGGCCGCTGCTGGAGGCGCTGCGGGACCGGGCCCGGCGTGACGGGGACGCCGAGGCCGCGTTGGTCGCCCGTGCCGCGCTCGCCCAGTTGCCGGACCTCGACGGCGCAGCGGCGGGCCTGCGCAGGCGACTCACCGAGATCCTCCCCGAAGTGCTCGCCACGTTCGGGGAGGCGCACCTGCTGACGGTGCGGACCCGGCTGCTCCTGGCCGACCTGCTCACCGGGGACAAGGCGATCAGGCACGTGGACGCCGTTCTGGCCGCGCGCCCGCACAGCGCCGCCCCGTCGGACCCCTACGTGCGGGCCGCGCACCTGCGGGGTGTCGACCTGCACGAGGACGGTGACCAGCTGTCTCGGCTGCACCACGCGGCCATGGCCGAGGCGGGCCTGCCCGAGGGAGATCCCCGCGTCGAACGGCTCCGGGGAATCCAGCTCGAGGCCCGGACCAACGTGGTCTGCGCCTTCGCCCCGGCACCGGAACGGCTGGTGTCCCTGACCAGGCTGCACCGGGAGGCGTGCGCCAGGCTGCGCCCCGGGCACCCCACCACGATGACCATCCGGGTGGAGCTGGCCAAGGCCTGCGGCCGGGCGGGGCGGTGGGCGCAGGCCGAGGAGCACTGGGTCGCGATCACCGAGTGGGCGGACGGGGCGCTGGAACCGGGCCCGGTGATGGACGGTTTCCACGACCAACTGCGCAAGGCCCGCGGCCACCGCCGGTTCTGAGCCGGGTGCGGGCGGGCCGCCCACCGGGTGGGGCCCGACCGTGGGGACCCGCGCCCGGCGCCCGGACCTGTGTGGGAGTTGTGCTTTTCGCGTGCAGGTCCCGGGTCGCGGGTGCGCCGGGGGGCGTCGGTCCGGTTGGGTGGTGTTGATCAACCGATGTCCGGACCGCCCGGCGGTCTGTTCCTGGGGAGGAAACACCATGCGCACATCCCTCGTGGTCGCGGCTGCCGCCGTGGCCCTGCTCGGCACCCCGTTGCTGGCCGCACCCGCGGGCGCCGCCACCGCGGCGGCGTCGGTGTGCCCGGTCGACGGCGGTGACCCGGACCTGTTCACCGCCAAGGCCACCCGCGCCACCGCCTCGGTCACCACCGCCGACGGGCGCACGATCGCGGTGGAATTGCGCTCGGGCAACAACGCCGCCGCCCAGCAGCACGCCTGGGTGAAGATCAGCTCCAGCACCCCGTTGCGCGCCACCGACCAGGTGTGGCTGGAGGTCACCGGTGACAGCGGCGCCACCTGGGCCACCTGCGGGGTCACCGCGCCCGCGGCGGGCGGCCTGTCGGCGTGGACGCACGGGTTCCGCACCTCGACCTCGGCGCAGGTCCGCATGGTGGGCGCGGTCCGGGTCGTGCAGACCCCGACCGACCTGGTGGGGCGCACCGGCACCTGGTGACGGGCACCCCGGCCCGGGCGGGGGGCCCGGGCCGGGGGTCGGGAACAGGGGCGGGTGTCAGGGACGGGGGCGGGCGTTGCGCAGGCGGATGCCGCTGAACCCCACGGTGAGGGTGGTGACCGCGTCCCAGAACGCCCACAGGTTGTCCAGCACCCGCAGTTGGATTCCGGCCTCGGCGTGCACGGCGAGCAGGTCGCCGACGGGTTCGGGTGGTCCCAGCGGGGTGACCGGGCGGGTGGCGACGTGCGCGTGCGGCACGGGGGTGCCGTGCGGGCGGAAGTCGGCGGCGGGGAAGCGGTAGGCGTAGAGGCGGGTGGTGCGCAGCGCGTCGAGCCAGGCGTACTCGACGGCGTGCACCCGGTGCCCGCCGCCGGGGCCCAGGACGGTGTCGCGGTCGGCCGCGGTGGTGGTGGGGGTGGCCCAGGCCATGGCGCGCGGGCAGGCGCGGGGGAACCAGTAGTCCGGGGCCCTGGCGGCGTCGACGGCCCACACGTAGGCGTCGGGTTCGGCCGCGGTGGCGGCGCGGTGCGGGGCGAAGCGGGTGATCGTCGGGTCCTCGGAGAAGTGCAGCAGTTGCCCCGGTTCCGGTCGCATGGACCGACCTTGCCGCAGGCGGTGGCGAACGGGCAATCGGTTCCCCGCCGCGCACCGGGGCGGGGGTCAGTCCTGGCGGGTGGGGCGCAGGGTGATGTCGCCGATCTCGACGTCGTCGGGTTGTTCGACGGCGAAGGCCACGGCTCGCGCCACGGCGTCGGGCTCCAGGCCGAGGGTGCGCATCCGCTGCCGGATCTGCTCGCGGGTGGTGGGGTCGTCGATGTGGTCGGCGAGCCCGGTCTTGACGAAGCCGGGTGAGATCGACGTCGTGCGCAGGACCCCGTCGGTGGACTCCTGGCGCAGCGCCTCCAGCAGCGTGCGCACCGCGTTCTTGGTGCCCGCGTAGACCGCCTGGGTCGGGGTGATCTTCAGGCCGGAGGTCGACACGACGGTCACCAGGTGCCCGCGGCCCTGCTCGCGGAACACCGGCAGCGCGGCGGCGATCCCGTGCAGCACGCCGCGCACGTTGACGTCGATCATCGCGTCCCAGCCCTCGACGTCGAGGTCGGCCACCGGGGCGGTCCTGGCGATCCCGGCGTTGCCCACCAGGACGTCGAGGCGGCCGAACCGATCGAGGGCCGCGGCGACCAGCCCGCGCAGGTCTTCGAGCCGGGTGACGTCGGTGGGCACCGCCTCCGCGTGGCCGCCCGCGTCGCGGATGCGCCCGGCCAGCGCGGTGAGCCGATCGGTGCGCCGCGCACCGAGCACCACCGAGGCGCCGCGCGCGGCGAGCCGCACCGCGGTCGCCTCCCCGATGCCGCTGCTGGCCCCGGTGATCGCCACGACCTTGCCGCTGATCCCGCTCATCGACGCGCCTCCCGCTCTAGACTGACAACTGTCCGGTTGCTGTTCCAGCATAACCGGACACTTGTCCACTTGTCTGGGGGAGGGGTGAGGGGTGTCCGCTCGCGCGCACCGCTCGGACGCGGTCGCCAACCGTGATCGCATCGTCGCCGAGGCTCGCGCGGTGCTGGGTGAGTCCCCCGGGGCGGCCGGGGAACTCAGGCTGCACCTGATCGCCAAGGCCGCCGGTGTCGGGCAGGGCACCCTCTACCGGCACTTCCCCACCCGCGAACACCTGCTGGCCGAGGTCTACCGCCTGGAGCTGGGCGAGTTGGTCGACGCCGTGCCCGCACTGCTCGCCGGGCACCCGCCCGTCGAGGCGCTGGCCCGGTGGTTGCAGCGGCTGGTCGACTACGCCCGGGTCAAGCGCGGGGTCGTGGCGGCGATCGAGGCCACGACCTGGCAGGACCTGCACGCGGGCAACCACGGCAGGCTCGACGAGGCGCTCACGACCCTGCTCGAGGCGGGCGCGGCCACCGGTGAACTGCGCGAGGACGTGACCGCCGCCGACGTCATCCTGCTGCTCGGCGCCCTGTCGCGGCTGCCCGAGCCCGGGTGGGACGCCCGGGCTCGGACCCTGGTCGCGGTCATCCTCGACGGTCTGCGCCGCCGCTGAGGGCGGCACCCGACCCGCGCGGTCGAGGTGGCCGGGGCCACCTCGACCGCTCACGCGTGCCGCTCACTCCGAGGCGAGCAGGTCCTGCAGTTCGGTGACGGCCCCGCGCAGCTCGGTGACGAAGGTGTTCATCTCCTCGGCGACCGCGGCGGGGGTCGACAGGTACAGGTTGAACCGGTCGGGCAGCAGCACGTAGGCCACCCCGATGCAGGTGGGGCTGGTGGAGCCGAACCCGAAGTACTGGATGTTGACCGACGGGGCGGAGCTGGTGGACAGGTAGTCGTCGCGCATGACCGTCCAGCCCGGGGTGTCGTAGAGGGCCAGGGGGGCGGTGGCGCCGAGTTCGGCGCCGCGGCGCTTCTGGATCAGTTGCAGCTCCCACAGGTGCTGCTCGGGGGCCTGGCCGTTCTGGCACTCCTTGGCGCGGGCGACGTGGGCCTCGGCGGCGGTGCGGAACGCGGCCCGCTTGTCCGCCGCGGACACCGCCGGGTCTCCCATGGCCTCGACGAAGGCGAGGACCTCCGGGGTGACCACGCGCATCGCCTCGGTGCGCCCGTTCTGGTACTGGCGGGTGGCGATGGACTCGTAGGTGGCGCCGGTGATGCCCTTGGACCGCTTGTGCGCGAGCTGGTAGGCGAGCTGGGCGAACGCGTCGGGCGACATCTTCAGCGCCTTGGCCCTGGCGGTGCCGAAGTCGGTGAACGACACGGTGCGGGTGGCGGTGGCCGCGGCGTACTCGGCGAACGCGCGCCGGGCGGCGGCGATGTCGGCGCGCAGGGCCTCGTCGAGGACGAACTCGATGGGGTCGACGGCGGGGAGGCCCTGCGGGCGGGCCCCGGCGCGCTCGGCGTGTGCCTCGGCGGTCTCGCCGAGCATGGCGTCGACGAAGCTGAGGATGGTGGTGCCGTCGAGGCCGCAGTGCTCGATGTTGATCCCGGCCCGCCCGTCGGCGAAGACGATGAGCGACACGGCCTTGTCGAAGTAGCGGTTGCCGCTGTCGCCGTGCAGGAGCTGGTCGCACGCGGCCTGGGTGTCGGCGGGGGCGAAGGACTCCAGGTTGACGCAGAACAGGGCGGTCTCGATGGTGTCGACCGCGGCGGCGTTGGCCGGGTCGAGGGCGATCAGGCGGCCCCGGGTCCGCGCCCACTCGGCGCGGGCCTGGGTGGTCAGGGACCCGACGGTGCGGTCGGGGGCGGTGCCGTCGGCACCGGCCTTGACCACCGCCCGCAGCCCGCCCTCGAGGTCGGACAGGGAGTAGGGGGCGCCGTCGGGGCCGATGACGTCCATCCGGAACATGCTGCCCCGGTTGAACACCACCACGTGCCGGGCGGCCGACGGGCCGGGCCACTCGTCGGTGTAGGGGACGCGGACGGTGTCCTGCTCGGCGCCGGGGATGCGGGTCTCGGAGAACAGGAACTTGTTCTGCTCCATCGACAGCGCCTGCCCGCGCTGGATGACCGGCGGCACCTCCTCCTTGTCGAGCAGGAGCTTGAAGTCCACCGCGGCGATGATCAGCCCGGCGGCCCGCTGGAACTGGTCCTCGTCGGTGTCGCGGAACAGGAAGAAGAAGTTCGCGTTGAGCGCGATGCGGTCGCGGCGCCCCAGGTACCGAGAGGGCCAGAACACGTCGAGCCAGGAGCGGGTGCCGGGGGCGTCGTTGAACCGCTCCAGGTCGGCGTGCAGGACCCGGGCCGGGCTGTCGGCGGCCAGGTAGTCGGTGACGGCGGCCTCGGTGGTGGCCAACTGCTCGGGGGTGAGCAGCGGCGAGCACCACGTCAGGAACCGCGCGCAGGTGTCCTCCAGCGTGGGCAGCGGTACCCGGGGCAGCCGGTCCTCGTTGCCGAACGTGCGGGTGGACCACTGCTGGCTGCTGTTCACTGGCGTCCTTCTTCTTCACGCGGGAATCGACGCGTTCATCATCAACTGCGCGGGCGCCACCCCGCAATGAGCGCTGCGCAACTGGCGCGGCGTGACAAAACCCGCGGTGGCCGGGTCAGACCGGCAGCGGGGCCGCGCCGCGCGGGCGCGACAGGTGCAGCTCGGCGTAGAGCCAGCCCTCGGACTCCAGGCCGGTGGGGTCCACCCCGGCGGTGGCGATGGTGTCGAGGACCTGGGCCTGCTCCTCGGCGGAGGCGAAGCGCCGCTGCTTGAAGGTGCCCTCGACGTGCACGGTGTCGTAGCCGAGGTCGGCGAGGGCGTCGGCGACGCCGGTGTAGGGGAACATCCGCAGCACGAAGTGCGCCATCCACGGCAGCGGCCCGTCCTGGGCCTCGGCGACGCGGGTGAGGGTGGCCTCGGTGACGTAGCCGACGCACCCGGTGGACACGACCAGGTCGGTGCCCGCCAGCCGGGCCCGCTGCTCGGGGGTGGGGTCGCCCGACTCCAGGTCGGCGTGCACGGTGTCCTCGAGGTACCCGGCGGCGTGGGCGTAGGCCAGGGCGGGCGCGGAGGCGTCGAACCCGACGAAGCGCACGTCCTCGAGCTGGTCGCGGGAGCGGACCATGGCCCGGTCCACGGCGAGGAGCCCGTCGCGGTCGAGTCCGGTGACGGCCGGGTCGGTGTAGTGGGTGTAGAGCTCGTCCATGGTGGCGTCGCAGCGCAGCAGGGCGGCGTTGATGCCGTAGGAGCAGCCGATGTCGAGGACCTGGGGCACCGCGACGCCCTGGGTCTGGCGGTACTCCTGGATGAGCTTGGCGAAGTAGGGCTTGGCCAGCTCGGGGATCTGGTAGTCCAGGCCGCGCAGGGCGGCGAAGTAGGCGCGCGGGTCGGGCTCGGTGTAGATGTGGTCGAACGAGGTCTTGCCGGTGGCGTCGAGGTCCACGGGTGCTCGTCTCTCCTAGCCGGGGTGCGGGCGGGCGGTGGCCCGTCGCCGGGGTGTGGTCGGGGGCGCGGGTCAGTCGAGGAGGGTGTCGCCGCGCACGGCGCGGCCCGCGGCGGCCAGGTGCTCGGGCAGGACCCGGCCGAAGAGCTGCCGGGTGCGCTCGACGCTGCCGATGACGCCGGGCCGCTGGCTGTAGGCGAAGATCGCCGAGTGCCGGGCGGTGGCGCCGGTGACGGTGTCGACCCGGTGCAGGGCGAAGCGGCCCTTGAACAGTTGCAGGTCCCCGGGGCGCAGGCTCAGGTGCCGCACCAGGTCGGACCCGCCTGCGAGCACGGCGGCGACGTCGGGCAGGTTCTCGTCTGTCTCGGTGCGGATGCCGGGGCAGTAGTGGAACTGCCCGCCCCCGTCGGGCTCCTGGGTGAGCATGCTGACGGTGAACTCGTTGGTGTCGAAGTGCCAGGGGTGGGCCATGCCCGGGGGGATGACGTTGAGGCACAGCCCCGAGAGCGGGTCGGCCAGTTCGTGCAGCTCGGGCAGCTCGAAGCAGTCGGCGACGAAGCGCTGGAACAGCTCGCTGGTGTAGAGGCGTTCGATGATGGCGCCTGCGGGCAGCAGGTCGCGGGCGACGAAGGCGTTGCCGCGGACCATGGTGACCCGCCCGGGGTGCCCGGCGGGCAGGTCGGCGTCGAGGGCGATGTTGTAGGCGTTGACCGTCTCGGGTTCGTAGTGCGCCTGCGGGGCCACCGCCGCCCCCTCGGCGCGCAGGGCGTCCTGCAGGGCGGGGCGGATGAAGTCCGCCAGCACGGTGCAGCCCTGTTCGCGCAGTTCACGGCGGGCGCGGTCGACGACGCCGGTCAGGGTGGGCCCGCCGGGGTCGTCGAGCGGGTAGCGGTCGGTGTCGACCACCTCCTCGACGACCCGCGCCTGGCTCCGCGTGCGTTCCCCCGACCCCTCCGCCGATCCGCCCATCGACCCCGTCCTTCCCCGCGTACGGGTGATTGCCGTGTCCGCCCCATTGTCCGACTCGGCGCTGGACCGGGTTTATCACAGCCGTCTCACCGGTTTCCATCAATGTGATCGACTTTGTGACACGACACACGAAAGCCGTGGTCACGGGCGGAGTCGGCCGCATTCTGCCGAACTCCGGGGCCGGTCATACCGCCGAATGGTGGCCTTATCCGGAATGTGGCCGCACCGGTTGTGACAATGGTGCGTGAAATTCCTCGGCGATGACCGGCGGGTGCGCGACACCCGACGCTGCGGTGTCACCACCACAGACACCCGTGCCATACCGCACACCGAACATGGTAGTTCGCACACGACCGGTGTGCGAGGATGGGGTGGTGCGCGGAGACGAACGCAGGCGGGTGATCGTGGCCCGGCTGCGACAGGGACAACGGGTCGAGGTGGCCGCGGTGGCCGCGGAGACCGGCGCCTCGGAGATGACGGTGCGCCGCGACCTCGACGCGCTCGCCGCGACCGGGGTGCTGCGCCGGGTGCACGGCGGCGCGGTCGCGGCCACCCCCGGGTCGGTGGAGCAGCCCTTCGCCACCCGCGCCACCGCGGGCGCCGAGGCCAAGCGGCGCATCGCCGCGGCGGTGGCGGCGATGGTGCGCGACGCCGAGGTCGTGGTCCTCGACTCGGGCACCACCGCGGTGCAGGTGGCCAAGGCGCTGCGCGGGCGCCCGGTGACGGTCATGCCGCTGTCGCTGCACGCCGCCCGCGAACTCCTCGACGACCCGCAGGCGCGGGTGCTGATGTGCGGCGGGCAACCCCGGCGCGGGGAGTGGGCGCTGACCGGGCCGCTGGCGGTGGCCTCGCTGCGCGCGGTGCGCTTCGACGTGGCGGTGATCAGCCCCTGCGGGTTCGACACCGCCACCGGCCTGACCGCCGTCGACCTCGACGACGCCCAGGTCAAGCAGGAGGCGATGGCCGCCGCGGGCCGGGTCCTGGCCGCGGTCGACGGCGGCAAGTGGGGCCACACCGCCATGGCCCGCATCTGCCCGGCCGACCGGGTCGACGTGCTCATCACCGACGACACCGCCCCGGCCGCGGACCGGGCGGAACTGGCCGGAATGGGAGTGACGATCCATGTCTGCTGACCCACCCACCCTCCCGCGCGCCGCGCGCGCGGCGACCTGGGGGTTCTTCGGCCTCAACGGGTTCGTGCTCGGCGCGTGGGTGGTGCACATCCCGGTCGTCGAGCACGACACCGGCATCAGCCACAGCACCCTGGGCGCGCTGCTGCTGGTCTTCGGCGGCGCCGCGTTCGCCGGGATGCAGGTCACCGGGCCGCTGGCCGACCGGTTCGGGCACCGGGTGGTGGTGCCCGCGGCGGCGGCGCTGCTGTGCGTGGCGGTCCTGGGCCCCGGCCTGGCGGGCGGCCCGTGGGCGCTGGGGGCGGCCCTGGTGGCCTTCGGCCTGGGCAACGGGGCGCTGGACGTGGCGATGAACGCCCACGCCGTGGAGGTCGAACGCGCCTACGGGCGGCCGGTGATGTCGGCGTTCCACGCGGTGTTCTCCATCGGCGGCGCGGCCGCGGCGGGCCTGGGGGCACTGGTGCTGGGCCGGGTGCCCACCGAGCTGACCCTGGGGTGCGTGGGCGCCGCCGGGTTGCTGACCGCGGCGGTCTCGGCCCGGTTCCTGCTGCCCGGCCGCCCCGCCGCCGAAGCCGCCGCGGACACCGGCGGCACCACCACCCGGGCCCCGAGGCGGCTGGTGTGGCTGCTGGGCGGGTTGGCGTTCGCGCTGATGCTCTCTGAGGGGGTGGCCTACGACTGGGCGGCGGTGCACCTGCGCGACGTGGTGGACACCCCGCCGGGGGTCGCGGCCCTGGCCTACGGGGCGTTCTCGGTGGCGATGACGGTCGGCCGGTTCACCGCCGACGCCGTCGCCGCCCGGTTCGGGGCGGTGCGGGTGGTGCGCTACGGGGCCGCCCTGGCCGCGGTCGGGCTGGCGGGGGCGGCGCTGTCGCCGTGGGTGGTCCCGGCGATCGCCGGGTGGGCGGTGTTCGGGGTGGGCCTGTCGGGGTGCGTGCCGCAGCTGTTCACCGCGGCGGGCAACCTCGACCCCCGCTCGTCGGGGGCGCTGCTGGCCCGGGTGGTGGGCCTGGGCTACCTGGGCCTGCTGGCCGGGCCCGCGGTGATCGGCGGGCTCACCCACTGGGTGGCGCTGAACACCGCGTTCGCCCTGCCGGTGGCGCTGTGCGTGGTGGGCGCGGTCGGCGCCCGGGTGCTGCGACCGGCGGCCGGGGCACCCGGGGCACCCGGGACTACGACGGCGGGTACTGCGCGGCCTTGAGCAGCCGCGCCAAGTGCGCGGTGTTCGCGGCGAGGGTCGCGGTGGTGGAGGCCACCGCCTCCGGGGTCTGCTCCAGGTCCTTGTAGTCGGTGCCCTGCAGGGCCTCACCGTTCCAGTAGGTGCCGCCCCCGGCGGGGATGGTGAACCCCACGTCGTTGAGGGCCTGGAACAGGTCGGCGGTCACCTTGTGCGCCCCGTCCTCGTTGCCGACCACGCACACCACCGCCACCTTGCCGTAGGTCAGCAGCCTGCCCTCGTCGTCGGACTCCGACAGCTCCCCGTCGAGGCGCTCCAGCACCCGCTGCGCGACGCTGCTGGGGTGGCCCAACCAGATGGGGGTGGCCAGCACCAGCACGTCCGCGGCGAGCACCTTCTCCCGGATCGACGGCCACGCGTCGCCTTCGCCCATGTCGACGAGCACCCCGGGTTTGACGTCGTGGTCGACCACCCGCACCACCTCACCGGTGACCCCGTGCCCGTCGAGGGCATCGAGGACCTGGCGGGCGATCAGGTCGCTGCTGGAGTCCTGCGGCGACGGGGTCAGGGTGCAGACGAGGGCCAGCGCGCTCAACGGGGTGCTCATGGCCCTGCGGCTACCCACCTGCCCGCCGGGGAAACCCCCGGCGTGGCGGGTCGGCGGGTGGGGACGGCGCCGGCTAGCGTGGCGGGGTGCGCTCGCAGAACTACGGCCGCGACATCACCACCGGGCGGCCACCCAGGCAGATCCCCGAGGTCCTCGCCGAGGTCGGCACCGTCGCCGAGGACCCCGCCTCGGGGTTCTGCGGGGCGGTGGTGCGCTTCGAGCGGGACGCCGTCGTGCTGGAGGACCGCCACGGCCGCCACCGGGTGTTCCCGCTGACCCCGGCCGGGTTCCTCGTCGACGGCCGCCCGGTCACCCTCGTCAAACCCCCCACCCCCGCGGTCGCGGCCGCACCGGCGCGCTCGGCGTCGGGGTCGGTGCGGGTCCACGGGCTGCGCGCCCGCACCGCCCGGGAGAGCCGCATCTGGGTCGAGGGCGTGCACGACGCGGAACTGGTCGAACGGGTGTGGGGCCACGACCTGCGGGTGGAAGGCGTGGTGGTGCAGCCCCTCGACGGCATCGACCACCTCGCCGAGCGGGTCGCCGACTTCGGCACCGGCCCGGGCCGCAGGCTGGGGGTGCTGGTGGACCACCTGGTGGCGGGCAGCAAGGAGTCGCGCATCGTCGAGGCGCTGCGCGACGAGCAGGTGATGGTCACCGGGCACCCCTACGTCGACATCTGGCAGGCGGTGAAACCCGCGGCGGTGGGCATCGCGGCCTGGCCGGACGTGCCGCGCGGGCAGCCGTGGAAAGAAGGGGTGTGCACCGCCCTGGGCTGGGGTGACCCGGCGCAGGGGTGGCGGCGGGTCCGCGCGGCGGTGACCGGGTTCCGGGACCTGGAGCCGCCACTGGTGGGCGCGGTGGAGCGGCTGATCGACTTCGTGACCGAACCGACCGCGTGATCCGACCGCCGAACCACCGTTGCGGCAACGCTCCCGCCCCGACTGGGGGATGATGGGGTCATGGCGGCACTGCTGTGGCTCATCGCGGGGATCGTGCTCATCGTCGCCGAGGTCGTCTCCGGGGACCTGGTGCTGCTCATGCTGGGGGCCGCCGCACTGGCCGGGGCCGGGGCGGAGGCCCTGTTCGGGGTGACCCTGCTCAGCGCCGGGGTGTTCGCCGCGGTGTCCATCGGGTTGATCACCGCGGCCCGCCCGGCGCTCAAGCGCAGGCTGCACCCCGGCGAACACGTCAAGGACAACGTCGCCGCCCTCGTCGGGCAACGGGCCACCGTGCTCACCACCGTCGACGGCGCGGGCGGGCGGGTGCGCCTCGACGGGCAGGAGTGGTCCGCGCGCACCCTCGACGAGACCCAGGTCCTCGAACCCGGCACGTCGGTGACCGTCATGCAGATCTCAGGCGCCACCGCGGTGGTGTGGGCCGACGGGCTGTGAGCCCGCCGGTGCGGAAAACAAGCAGGTAGGAGGTTGTGGTGTCGCCGACTCTCATCGTCGCCATCGTCGTGGTGGTGTTCGTGCTCACAATCATGATCAAGTCGGTGCTGGTGATCCCGCAGGCCCAGTCGGCGGTGATCGAGCGCCTGGGCCGCTTCCGCAACGTCGGCGAGCCGGGCCTGAACTTCCTCGTGCCCTTCTTCGACCGGGTCCGCGCCCGCATCGACCTGCGCGAACAGGTCGTCTCCTTCCCGCCGCAACCGGTGATCACCCAGGACAACCTCACCGTCTCCATCGACACGGTGGTCTACTTCCAGGTCACCGACTCCCGGGCGGCGGTCTACGAGATCTCCAACTACATCATCGCCGTGGAGCAGTTGACCACCACCACCCTGCGCAACGTCGTCGGCGGGATGAGCCTGGAGGAGACCCTGACCTCCCGCGACCAGATCAACCAGGAACTGCGCGGGGTCCTCGACTCCGAGACCGGCCGCTGGGGCATCCGGGTGGCCAGGGTGGAACTCAAGGCGATCGACCCGCCACCGTCGATCCAGGACTCCATGGAGAAGCAGATGCGCGCCGACCGGGAGAAGCGCGCGATCATCCTCACCGCCGAGGGCCAGCGGGAAGCGGCGATCAAGACCGCCGAGGGGCAGAAGCAGTCGCAGATCCTCGCCGCCGAGGGCGCCAAGCAGGCCACCATCATGGCCGCCGAAGCCGACCGCCAGTCACGCATCCTCAAGGCCCAGGGTGAGCGCGCCGCCCGCTACCTGCAGGCCCAGGGCCAGTCCAAGGCCATCGAGAAGGTCGTCGCCGCGATCAAGGCCTCCCGCCCCACCCCGGAGGTGCTGGCCTACCAGTACCTGCAGACCCTGCCCACGATGGCCCAGGGGGACGCGAACAAGGTGTGGATGATCCCCACCGACTTCTCCAAGGCCCTGGAGGGCTTCGCCCGCCAGCTCGGCGCCAAGGGCGAGGACGGGGTGTTCCGCTACGAGCCGCCCACCGACACCCCCACCGGGCCCTCGGCCACCGAGGACGAGGAGGAGGTCGCGGGCTGGTTCGACACCTCCACCGACCCGCGCATCGCCGAAGCGGTCCGCGAGGCCGAGGCGGTGGCCCGCAAGGAGGTCGACAGCCCGCTGGCGACCCCGGGCATGCCCGCGCTGGGCTCGCGCCCGCAACCGGCGGCGCTGACCGAGCACTCCCAGGCGGGCCAACCGCCCGCCGCACCGCAGGGCTGACCGACCACGAAGGCCCCCGGGGGATACCGGGGGCCTTCGCCGTGCCCAGGTCAGGTGTGCTCGACGCGGACCTCGGCGACACCACGCGCACCCGCCACCACCTCGGCCTCGACCGCCACCGCCCGCCGCACCGACCCCGGCAGCGGCGCGAACCCGGCCACGGTGATCGCCAGCTTCCTCCCCGACGCCTTGGCCCGCCACGTCCCCACGATCTCCCCACCGGCGAGCACGGTCCCGGGGTTGCCGATCACCTTCCACACCCGCGCCCGCTCCGCCGGGTCGGGCACCAGAGTCTCCCGGTCCCGGGCCTGCACCAGCGGGTCCAGCGGCGGCAGCAACCGCACCACATCCGCGTCCGGGGCGCCCCGCAACGCCTCCACGTCGGCCTCCGGCAACCACATCCGGGTGCCCTCCACGTCCACCGGCACCAGGTGCGCGGGCCAGGCGGGGCGGGCCGCGGCCTGGGTGGTGCCCAGGAACGCCGCCGCAGCGGCGAGGGTGCTGGGCCCGTGCACCCGCAGGTAGGCGTCCAGAAGGGTGCCCGAGGTCGCGGCGGGCACGTCGTGGCGGTGGGGCAGCGGCCGCAACCGGGCCGGGCGGGCCGCCCCCAGGACCTCCACCCCGGCGAACACCCCCACCAACTGGAACAGGCTGCCCCACACGTGGGTGGCGGCACAGGTGGCGCACGCGTAGGAGTACTGCGCGGGCAACGCCGCGGTCATCTCCGCGCTGACCTGCCCACGCGGCTTCTCCTCCACCACCACCTCCCGCATCACCCGCGACGCGCGGTCGATGGCCTCCAACCCGCCGACCCCCGCCTTGCGCAGCGCGGACCCGAACCCACCGAGACGGGCCAGGGCATCGGCGTCCGACCGCGGCCACAGCGCCTCGGCGGTCGCCGCGACGTCCTCGCGGCGCAGCACGTGCGGGGCCCCGCGCAGCGTCCACACCGCCACCGGGTCGGGCACGACCAAACCCCGCGCGGTCAACGCCACCGCAGGCCCACCGGACCCGCCGTCCTGCACACCCAGGTCGACCACGGCGTCGACACCATCGCGGTGCAGGCCGTGGCGGGCGACGCGGTGGGCGAGCACCCGGGCCCGGCTGACCGACACGACTGCTCCGCTGACCGCCATGGCGACCATGCTGCCAGGTGCCCGTCCGACACCCGGGGATGGCGCTGCCCACCTGCCCCTGGCGCGGGGGACAGACCGGTGGTGGGGGAGTGGCACCCGATGCCAGGAACCCCACCGCCTGCGAACACCACCTCCCGCACGGCCCGGGCGCGGCTCAGTCGATGCGGGACACCACCAGCGCCGTCGCAGGCGCGGGGTTCACACCACAGCTCACCGGCCGGACACCCAAGTCCCGCTCGGTCACCGTGACCCGCCACCCGCGCCCGTCGACGTGCCACACCACCACCCGCCGGTCACCGTCCTCATCGCGCTCGCACGACCGCACGTGCAGCACCTCCGGGTCCACGGTGTGCGTCAGCGCCCGCACCGCCAACTCCGCCACCTGCCCCGCCGCCACCCACGTCGACCGGCCCCGACACCCCCGCAGCACCACCTCACCCCCGACCAGCAACTCCCGCCCACGCCCGGCGTCGAGACCGCCGTAGGCGTACCCGGTGGGCAACAACAACCCCGTGGGGGCGAACCGGTGCCCCCCGAGGTGGGTGGCCTCCCACACCGCGTCCCCGAACTCCGCGGCCAACTCCCCGGCCACCGGCCTGCCCCGGACCGCGCAACACACGTCGCGGCGCCCGTTGGTGCACACCAGCAGCACCGGCCCCACCACCGGCTCCCCGAACCCACCGTGCGCCCCCGCCCCCAACGCGGCCAAGTCCAGGTCCAGCAGGTCCCGCGGGTCCAACAACGACCCCGACCGCAACCACCCCGCCCCCGGCACGGTGTGCGCCAGCAACACCCGACGCGGCACCACCCGGTGCCGGCCGGGGTGCGCCCCCGGGCGGCGCACCAACACCACCCGCACCCCCGTCCCCGCCGACCGCGCCACCAACCGCGCCCCCACCCCACCACCGAGGTGACTGCCCACCAAAGCCTCACGCCCCCACGGGCCCGGCTGCTCCAAGCACAACCACGTCGTCGCGGTCGCCGCCGTCCCGGCGAACGGCTCATCCAGGGCACGCGACACCGCAGAGCACGCGGACGGGGGAGTGATCACCATGGCGGCACAACCCTCTCACGGCCGGTACCGCCGATCGAGTGGCCACCGATCACCCTCCGATCACATTACGGCGACCGAGCGCAACCTTTCCACACCACCGATGCCCCCCGATGACACCGCGCCCCCCACGCCCAAGCAGACGATCACCCCGCCCCCGCCGCCCGCGCCAACCGACCCGCCATCGCCGCCGCAGCCACCGCCAACTCCGGCGGCTCCACCACCTCGAACTCACACCCCAACATCGACACCCACATCGCCAACCCCTCCCACGACGGCGCCCCCGCCGTCAACCGGCACGACCCCTCGTCCACCGCCTCCAACTGCCCCGCCGTCGCCGAAATCCGCTCCGCCGCCTCCGCCACCGGCATCCGCAACAACACCACCGCCCGCCGCCCGTACGCCCCCACCGTCAACCCCCGCGCCGCGTACGCCGCCAAATCCTCCGCCGGGGGCTCACGCGGGGTGAACCGCGGCCCCGTCGGCACCCGCGGCACCATCCGATCCACCCGGAACGTCCGCCAACCCACCCGCACCACGTCGAACCCGATCAAGTACCACCGCCGCCCCGTGTGCACCAACCGCAACGGCTCCACCTCCCGCACCGACGACTCCCCACCATGGTCGCGGTAGTCGAACCGCAACCGCTCCTGCGCCCGGCACGCCGTCGCGATCGCCGTCAACACCCCCGCATCCACCATCGGCCCCACCCCCACCAACGGCACCGTGCTCGCCCCCAGCGCCCGCACCCGCTCCCGCAACCGCGACGGCAACACCTGCTCCAACTTCGCCAACGCCCGCACGCACGTCTCCTCGATCCCCGCCACCGCCCCCGTCGACGCCGTGCGCAACCCGATGGCCACCGCCACCGCCTCCTCGTCGTCGAGCAGCAACGGCGGCAACGCCGCCCCCGCCCCCAACCGGTACCCCCCGGCCGTCCCCGTCACCGCGTGCACCGGATACCCCAACGACCGCAACTTCTCCACATCCCGGCGCACCGTCCGATCCGTCACCCCCAACCGGTCCGCCAAATCCGCCCCCGACCAATCCCGCCGCACCTGCAACAGCGACAGCAACCGCAACAACCGCGCCGAGGTCTCCACCATGACCCCAGTCTGACACCCACCCCGGACAACACCTGTCCGCAACCACCCTCGAACCCGAGCACGCGGGCCCCCGACAACACCACCACCGAGGGCCCGCCCACCCGCGAAAACCACTCAGCCGGTCACCAGGACGTAGGCGAACCCGTCATACCCCTTCGACCCCACCGTCTGCACCGCCGTCGCCTCCACCCTCGACTCCGCCGCGATCAACCGGTTCAACTCCCGCGTCCCCACCACCCCCGGGTCCACCGACCCCCCATCCGCCACCGCACCACCACGTACCACGTTGTCCACCACGATCACACTGCCCGGCGCCGTCAACCGCAACGCCCACCGGAAGTACTCCGGATTCGACGGCTTGTCCGCATCGATGAACACGAAGTCGAACGGCTCCCCACCCACCAACCCCGGCAACGACTCCAAAGCAGGCCCCACCACCACCTCCACCACCCCAGCCAACCCCGCCGCCGCCAAGTTCTCCCGCGCCACCACCGCGTGCGCCTCATCCAACTCCAACGACACCAACCGACCACCCGGCGGCAACGCCCGCCCCAACCAGATCGCGCTGTACCCACCCAACGTCCCCACCTCCAAGATCCGCCGCGCCCCCCGCGTCCTGGCCAACAGGTTCAACAACCGCCCCTGGTTCGGCGCCACATCGATCGCGGGCAACCCCGCCGCCCGCGCCCGCGCCAACGCCCCCGACAACACCTCGTCCTCCGGCAACAACGCCGACACCAGGTAACCGTCAACCGCCGACCACTGCTCCTGCACAACACACCCCTCACCTGTGGACACCACGTCACCACCAAGCTAGCCCCCGCCACAGCCCCTACCATCGTGATCATGTCGACTCCGGAGCGAGCCTGGCCCACCACGGACGCCCACGACGAGCTGACCCTGCTCTGGGAGCTCCTGCGCTTCCAGCGCCACACAGCCCTGGGCAAGGCCACCGGCACCACCCTCGCCGAAGCCATCGAAACCCCCCTCGCCACCTCACCGCTGATGAGCATCCTCGGCGTCATCAAGCACCTCACCGCCGTCGAACGCCACTGGCTCACCCGCGTCGCGGGCGGCGCCGACCTGCCCTCCCTCTGGACCGAAGACCCCGACTCCGACTGGCGCATCACCCCCACCGACACCCCCACCACCGTCCTGAACGCCTACCGCGCCGAATGGGCCCTCGCCGAAACCGCCATGGCACCCCTCCACCCCGACGACCAAGCCCTCGGCGACCCCACCCGCACCACCCGCTGGACCCTCAACCACGTCATCCAGGAAACCGCCCGCCACGTCGGCCACCTCGACATCCTCCGCGAACTCGCCGACGGCAGCACAGGGGAGTAGCCACCCCACCGGCAACGCCCGCCCCCGCCCACAGCACCGCGCGAACCCCCTCCCGCCGACACCGCAGAACCACACCAACCCCGCAGAACCACCACCCCACACACCGGACATCACCCCGCCAACCACGCCCCAATCCCACCCACCAACCGCTCCTTCACCACCGCAGGCGCAAACGACGACTCCACCCCAGCCCGAGCCAACCCCGCCAACTCCCCATCCGAAAACCCCAACTCCGACCGCACCAACGCGAACTCACCCGACAACGACACCCCCGTCATCGCAGGCACATCCGTGTTCAACGACACCACCAACCCCGCCTCCAACAACCGGGGGAGCGGATGCACCCCCACCGACCCCACCAACCCCAACTCCACGTTCGACGCCGGACACACCTCCAACCCCACCCCCCGATCCCGCACCTCCGCCACCAACTCCACGTCCTCCAACACGCTCAACCCGTGCCCCACCCGATCCGCACACCCCACCCGCACCGCCTCCGCCACACTCCACGCCCCACACTGCTCACCCGCGTGGTGCACCATCCGCAACCCCAACTCCCGCGCCCGCCCCAACACCCCCGCGAACGGCGCCAACGGATACCGCTCCTCACCCGCCACACCCACCCCCACCACCCACTCACCGAACCGCTCAGCCAACCCCACGGTCGCCGCCAACCGCCCCACCGACCGCCGCCGCGAATGATCCAAGACCACCCGCACCACCAACCCCGTCCGCGCACACCCACGCCCCAACCCCTCCACCACCGCCGCCAACGGCATCTCCACATCACCCACCCGCTCCCCGTGCGACGCCGCCGTGAACGTCACCTCCACGTACCCCACCCCATCAGCGGCCTGGTCCACGCAGAACTCCTCCGCCACCCGCGCGAAATCCCCAGCCTCCCGCAACAACCCCCGCACCGCCGACCCCCGATCCGCGAACTCCCGGAACCCCGCGAACGGCCCACCCAACACCGGCACCGCCACCCCGTACCGCCGCGCCAACTCCGCCACCGTCGAAGCCCGCATCGCACTCTCCAGGTGCACGTGCAACAACGCCTTCGGCAACACCCGTACATCACGCACACCACAGATCACACCACCACCCGGCAACCTTTCCCACCCCCACCGCCTCCAGAGCAGCGAATCCCCACCCCCGGAGGCACCACCATGGCTCTCAAGTTCCCCCGCAGCCCCCACGAACAAGCCCAACGCACCCTTACCATCACCACCCACCGCACCGGCCACACCACCACCATCGCCGCCCAGGGCCGCATCGACCTCGCCACCGAACACCCCTGGCACGACGCCCTCATGACCACCGCCACCACCGACCCCACCACCGACCACCTCATCGTCGACCTCACCGCCGTCACCTTCCTGAGCTGGGCCAGCACCGCCGTCCTCCTGCGCGCCCACCGCGCCTGCACCCGCCGGGGCCGCACCCTCACCATCCACGCCCGCGGCCCCGTCCTCACCGGCCTGCAACTCACCTCCCTGCACGACGAACTCCACATCGTCCCCGCCACCACACCCGCCCCCAGCCCCCGCCGCCAAGCCGCCGCCTCCGGCTGGCTCATCGCGTAGCGGGGGAGAGGCGCCCACCCCGTACGCCGAGACACCCGACTCGAAGCGCCTCGACCTCGCCTCGACCGACTCCCGTCGGGCAACTCCTCCTCGGTCGCTCCACAACCCCATCAGCGGCGACCGGCTCCGAACCGACACGGTGTGCACGGCGATCGCCCGCGCCGCCGGCGAGCGGGCGCTGCCGGAGGAGCAGTCCAACCGGAGGGGCAGTCCAACCGCGCCGCCCACACCACCGGCTCGCCCATCGGGGAGGCCTTCGACAACAGTTACTTGACATAATGTCGATTATCGAACATCAGAGAACGCCGAGGTCCGCAGGTCGGAGGGGTCATCGCACCGGCGACTAACGTCACGGTGACGATTCATGGGTGATGATCCAGAGCGGCCGCCCGGCAGCCGCCTGCTTGTGTCCGGGGTACGCCAATCGCGATCCGACGCCAAGAAGGGCGCCCGGCGGCTGGGAGGCGAGGCGATCGCGCGACGCGCGCGCGAAAACGGTCGTCACAACGCAGGCACTCGCCCGCCGTGTCGCGCCCGACTCGAACACCTGTTTGATGGATAATCGCGGTTATCCATCACTCACACGGGGGGTCCGATGATCGACTTGTCGGTCCGGGAGGGTATGCAGGTCCAGTGGAGTTGAGCGAGGCGCAGGAGGCGTTCTTCGTGGCCAGGCGGTCGCGCAAGGATTCCCCGCACACGACGGCGGCGTACCGGCGGGACCTGGCCGGGGTGACCGCGCACCTGGCCCAGGTGCTGGGCACGGCCCGGATCGAGCTGGAGGACGTCACCGCGCAGGTGCTGCGGGAGGCGTTCGGGGCGTTCGCGGACACGCACGCGAAGAGTTCGGTGGCGCGGGCGTGGTCGACGTGGAACCAGTTCTTCCAGTTCTGCCTGCTGGACGGGTTGTCGGCGGGCAATCCGATGGGGGCGATCGGGCGGCCGAAACCCGGGCCCCTCTCCCCCAAGCCGCTGCGCGGTGAGCGGACGCCGGAGGAGCTGTTGACCGCGATCGCCGGTGGGGCGCGGCGGGCGCGGGCGCCGTGGCCGGAGCGGGACCTGCTGGTGTTGGCGTTGGGCCTGGTGGCGGGGTTGCGGGCGTCGGAGATGCGGGCGTTGCGGCGGTCGTCGGTGGTGGGGCGGCCGGGTGAGCGGCGGTTGTACGTGCACGGGAAGGCGAACCGGGAGCGGTCGATCCCGATCGAGGTGCCGTTGGAGCGGGTGATCGAGGCGTACCTGGTGTCGTGCGAGGTGCGGTTCCCGGGGTTGCGGTTTTCCGATGAGGGACCGTTGGTGTTGGGGTCCGATGGTGAGGGCATTGGGCGTGGTGGGTTGGATTACCTGGTGAAGCAGTGTTTTCGGCAGGCGGGTTTGCACGACCGGGTGCCTGCGGGGGCGAATCTGCACGCGTTGCGGCACACGTTCGCGACGCGGTTGGCGGAGGACGGGGCGAATGCGGTGGAGATCATGGTGTTGTTGGGGCACGCGAGTCTGAACACGTCGCAGGGGTACATCGATGCGACGGGTCGGGAGCGGCGGGCGGCGGCGGCGAGCAATCGCACGTATCGGGCGTTGGAGGGGTTGGGTGGGGATGGGCAGTAGGGTTCGGGGATGGGTCGTCGTCGGTTGAGGTCTCCCCTGCCGCAGCGGCACGGGTTGGATGCGGCGCGGTTGCGGTTGCCGGATGGGGGTCCGTGGGTGACGGTGCGGGATCACCTGGTGGAGCGTCTCCCCCGGGTTGAGCCGTCTCGGGTTGATGAGATGTTGGTGGCGGGGCGGATCGTGGGGTTGGACGGTCCGGTGGCGGTGGACGCGCCGTTCGTGCCGGGGATGTTCGTGTGGTTCCACCGGGATTTGCCGGTGGAGGTGGAGGTGCCGTTCGAGATTCCGGTGGTGTACCGGGATGGGGACATCGTGGTGGTGGACAAGCCGCATTTCCTGGCGTCGATCCCCCGGGGGAAGCACGTGGTGCAGACGGCGTTGGTGCGGTTGCGGCGGGAGTTGGGGATTCCTGAGTTGAGTCCGGCGCACCGGTTGGATCGGGTGACGGCGGGGTTGTTGTTGTTCGTGGTGCGGCCGGAGTTGCGGGGGCGGTACCAGGGGATGTTCAAGGATCGGGTGGTGCGGAAGGAGTATGCGGCGGTGGCGCCGGTGCGGGGGGATTTGGGGTTGCCGGTGGTGGTGCGGTCGCGGATCGAGAAGGAGCGTGGGGTGATCCAGGCGCGGGAGGTGGCTGGGGAGCCGAATGCGGAGACGTTGGTGGAGTTGGTGGAGCAGCGGGGTGGGTTGGGGTTGTACCGCTTGTCCCCCGCCACTGGGCGGACGCATCAGCTCCGGTTGCATATGGCGGGGTTGGGGGTGCCGATCGTGGGTGATGATTTTTACCCGGTGTTGACGGAGCGGGCGTTGGATGATTTTTCGCGGCCGTTGCAGTTGTTGGCGCGGGTGTTGGAGTTCGTTGATCCGGTGTCGGGTGGGTTGCGGCGGTTTGAGAGTGGGTTGTCGTTGTCGGCGTGGGGGTGAGCGGGATGCCGTGGGCGGGGGCGGGTGTCGGTGGTGGTGGGTAGCATCGGGGGTGTTGGAGACGATCTGGGGAGGTCGGTCGATGACGGAGCGCAAGCCTGCCGGGGTGGGCTTCGAGTCCTGGGTGGAGTCGCAGATCAGTGAGGCCCGGAACCGGGGGGATTTCGACAACCTGCCGGGTGCGGGGAAGCCCCTGCCCCGTGGTGGTGATTGGTTGAGTGGTTATCTGCGTCGTGAGGGGGTGGAGACGCGGGAGGTGTTGCCGCCGCAGTTGCGGTTGCGGCGGGAGGTGGAGTTGATCCCGGAGCGGGTGGGGGCGCTGCGGTCGGAGGCGGAGGTGCGGGCGGTGGTGCGGGACGTCAACGGCCGTATTGATGAGTGGATGCGGACGGGGTCGGGTCCGGTGTTGGTCCGGTTCGTCGACGAGGACGAGGTGGTGGCGGGGTGGGTGGCGTCTCGGCCGGTGGAGCCGCCCGTGGTGGCGCCGGTGGTGGAGGCGGGTGGGGTGTCGCGGCGGTCGTGGTGGCGGCGGTGGTCGTCGACCTGAGTGGTGGGTGTGGGTCGCTCGTTCGGGTGGCAGCCGGGTTGGAAGTGGTTCGGGTGGGCGGTGGGCGGTTACGGTCGCGGTCGGTCACTTCACCTGAGCGGGATGGGCGGTATGGCGGCGGTTGGCGGGCGGTGGGTGGCGGCGGCTGCTGCTGTGGTGGGGGTGGTGATGGTGGTGACGCCGTCGGCTTCGGCGGTGGCGCCTGCCGGGGAGTTGCTGCCGGATCTGCGTCAGGCGCCGGTGGGGTGTCCCGGTGGGTACGTGGGTGATCCGGCCCTGTGTGGTGATTGGGACGTGTGCCTGGTTTCGGAGGTCGAGAACCCGAACGCGGCGTGCGTGAGCAGGGGGCGGGCGCGGGCGGTGCGGTTGCGGTTCACCACCGCCGAGGACAACGTCGGTGCCGGTCCGCTGTTGCTCTACGGTTGGCGGCCCGGTGTGGACGTGCCGACGATGCGGGTGCGGCAGGCTTTTCAGAGCGGGGTGGACGGGAGGATTCCGGATTCGTTCGCCGCCGCGCAGCAGGCGACGGCCACCTCGGCGTACTACGAGCCCGCGCAGGCCCACCAGCACTGGCACCTGATGGGGTTCGAGCACTTCGAGTTGCGCACCCCGGGTGGTGGGGCGCTGGTGGCTGACCGCAAGAACGGTTTCTGCCTCGGTGACCGCTACGCGACCGCGGATGCGGGTGTGCTTCCGGCCGTGGTCCGTGATGACGACACCCCGCAGGGGCGGTTGGGGCGGGTGTTGGCGGCGAACACGTGCAACATGCACGACCCGGCGGCGTTGACCGTCACCCAGGGGATTTCCGTGGGCCGTGGTGACGACTACCGGTACACCGTCGATTTCCAGTGGTTGGACATCACCGCGGTTCCGTCGGGTACCTATGACGTGGTCAACACCGTCAACGGTGATCGCACTCTGCGGGAGAGCGATTACGGCAACAACTCCTCCTCCATCGCGATCTCGGTGCGGTGGCCCGGTGGTGCGCGCTCGGCGCCGGAGGTCATCACCCGGGCGCCGCAGGTGCGGTTGCTGCGGAGTTGTCCGGGCAGGGATCGCTGCGCGGGTACCTGATCGGCGCTGGGCGTGGTCTGTTGGCGCCACTCCCCCGGTGTCGGTGGTCGAGCTGTCGCGGGTCCGGGGATCAGATGGTGGCGGTGGTGGTGATGAGGGCGGAGTCGTGGGGGCGGGTGCCGGAGGGGACGAGGATGCTGTCGTCGGGGCGGGGGCCCACGGCGGCGGCGGCTTCGGGTGGCAGGCCGATCCACTGGTCGGTCAGGGCCAGGGTCAGGGTGGTGCCTGCGGGGATGCGGCAGGTGAGGGTGGTGCCGGTGGCTTTGCCGTACAGCTCGACCGGGGTGGTGGGGGCGATGGGGGTGCCGTCGACGGCGCAGTCCTGGGTGGTGGGGGTGATGGTGAGTTGGGTGCGCCAGGCCTGGGTGGCGGGGGTGATGCGGACAGCGACGGTGCGGGTGGGGCCGGTGGTGGTGTCGGAGAGCGTGTCGGTGGTGGGTGTGGGGAGGTCGAAGGTGGGGGCGGGGGCGCGCAGGACGGGTTCGGGCAGCAGCGGGTAGGTGGTCGACAGGTCCGCGGTGGTGGGGTTGTCGCCGAGGGCTCTGGCGGTCCACGGGTCGGTGGTGGGGTCGGGGCTGAGCCAGGTGGCGCCGGTGTCCTCGCGCAGGTAGATCAGCGAGTCGGGGCGGGGTTGGGTGGGGGTGAAGCCGGTGCGGGTGGTGCCCAGGACCAGCAGGACGACCGCGGCCACGGCGAGGGTGGTGCCGAGTCGGCCGGGGGTGGGGAGTTCGGCGAGCAGGGGGGCGGTGTGCAGGGCGCCGAGGAGGGTCAGGACCATCGCCGCGGCGGCCAGTGGCAGTCCCAGGGCGGTGTAGAGGGAGGCGGTGATCGCCGGGTAGAGGGCGGCGGCGACCAGGGCGGGCAGCGCGGCCAGCAGCAGCCCGATTACGTCCCCGCGACCGCCGCGACCGGCGGGGTCTGCGGGGTTGGTGGGGTGCGATGCGGCGGTGGCGGGCACCTCGGCCGCAGACGTGGACCCGGTGGTCTTCGCGGCCTCGGTTCCGGGGGTGTTCAGCGCACCGGCGCTCGACGTGCCGGGGTTGGCGTCGTCGCTGGTGGACGCGCCGCCGGTGGGCTCACCGGCGGCGGGCGTGCTGGCAGCGGTCGGGGTGGCGGTGGACGGGGTGGGGTGGCGGGTGGACCACCAGAGGGCGGGGAGACCGGCGAGGAGGGTCCACTGGAACAGGAACGTGCCGCCGGGCAGGACGACGGTGGTGGTGATCAGCAGCAGGGCGGTGAGGGTCAGGACCCCGGAGAGCAGTTCGGTGCGGGTGCGGCGGCGCAGGGCGCGCACCCCTAGCAGGAGGGCGGCCGCGGCGAGGGCGGTGAAGCCCGCCAGGAACCAGCCGCGGCCGTACGGTTCGCCCAGGGGCAGGAAGTCCAGGTCGGGGCGGGCGGTGTTGATGGCCAGCCAGCCGAGGTGGCCCAGCACTGCCCCGCCCAGGGCGGTGCCCAGGGCCGCGGCGGTGGTGGCGGCCAGGGTGCCCGGGCGCAGGCGGTGGCGGCGGGTGGCGGCCACGAGAAGCCAGGCCAGCGCGGCCGCGGAGGTGGCGGTGAGGGGGATGACCAGGGTGTCGGGGTAGTGCAGCAGGACCCGGGAGAACAGGTCGAAGTAGATGGCGTCGCCGGTGCCGGTGGCGGTCAGGTCGGTGTCGCCGAGGACGCGGATGAGGCCGGTCATGGTTTCGCCGTGGTGTTGCAGGCTGGCGCGGTCGAGGTGGGCGAGGTCGTCGTGGGGTGAGTGGTAGTGGTGGACCTGGTTGATGAACGCCGAGTTGAGGCCGTGGGCGCCGTGGTCGAGGAAGACGGTGAAGTCGCTGCTGTTGGGCAGCAGGGCGTAGACGGCGGCGGCCATGGAGTTGGCGACGGGGCGGGTGGAGGCGTCGGCGAAGGCGGAGACCAGGTCGGCGTTGTCCCGCCCGGTCTGGAACATCCACACCGGTCCCCCGCTGCCGCGGGCCTCGAAGTTGAACACCGGGCCGAACCCGTCGCCGCGGTGGCGCTCGACGTGGGCGCGGGCGCCGAGCAGGCCCATCTCCTCGCCGTCGGTGAACAGGAACACCACGTCGTTGCGGGGTGGGTGCGCGGCGGTGGTGCGCAGGGTCTCCAGCAGGGCGGCCACGGCGGCCCCGTCGTCGGCGGCGCCGGGGCTGGTGGGCACCGAGTCGTGGTGGGCGACCAGCAGCAGGGGCACGGGGCCGGGGGCGGTGCCGTGGACGCGGGCGACGACGTTGTGGACGGTGGCCAGGCGCTGCACGCCCGCGCGGGAGTGGGAGACCTCGCCGGTCTCGGTGGTGGTGGAGGCGCCGTGGGCGGTGGCGGTGTCGGTGATGTACTGGCGGACGCGGGCGTTGTCGGCGGTGCCGATGGGGTGCGGGCGCTGGGCGATGGCGGCGAGGTGGGCCTCGGCGCGGGCGGCGGAGAAGGTGTCGGCGGGGGCGTCGGCGCCCAGGGGCTCGGGTGGGGTGAAGCCCAGCAGGGTGAGGGTGGCGACGGCGGCGGTCGCCAGCAGGGCGGCCAGTGCGGGGACGGGCCTGCGGGTGCGGGGGCGGTCGCCGTCGATCATGCTGGTGAGGGTAGGACGTGGGCGGGGTTCGCGGGTTTTTTTGTCCACAGGGCGCAGCGCCCGCCACGGATGTTGTAGGGGGGTGCCTGCCGTTCGGGGGACTCGGGTTGGGCCGTTGTGCGGGTCGGGGCGGTGCGGCGATGATCCCCGCCAAGGGGTGCGAGGGGTGCGAGGGAGGGCCTGATGGTGGAGCCTGCGGTGCGCGGGACGGGGGTGCGGGGGTCATCGCGGGACAGGCTGCGCACGGTCGCGGGGCTGATGGGACCCGCGTTCGTGGTGGCGGTGGCCTACGTGGACCCGGGGAACTTCGCCACGAACATGGCCGGTGGCGCCGGGTACGGGTACCTGCTGCTGTGGGTGATCGTGTCGGCGTCGGTGGCGGCGGTGTTCATCCAGTACCTGTCGGCGAAGCTGGGGGTGGCCACGGGGCGCAACCTGCCGGAGCTGTGCCGGGAGCGGTACCCGCGGCCGGTGGTGGGGTTGTTGTGGGTGCAGGCGGAGCTGGTGGTGATGGCGACCGACCTGGCGGAGTTCGTGGGGGCGGCGGTGGCGTTGAACCTGCTGTTCGGGGTTCCGCTGCTGCCCGCGGCGTTGATCACCGCGGTGGTGTCGTTCGCGATCCTGAGCCTGGCGCCGACGGGGCGGCGGCGGTTCGAGTCGGTGATCGTGGCGTTGCTGCTGGTGGTGCTGGCCGGGTTCCTGTACCAGACGTTGCGGTTGGGGCCGTTGACCGAGGCCGGGGCGGGGTTGTTGCCGGGGTTCGACGGGGTGGACAGCGTGCTGCTGACGACGGGGATGCTGGGGGCGACGGTGATGCCGCACGCGATCTACCTGCACTCGGCGTTGACCCAGCACCACCACCGCGGGGGTGTCGGTGAGCTGCGGCGGTCGTTGCGGGCGAACGCGGTGGACCTGGGGGTGGCGTTGGGGATCGCCGGGTTGGTGAACGTGAGCATGCTGCTGGTGGCGGCGGGGGCGCTGCACGGGACGGGGTTGCCCGCGGAGTCGTTGGAGGACATGCACGCCGGGTTGGGGGTCACCCTCGGTGGTGGGGCGGCGGTGGCGTTCGCGGTGGCGTTGCTGGCGTCGGGATTGGCGGCCTCGAGTGTGGGCACCTACGCCGGTCAGGTGGTGATGGAGGGGTTCCTGCGGCGGCGGGTGCCGTTGCCGGTGCGCCGGTTGGCGACGATGCTGCCCGCCCTGGGGGTGTTGGCGTCGGGGGTGGACCCGACGCGGGCTTTGGTGCTGAGCCAGGTGGTGCTGTCGTTCGGGATTCCGTTCGCGTTGTTGCCGCTGGTGCTGCTGGGGCGGCGGCGGTCGGTGATGGGGGCGTTGGTGAACCGGCCGGTGACCACGGTGGTGGGGTTCGTGTTGGCGGTGGTGATCTCGGGGTTGAACCTGTTCCTGCTCTACCGCACCCTGTTCGCCTGAGGTGCGCGAAAAGCCCCCCGGCGGGTCGGCCGGGGGGCTTGGGGTGAGGAGAGGGCGGGGACTGGGCCATTTCGAGTGGGTGAGGAGGAAGCCCCCGCATGGCCTCACGGGTGCAGGTTATCAGGCGGGGACGAGCCGGTTGAGGTTGTGCAGGGTGATCACCGTGGACCCCTCGGGCAGGTTCCCCGGGTCCTCCAGGCCCAGGTAGAGCACCGGGCCGGTCGGGGGTGGGTCGTCGGTGGTGGTGACGGTGCCCGCGGTGGTGGCGATCAGGTGCCCGACGGTGAGGTGGGTGCGGCCCACGACGGCCCGGGTGAGCAGGGCGGTGCTCGTGCGGTGGCCTTCGACCTGGTTGAAGTTCGGTGTCCCGGACAGGTACAGGTGCGTCCACAGGGCGGTCCAGCCGCCGGTGTCGTCGCGGGCGAAGACCATCGGCAGCGCGACCCGGCCGGTGCCGCGCAGGTCCGAGCGGGTGCGCACGGTGCGCGGTTCGAACGGGGCGCCGCCCTGGTCGCGGGTGCGGGTCATCCACCCGAACATCGACTCCGCGACGGTGTTGAACCCCTCCCCCCAGTAGATCGACACCTGCGGGACGAGGTAGGTGGCGCGGACCTCGGCGAGGGGGACGTCGATGAATTCGGTGGCGCCGTTCGCGGACTCGGTGAGGTCGCCGGAGTAGACGACGCCGTTGTTCTTGAACCCGGTCCACGACACGTGCCCGGTGTAGCCGAAGTCGGCGTCGAGCAGCAGCGCGGAGAGGTCGAAGTCGGTGCGTTCGGCGCGTTCGCGCCAGTGGGTGAACAACCGCAGGACCTCGCCGGTGACCGGGGTGCGCGACCCGCGGGGCAGCACGGCGAACCCGTCTTCGGTGGCGGCCCCCGTCAGCGGTACCGCGACGGTGCGCAGCGCGGGGTCGATGACGACGTGGTCGGCGGTGGGCAGGCGGCGGGCCAGTTCGGCGTCGAGGACCGCGGCGGTGTCGGCGATGGTGGTGGCGGTCAGGGGTGGGCGGGTGTCGGGGGTGACCCAGCCGCGGCGGTCGCGGTTGACGAACACGCGGGCCGGTTGCGCCGCGGCCCGGTTCATCAGGTGTTCGCGCACCGAGCACAGCACCCGCCCCGACACCTGTCCCACGGCGGCGGTGACCGCGGTGAGCACCGCGTCGGTGTCGGCGGCGGTGGCGGTGGCGGTGCGCAGCAGCCGGTCGAGGGCGCGCAGCAGCGTCCCGGGGGATTCGGCGAGGACCGAGGTGGCCCCGGGCAGGTCGCCCGCGGCGAAGGCGGCCTCGGCGCGGGCGGCGCGGGAGGGTGCGCGCAGGTCGCCGCGGGCGACGGCGAACACCCGGGCGGCGTGCGGCAGGTCGGGGTACTCGTGCGGGTGCAGCCGCTCCCCCAGGCGCTTCCAGCGCCCGGCGAAGCGGGCCACGTCGGCCAGTTTCGCCTCGTCGGCGGCCACGGCGTCCAGGGCGGTGAGCAGGACGCGGCGGTGTGCGCGGCGGAAGGACCGGAACCGGGTGGGGGTGCGCAGGGTGACGTCCCCGGCGGAGAACCGGCAGGCCACGCGCAGCACGTCGGTGACGGTGTCGACGGCGATCAGCGGTTCGGCGGCGGCCAGGCGCACGGCGTTGATCACCGCCCGGTTCTCCCGCACGGGGATGAGCCGCGGTTGCGGCCCGGTGCGGCACTGCACGGCCAGTTGCGCCAGCAGCGACAGGTCGGCCTCGTGCAGGGGGGTGGTGGACCCGGCCAGGTCCCGGTACACCCCCAGGGTTTCCGCTTCGACGGTGTCGCCCAGGTGCAGGGTGGTGACCCGGTCGGCGGCGGTGGCGGTGAGGGCGTCGTGGGCGGCCAGCAGTTCGGCGTGGGTGTGCTGGTGGCGGCCGTAGGTGGGCAGGTCCAGCAGGTTGACCGGCCCGTCGGTGGGCACTGCGGCGCCGGAGGTCAGGGCTTGGCGCAGGCACGACACCCAGAACTCGACGGTGTCGGGGACCTCGTGGGGGAACCCGAGGAAGTAGGGGTTGTGCTCGACGTCGTCGCCGACCAGTTCGCGCACCGCGCCCAGGACCTCCACCGCCAGCGTCGTCGCCGCGTGCGGGGCCAACCCGGACACGTGGCCCAGCAGCTCACCGGAGCAGGTGAACCCGACCCCGGCCAGGACCGAGTCGAGCTGCCGGGCCACCGCCGCCCCGTCCCCGGCCGGGGCGTGGGCGCGCGGTACGCGCAGGGTCCTGCGGATGATGGTGTGGATGCGCATCGGGACGTGTCTTCCCCATCGGTCGGGTGCGGCGGCCAGTGTCGCAGGCCGAGTGGGGCGCGGGTGCCGGTTTTCGCCCCGGCGCCGGTTTTCCCGGGCCGGGTGTGGTGTGCTTGAGGGCGGATCGGGTTGGCCGGACGTGGAGGGAGTGGGCGATGGAGGTCGTCGTCGGGATGGTGATCGCGTGGGTGGTGGCCAAGGCCCGCCGCGCGGCGAACCGGGGTGACGGGGTGGTCGACTCCGCCATCGACGCCGCGGTCGACCGGGTCGGGGAACTGGTGCAGGCCAAGCTCGGCGGGGACCCGGCGGTGCGGCGGCTGGAACTGGAGGCCGCGGAGTCCGGGGAGGTCACCGAGCGCTCCCGCACCCGCGTCGCCCTCGCCCTGGAGGACGCCGCCGAGGACGACGAGGTGTTCGCCCGCAGGTTGGCCGAGGCCGTCGCCGAGGCGCGGCAGGTCTCCGGGGGGCCGACGAGCACGGTGTGGCAGTCGATCTCCGGCACCGTCACCGGCACCGCCATCCAGATCGGCGGCGACCACACCGGCGACATCCGCCTCTGAGCCGGGGTTCCCCCGGGGGAATGCGAACGGCCCCGCTCGAGGTCGGGGGTTCCCGAGCGGGGCCGTACAGCAGGAGTATCGCCCCCAGCGGCCCGGTGTTACGCCGACGACCACCACGATCGGGTGATGGTCGTCGGCGTGGTGGATGCCGTGCCGGGCCACCGGCCCCCGTGTCGGCTCGGGGTTCCGGTGCGGGGTGGCGCCGTGTCAGCTCACGAGCTCGAAGAGGTGTGAGGCGTTCTCCTCGGTGAGGCGACCCAGGTTCGCCTCACCACCGGGGTTGAACGTGACGTTGATGCCCCCGTAGTTGCTGTTGTAGAAGATCTTCACCACGTGGATGTGGGTGCGGTTCCTCGCCGACCTGGCGTTGTTCTTCACGCATTCGCCCTGGCCGGTGCCGGGACCCTTGTATTCGTAGCAACCCGGCTGGGAGCTCCCGTAGTTCGGGATGGAACCGTGGCCGAAGTCCGAGACCGACCCGGTGAAGTCGGCCCCGTGGTACAGGCAGAACTCGTAGTCCTCGCAGATGCCGTTGCGGGCTGTCGCCGCGGTGGCCGCGGGCGCGACCGACGCGAGCAGCGCGATGCTCCCCGTGACCGCGACCGATGCCTGGACCACGCGTCTGACGATGGTGTTCACGGCGGCTCCCTGGTGCTGTGGCCCTGCTGGTCCGGAAAATCGTGCGGCAGGTGTCTCACCTTCTTCCACCACCGCCGCCCGAGCGGTCCAGCGGCCCTCCCGGATTTCACCTGATCGAGGGCGGGTTGTGTCGTGGTTTCCGTTGATGTGGCACCAGAGCCGTTCAGGCCGGGGGCTTGCCCGTGACTGTTGAGGGGGTGTCGTCCCGGGCGGGCGGGTGAGCGCGCAGGAGCCGGTCGGCGCGGTCGCGTTCGGCGGTGGCGCGCTGCTCGGCGGCGTCGGCCCGTTCCCGTGCGCCGCGGACCTGCTCGCCCAGGCGTGCGACCTCCCGTTCGGCGGCGTCGGCGCGGGCGCGGTGCGCCTCGGTCTGCTCGTGCGCCTCGCCCACGCGCTCCCGCAGGGCGGGCACCTCCGCCCCCAGGCGGTCGGCCTGCCGGGTCAAAGCCGCCACCTCCTCGGTGAGGCGGGTCGCGGTCTGTTCGGCGGCCTCGGCGCGGGCCACCGCGTGGCGCAGGTCCCCGTCGAGCACCGCGACCCGTTCCACGGCCTCGGCGCGGGCGCGGTCGGCGGACTCGGTGCGGGCCAGGGCTTGGCGCAGGTCGGCGTCGAGGCCCTCGGCGCGGGTGCGGTCGGCTGACGCGCGGTCGTGCGCCTCGTCCAGGCGTTCCTGCAAACCGCGCACCTGTTCGGCCAGGCGGTGCGACTCGTGGGTGGCGGCCTCGGCCCGGTCCCGGTCCCGCCGGGCGGCCTCCTCCGAGCGGGCCGCCCGCTCGGCGTGCAGGTCGCGCTCGGCCGCGGCGGCGGCGGCCTGCTGCCAGGCCGACTGCTCCTGGGCCCGGGCGGTGTCGCGGGCCTCCACGGCCGTGGTGGCGGTGGTCTGCGCCTCCTGCCGCTCGGCCACCGCCACCGCCACCTGCCGCACCGCGTCGGCCCGGTCGCGGTCGGCGGCCTCGGCGCGGGCCAGCGCCTCCCGTTCGGCCTCCCGTGCCGCGTCGACCTCGCGGCGGACGTCGGCGACCTCGCCGCGCAGTCGGGCGTCGACCCCGCCGAGGGCTTCGCGCAGCGCGGCCACCGGTCCCTGCGGGGACAGCACCGCCAGCACCGCGGCCACCTGCTCCCCCAGCAGTTCCACCGCCGCGCCCGGCACGGAGTCGGTGCCGCGGGCGGCGCGCAGCAGCTTCACCGCGTTCGCCAGGTCCCGGCAGGTGCCCGCGTGCTCGGCCACCCCGGTGCCCGGTGGGCAGAACTTCAGCCGCGGCCCGGTCCCGGCCTGTTCGGGCAGCTCACGCCTGCAGTACTCACACTGTCGCATCACCCGGCAATGCTAACAGTCAACAATTACTGCCACTTACTGATGCCTATCATTATTGAGTTGCCAGCGCAGGGAGGGGTGAGAATGACAGTTATCACCCCTCCCCCTGCTGGTGAGCAGAAGACAGCAGGGCGCCACCGGGTGCGCCGTCCGGCCCGGGAGCGCGACGTGATCAGGTGCAGCGGGCAGGCCGAAGGCGCCTTCGGGGGGATGCGCCGATCAAGGGGCCCAGGAGATCTGGGGGGCCCACCGTGGTGAACGGGTCGACCCGGTGGCAGGCGCATCGGGAGGGGGCGACCTGGTCGGTCTTCACCCGCGTCGCGATCGGCGTCGTGGACCGGGACGGGGAGCGGCCGGGTCAGAGCTGACCTCGTCCCGGCCCGCCCCCGTGCCCGGGGCGGGTCAGGTACTCCTGAACAGCCGGTCCAGGTGCGCGTCGATCGCGGCGAGCGCGTCCCGGGGCCCGATCACGTCGAGTTCGATCAGGGGGGCGAAGCCGGTGAGGGCGAGGAGCAGGTGGGTCTCGGTCGCCGGGTCGCGGTCGGAGTCGATGTGCCCGTCGGCGATCGCCTGGCGCACCACCTGCTCGACGAGGGCCAGCCCCCGGGTGAGGCCGCGGCGCGCCTGCTCGTGCACGGCCTCGTCGTGCAGCGCCTCCAGGACGTAGGCGGCGCTCATCCGGCTGGTCGCGCGGGCGTCGGCATGCAGGGGGAGCATTTCCGCGAGCGTCAGGCGCAGCACGTCACGGGGGTGCGGGCGGTCACCGAGCTCGTCGAGACCCTGGTGCACGCGCGCCGAGGTCTGCTCGGCGGCGAAATCCATGGCGAAGGAGAGCATGGCGGTCCGGGAGGCGAAGTAGTGCTGCAACTGCCCCAGTGACATGCCCGCCTCCCGCGCCACCACGCGCATCGTCAACTGTGTGACGCCGCGCTGCTCCACCACCCGCCACAGTGCGCGGGCGATCGCTTCGCGGCGCCCGCGGTGATCCACCTCTTTCGGCATCGCCCGCCCTCGCCTCACACCCCGGGTCCGTTCCAATACAGTTGACATAATACATCTGACCCACAACCCTGGGGTCCACTCGCGGGAAGGGAGCGCCGTGTCCGGACAGCCCGAGGTGCGGACCGCGGAAGGCGTGGTGCGGGGGCGCCTGCGGCAGGGGCACGCGGTGTTCCGCGGCATCCCCTACGCCCAGCCCCCGGTCGGAGCGCTCCGCTTCGCCGCGCCCGCGCCGCCGCACCGCTGGGAGGGGACGAGGCAGGCGGTCGAGTTCGGCCCCGTGGTGCCGCTGTCCCTGCCGATCGACGTGCCCCCGCAGGGCACCGACTGGCTGACGCTCAACGTCGGCACTCCGGACCCCGGCTCGGCGGGGCTGCCGGTGCTGGTGTGGATACCCGTGGGCGGCTACCTCTCGGCGGCTTCGAGCGACCCGATGTTCGACCCGGCAGCGCTGGCCGAGGCGGGGGTCGTCGTGGTGACCATCAACTGCCGCGTGGGCGTCGAGGGATTCGCGTTCCTCGACGACGCGCCGCCCAACCGCGGGTTCCTCGACCAGGTCGCGGCGCTGGAGTGGGTGCAGCGCAACATCGCCGCCTTCGGGGGCGACCCCGGCCGGGTCACCGTGGGCGGGGTGTCGGCCGGGGCGGGCTCGGTCGCCGCCCTGCTGACGATGGAGTCCGCGCGCGGCCTGTTCCGGCGGGCCATCGCCCATTCGGTGCCGGGGCTGCACAGCACCCCCGCGCTGGCACGGCAGGTCACCGCCGCGTTCGCGGACCGGCTCGCAGCGGCGGCCCCCACCGCCGAGGCCCTGCGCGACACCGACCCGTGGCACCTGGCCGCCGAGCTCACCTCCTTCAACGCGGGCCTCCACGCGCACCGGCAGAGCTGGGGGCGGCTCACGGAGACCGGCACCGCGCTGTGCCCCGTCGTCGACGGCGAAGTCCTCCCGGAAACGCCGTGGCCCGCGCTGACCGGTGGGCGCGCGAGCGGGATCGAACTGCTCGTCGGCCACACCCGGGACGAATTCCGGTACTTCAGCGTCATGGGCGGCAGGTACGGCACCTTCACCGAGCAGGACGCCCACGCGGCCCTGGAACTGCACGCCCCGCAGCCGGGGGGCGCGCGGGCCTACCGCGCCGCGTTCCCGCAGGCGGGCCCGGAGGAACTGGTGGAGACGGTGTACTCCGACGCCCTGTTCCGCATGCCGTCGCAGAAGTTGGCCGAGGCGAACGCCGCGGCGGGCGGCACCTCGTACCTGTTCGAACTGTGCTGGGTCGCCCCGGCCCTCGGCGGCGTCCTGGGCGCCTGCCACAGCCTCGACGTTCCCCTGGCGTTCGGCACGCTGCGCAGCCCCGTCGGCACCCGGCTCATCGGCGAGGAACCCACCCCCGGGGCCGTCGCGCTCTCCCGCGAAATCCAGGGGGCGTGGGTCCGCTTCATCACCACCGGCGACGCGGGCTGGTCCGCTCATCGACCCGGCGGGCACCTCACCCGCGTCCTGGACACCGAGTCCAAGACCCTGCCCTACCCCGAACAGGCATCCCGCCAGATCTGGGAAGGCCACTTCCCCGCCCCCTTCGACCTGCCGTGACCGGCTCGCACCCGGGGTGACGCACGACAGCCGCGGGGCCGTTCCCCGCGTCCCGGGCTGTCGCGGTGGGGCGGTCGATACGGTGGCCCGGTGGACCTCCAGCGCTACCGGGCACCGACCTTCACCGACACCGACGGCAACGGGCTGCTGCGGCTGATCGGTGAGGCCGTCGACCTGCTGCCCGCGCTGCCCCCGCCCGACCCCGACGACCGCTACCACGCGCGCAGCCTCACCTCGGTGTGGTTGGCCGGGCTCAGCCAGACCAGCCGCCGCGGCTACTACCAGGCGCTCGGGTCGTGGTTGGCGTGGTGCGCCGAGCGCGGGGTCGACCCGCTGGCCGCGCGCAAGGCCGACACCGACGCGTGGAAGGCGGGCATGACCGCCACCCGCCGCGACGAGCAGGGCGGGCAGGTGGCGGTGGCACCGTCGCGGGCCACGACGGCGAAGCGGCTGGCGGTGGTGTCCTCGTGGTACCGGTACCTGATCGCCAACGAGGTCGACGTGCGCAACCCCGCCGCGGCGACCGAGCGGCCGCGGGTCTCCCGCGAGTCCACCACCACCTCGCTGACCGTGCAGGAGATGGTGGGCTTCCTCGACTGGCTCCTCGAGCGCGCCCGCCGCCTGGGCACCGAGACCGCCTGGCGCGACGCGGCCCTGCTCACCGTGCTGTTCAGCATCGGCCTGCGGGTCACCGCCGGGGCCACCGCCCGCGTGGAGGACCTGCGCCGCACCGCCGGCTACACGGTCCTGCGCTACCGCCGCAAGTCCCGCGGCGACGCCGACGACTTCGGCCGCAAACCCCTGCCGCCGCACGTGGTGGAGGTGCTCACCGAGTACCTGCGGGTCCGCGCCGAGCGCGAGGGCGTCGCCGTGGCGGACCTGGGCGGCTACCTGTTCGTCTCCACCCCGCACCCGCACCTGCCGCAGTACCGGGGCGGGCAGCCGCTGGGGCAGAACGACGTCGACGCCAAGATGCGCGATCTGGCCCGCCAGGCCGGGCTCACCTGCTGGCGCACCCTGAGCCCGCACTCGGCCCGGCACACCGCGGGCACCGCCGCCCTCGCCGCCGGGGCCACCCTGGAGCAGGTCCGCCGGATGCTCGACCACGCCACGGTGACCACCACCCAGCGCTACCTGCACGAGCACGATGACCTGGCCAACAGTGCCGTCTGGCACCTGTCGGAGGCCATCGCGCGCCAGCGCGGGCGTCAGCCCTGACCACCAGGCGCCCGGTCGGCGAGATCCCCCGGGCGCCCCCGGGTCCTCGACCCTCAGCCGTGACCCGCACCTCGTGCTCGGCGGGCACCCGGGAGCACACCCCGCCCGGGTGCCCGGAAGCCGCCGATCTCGCGTTCGAGCAGTTCGGCCAGCCGCAGCGGGGTGCGGTCCTCGAACATCGGGCCGATGAGCTGCACCCCCACCGGCAGGCCCTCGGGGGAGCGGCCCGCGGGGATGGCGGTGGCGGGCAGGCCGGGCATGGTGGCCAGCCCGGCCCAGACGAGCTGGTCGAAGTACGGGTACTCGACGCCGTCGACGTCGACGCGGCGCCGCATCAGGTCGGGGTCGTGGTCGTGGGGGAACGCGGGGGTGGGGGTGATCGGGCACACCACGGCGTCGAACTCGGCGAAGAGCTGCCGCCAGCCGTGGCGGTGCAGCTCGCGGCGGGTGTTCGCCTGGAGCCAGTCGTGGTGGCTGAACACCATGGCGCGCAGCCGCGTCGCTTCCAAGCCCTGGTCGTCCGCGCCCAGGGCGGCGGCGCGGGTCCGCAGTTGCTCGTGCGCCTCGACCGGAAAACGCGCGACGGTGCCGGAGAACAACAGTTGCGTGTAGAGCGTCGCGGCTTCGGTCAGGTCGGGCAGCAGCGGACTGCGCCGTTCGACGCGGGCGCCGCCGTCGGTGAGCGCGTCGGCCACCCGGTCCACGCCCGCGCGCACGGCCGCCCCGGTCGCGATGAGCGGGTGCTCGTCGAGGACCAGGACCCGGAAGTCGGCGAGCCGTCCGTGGCGCGCGGGCGGCAGCGCCACGTCGTAGGCGATGCCGTGGGTCAGCGGGTCCGGTCCGGCCATGACCTCGAGCAGGAGTTCCAGGTCGCGGGCGGTGCGCGCCATCGGGCCGACCACGGCGAGGTCGAGGTCGACCGGCAGGGCCTGCGCGGGCGGGGCGACCATGCCGCGGGTGGCCGCCAGTCCGAGTGTCGGCTTGTGCGCGTAGACGCCGCAGAAGTGCGCGGGGGTGCGCAGCGAACCGGCGAGGTCCGAGCCGATGGACAGCGCGCCGAACCCGGACGCCAGGGCCGCCGCCGACCCGCCGGAGGACCCGCCCGACGTGCGGGTGCGATCCCACGGGTTGTTGGTGGTGCCGTGGATCTCGTTGAAGCTCTGGATGTCCTGCAGCCCCAGCGGGACGTTGGTCTTGCCCAGCACCACCGCGCCCGCGGCCTTGAGCCGCGACACCTGCACCGCGTCCTCGGCGGGCACGTGGTCGCGGTGCTGCGGCATGCCCCAGGTCGTGGGCAGCCCGGCCATGTCGTAGCACTCCTTGACCGTCACCGGGACACCGAGCAGCGGCCGGTCCTCACCGCGGGCGCGCGCCCGGTCGGCACCGCGCGCGGCGGCCCGGGCGCGGTCGAAGTCCGGCACGCAGATCGCGTTGACCACCTCGTCGTCGCGCTCGATACCGGCGATCGCCTCGTCGGTCAGTTCCACCGAGGTCACTTCACCGGCGCGCAACGCGGCCAAAAGCTCTTCTGCCGACCGAAAGTTCCATTCCATGAATTCGACGCTATCCGCCTGCCGGAAAGGGCATGAAATGCCATTTCGCACAACGAGCCGCACGGTCCGGGCGCGGTGGCGGTCCTCAGTGGTCGGCGCGGGTTCCCACGACGACCGTGGCGTGGCGGTCCTCGTCGTGATGGGTGGTCGCGGTGAGGCCTGCCGCGCGGAACGCGTCGGCGGTCGAGGTGGCCTGCTCGTGGCTGGTTTCGATCAGCAGGTGGCCGTTCGGGGCCAACCAGTCTCGGGCGTGGGCGGCGACGCGGCGGTGCAGGGCGACGCCGTCGGGGCCGCCGTCGAGGGCCAGGCGGGGTTCGTGGTCGCGGGCTTCGGGGGGCATCAGGGCGATCGCGTCGGTGGGGACATAGGGGGCGTTGACGGCCAGGACGGTGACGCGGCCGCGCAGTGCCGGGGGGAGGGCGTCGTACAGGTCGCCCTCGTGGACGTCGGGGAGGGTGCGGGCGGCGCAGGCCACGGCCGCCGGGTCGAGGTCGGCGGCGTGGACTTCGACCCCGGGGACCCTGGCCCGCAGGGCGATGCCGACGGCGCCGCAGCCGCAGCACAGGTCGACGGCCAGCGAGCCCGGGGTGAGCAGGGGGGCGGCGAGTTCCACCAGGAACTCGGTGCGGCGGCGGGGGACGAACACCCCGGGGTCGACCGGGACGCGCAGGCCGTCGAAGGCCACCCAGCCCAGCAGGTGCTCCAGGGGTTCGCCGTCGGCCCGGCGGGCGACCAGGACGTCGAGGACGTCCGCGCCGGGGGCGGCGGCGAGGAGCAGGGTGGCCTCGTCCTCGGCGAACACGCACCCGGCCGCCCGCAACCGGGTCACCACCGCCTCCGACACCGGCCCACCCGCCCGGTGGGGCGCGGCGGCGGGGCAGGCGAACGGCTCGGGTGCGGGCAGGTCCGGCACGGCACTCCTCACGGGCGGAAACCCGTGAACCCTACTGCGGCTCCCCCGCCGGGGTCGTCGCGGTTTCCGGTGGCACGTCCTGCATCAGCGTCGGGCGGCGCATCCACACACCGTGCGGGCGGGCCAGCAGGTCCTCCAGCGGCTCCGGTTTGCCCAGGTGGAAGCCCTGCGCGACCCGCACCCCCAACCGCGACAGCGCCTCGACCTGGGTGGCGCGCTCGACCCACTCGGCCACCACCGACAGGCCCAGGCCGCGGGCGATGTCGACCAGGCCCTGCACCAGCACCGTGTCGCGGGAGCCGTAGTCGATGCCGTGGATGAACTCGCCGTCGATCTTGAGGCCGGTGATCGGGAGCTGCTTGAGGTGCACGAACGAACCGAAGCCGGAACCGAAGTCGTCGAGGGTGATCCGGCAGCCGGAGGCGCGCAACTGCTGGGCCAGCGACCGGGCGGCGTCGAGGTTGGTCACCGCCGCGGTCTCGGTGATCTCGAAGCCCAGCCTGCCCGGCGCCACCCCGGCGGCGGTCAGCCGATCGAGGACGAAGTCACCGAAGTCCTCGTCCTCCAGGGTGCGGCCGGAGACGTTGACGTTGAACCGCAGACCCGGGTACGGGTGCTCCACCAGCGCCTGGATCGCCTTGTCGGCCACCCACCGGTCGATCTCGAAGACCAGGTCCGAGCGCTCCGCGGCGAGCAGGAACTCCCCCGGGCCCAGGCGCGGCTCGCGCCCGTCCTCCAGGCGCAGCAGCAGCTCGTGGCCGATGACCCGGCCGCTGCCCAGCTTCACCATCGGCATCGCGTGCAGCACGAACCCGCCGTCGCGCAGGGCGGCGCGGACCCGTTCGACCACGGTGACCCGCAGGGCGGTGTCCTGGTAGTGGCCCTGCTCGTAGACGGTGACCCGGTTGCGGCCCGCCGCCTTCGACGCGTACAGCGCCATGTCGGCGTTGGCCAGCACCTCGTCCCAGCCCACCCCCGCCTCGAACATGGCGATGCCGATGCTGACGGTGATCCGGCTGGCCCCGGCGACCCCGGACATCGGGATCGCGGCGATGGCGTTGCGCAGCCGATCGGCCGCGGCGACCGCGGCCCGCTCGTCGACGTCGGCGAGCACCGCGGCGAACTCGTCGCCGGACAACCGGCCCAGCACCTGCCCGGAGCCGATGCGGTCGCGCAGCAGCGAGGCCAGGGTGCACATCACCCGGTCACCGGTGGGGTGCCCGTGCAGGTCGTTGATGTCCTTGAAGTGGTCGAGGTCGAGCAGCAGGAACGCCCCGCGCGCCCCCAGCGCGAGCTGCCGCTCCAGCTCGCGGGTCAGGGCGCGGCGGTTGGGCAGCCCGGTCAGCGGGTCCTCGTCGACCAGGCGCAGCAGCTCGTCCTGGTGCTTGGCCAGCCCGGCGGTGCCCAGTTCGCGCTTGCGCCACCGGGTCACGTCGGTGACCCGGTAGAGCAACTGCTCGTCCTCGGCCTTGGTGCAGCGGATCTCCAGCCACCGGTGCCCGGACCCGTCCGGGCGCGGCACCGAGATGACGGTGTCCTCGCTGTCGGAGCCGTCCTCGGGCGGGCCGTCGGGGGCGCCCGCCAGCAGCGCGGTCAGCGACCGGCCCGCGCACTGCTCGGTGGTCATGCCCAGCAGGTCGCTCATGGCCGGGTTCGCCCACCGCACGTGCGCGCGCAGGTCGGTCAGCGCGAAGGCGGTGTCGGTGGTGTCCAGCACCGCCGACGGGCTGTTCGCAGGGGGCGTCACCCGACCTCCCTCACCCGTTGTCGTGGGGACATGCGCACGAAGCGTAGTGGACCGGTCCTGTTCAGCGCAGTCGCTCGAGCCCCTGGGCGTCGGAACCGACACGCTCGGCGAGTATCCGCAGCTCAGCGGCACTCGCCCCATCATCGGCCGCCGTCACCACGTCCTCGGCGGCGCAGCGCAGCCGGAACAACCGGTCCTGCAGGTCGGACAGCTCCGCCGCCGAGAGCACCACCGCGTCCTCGGGCAGGCCCCCGCGCTGGACCTGGGTGCGGCGCTCGTAGGCGCGCTGGCGGCAGGACTGGGCGCAGTAGCGGCGCGGGCGCCCACCGGTGGCGGCCCCGGCGATCTCGCGCCCGCACCACCCGCAGTGCCGCGGCGCGCCCCGGCGCCCGGACGCGGCTGTCGGACCGGTCATGTGCCGGGACGCTAGCCGACACCCGACCGCCACTCCCGAGCCACGCCGCTGGGGCACACTCGACGGGTGTCCACCGACCCACGCACCCACGGTTTCCTCAGCGGCCCGCACCCCCGGGCGTTCGTGCACCGGGGCTGGCACCGCGACGACCTCGCGGGCCTGGAGAACTCCCTGTCGGCGTTCCGCCGGGCGGTCGCCGAGGGCTACCACTACCTCGAGACCGACGTGCACGCCACCAGCGACGGGGTGGTGGTGGTCCACCACGACGCGGTCCTCGACCGCACCACCGACGGCCGCGGCCCGATCGCCGCGCAGACCTGGGAGCGGGTGCGGGCGGCGAACATCGGCGGCCGCGAACCGGTGCCGACCCTGGCGGAGCTGCTGGCGGCGGTGCCGGGGGCGCGGCTGAACATTGACCTGAAGTCCGACGCGGTGGTGGAACCTGCCCTGGAGGTCATCGCCGAGGCCGACGCGTGGGACCGGGTGTGCCTGGCGTCGTTCTCCGAGGCGCGGATGGCGCGGGTGCGGGCGTTGGCCGGGCCGCGGGTGCTCACGTCGATGGGGGTGCGGGCGATCCTGGGGTTCTGGGCGGGCAAGCGGGTGCCCGCGCGGTTCACCCGGGCGGCGACCCGGCCGCTGGTGGCGCAGGTGCCGGTGCGGCAGGGCCCGCTGACGGTGGTCGACGCCCGGATGGTGGCGCTGGCGCGGCGCCGGGGCGCGGAGGTGCACGTGTGGACCATCGACGACGCGCCGAGCATGCGCGCGCTGCTGGACCTGGGGGTCGACGGGCTGATGACCGACGACCCGGCGGTGCTGCGCGACGTGCTCGTCGAGCGCGGCCTGTGGGCCACCGCCTGAGCGGACCCGGGTGGTTCAGGGTCGCGGCGGGGTGCCCTCCCACGCCGCTACCCAGGTCTTGGGGCCCAGGTGGCCGGAGTCGGGGATGCCGTTGGCGCGTTGCAGGGCCAGGACCGCGGTGCGGGTCTCGGCGTAGTAGCAGCCGGTGCCCTCGAAGTGGTAGCCGTGGGCGTTCATCCGCAACTGCCAGGGGCGCAGGTCCGGGTCGCAGTCGCCGTGGGTGAAGACCTTGCCCGGCCACGGGGGCGCGCCGGTCGGCGCCGGGGCGGGGGCACCCCCGCCGCCGATGTAGGCGGATTCGGCGTAGGTGGGGACGCGTTTGCTGCGGGCGTCGCCGTCGGCGCGCAGGCCCAGGGTGCCCGCGCACGTCCACGGCTGCCAGCCGCGCATCCGGTACAGGTACAGGGCGCGGTGGTCCTGTTCGGCGGGGGACGCCTGGTGCGGGCTGCCGGTGCCGCCGACGCTGCGCCAGGTGGGCAGGTCGAATTGGTAGGCGCCGTAGTAGCCGTTGCCGGTGTTGGTGGCGTACCGGCCGCTGGACTCGCACTGCCGCAGCCGCGCCCAGTCCCGGGCCGGGGGATCGGCGGCGGCCTGACCGGCCAGGAGCACCGTCGCGGCGCCCACGGTCGTCAGCACGATCAGCAGTCTCGGCACCCCGCGCGCTCCAGCCATGATCGACGACGGTAAGCGGCGCTCCCACTGTCCACAATCGCCCCACCGGTCACACGTACCTCACCGGTTGTCCGTCTCCCCGCGGCTTGTCACCCCATCCAGCGGTGGGCCGTTCGGTGGGTTTGATGTTGGGCCGAACGGTCGTACGGGGTGAATGTTCGGCGATGTTTGTCGACGGGTGCCGCTCCGGCGTGACCGCCGCCACCGGGCAACCCGTACTCTCCGCCTGCACACGAGCACGGCGGAGGCGGTTTTGAGCATGGTCGACGACAGCACCCCCGACGCGGGCGAGGCGCGGGCCCGCCGCCGCGAGCAACGCGGGTGGTGCTGGTACGACTGGGCGAACTCGGTGTTCCCCACCTCGGTGACCACCGTGTTCGGCTCCCTCTACCTCACCGAGGTCGCCGCCACCGCCGCCCAGTCCGACACCGCGCTCAACGGCACCCAGGCCTGCCTGGACGCCGCCGGGGAAAGCGACCGGCTCAACAACTGCGACATCACCCTGCTCGGCCTGCACTTCCCGGCCGGGTCGCTGTGGGGGTACCTGCTCTCCATCGCCACCGTCATCCAGGTGCTGATCGTGCCGCTGATGGGCGCCATCGCCGACCGCAGCACCAACAAGAAGCCCATGCTGGCCGCGTTCGCCTTCGGCGGGTCGATCGCCACCGCGGCGATGGCCCTGGTCGGCGGCGGCGCCTGGGGGCTGGGGGTGGTGCTGTTCATCCTGGGCAACATCGGCTACGGCACCTCGGTGGTCATCTACTACTCGTACCTGCCCGAGATCGCCACCGCCGACGAGCGCGACCGCCTCTCCACCAACGGCTGGGCGTTCGGCTACCTCGGCGGCGGGGTGGCGCTGGCCATCCAGCTCGTGGTGTACCTGTTCCGCGACAGCCTCGGCATCACCGCGGGCAACGCCGCGCAGATCGCGTTCCTGACCTCCGGGATCTGGTGGTCGCTGTTCACCCTGATCCCGCTGCGGCGGCTGCGCGGGCACCACGACCGCGCCGACCTGCCGCCCGCGCGGGGGTCGGTGGTCACCGCCGGGTTCCGCGAGCTGCGCGACACCCTGCGCCACGCCAGGGCGTTCCCGCTGACCCTGGCGTTCCTGGGCACCTACCTGATCTACACCGACGGCATCGCCACCGTCGCCAACGTCTCGGCCCAGTACGGCAGCGAGGAACTGGGCTTCGAGGCGGAGGTGCTGATCACCACGATCCTCATCGTGCAGTTCGTGGCGTTCTTCGGCGGGGTGCTGCACGGGCTGGTGGCCAGGCGCATCGGCGCCAAGAAGACGATCATGGCCAGCCTGCTGGTGTGGGTGCTGGTCATCGGCGCGGCGTACTTCGTGCAGGCCGGGCAGGCGTTGCAGTTCTACGCCCTGGCTGGCGGCATCGGCCTGGTGCTCGGCGGCACGAACGCGCTGTCGCGGTCGCTGTTCAGCCAGATGGTGCCCCCGGGCAAGGAGGCGCAGTACTTCTCCGTCTACGAGATCGGCGAGCGCGCCACCTCGTGGCTGGGCCCGCTGGTGTTCGCGGTGATGGCCTCGACGACGGGGTCCTACCGGTACGCGATCATCTCGCTGGTCATCTTCTTCTTCGTCGGGCTGGTGCTGATGTACTTCGTGCCGGTGCGCCGCGCGATCGCCGCGGTGGGCAACAAGGCCCCGGAGTTGCTTTGAGGGCTTCCCGGTCCGCGGACGGGTCGCGCGCACACGCAAACCACTCGCTCCGCTACCCACAGTGACAGAAATCCGGTCGAACTCGACTTCGCCTCAATTACCGTGTGTCATCAAGCGCTCCACCGCTGTCACCTCCACCGAGGTGGCCGCCGAGGCGAACTTGTGGCCTGCGGACAACTCTCCATCGCCTGGACGCACGGTTGAGAGCTATCATCCCCCAAGTGGGTGAGATGTTGGCGTCGATCGTGGAGCAGCGCGTCACGAAACCGAAAAACGGGCATCTCTCAGTAGGACGCTGTCGTTGACGGGTGAATAATGTCACCCTGAGCGATCGCGGCGGGCGGTCGGGGAATGCCTTCCCCGCTCTGTTCGTTGCGCTGGGTGAGCAACACCCCGGGCTCTGCTGGACGAGCCGAGTGAAAGGACACCGCTATGGCCGACCGTGTTCTCCGTGGTAGCCGGCTAGGTGCGGTCAGCTACGAGACTGACCGCAATCACGACCTCGCCCCCCGCCGGACGGTCCGGTACGCGTGCCCGAAGGACCACGACTTCGAGGTCCCCTTCTCCGACGACGCCGAGGTCCCCTCGGTGTGGGAGTGCAGGCTGCACGGGCTCGAGTCGAAGATGATCGACGGGTCCGACCCGGAACCGAAGAAGGTCAAGCCGCCGCGCACGCACTGGGACATGCTGCTGGAACGCCGCTCCATCCCGGAGCTGGAGGACCTGCTGACCGAGCGCCTGGCCGAGCTGCGCACCCGCCGCCGCCCCGCCTAGCCGCACCACACCGCCAGACCGACGGCCGCCCGGGACTCCCCCACTCGGGCGGCCGTTTCCCTGCCTGGGGCACAACCACCGAGCCCTGCCCGCGGCACGACCGTCGAGCGCCCACCCGGCTGCCGGGTGGGCGCTCGACGGCGTTCACTTGATGCGCAGCAGCGCCTTGAGCTGGTTGCCCCGGCGGCGCAGACCCCACTTGGTGACCCGCCACAGCGCCTCGCGGACGATGTTGCCGCTCATCTTCGACTGGCCGCGCTCGCGCTCGGTGAAGGTGATCGGCACCTCGACCACGGTGAACCCGGCCTCGATGGTGCGCCAGGCCAGGTCGACCTGGAAGCAGTAGCCCTGGGAGGCGACGTTGCCCAGCTTGAGCTTCTCCAGCACCGCCCGCCGGAACGCCCGGTAGCCGCCGGTGATGTCGCGGACCTTCGCCCCCAGCGCGAGCTGGGAGTACAGGTTGCCGCCCCGGGAGAGCACCTCGCGGCTCTTGGGCCAGTTGACGACCCTGCCGCCGGGCACGTACCGGGAACCGAGCACCAGGTCGGCGTCGCCGAGGGCGTCGAGCATCCTGGGCAGGTCCTCGGGGGCGTGCGAGCCGTCGGCGTCCATCTCCACGACGACGGCGTAGTCGTGCTCCAGCGCCCAGGTGAACCCGGCCAGGTACGCCGCGCCCAGGCCCGCCTTCTCCGTGCGGTGCAGCACGTGCACCCGCTCGTCGGCGGCGGCCAGCTCGTCGGCCAGCTCGCCGGTGCCGTCGGGGCTGCCGTCGTCGACCACCAGCGCGTGCGCCCCGGGGAGTGCGGCGTTGAGCCGTTCGATGATGATCCCGAGGTTCTCCCGCTCGTTGTAGGTCGGGATCACCACCAGCACCGGGTCGAGCTGTGCGGGATCGTGCGGCTGCTCCGCCATGCGCGGTCTCCTCCTCGCCGGTGCGCGGGCGCGCCCCGGACCATCGAACCTGTCGCCGTCATGCCTGTCGGGGGGCGCCCGGGGTGGTCGCCACACCAGCCCCGGTCGTCCGTGCGCGCCTGCCCGCCACCAGTGCGGACACCAGTGCGGCGAGGGCGACGGCCACCATGACCGCTTCCGGCCACACGCCCAATCGGTCCGCCATCGTAGTCGCCGACCGCAGCGGCAGCGCCGCCACCAGTGCGGCGGGGGTGAAAAGACCGGTTTCGGCGAGGACCGACCCGTCGGGGCGGATCAGCGCGCTGACCCCGCTGGTGGCCGCGACGACGACGCCGCGGCCGTGCTCGACGGCGCGCACCCGGTCCATGGCGAGCTGCTGGTAGGTCATCTCCGAGCGGCCGAAGGTGGCGTTGTTGGTGGGGATGGCCAGCAGGTTCGACCCGTTGCGCACCGAGTCGCGCACCACCGAGTCGAACGCCACCTCGTAGCAGGTGGCCAGCGCCACCCTGGCCCGGCCCATGGTGAACACGGTGGGGTCGGTGCCGGGCTGGAAGTTGCCCGCCCGGTCGACCTCGGCGCTGAAGAGGCGGAACAGCGACCGCATCGGCATGGTCTCGCCGAAGGGTTGCAACTGCCGCTTGGTGTACCGGTCGACCGGCCCGAGCTGCGGGTCCCACAGCACGACGGTGTTGCGCGGCAGCCGGTCCTCGCCGACGACCACCGAGCCCACGGCGATGGGCACCCCGATGTCGCGGGCGGCGCCGTCGATGAGGGCGCGGGCGTCGGCGTTGCGGAACGGGTCGATGTCGGAGGCGTTCTCCGGCCAGATCACCAGGTCGGGCTGGGGCACCCGGCCCGCGCGGACGTCGGCGGCGAGCTGGTGGGTGCGGGTGACGTGGTTGTCGAGCACGGCGCGGCGCTGGGCGTTGAAGTCCAGCCCGGCGCGCGGCACGTTGCCCTGCACGGCGGCGACGGTGACCTCGCCGGAGTCGGCATCGGTGCCCACGGCCCCGGTGGCCGCGATCCCGGCCAGCAGGGGCGCGACGGTGGCCAGCACCGGGACCAGCAGCAGCTTCGGGGTGCCCCGGCCGGTGGCCAGGCGATGGGCGAGTTCGCCGAGGCCGAAGCCGGTGAGGCAGACCGCGAGCGCGATCAGCGGGGTGCCGCCGAGGGAGGCCAGCGGCAGGTACAGGCCCTCGGGCTGGCTGAAGGCGAGCTTGACCCAGGGGAACCCGCCGAAGGGCACCACCGAGCGCAGGGTCTCCCCCGCCACCCACAGCAGCGCCGTCCACAGCACCGCCCCGGGCAGCCTGCTGACCACGGCCATCGCCGCGCAGGCCAGCCCGACGAACAGCGCTTCGAGCAGGCTCAGCGGCAACCAGGCGACCGGGCCGACGAACACCCCGGTCCAGGCCAGCGCCGGGGTCATCAGCCCCAGGCCGAACAGCACCCCGTAGCCGAACCCGGCGCGCGCCCGCCGCCCGCGCAGCACCCAGCCCAGCACGGCCAACCCGATCGGGGCCAGCCACCACAGGGTGCGCGGCGGCCAGGCCAGGTAGGTGAGCCCACCGGCGGCCAGCACGGCGGCGCAGCGCAGCAGCACGGCCAGGCGGGCGGAGCGGGTGGGGGTGTCCGGACCGGGGTCCGGTGCGACGGCGGGGGCGACCACCGCGCCAGCCTACGGCCACCCGGTGGGGGGTCCCCGCGGTGTCGCGGGTCGCCCCCGGGACGTGTCCTCGAAGCAGGCTCCCCGAGAACCGGCGCCCCGGCGAGCGGGCACACCCACCAAAACCCCGGGCTTTCGAAACACGGCCTAAGTCGAGGGTGAGTCCGAATGCCCTGCCCGGGGGCGCGGAGCGCTGCTAGCGTCGCCGGGGTGAGCTTCTCCGACGGCGGCTCGGACGAGCCGCGGCGCAGCGACCCGGGCGGTGTCGTCGACAGCCCGCTGGGTTTCGTCGCCGAGCACATCCGCCGCTACGTGGAGTCCGGCGGCACCGAGACCGAGGTGGTCGACGGGCTGGACATGCTGCTGCTGACCACCCGCGGCCGCCGCTCGGGCAAGCGCAGGCGCACCGCCCTGGTCTACGGTCTCGACGAGGAGGGCCGCTACGTCCTGGTGGCCTCCAACGGCGGCGCCCCGGCGGACCCGGCGTGGTACCTGAACCTGTTGGCCGACGGCGAGGTCGAACTCCAGGTGGGGCCGGACCGGTTCGTCGCCAGGGCCCGCCGGGCGACCGCGGAGGAGAAGCCGAGGCTGTGGCACCTGATGACGTCCCTGTGGCCGGACTACGACACCTACCGGGCCAAGGCGCCCCGGGAGATCCCGCTGGTGGTGGTCGAACCCCTCCGGTGACCGAGGTCGTGCCGTTCGCCGCACCGGGCGAAGGCCCGTACGGCATCGCCCAGACCGCCCCCGACGCGCTGTGGGTGACCCTCGTGCACGCCGACGCCGTCGTGCGCCGCGCCCCCGACGGGGCGTGCACCCGGTTCGACCTGGACCCGGGGGCGGCGCCGACGACGATCGTGCCCGCCCCGGACGGCTCGGTCTGGTTCAGCCGCCACGGCGACGGCCACCTGGGCCGGATCACCCCGGACGGCTCGGTGACCTCGGTGCCGGTCCCCGGTGTCCCCTACGGCCTGGCCCTCACCGGCGACGGGTCGCTGTGGTTCACCGACACCGAGGACCACCGGGTCGGGGTGCTCACCCCCAGCGGCGCGGTCGAGGTGGTGGACCTGCCCGCCGACTGCTTCCCCGCCGGTCTCGCCGTGGGCCCGGACCAGGCGCTGTGGTGCACCCTCAACCAGGCGAACGCCCTGGCCCGGATCTCCCCCGACCGCACGGTGACCGTGCACCCGCTGCCCACCCCGGACGCCGGACCGGTGGGCATCACCTGCTCCGGTGGGCACCTGTGGTTCGTCGAGATCGGCGCGGGCGCCCTGGGCCGGGTCGGCCCCGGTGGGCGCGTCCGCGAGCACCCCCTGCCCGACCGCGACGCCCGCCCGCACGCCATCGCCCCGGACGGGGCGGGCGGCTGCTGGTTCACCGAGTGGGGCGCCGCGCGCCTCGGGCACGTCGACCCGCGCGGGGCCGTCACCCACGCCCCGCCGCTGCCCGCGGGCTCGGAACCCCACGGCCTGTCGGTGTGGGGGCAGCGGGTGTGGGTGGCACTGGAGTCCGGCGAACTGGCCCGCGTCACCGCGAACCGCTGAACCCCACCACCCCGAACCACCCGCGCCAACCGTCCCCGCCCCAAGCCCACAGGCCCAGGCACACCGGCGCAGCGGCCGGCCTGCCACCGCAGCGGCCCGCCTGCCACTCACGAACCGCCCCCTGGCAACCAGCCACCGCGAACCCACCAGGCACAGCAGGCGACCACCCCCGCAACCGCCTGCCCGGCTAAGCAGACACCTGGGTGGGTGGTTCTGCTTGGGTGGGGGAGGCGATCACGTGCAAGCCTGCCCGGGCAGTGGGGCGCTCTTTTCGCCCCATTCGGTCACGCCGGGCACGTGATCGCCGTAGGGGCCCCGCCCAAGCAGAACCACCCACCCAGGCGCCGAGGACAAAATCCCGGCCCTTGCGAAGACACGAGTGAGCTGTCGAGCAGCGAGCCACACCCCGGCGAGCTAGACCCCGGCGGGCAGGGCCTTGACCATGCTGGTGGCGTAGGAGTCGAGCAGCGCGCACGCCTCCTCCACCGTCCCCGTCGAGGCCAGCACCGTCATCGAGACCCGCTCGGCCGGGGCGGTGTCGAGGACGTACTGGCAACCCGCGGTGCCCTGGTAGCGCAGCCGCTTGCCCTCCCGCCCGCCCGGCGACATCGTGTCCACCGCGAACGCCTTGTTGTCCTGCACGGTCGGGAACTCGGCGCTGGCGATGATGGTGACGTTGACCTGGTGGTCGAACTTCTTCTCCTCCCCGTGCACCCAGCGGCAGTCGCGGTAGCCGTCGTCGCGGGCCGGGCCGGGGGTGGCGGGGCGCAGCCCGGCTTCGGAGACCGCCGAGGCGGGCAGCAGGGTGCACGGGTCGGCGAGCCGCAGCGGCCCGTCCCCGATGGGGGCGGGCGGCGGGGGGCCGGTGGGTTCGTCGGCCGAACACCCGGCGGCGAACAGGGACAACACCACAGCCGTCACAGCGGCGAACGATCGCACAGTCATTCCTGCTCCACCAACAGGCGCTTGACGACCTTGCCGGTCGCGTTGCGCGGGACCTTTCGGACGAAGATTACGTCCCTCGGCACCGAGTAGCGCTCGAGGTGCTCGTGGATGAACTCCTGCACCGCCGTCACGCCGAGCCGGGCACCTGGTTTGAGGGCCAGGTAGGCCGCGAAGCGCTGCCCGAACTCGTGGTCGGCGACGCCCACCACGGCGACGTCGGCGACCTCGTCGATGGACAGCAGCAGTTCCTCCACCGGGCGGGGGAACACGTTCTCGCCACCGGAGACGATCATGTCGTCGTCGCGGCCGGAGACGAACAGCCGCCGGTCGGCGTCGAGGTAGCCGCGGTCGCCGGTGACCATCAGGTCGTCGTGCATCTCGGAGGTGGCGCCGCAGGTGTAGCCCTCGAACAGCATCTCGTTGCCCACGCAGATGCGCCCGACCGCGCCGGGGGGCAGCGGGTTCCCGTCGGCGTCGAGGATGCCGACCTTGGTGCCGACCGGGCAGCGGCCCGCGGTGGCGGGGGCGGCGCGCAGGTCGGCGGGGGTGGCGATGGAGGCCCAGGACACCTCGGTGGACCCGTAGAGGTTGTAGAGGACCTCGCCGAAGGTGTCCATGAAGGAGGTGACCAGCGACCCGGGCAGCGCCGAGCCGCTGGAGGCCACGACCCGCAGCGAGGAGGTGTCGTGGCGCTCGCGCACGTGCGCGGGCAGGTCCATGATCCGTTGCAGCATGACCGGGACGGCGAAGAAGGCGGTGATGCGCTGTTCGGCGATGACGCGCAGCGCGGCTTCCGGGTCGAACCGCCGTTGCAGGGTCATGGTGGCGTGCAGCGGCATGCACAGTTGCATCCCGGCCAGGCCCCAGGTGTGGAACAGGGGCGCGGAGACCAGCATGCGCTCCCCGGCGCGCAGCGGGATGCGGGAGAGCACCGCGGCGGCGGCGCTGAGACCCGACGGGGTGCGGCGGCGGGCGCCCTTGGGGGTGCCGGTGGTGCCGGAGGTGAGCACGATGATCCGCCCCGGTTGGGCGGGCGGGTGGATCGGCGCGGGTGAGCCGTCGGCGACGAGGGCGTCGGTGGTCAGGTCCCCGGGGGCGGCCGACCAGGTGGAGATCCAGGTCAGCGAGCGGGGCAGGTGGTGGAACAGCGGGGCGAACTCGGCGTCGGCGAGCAGGGCGATCGGCCGGTGCTCGGCGACGAGGTCGGCGACCTGGTCGGCGGACAGGCCGGTGTTGAGCAGCACCACGTCGGCGCCGAGCTTGCCGCAGGCGATGGTGGACTCCACCAGCCCGGCGTGGTTGCGGCACATCACCGCCACCCGGCGGCCCTGGCGGACCCCGCGTTCGGCGAGGGCGTTGGCCAGGCGGGTGGTGCGGGCGTCGACCTCGGCGTAGGTGAGGCCGCCGCGTTCGTCGCGCACGGCCAGGGCGTCGGGGACGCGGGCGGCCGCGGCCCGGTAGCCGCCGACGAGGGTGGCGCCCCACCGGGACAGCTCGCCGAGCTGGCGGACGACCCGGTCCGGGCGGCCGGGGCCCAGGACCCCGGCGCGGGCGAGGGTGCGGGCCACGGTGAGCGCGGTCTGGCCCCGGGCGGCCTGGTCGATGCGGGTGGGCGAGACGGTCAGCGCGCGCCCGGCCAGGTGGTGGTCCATGAGGGCGAGGGCCTTGCGGATGCGCTTGCGCGTCCAGGAGGGGGTGAGCACGGTCCCGGCGGTCAGCGAGTCCGGCAGCGACAGCATCACCTGCACGCGGGTGCGTTCGCGGCCGCCCGCGTCGCCCCGGACGCTCTCAAGGCGGACGCTGAGGTGCCCGTCGTGCCAGCGGGGGCTGATCAGCACCAGGTGTTCGCGGGGGCGGCTGACGAGGACCTCGACCTCGTCGGGCACCGGTGGCCTGCCGCGCACGCTGAACCGCACCCGGTAGCGGGGGTTGCGCGTGTGCGCGGCCACGCGTTCGGCGGTGGCGACCTCGCGGACGTAGCGGGAGTAGAGGGCGGGGTCCCCGATCAGTTCCCAGACCTGCTCCGGGGCGTGACCGAGGACCTGCTCCACCTCGACGAGCTCGGTCGGCATGTTCCTCCGTACGACCCGGTGCCCTCAGGGTCACCCCTGGTTCACCGGGTTGTTATCAGCCGCCCACCAACGGGTGCAAGCATGGCGTGGGCCAAATGGCCCAACACGGAGGAAGATCACTCGCACGGCCCAGCCGAATCCCCTGGTTACCGGGCGGTTGTGACGCTCCGGATTTGCCCGGGGGCAACCAAAGCGAGGTGACCGATTGTCACTGCTTTGGCGGGATCACCACCGTTCCAGTGGCCCGGGTGATCACGATCGGGGGATCGAGGACGTCGGCGGCGGAGGGGCCGCGATCGGGGGCGGCGCGGCAGACCACGCGGGCCTCGAACTCCATGCCGCGCGAGCGGGTGCCCACCCGCACCAGGGTCGCGGTGGCCTCGACGACGTCACCGGCGTGCAGCGGGGCGAGGAACTGCACCCCGGTGTACCCGGCGAAGAGCCCTTCGTCGGCGTCGGTGCGCACGCACAGCTCGGTGGCCACGTCGCCGAACAGGCCCAGCCCGTAGGCGCCGTCGACGAGGTTGCCGCCGTAGTGGGCGTGCGAGTGCGGCACGTAGCGGCGGTGGGTGACCGAGGTCCCCTCGGTGGGGTGCTGGGGGTTCATGCCGGTACCGCTGTCCTCTCGGTGATGGCGTGCACGAGGTAGCTGGCGACCTCGCCGGGGGTGGTGCCGCGGCCGAAGACCCGGTCGACGCCGAGTTCGGCGGACATCAGCGGGTCGAACCGGGGGCCACCGGCGATGAGCAGCGGGCAGTGCGCCCCGGTGGCCTCGCGGAACGCCGCGGACATCTCCTGGGTGTTGAGGATGTGCGCGTCGCGCTGGGTGACCACCTGCGAGACCAGCACCGCGTCGGCCTTCTCGGCGCGGGCGCGGCGGACCAGGTCGGGCACGGTGACCTGTGCGCCGAGGTTGACCACCCGCAGCTCCCGGTAGTACTCCAGCCCCTTCTCCCCGGCGAAGCCCTTGATGTTGAGGATCGCGTCGATGCCCACGGTGTGCGCGTCGGTGCCGATGCACGCCCCGACCACGACGAGCTTGCGCCGCAGCCGCCGCTTGAGGGCGGCGTTGACCTCCGCGGGCGGCAGCAGCGGGTAGTCGCGTTCGACGACCCGCACGGCGTCGAGGTCGACGAGGTGGGTGACCGAGCCGTAGACGACGAAGAAGGTGAAGTCGGTGCCGATGGGGTGCGAGTGCACGACCATGGCCGGGTCCATGCCCATCTTGTTCGCGAGCTGCTGCGCGGCGCCGTCGGCGCGGGGCCCGTGCGGCACGGGCAGGGTGAAGGAGAGCTGGGCCATGCCGTCGCCGGTGGTGTCGCCGTAGGGGCGGACGTGGCGGGGCCGCGGTGCCCCCGCGGGGTCGTTCTGGGTCACCGCGTCGCCCTTCGTCGTGTTGTCGTCCACCGGGTCACTCCCCGTCGAGCAGGGTGGTGGCGGGGTTGAGGTAGCCCTCGGCCTTCTCCACGACGCCGTCGGCGCCCTTGCCCCGGTCGGCGGGGCGCTTCATCAGCCCGAAGGTGCCGCGGCCGATGGCGGTCAGCAGCCCGTCGTCGACGACGCGTTCGAGCAGGTCGACGGCTTCGCCGAGGACCTGGTGGGCGCGCTTGACGATGAGCCCGTCGGGGGCGGGGCGGAAGTCCTCGGCGAGGGTCCCGGCCGCCTCCAGCACGTAGCGGACGTTGCCCAGGGCCAGGTCGCGGTCGGACAGGAACGGGGTCACCACCGCCTCGGTCATCATCCCCACGAGCAGGATCGACTGGCCGGTGAGGACCCCGGCGAGGTTGAAGAACCCGTCGAGCAGGTGCCCGTCGAACACGTTGCCGGTCATGTGCTTGGTCGGCGGCATCCACTTCAGCGGGGCGTCGGGGAACAGCTCGCGGGCCAGCAGCGCGTGCGCCAGCTCCAGCCGGAAGGAGTCGGGCACCTTCGGGTTGATCTCGAAGGCGTGCCCGAGGCCCAGCAGCTCGTCGGGCAGCCCGGCCTCGTGGGCGAAGCGCTCGTTGAGCAGTTGGGAGACGGTGACGGTGTGCGCGGCGTCCACGGCGTCGTCGGTGGTGAGGTAGTTGTCCTCGCCGGTGTTGATGATGATCCCGGCGCGGGCGTGGACCTGGCGGGAGAACCGCTGGTCGACGAAGGTGCGGACGGGGTTGATGTCGCGGAAGAGGATGCCGTACATGGAGTCGTTGAGCATCATGTCGAGCCGTTCGAGCCCGGCGAGGACGGCGATCTCGGGCATGCACAGCCCGGAGGCGTAGTTGGTGACCCGCACGTAGCGGCCCACCTCGCGTGACACCTCGTCCATCGCCGCGCGCATGATGCGGAAGTTCTCCTGGGTGGCGTAGGTGCCCGCGAACCCGTGGTGGGTGGCGCCCTCGGGCACGTAGTCCAGCAGCGACTGCCCGGTGGAACGGATGACGGCGATGATGTCGGCGCCTGCGCGGGCGGCGTTGGCGGCCTGCACCACGTCCTCGTCGATGTCGCCGGTGGCCACGATCAGGTAGATCCACGGCCGCCGCGGCGGGTCCCCCAGCCTGGTGACGAGCTTGTCGCGGGTGGCCCGGTTGCGGTCGACGGTGCGCAGCCCCCTGGCCACCGCGGTGCGGGCTGCCCTGCCCGCGCGGGTCGCGGCGGCCCCGGTGGGCAGGGTGAAGCGCACCTGACCGGCGGCGGTGGCCTCGGCGAGGTCGGTCAGCGAGCCCAGGTCGTGCTCGCGCAGGGCGTGGAACACCGGCAGCACCACCCCGTGCTCCAGGCCGCAGTGCTCGCCGACGGTGTCGACGACCCGGTTGACCCACGGCACGTCCCCGGCGCGGTGGGCGGTGTCGGCGCCGGTGATCCCGGCCAGGCGCAGCGTGGCCCGCTCCACCGCGACGGTGGTGTGCGCGCGGGCCAGCGCCACCACCGGTTCGGCGGCGCGGGCGGCCAGGTCCCTGGCGCGGGACACCACGGCCGGGTCGAGGTCAAGAAGCGGCATGGGTCTCCTCCTCGTCGCGGGAGCGGTCGTAGAGGGTCCGACCGCTGTGCACGGTGCGCAGGCACACGGGCAGCTCGGCGCCGGGGTCCAGCGGCGGCAGCCCGGGGACGCGGGAGCGCGGGTCGGTCGACCAGCGCCGCACGCGGGAATCGGTGCCCGCGGTGACCAGTTCGCCTGCCTGCCACACCGCGTAGGTGGCCGGGGCGCCGGGCACGAGCGTGCCGGTGACCCCGTCGTCGACGCCCGCGGCGCGCCACCCGCCGCGGGTGTGGGCGGTGAACGCCGCCCGGGGTGAGAGCCCGGCGCCGTCGGTGCGGTGGTGCACCGCGGCGCGGACGGTGGCCCACGGGTCCAGCCGGGTCACCGGGGCGTCGGAGCCCAGGGCCAGGACCACCCCGGCGGCGGCGAGCCGCGACAGCGGGTTGAGCGCCGTGCCGCGCTCGGGGCCGAGCCGGTCGGCGTACATGCCGTCCGGGCCGCCCCAGGTGGCGTCGAACAGCGGCTGCACCGAGGCCACCACACCCCACTGGCCCAGCCTGTCGGCCTGCTCGGCGGTGACCATCTCCAGGTGCTCCAGGCGGTGGCGCGACCCGGCCAGCGCCGCGCGGCCCACCCGCTGCTCGGCCAGGTCGAACCCGGCGACGACCTCGGCGACCGCGCCGTCGCCGATGACGTGGAACCCGGCCTGGATGCCCGCCTCGGTGCACACCACCAGGTGCTCGGCGACCGCCACCGCGTCGAGGTACAGCGCCCCGGAGGTGTCGGGGGCGTCGGCGTAGGGGGAGCACAGGGCCGCGGTGCGCGAGCCGAGGGCGCCGTCGACGAACAGGTCACCGGCCAGCCCGCGCACCCCCAGCTCGGCGGCCAGCGACGCCGGTGCCCGCTCACCCCAGTAGCCCACCACCTCGGGCCGGTCCCCGCCGCCGCGGGCGAGCAGGGCGGCCAGGTCGTCGCGGCCGGAGATGTGCGGACCGGCGCACTCGTGCACCGCGGCCACCCCCATCGCCGCGGCGTGGCGCAGGAACCCGTCCTGCGCGGCGGCCCGCTGCGCCGGGGTGATCGCCTCCTGCGCTGCCCGGCGCACCCGGTGGTGCGCGTCGCGGGTCAGCGGCCCGGTGGGGTCGAACCCGTCGTCGCCGCGCACCGCGGGCACCCGGCCCAGCAGCGCGGAGGACACCAGCGCGGAGTGCACGTCGACCCGCGACAGGTACACCGGGGCCCCGGCGCAGGCCAGGTCGATCTCCGCGCGCGTCGGCGGGCGCTTGTCCGGCCACGCCGTCTCGTCCCACCCGTGCCCCCACACCGGGGCGCCGTCGGTGGCGCGCACGTGCGCGGCCAGCGCGTCGAGGCACTCGGCCACCGACGCGCACCCGGTCAGGTCCAGGCCGGTGCGCAGCAGCCCGGCGGAGGTGGCGTGCACGTGCGCGTCGACGAACGCCGGGGCCACGAACGCCCCGTCCAGCTCCACCACCTCGGCGTCGGGGTGCAGGGTGCGGCCCACGGAGTCCTGCCCGAGCCACACCACGACACCGCCCCGCACGGCCATCGCGGTGGCGTGCGGGTCGGCCGGGGAGTGGACCCGCCCGCCGAGCAGCAGGGTGGTCGAGGGCTTCTCAGCGCTGGTCATGGGGTGTGAGTCTGCCGCTCCCGGGCGGCGAACAGCGCCCGCACCCCGGGCTCGGCGCGGTAGAGCGACAGCGCGAACTCCGCGTGCCCGGGCACGTACCCGTTGCCCACCAGCATCCGCACGTCCGCGGCCACCCCCTCCGCGCCCAGCGCCGCGGCGGTGAACGACGTCGCCATGGAGAAGAACACCACCGTGCCGCCGTCGGCGGTGGCCAGGACCGCCCCGTGCTCGCAGCCGGGCACGTCCACGCACACCACGGTCACACCCACCGGCTCCCCCACCGCCTCGGCCACCGCCACCGGGTCCCGGGCGTCGGCGAGCACGACCTCGTCGGCCAACCCGGCCGCGCGCACCGCGGCGGCCTCGGCCTCGGTCGGCACCAGCGCCACCACCCGACCGGCCCCCGCGGCCCGGGCGGCGGTCAGCGACAGCGACCCGGACTTGCCGCCGCCGCCCAGCACGCACACCGACGCCCCCGCCCCGGCCTCGCGCACCACCCGGTCGGTCAGCGCGGGCGCCCCGCACACGTCCAGCACCGACAGCGCCACCGCGTCGGGCAGGTCCGGCGGCAGCACCGCGGCGATGGACCGGCCGAACAGCACCGCGGTCCCCGCGCACGGCACCTGCTCGGACTCCCCGTCCCACCGCGCCAGCCCGTCGGTGATCCGCAGCGGGGTCAGCGACAACGACACCAGCGTGGCGACCCGGTCCCCGACGCGCAGGCCCAGCGGGGACCGCGGACCGACCGCGCGCACCGTGCCCAGCAGCATCCCGCCCGACCCGGTCACCGGGTTCTGCATCTTCCCGCGCTCGGCGACGACCGCCGCCACCGCGGCCCGCACCCGCGCCCCGGAGCCGTGCTCCTCGCGCAGTTGCCGGAAGGAGGCGGCGTCGAGGTTGAGCACCTCCACGTCGAGCACCACCTCGTCCGGCCACGGCGTCGGGTCGGGGTCGAGCCGCCGCGCCCGCTGGGGCAGCACCCCCGGCTCGTCGAGCACCCGGTGCAGCCCCAGCGGGGAACCGACCGTCCTCGTCGCCGCAGCACCCACAGCGCCCACCCCTCCTTGCCGAAAAATTTACGTCCAGACAGCCATATGACAGCATATCTTCACGCAACCCTATCGGCGAGGAGTAGAGATGACCGCACTGGACGATCACTCCGTGATCACGGACCCCGCGACCCGGGGCAGTGGCCAGCCCTACGACTACGTCCGCCGCGAACTCGTCGAACCCGACTGGCGGCGCTTCCCCGGCTGGCGCGACGTCACCGAGGCCCAGTGGCGCGACGCGCAGTGGCAGCGGGCGCACTGCGTCAAGAACCCCACCCAGCTCCGCGGCGTCGTCGGCGACCTGCTCACCGAGGACTTCTACACCGACCTGGCCGCCGACCAGGCGAACCTGGCCACGATGTCGATGCTCATCCCCCCGCAGATGCTCAACACCATGGCCCCCGACGCCCCCACCACCCCCGCGGCGTTCACCGCAGCCTTCCTCGCCGACCCCATCCGCAACTACATGCTCCCCGTCGCCACCGACCGCGACCCCACCTGGCCGAGCCACCCCCACTCCACCCGCGACTCCCTGCACGAGGCGGAGATGTGGGTCGTGGAGGGCCTGACCCACCGCTACCCCACCAAGGTCCTCGCCGAACTGCTCTCCACCTGCCCCCAGTACTGCGGGCACTGCACCCGCATGGACCTCGTCGGCAACTCCACCCCCCAGGTCGACAAGCACCGGCTCACCCTCAAACCGGTCGACCGGCAGGAACGTATGATCGACTACCTCCGGGCCACCCCCGGCGTCCGCGACGTCGTCGTCTCCGGCGGCGACGTGGCCAACGTGCCCTGGAAGCAACTCGAGTCGTTCCTCATGCGACTGCTCGACATCCCCACCGTGCGCGACATCCGCCTCGCCACCAAGGCCTTCGCCGCCCTGCCGCAGCACTGGCTGCAACCCACCGTCGTCGAAGGACTCGAACGCGTCGCCCGCACCGCCCGCCGCCGCGGGGTCAACCTCGCCATCCACACCCACGTCAACCACGCCCAGACCCTCACCCCGCTGGTCGCCGAAGCCACCCGCACCGCCCTGGAGATCGGCGTCCGCGACGTGCGCAACCAAGGGGTGCTCATGCGCGGGGTCAACGCCACCCCCGAAGCCCTGCTCGACCTGTGCTTCGCCCTGCAGGGGGAGGCGAACATCCTCCCGTACTACTTCTACATGTGCGACATGATCCCCAACGCCGAGCACTGGCGGGTCGCGGTCTGGGAAGCCCAGCAACTCCAGCACGCCATCATGGGCTACCTGCCCGGCTACGCCACCCCGCGCATCATCTGCGACGTCCCCTACGTCGGCAAGCGCTGGGTGCACCAGCTCGCCGAGTACGACCGCGACCTGGGCGTGTCCTACTGGACCAAGAACTACCGGGCGGGCACCGAACGCCTCGAGGACGCCGACGTGCTCGACCGCCGCTACCCCTACTACGACCCCATCTCCACCCTCCCCGAATCGGGCAGGCGCCGCTGGGCCGACAACCCCCTCTGACCCCCTCTGACCCCCTCTGACCCCCTGCCGGTGCCCGCGCCCCGACGTCCTCGGACGAACCCGCCCGCGAGCGGTCCGCCCGACGGCGTCGGGACGCGGAGGTCCGGGCGAGACCCCCGGACGCGGCACACTGGAACGGTGACCGAGAAGAACCAGGAACTCGCCGACTTCCTGCGCCGCACACGCGGCCAGTGCGACCCCGCACGCGCCGGGCTGCCCGCCGACGCCCGCATCCGGCGGGTGCCGGGACTGCGCCGCGAGGAGGTGGCGCTGCTGGCAGGCGTCTCGACCGACTACTACGCCCGACTCGAACAGGGGCGGCGGATCGTCCCGTCCCCGTCCGTCCTCGACGCCCTCGGCCGCGCCCTGGGACTCGACCCGGCGGGCCAGGCCCACCTCGAAGACCTCATCGCCGCAGCGGGCAAACCCCCACGGCCCCGCGCACGCCCCGTCCAGCGCGTCCGCCCCGGGCTGCGCCAGCTCCTCGACAGCCTCGACGGCGAACCGGCGATGGTCCTCGGGCGCCGCACCGACATCCTCGCCACCAACCGGATGGCCCGGGCGCTGTTCGCCGACTTCGAAGCCCGCCCGCCCGCCGAGCGCAACTACGCCCGCTGGATGCTGCTCGACGAGGACGCCCGCACCCTGTTCGCCGACTGGGAACCCCAAGCCCGGGCCGCCGTGGAGAGCCTGCGCCTGGAACTCGGCGCCGACCCGCACGACCGGTCCACCGCAGACCTCGTGGCCGAACTGCGCACCACCAGCGCCGAATTCCCCGGCTGGTGGGACGAACACCGCGTCCACCAGCGCACCCACGGCTCCAAACGACTGCACCACCCCGTCGTCGGGGACCTCACCGTCGACTACGAAACCCTCACCCCGCCCGGCGACACCGACAGCACCCTCTACGTCTACACCGCCGAACCCGGGTCACCCTCCCGCCAAGCCCTCGACCTCCTCGCCAACTGGACGCTGTCCCCACCGTCGGACCCGGCCAGGAACACGCGCTAGCCCACCCCGGCCCACAGGCCACCCGCACGAGACCCACCTCACCAAGGTGCAGACACTGCAAACTTGCAGACACTGCACCCAACCGCGCTACCCTGTGCCCATGGCAACACCGGCCACCGCACGCACCGAGGGCCTGCGCGACCGCAAGAAGCGCGAAACCAGGACCGCCCTGTCCGACGCCGCCCTGGACCTCGCCGCCGAACGCGGCCTCGACCACGTCACCGTCGACGACATCGCCGAACGCGCGGGCGTCTCCACCCGCACCTTCTTCAACTACTTCCCCTCCAAGGAAGACGCCGTCCTCATCCCCGACGACGACCTCGGCACCCGCATCCGCACCATGGTCCTCAACCGACCCCGGCACGAACCACCCCTCACCGCCGTCCGCGAGATGCTCCTCGACGAGATCGGCACCGCCGACGTCGACCACCACCGCTGGGTGCTGCGCATGCAGGTCGTGCGACAACACCCCGACCTGCTCAACCGCGCCTTCCTCTCCGGCGCCGCCACCGAGCAACAACTCGCCCACGCCCTCGCCGAACGCCTCGACCTGCCCGCCGACCACACCTACCCGCGACTCGTCGCCGCCGCCGCGGGCGCCGCCTTCCGGGTCGCCATCACCCGCTGGTCCACCCCGACCGACCCACCCGTCCTCGCCGACGTCCTCAGCGAGGCCTTCCACCTGCTCGAACGCGGCCTGCCCGCACCGACCGAACAACCCTGACGAGGAGCGATGCCCGACACCACCACCGAGCCCGGCGCCACCGGACCCGACCCCACCGCCACACCCACCACCGGCGCCGACACCCCGGCCCCCCTCGGCCGCCGCGACGTCCTCCAAGCCATCTCCGGGCTGATGCTCGGCATGTTCATGGCCATCCTGGCCTCCACCATCGTCTCCAACGCACTGCCGCGCATCATCTCCGACCTCAACGGCAGCCAGTCCGTCTACACCTGGGTCGTCACCACCGAACTGCTCGCCATGACCGCCACCGTCCCCCTGTGGGGCAAGATGGCCGACCTCTACAGCCGCAAGCTGCTCATCCAGCTCTCCCTGGCGATGTTCGTCCTCGGCTCCCTCGTCGCGGGCTTCGCCCCCAACATCGAGGTCCTCATCGCCAGCCGCATCGCCCAGGGCCTCGGCGCGGGCGGCATCTCCGCACTGGCCACCATCGTGATGGCCGCGATGATCCCGCCCCGCGAACTCGGCCGCTACTCCGGCATCTTCGGCGCCGTGTTCGGCGTCGCCACCGTCGCCGGACCGCTCATCGGCGGCATCCTGGTCGACACCTCCTGGCTGGGCTGGCGCTGGTGCTTCTTCATCGGCGTCCCCTTCACCCTCGCCTCCATCGCCCTGCTGCAGAAGACCCTGCACCTGCCGGTCGTGCGCAAGGAGGTCACCATCGACTGGCTCGGCGCCGCGCTCATCGTCACCGGCGTGTCCACCCTGCTGGTGTGGTCCTCCCTGGCGGGCAACAAGTTCGCCTGGGCCTCCGGCTGGACCGCGCTGCTGGTCGCCGTGGGCGTCGTGCTGCTCGCCCTCGCCGTCTTCGTCGAGGGCCGCGCCAAGGACCCCGTCGTGCCCCTGTCGATCTTCCGCAACCGCACCGTCACCATGTCCATCATCGCCTCCGCCCTGGTCGGAGTGGCCATGTTCGGCGGCACCGTGTTCCTGTCGCAGTACTTCCAGATCGGGCACGGCATGTCCCCCACCAAGGCCGGGCTGCTCAGCCTGCCGCTGATCTTCGGCCTGCTGGTGTCCTCCACCGTCGCCGGGCAGTTGATCAGCAAGTACGGCCGCTGGAAGGCCTACCTCGTCGCGGGCGGCGTGATCATGGTCGCGGGCATGCTGCTGCTGTCCACCATCGGCGCGGGCACCGCCATCCCCCTGGTCGCGGTCTACATGGCCGTCCTCGGCGTCGGCGTCGGCCTGCTCATGCAGAACCTGGTGCTCGCCGCGCAGAACGACGTCCCCGCCAAGGACCTCGGCGCCACCACCTCCACCCTGACCTTCTTCCGCAGCCTCGGCGGCGCGGTCGGCGTCAGCGCCCTGGGCGCCGTCCTGGCGAACCGGATCAGCTCCGACTTCGCCGAGCGCTTCCCCGGCGCCCCCACCGGCGGCAGCTCCACCGCCGTCCCGGACCTGACCACCCTGCCCGAACCGGTCCGGCTGATCGTGCAGGACATCTACGGCTCGGCCACCGCCCACCTGTTCCTGGTGGCCACCCCGATCGCGGTCATCGCCGCCATCGCCGTCCTGCTCATCAAGGAAAAGCCCCTCATGACCCTCAGCGGCGACGAACGCCTGGCCGCCGAGATGGCGAACACCCACTAGGCACACCCGCCACAGGAGGGGGACCGGCTTGCCGGTCCCCCTCCTGTGCACCTGTCCCAGTGCGCCGCTTGTCCTGGCGGGTTCTTGCTTGGTCTGTTGTTGTGGGATGAGTTATTATCTTGATAGTTGATAGGCAATAAATGTTTCATAGGTTGAAACGGGGGAGTTCGCGAGCCGCCCGTGTCGACCGACCTCGTGGCCTGGTCCCTGATTCCCGCAACAGGCCCCGGAGGTCGTCACGGACCGGCACAACCGATGAACTCCTCGGCGACGGCGTCCGCGGTGCGCCAGATCCTGGCGAGGACCGAGGGGTCCTCGGCATCGACGCTGTCGTGGATCAGGCGCACCCGGGAGTGCTCGATGCGGCAGAACTCCGCCACCTCGACCCGGAGCTGGCGGTCGAGGTGGCGGTCGAGGCCCGCGGTGGCGAACTGCTCGGCTGAACTGCCCGCGAGCCCCAGTCACAGCGTGCTGCGCACCGCGAGGTTCGACCCCTCCCGGGTGTAGGCGAAGCCGTGGGCCCAGGTGCGTTCGATCCAACCCCTCAGCATCGCGGGCGGCCCCGACCACCAGACCGGGAAGACCGCGAGCACGTGATCGGTCCGCCCGATGCGCGCCTTGTGCCCTTCCACCTCGGGCGAGCCGGGCTTGTCCGGGTCCGCCCAGTCCGGTTCGTCCTCCGGCCGCATCCTCGGGTCGAAGCCCTCGGCGTACAGGTCCAGGAAGTCGATGTCGAACCCAGCGTGGACCAGCCGGGCCCGCACCCGCGCCGCGACCTGGCCGGTCAGCGAGCCCGCCCGGGGGTGGGCGAGCACCAGCAGGACCCGGTTCACCGGTTGACGTGCACCGACTTGTGCCTGCTCTCGGTGAAGGTGGCCGGGCGGCAGGCCGTCGTGCACCGGGCCATCGGGGCGGTGTCGGGATCGTCGAGCCGCCAGGAGGTCTCCACGCTCGCGCAGGCGCCGAGGTCGGCGATCTTCTCGGGGCGGGAGACGAGCGTGCGGGTGGCCACGTCGATGGTCTCGACCAGGATCTCGTCGTCGGCGACCTCGAAGTGCTCGTGCAGCAGCGCGATGCCGAACCGCCCCAGCATGCCGTGCTCGGCGAGCACCGCGCGGAGGTCGTCGAAGCAGGGCCGGTCCGCCTCGGTCAGCGGGGGCACGTCGTCGATGTCGGGCAGGGCGGGCAGCGGAAGTCCACCGATTCGGCTCACCATGGCTCCTCGGGTTGTGTCGGTGACGCAATCGTGCTGATCGGCGCCCGGCGCTGTCATCACTTTCGGTCAACCTCGGTCACACGTAAGATCACGGAGTGTGAGACCGGTCGAACGGGGGGTTCCGCCCGCGCCCACCGGGGCCCAGTGCGTCGACGACGTGGTGCGGCGACTGCGGGAGCTGCGGGCGTGGGCCGGGGTGTCCGAACGCGAGGTGCACCGCCGGGTGCGCCGCGCCCGGACCGGGCGCGGGGTCGCCGAGCTGCCCGCGTTCGACACCGTGCACCGCTGTTTCTCCCCAGGCCGCAAGCGCCTCAACGAAGACCTGGTGGTGGAGATCGCCGCCGTGCTCGGTGGCGACGCGCTCCGGTGGAGGCAGGCCCTGCAAGGGCTCGCCGGGGGGCGGTTGCCCGAGTCCCCGCGGTTGGGTGGTCGCGTGGAGCCGAGGTTGCTGCACCACTACTGGCACACCGCCGTGTCGGCGATGGACCGCTACGCCCCGTACGAGTGCCACCAGCGGCCGGTGGCCCACTCCCCCGCGCCGGTGTTCCGCTCGCGCGCGGACGCGACCGCGTGGCTCAACGCCGAGCGCCCCACCCTGGTCGCGGTCGCCGGAGCGCACAGCGCCGAGTTCTCGGAACTGCTGGGCCAGTACCTGGAAGGCGGTTGCCACTACCGGGATGCGGAGACCCTGCACGCCGCGGCGGCGCGGTCCTCGTGCCCGAGGACGAGGGCGAACGCGCTGAGGCGGCTCAGCGTCGTGCGGTGGAAGACAGGCCGGTACCCCGCGGCGCTGGCCTGCCTGCGGGAGGCGTTGACGCTGTTCCGCGCCTGCGGTGACCGCGCGGGTGAGGGGAAGGCGCTCAACAACCTGGGCAGCGTGTACCGCCGGATGGGCCGCCCGCGCGAGGCGTTGCGCTGTTACCCCCGGTCGATCGCGTTCGCCGGGCAGGCGGCGGATCGCGACGCCGAGGCCAACGCGCGGAACTGCCTGGGCATCCTCCACGCCTGGCTCGGCCGCCACCGCGCCGCGGAGGAGCAGCAACGGATCGCCCTCGACCTGTTCCGCGACATCGGCAACCAGTCGGGTGCCTGCCGGGTGTGGTGTGACCTCGGTGATGTGCTGATGCGCACCGGGAGGTACGACGCGGCCCTGCGGTGCTTCCCGCCCGCCATGGCCGCCGCGGCAGACGTCGGCGACCAGGTGGGTCTCGGCTTGGCCCTGGCCAGGGACTGGCTGGTGCGCGCCCGGCTCGGCACCGGGGCGTCGTCGGACCGCCTCGACCAGGCCCGGCGCATAGCGGCGGAAACCGGTGACTGCGCCCTGGAGTCCGAGATTCGGTATGGGCCCCGTGTGGTTCGCTGGTGACTTGTTCACGTCTGGTTGTGATTCAGGGCTCTGATATATCAAGATAGTTGATAGGGATTAGGTGTTTCAGAGGGTGATACACACGGTCACCCTCAACTGCCGGCGTGCGGGGGTCGCTGAGTACCGTTGCCGTGATCCCCGGGGGTGATCCGGTGTGGACGGTGGCGGCACGACACCGGTGAGCGGGGCTCGCTTCTCCCGGGAGGCGCCGCGACCGGCTTTCGGGTGTCGATCCCGACCGCCTGGGCGCGTCCTGGTACTACGATGGCGAACGGCTCGACGCGGGAGGCAGTGAGAGTGACCACCTGGACCGATGTGATCAACTACGTCCGCACGCGGTACGAGGTGCTGGAGGAGAACGAAAGCTGGCTCCGCTTCCGGCTCGACACCGAGGGCACCCGCACCCAGCAGGTCGCGGTCCACCACGTCCCCGACGCGGACGGTCGGGCGTGGCTGGAGATCTCCTCGGCCGTCGGTCGGGCCGACGCGGTCGACCAGCGCAGGCTGCTCGAACTCGCGGGCACGGCCCTCATCGGCGGGGCGGCCGTGTCGGGCGGCGTCGCGCTGCTCAAGCACACGGTGCCGCTGGAGGACCTGAGCGTCCTGGAGGAGTTCGAACGGCCGCTCAAGCTGCTCGTCGCCAGCGCGGACGCCTTCGAGCACGAGCTGACGAACGCCGACGACTTCTGACCGCGGTGGAGGGGGGCGCGGTGCCCACCGGGCGGGCGGTCCTGCGCCGGTCGATGCGCGCGCAGCGCGGCCGAATCCTCGCCGCCGCCGCGCTGTTCACCGGCTACCAGGCGGGTGAGGCGGCGGTGCCGATCCTGATCGGGGTGGTCATCGACCGCGCCGTGGCCACCGGGGACGCGGGGGCGCTGCCGGTGTGGCTGGGGCTGCTGGCGGCGGCGTTCGCCGGGTTGTCGCTGTGCTGGCGGTTCGGCATGCGGGTCGGCACGCTCGCCGGGGTGCGGGCGGACCGGGAGCTGCGGCTCGCGGTGGCGGCCAGGGCACTCGACGCCCGCGGCGGGGGCGCCCTGCTCCCCGGGGAGGCGGTCAGCGTGGCGACCGCCGACGCGCGGCGGACGGCGACGGTGAACTTCCTGGTGCCGCACGGGATCGCCGCCGCGGTGGGGATCACCGTGGCGGGTGCGGCGCTGCTGGCCTTCTCGGTGCCGCTGGGACTGCTGATCCTGCTCGGCACGCCGCCGTTGCTGCTGGTGGTGCGGCTGTTGAGCGCGCCGCTGGAGCGCCGCGGCGCCGCGCAGCAGGAACGCGCAGCGCAGGCGGCCGGGGTCGCCGCCGACCTGGTGCGCGGGGTGCGGGTGGTGAAGGGGATCGGCGCGGAGGCCGCGGCGATGGCCCGGTACCGGCGCACCAGCCGCGAATCGCTCGACGCCACCCTGCACACCACTCGCGCGGAGGCGGGGTACTCCGGGGCGGTCATCGTGGTCAACGGGCTGTTCCTGGCCCTGGTGGCGCTGGTCGGCGGTCGGCTGGCGGCGTCGGGTGAGATCACCGTGGGCCAGTTGGTGTCCGCGGTGGGGTTGGCGCAGTTCCTGCTGGCGCCGCTGGGGACGTTCGGGGAGATCACCGCCGCGCTGGCGGCGGGCCGGGCCTCGGCGGCGCGGATCGCCGGTGTGCTCGCCGCGCCCGCGGCGGTGACCGGCGGGGATGACGAGGTCACCGGGCCGGTCTCGGGTGAACTGGTGCTGACGGGGGTGCGCGGCCCCGGGTTGTCCGGTGTGGACATCCGGGTCGCGGCGGGCGAGTCGGTCGGGGTGGTGGTGACCGATCCCGCCGCCGCGACCGCGCTGCTGCGCTACCTCAACCGCGAGGCGGACCCCGAGTCCGGCCACATCGGACTCGACGGGGTGGGCTTCGGCTCGCTCGACCCGGCGGCGCTGCGGGCGGCGGTGCTGGTGTCCCCGCACGACGCCGACCTGTTCGAGGGCAGCGTCGAGGAGAACCTGTCGGTCCGGGCCTCCCCCACCGCCGACCTGGCCCGCGTCGCCCCGGCCACCCGGGTGGACCAGGTGGCGGAGGCGCTGCCCGCCGGGCTCGCCAGCGCGGTCACCGAGCGGGGGCGGTCGCTCTCGGGTGGGCAGCGGCAGCGGGTCGCGCTGGCCAGGGCGCTGCTGGCCGATCCGCCGGTGCTGGTGCTGCACGACCCGACGACAGCGGTGGACGCCGTCACCGAGGCGGGGATCGCCGCGGGGCTGCGCGAGCTGCGCGCGGGGCGGACGACCGTCCTGCTGACCAGCAGCCCGGCCCTGCTCGCCGAGGTCGATCGCGTCGTCTTCGTCGACCGGGGTTCGGTGGTGGCCACCGGCACCCACGCCCGGCTGATGGCGCAGAACCCCGGCTACCGCGAGGCGGTCCTGACGTGAGCACCCCTCCCCCGGGCAACGCGCCGCTGCCCATCGCCGCACCGGAGCGCACCCGGAAGCTGGTGTGGGCGCTGCTGCGACCGCACCGAACGCAGGCGGTCCTCGCCGCGGTGGCGCTGCTCGGGGCGGCGGGCCTGAGCCTGCTCACCGCTCCCCTGCTCGGCGGCGTCGTCGACCTCGCCGCGAGCGGGAACACCGGGGCGATCACCGGTCGCGTGGTGCTGCTGGCGCTGGCCGCCCTCGGCCAGGGCGGACTCGCGTTCGGCGGGTTGGTGCTGGCCTCGCGGCTCGGTGAGCGGGTGCTGGCGGAGCTGCGGGAGGGCTTCGTCGACAGCGTGCTCGCGCTCCCGCTGGAGCGGATCGAGGAGGGCGGGTCGGGGGACCTGACCTCGCGGGTCACCGAGGACGTGGCGGCGGTCAGCGAGGCGGTGCGGCAGGCCTTCCCCACCTTCGTGCAGTCGGCGCTGGTGATCGGGTTGACGCTGTTCGGGTTGCTGGCGCTGGACTGGCGGTTCGCCGCGGCGGCGCTGGTGGCGGTGCCGATCCAGGTGGCGACCGCGCGCTGGTACCTGCGCCGGTCCGGGCCGCTGTACGCCGCCCAGCGGGTCGCCGCGGCCGGGGAGCAGCAGCAGTTGCTCGACAGCTTCGGCGGTGCGGCGACCGTCCGCGCGTTCCGGCTGGCCGAGGACCACGTGGCCGCTGTGGGGCGGCGGGTGGACACCACCAACGGCCTGGTCGTCGAGGTGACCAGGACGCAGACCCGGTTCTTCGGCAGGCTCAACAGCGCCGAACTCCTCGGGCTGGCCGCGGTGCTGGGCATGGGGTTCGTGCTGGTGGACGCCCGGCTGGTGACCATCGGCGCGGCCAGTGCCGCCGCGCTGTACTTCGCCAACCTGTTCGGGCCGGTCAACTCGGTGCTGTTCCTGCTCGACACCCTCCAGTCGGCCACGGCCAGCCTGGCCCGGCTGGTCGGGGTGATCGACGAGCGCCCCCGAGAGGGCGCGGGCACCGGCGCGGTCCCGGCCGACGGGTCGGTGAAGGCGGTGGGACTGCGGCACGCGTACGTCGCCGGCCACGAGGTGCTGCGCGGGGTGGACCTGGACATCCCGGCGGGCAGCACCGTGGCCCTCGTCGGTGCGAGCGGGGGCGGCAAGAGCACCCTGGCCAAGCTGATCGCGGGCATCCACCGGCCGACGGCGGGTTCGGTGCACCTGGGCGGGGTGGCCCTGGCCGACCTGGACCCCGTCGCGCTGCGCAAGGCCGTTGTGCTGGTGACCCAGGAGGTGCACACCTTCGCGGGCACCCTGGCCGAGGACCTGGCCCTGGCCGCGCCCGGGGCGGACGCCGACGCGGTCCGGGGCGCGCTGGCCACCGTCGGGGCGCTGGACTGGGCGCTGGCGCTGCCCGACGGCCTCGACACCCGGGTCGGCGCGGGCGGGCACGAGCTGACCGTGGTCCAGGCCCAGCAGGTCGCCCTGGCCCGCCTGGTGCTGGCCGACCCGGCGCTGGCCATCCTGGACGAGGCCACCGCGGAGGCGGGCAGCAGCGGTGCCCGGGTCCTGGAGACCGCGGCGGCGGAGGCGTTGCGCGGTCGCACCGGCATCGTCGTGGCGCACCGGCTCAGCCAGGCCGCGGCGGCGGACCTGGTGCTCGTCCTCGACCGCGGCCGGGTGGTCGAGCAGGGCCACCACGACACGCTGGTGGCCGCGGGCGGCCGCTACGCCCGCCTCTGGGCGGCGTGGTCCACCGACCGCGCCTGAACCTGAAACCGACCGAGCGAACGCTCTGGTCGAACGGGATCTCAGTTACGATCACCCGCACTGCGACGGCGAGTGCGGGAGGGCGGCCTTGGCTCGATCGACCCCGGCGCGCGGCACCGCCGACGCGGACCGGGTCGCGCTGGGTTCCCGGCTGCGGCAGGCCCGCCGGGCCGCGGGGCTGACCCTGCGCGAGGTCGCGGGCGCCCTGGCGGTCAGCGCGGGCACCTGGAGCGCCGTGGAGAACGGGCGCACCGGGATCACCGAGGTCCGGCTCGCCGCCGCCGCGGCCCTGCTGCGCACCCGACCGGAAGACCTGGTGGAGAGCCCGGAGCGACCCGGGGGAAGCGACTGGCGCGACTTCCCGCCGCTGGAACTGGACCCACCGCTGGCGGGGGCGCTGGAGGCGTTCGTCGAGCTGGGCTACCACGGTGCGGGCGTGCGCGACATCGCCCAGCGGGCCGGGTTGTCCGTGCCCGGCGTCTACCACCACTGGGCGAGCAAGCAGGACCTGCTGGTGGCGCTGCTCGACCTGGCGGCGGCGGACCTGCTCGCCCGCGCCAGGGCGGCGCGGGCCGAGGGGGACGGGCCGGTGGAGCGGTTCACGCGGCTGGTCGAGTGCCTGGCGCTGTTCCACACGCACCGGCGCGACCTGGGGTTCATCGGCGCAGGCGAGATGCGCGGCCTGGGTGGGGAGAGCCGGGCGCGGATCACCGCGGCCCGGCAGGAGGTGCAGCGCATGGTCGACGACGAGGTGGCCGAGGGTTGCCGACGCGGGCTGATGGGCACCCCGCTGCCGCACGAGGCCGCGCGCGCGGTGGTGACGATGTGCACCGCGCTGCCGCGGTGGTGGTCACCGGAGGGGCCGTCGTCGCCGGAGGAGGTCGCCCGCCAGTACGTCGACTTCGCCCTCGACGTCGTCCGGACCGGGCACTCGCGTTGACAGCGAACCGGACCGCGCCTAGCGTCGAACCGACCAAGCGCTCGGTTTGTTCAGGAGGTTTCCCGTGTCGGTGTACGTGCTCCCCGCGCCCTCGGACCGCGCCCGCGAGCTGTACGACCGCATGGTGGCCTTCATGCAGGAGCAGGTCCTGCCCGCCGAGGCCGCCTACGCCGCGCACCGGGCGGCGGCCGGACCGGACGGGCACGAGGTGCCGCCGGTGGTCGAGGAGCTGAAGGGCGCGGCGAAGGCCGCGGGCCTGTGGAACCTGTTCCTCCCGGCCGAGTCGGGCCTGACGCAGCTCGAGTACGCGCCGATCGCCGAGCTGTCCGGCTGGAGCCTGGACATCGGCCCCGAGGCGATCAACTGCGCGGCCCCGGACACCGGCAACATGGAACTGCTGCACCTGCTCGGCACCGAGCAGCAGCGGCGCGACTGGTTGGAACCCCTGCTGGCGGGCGAGATCCGCTCCGCGTTCGCCATGACCGAGCCCAAGGTCGCCAGCAGCGACGCCACCAACATCGCCACCCGCATCGAGCGCGACGGCGACCGGTACGTGGTCAACGGCCGCAAGTGGTGGACCAGCGGTGCGATGGACCCCCGCTGCGCCTTCTTCATCGTCATGGGCAAGACCGACCCGGCGGCCGAGGCGCACCGGCAGCAGTCGATGGTCATCGTGCCCCGCGACACCCCCGGGGTCGAGGTCGTGCGGGACCTGCCGGTGTTCGGCCACCACGACCAGCACGGCCACGCCGAGGTCCGGTTCACCGACGCGGCCGTGCCGGTGGGCAACATCGTCGGCGAGGAGGGCGGCGGGTTCGCCGCCGCGCAGGCCCGGCTCGGCCCCGGCCGCATCCACCACTGCATGCGCGCCCTCGGTGCCGCCGAGCGGGCGCTGGCCATGGTGGTCGAGCGGGCGAGCACCCGGGTGGCGTTCGGCGGGCCGCTCATCGACCAGGGCGTGGTGCGCCAGCAGCTCGCCGAGTCCCGGCTGGAGGTCGAGCAGGCGCGGCTGCTGTGCCACCACGCCTGCCACGTGATCGACACCCAGGGCAACAAGGCCGCCCGCGACCTGGTGGCCATGGCCAAGGTCGCCGTGCCCCGCGCCGTCACCGCCGTGGTCGACCGCGCCATCCAGATCCACGGTGGGGCGGGCGTCACCGACGTCACGCCGCTGGCCGCGATGTACGGCTGGCACCGGGCGATGCGCCTGTTCGACGGGCCCGACGAGGTGCACCTGCGCTCGGTGGCCAAGGCCGAACTGCGCCGCACCCCCGTCCTCACCCCACCCCGGGGGTAGGACCTGTCTCCGAGACCGGGTTCCCCGACGGAGAACCAGCGTCCGGGACCGAGGCCGATCGGCAGCGGTGCCGGTCACCCGGCGGATGGTTCTCGGTGGCCTCGTTGTCGACGGGCTGTGGACAACCGGTCACAGGGGGGAACGCCGCGCGGTAGGGTTGCCCCCGCTCGGCTTGGGGACGTTTCAGGGGGACTGGTGGCGGACGACGATCTGGAGCTGTTGCGTGCGCGCAACGCTGCGGCGAAAGAGCAGGTGGACGGCCTGCTCGACACCTTCCGGCAGCAGACCGAGGCGCTGCGCGAGGCCCAGGACGCGGCGCTGCGCGCCAGCGCGTCGTTGACGTCGAAGGACGGTCTGGTGCGGGCGAGCGTGGATTCGTCCGGGGCGCTCAGCGCGCTCGAGTTCGCGCCGTCGGCGTTCGACCGGTCGACACCGGAGGCATTGGCGCGAGCCGTGCTGCAACTGGCCCGCCAGGGTGCGGCGGAGGTGCGCGAACGGGTGTCGGACCTGATGGCGCCGGTGAGCGGCGGGCTGCCCGACCTCAGCGACCTGTTCGACGACGCGCCCTCCCTGCGCGGGCTGATGGCAGGCATCCCAGTCCCGCAGGCCGACGCCCCGTCCTCGCACGAGTCGCCGGGCGACGCCGACGACGACGTTCCCGATAGCTGGCTGCGGCGGCGGTAGTCGTGGTCGCACCCGGGGGGAAGATCGACATCCAGCCGGATGTCGCGGCGCGCGCGGCCGAGCGGTTCGCCGCGGCCGCCGAACGGTTGGCGGGTGTCGCCGCGACGCTGGAGGGCGCGCTCGGTGCGGCGGGCGAGTGCTGGGGCGATGACGAGTCCGGCCAGGAGTTCGCGAAGGACTACGTGCCCGGCGCCGACGGCACGGCACAGGGCTTCGCCGCCGTCGTCGAGGGTCTGCGCAACGTCCACCGAGGACTGGCCGACACAGCCAGGTCCTACCGGGACACAGAGGGGACGAACACGGCGGGTTTCGGGGGCGGTGGCTGAGCCGTGGGCATGGAGATCCCCGACGAGGTCAAATGGCTGCTGCCCATCGTCGTCGGTGAGAGTTGGCCGGAGGGCGACGAGGACGGGCTCCGGCGGCTGCGCGACGCGTGGCACGCCGCCGCGCAGGGCGTCCCCGGCGTGTCGGAGACGGCGGATCGGGGCGCGCGGGAGGCGCTGGCGTCCTGGTCCGGCGAGGCCGCGCACAACTTCGAGAACCTGTGGAAGAAGTTCGCCGAGGGCGACGACGCGTACTTCACCGCGCTGGCGAAGGCGTGCCAGGCGCTCGGCGACTCGGCCGACGCGACCGCGCTGGACGTCGAGTACACGAAGTACATGATCATCGCTTCGCTGGTCGTGCTGGCGATCTCCATCGCCACCATGCTCGCGACGTCGTGGTGCACCTTCGGCGCGTCGACGGCGGGCATCGTCCCCGCGCAACTGGCGACCCGGGTGGTCGTCCAGCAACTGTTCCGGCAACTGCTGCAGAAGCTCGTGCAGCAGGGCTTCAAGAAGGTCGCCCAGGAGATCGTCAAGCGGGTCCTGGCCGAGGTGCTCCAGAACGTCGCGCTCGACGTCGGCATCCAGGGCCTGCAGATGGTCGCGGGCGAGCGCGAGGACTGGGACTGGGACAAGACCACCGACTCCGCGATCAGCGGGGCGGTCGACGGCGCGATCGGCCTGGCCTCCGACGCCGTGCCGAAGAACGCCACCCGCGGGGCCTCGGACAGCGTGGCCCGCCACGTCGTCGACGACGCCGCGCGCGGCATGGCCCGGGGGGCGACCGAGGGCGTGACCTCCACCGTCGCCCAGGCCGCGGTCACCGGCGACCTCGACGAACTCAGTGCCCGCGACGTCCTCACCGGCGCCTCCAGCGGGGCCGTCGACCGGGGGGTCGACCGGGTCAAGGACGGCCCCACCCCGACGGCCCCGTCGTCGAACCCCGCGGCGGACGCCGGTTCCGCGACCGCGGGCTCGCAGGTCACCCCGGTGCCGCGGCCGGTGGTGGGCGCGGCGCACACCAGCACGGAAGCAGCGTCCGCCCCACCCGCGGCAGACCCGTCGACCGGACCGCGCACACCGCCGCACTCCCCTGCCCCTTCCCCATCCGGTCCCGACACCCCGACGGGCAGCCACTCGCTGGGCGACGGCGGCGCACGCCCCGCCCAGCCCGCGACCGGGGGGAACCCGCACGGCCCGACGTCGAGCCCGTCCCGGGGTCCCGGGGGCGGTCCGCTCGGACCTGCGCAAGGCGGCGGGCAGGTCCCCGCCTCGCACAGCCAGAGCGGCGGCTCCCCGAGCACGAGCCACCCGGTTCCGGGCAGCGCAGAGCCCCGTGGCCACAGCGGGTCCTCGCAGGTCCACAACAGCTCAGCCCCGGCACAGCCCGCAGGCGGCGATCACAAGGCAGGCGCCGCTCGAACACCCGACAACCCAGCGTCGTCAACGCACTCCGGCGGGGGGAATCCCGGGCACAGCCTCGACGGCGGCTCGTCGCAGGCGCACAACAGCCGCCACACCGGCACCGGGGGCGCCGCGCACGGCACCGACACCGGTGCACCGCACGCGGCAGGCAACTCGTCCCAGAGCGCTCCGCACACCGGCGGTGGCAACTCCGGCCACCCGAACTCCCCCACCTCGCACCCCGGCGGTGGAACTCCCGGCACCTCGGGCTCGGCAGGGCACGGCGGCCCCCCGCAGAGCATTCCGCAGGTGCCCGGCGGCGGGCCCTCCCACGGCCACCCCGGTTCCACCGGTCACAGCAGCCCGCCCACCGCGGACTCGGGGCACCGCGCGGACAGCCCGCGTGCGCACGACCACGGCCAGTCCTCCGGTGGGGGGTTCGCCGGAGGCAGCGGCCCCGGTGCGCCCGGCGAGAGCCGCGGCGGCTCCACCAAATCGGCGGGGTCCACCACACCGGGCACGGCCACCGGCGGCTTCGGTGCGATGCCGAGCGGCCTCGCCCCCGACAGCGGTCCCCCGCTGTCGGGGTCCACGCGCGGTCAGCAGGGCGGCGGTGGACCCGGGTTCGGCCAACAACCGGTGGGCGGAACTCCTCCGGGTGGCGGCCACCCCCCGTGGGGTGGCGGCAGACCGCCCCAGCGGGGCGGCTCCTGGCAGGGTGGCGGTGTACCGCAGCGGAGGCCGCTGCCCCCGTCGTCACCGGACAACTTCCACGGACCACGCCCGGAGGGCCCGCCTCCCGGAACCGCACCGCGCGGACGCGGACCGCGCCCCCACGGCGATCAACCCCCGATGCCGCCTGGTCCGCGGGCAGGCTTCGTACCGCTTGGGCCTGGACCGCAGGGCGCTCCCCACCAGCAGGGTGGTCCGCAACACCCGGGTCCGCAGCACCCGGGTGGGCAGCACCAGCAGGGCGAGCAGCACGGGCAAGGGGCGCCGTTCCAGCGAGGCGGTCCGAACCGGACGGGCAGGCACGGCGGCCACCCGCCCCGCCGGAACGCCCCGGATCAGCCGGGGCCGTACCGGCAGGGACCCGCGGGCGGGTGGGGACCGAACCACACCGGCAGCAGGCCCAGCCCGCACCAGCAGCCGTCCGGCGTCCAGCCGCCCGGGGGCACCCGCGGCGACAGGCCGCCGCGGGGTTCCCAGCCGGACCGGGTGCCGGGTCCGCCGCCCGACCGGCAGTTCCCGCCACGCCACTCCGAGGCCGGACAGCGCCCGCCGGACGGGCGTACCCCGCAGGCACCTGCTCCGCACCCCGCACAAGCACCGCCGGAGCAGCACACGCCCCCGGAGGGTGATCGGTGGCGGCCCCAGGCTCCGGACGGGCCCCGGGCCCCGGAGCCCGGCGCAGCCCGACCGGTCGACAGGACACCCGCGCGGCCGACGAGGTCTGAGGCGGATGCCGCGAGCCCGGTGCCGAAGCGCGCCGACCCGAAGCCGGACCACGCGTTCGAGACCAGCACGTCCGACGAGGACAAGCCGAACGACACCGCGTCGGGCGGTGGCAGCCCGGCCGGGGACGAGCCGGTCGACACCGAGCAGGACACGCCCACACCTGTTCAGAGCAGCATCACCGACGCCTTGGAGCCGTCGACGGAACCGCCCGACATCAGCGACGGGTACCTGTACGACCCCGACTACCGGGCCGGGCGCGAGCAGAACGCCTCCTTCGCCCGGCTGGTCCTCGGGCCGGAGCACAAGACCGACCGCCTCGATGCGCTGACCAGCGAAGCCCTGCGGTTGCGTGACGCCGCGCCCGAGCTGGCCCGCTTGTCCGACGCGGGGGCGATCGCCCTGCACACCTACACCGAGCACGACGTGTTCGACAACGTCAACTCGGCCATGCGCGTCGGCCCGGGGCGCGATTCGCGGGCGTTCGAGAGCATGGTCGACGCCAACCGGGCGATCGTGTCGGCGATCAACGAGCTGCCCGCCCGGCGACTGAGCATGGTCCGCGGCATCACGACGTCGCGGGGCGCGGCGGGGGCGCGGTGGATCGCCTCCCAGTACGAGGTCGGCAAGACCACGGTCGAGCCCGCGCTGGTGAGCGCGACGATCAAGGAACACCCGGACGACAAGAGCGGCTTCGGCGACGACGTCGAAATCCACATCGAGGGCAAGACGGCCCGCGACATCCAGGCGCTGTCGCTCAAGGACGGCGAGCGCGAGGGCATCACCAAGCCCGGCAGCCAGTGGCACACCGTCTCCAAGGAGACCCGCGAGGTCCTCGGCGCGGACGGCGCGCTCCGGGAAAAGACGATCATCCACGTCAAGGAGGTCGTCGCGGGCGACCCGGAGCACCTCGGCCCGAGGGAGGCCGAGGCCGAGCTCAACCGGCGTCGTGGGATCAACGCGGCCGAGAGGACCCGCCGCGAGGCCGAGGCCGCGAAGGCCGCGGCAGGCGGCGGCAACTCCCCCATCTTCGACGCCCTCGGCGGCGACGGCGCCGAGGCCTCGACGCCCGACGGGGACGCACCCCGCCCGAACAGGTCCCCCGGCGAGTCGCTGCGGAACCGCCTCGACGGGGACGGCCCGGCGTCGAGCAGGGACGCGGGGTCGGACGAGGCCTCGGGTGCGAGGCGCGCCGACCGCCAGGGCGAGGCCCGGTCGGAGCACCGCACCCAGCCCGACGGCAACGCCCGGGAATCGGCAGCGCGGCGACCCGGAGCGACCACGGCACCGCACCAGCCGGACACCGCCCACACACCCGACCGCGCCGAGGCGCCGACCTCGACCCGGGCAGACCAAGCGCAGAGCACACCCCGGGACCGCGTCGACGGCCGAATCCCGGCGCACCGCGCCGAGGCGCCCGCACCGCCCCGGCCCGACGACGCGCAGGGTGCTCCACACCGGAGTGGAACAGCACCCGACTCACCGGGGTCCGACCACAGCCGAAACCCTTCGCAGCGCGAAGGTTCACCGGACCCGGAGCGTCTCGACCACGGGCAAGGCGCACCGCAGCGCACGGGGGCACCCGACTCGGCGCATCCGGGGCAAGGCGCACCACGGCAACGCACAGGGGCAACCGACGCACCGCGGTCGGAGGACCCCCCGACCGGGCCACGGCACCGCGATGAGGTCGCGCCGGGGCACCGCACAGCAGCGCCCGAGGCGAACCGGCCCGACAACGCGCACACCGCCGCGCCGCAGGCACGCCCCGGCGGGCAACCCGCGCCCCTGCGCAGGTCTGACCACGCCCAGACCGTCCGACTGCCCGATGAGCACCGGCCCCGGTCCAACGAGCACCCGCCGCCTGCGAACCCGCGGCGGCTCATGAGCAGCGGGCGGATGGCGGACCTCACGCAGCCCGTGGACCCCCGCCTCAGCTCCTCGCAACAGTGGGGACGGCTGTCCCGCGCCACCCGGCCGCCGTTCGAGGCCGCGATCCACGCCGGAACCGCGCACCCGTTCGACGCGGGGCGGTACCTGGCCGCGGAGCACCCGAAGATCGCGGTGGTGAACCCGGGGTTCCGCCACCCACTCGCCCACGAGAACGGATTCCGCACCAACTGCACGAGGGTCGCCACGGCTTCGGCGCTGCGGCACGCGGGCATCGAGGCGGAGGCGGGCCCGGTGCGGCCCGAGCACCTCGACTCGCACGGAACGCTGGAGTACGTGCAGGACCGGCTCGGCGGCTCGTGGCAGGAGCACCGGGACTTCGACAGCGTCATCCGGGAAATGCGCGGGCGGGCGACCGGCTCGCGCGCGGTGGTCGCGGTCGAGTTCGTCGGTCCCGGCGGGACCACCCACAAGCACGTCGCCGACGTGGTGCACACCCGGCACGGCGTCGCGTTCGTGGACGGGCAGTCCAACACCCTGCTGCACCTGCCCACGAACGCCCACCGGGTGCGACTGCTGCCCTACGACCTCGAAGAGGTGTCCCGCAGGCATCGCGAGCGCGCCGTCGGAACACCCCCCGGGCAGCACCGCGGAGAGGGCGGGTTCGGCGGCGCGGAGCCCGATCCCGGAGCGGATCGCCCGCACGGGTCGGCGGATGCCGGGACCCCTGCCGACCGGGGCACGCCCGCGGTGGACCCGCGCGGGCTCCCGACGGCCGAGGAGGTGCGGCAGTACCTGCGCCGCCCGGAGGTGGAGGCCGCGATGCGGTTGGCCGACCGGGCCAGCCTGCGCGACGATTCGGCCAAGATCACGGTGCGCGCCAACGGCGAGGCACTTCGCCTGCACGTCGGCGAGGCCATCGCCGTCCTGCTGCCGCGCCACCCGGAGTTGCTGCGGTCGATGCGGAACACCCCGTTCCTGGAGACCTCGTTCCTGCAGCGCCCGCAGGCCCTGGCCAACCTGCTGAGCCACCACGAGGCGGTCGGAATCCTCACCGATTGCCTCGACCGCACCGAGGACGGGGGCGGCGCGGCGCGGGCAGGCGAGCCCTCGGCCGCGCCGCGGCCTGCCTCGCGCACGCCGGAGCAGGTGCGGATCGCCGACGATGCGCGCGGCTTCGCCAACGACACCCCGGTCGACCAGCGGCAGCAGGGCGGGTACGACAGCAGCCGCGACGGCGACGACGACTACCGGCGCGAGTACCTGGAGTCGCTGTTCTCGAACTGGGCGGACAAGCAGCGACTGCTGCACTCGCTCGCCGCGGAGGTGGCCGAGGCGGCAGGCGGTGAGGCGCATTCGCGTCGATCGGAGAAGAGTCGCGTCCGCGCGTGGGACAAGGCCTCGGTGCCGGGCAGGACGCCCGCTCAACTGACCGACCTGGTCGGCTCGAAGGTGCGGTTCCACACGATGTCCGACGCCTACCGCGGCTTGGCGGCGCTGCTGTCGATCGTCGACCGGCCCGGCAGCCCCTTCGAGATCGTGACCTTCGACGACCGCTTCGCCAAACCCCAGGTGAGCGGCTACCGGGACTTGCAGATGACGGTGCGCATGACCTTGCCCGACGGGTCCGCGCACGTCGGAGAACTGCGGCTGCACCTGTACAAGATCGACGAGGTGGCGCGGTACGAGCACGCCCTCTACGAGGTGCGCCGGGACATCAGGGCGATGGCCGCCGAGCGGGCGGCGGCGGAGAACGCGGAACGAGCGCCGGAGGACCGGGTCGCGCCACGCATGGCGGCGCGGGAGCAAGCCCTGGTCGACTCGATCCTGCGCCGCGAGCAGGAGTTGTTCGGCGCCGCGTTCGCCGAGGCGGGCGGGACCACGGAAAGCGATGAGGCGTGATGGCCGGGACAGTTGACCACTTCCGCTACTGGCAGACACCGTACCGGGTGGAACGGGGAGAGGACGGGGTCGAGCACGGCTACCTGCTCAACCGCGACACGGGCCGGTTCGACACCGCCGACGACCTGGTGTTCGAGGTCGTGGGCGCGACGACGACGAGCCACATCACGACCGTGCCCGTCGAGCAGTACGTGTGGGAGTGCGAGGAGCTCCGGCAGCAGCTCTCGGGTGAGGGCCCGGTGTTCGCGCTCTACGACACGATCGAGGCGATCTACGCCAACGCCCGGTCCGAGGGCCGCAAGCGGCTCGACCCGGCCGAACGCGCGTTGGTGACCTCGTTGCGGCAGCGGACGCACGGGTTGTGGGAGGACGACGAGCGCAGGCGGGCCGCCGGGCAGGAGCCGAAGAACGTGGTGACGGGCAAGCGGGGGCAGCGGTGAGCGTGCGGGGCTGGCGGATCGACGCCGACGAGGCCGTGCGGCGGGTCGAGGAGTGGCTGCGGGTCAGCGGGCTCGACACCCTGGGGGTGGAGCGGGACAAGGTGGTGCGCACCCCGGAGGGGTGGTCGGTGCCGTACAACTCGCTGACCCACATCGACGGGTCGAACCCGCTGGCGGAGCTCTTCCCCGCACCCGCGTTGATCGTGCGGGAGCCCGACGGGCAACTGCGGCAGGCGCCACCGATGCCGGACATGGTCAGCACGCCCGCGGCGGTCCCCGGTGAGCGTCGCCTGCTGGAGCTGCTGGACCCGGAGTTCGAGGAGTCCGGGTTGCAGTACCTGGGCGTGCCGCCGCAGGCCGTCGTGGGCTGGCGGGACCCCGAGACCGACGAGCAGATCCCGAACAGCGGGTACCGGCCCGGCGGTCTGCGCAAGGGGATGCGCAGGCCGCGGGAACCGCTGGAGTGGGTGCTGGTCTTCCGCAACGCGAACTGGCTCGACGACCGGCAGTTCCTGGTGGCGTTGACGCAACTTGACGGGTACGTCCCGCAGCCCGCCCGGGGTGTGGTCTACGCGAGCACCCTGGCCATGGGCGTGGACGGCGGCGACACCAGGTGGGTCAAGGTGTCGCTGTCCACCTACGCCCAGAACGTCTCGGCCGACTCGCGGGTCACGCTGCGCGGGGCGCAGCGGACGGAGCACTTCCGCACCGGGGACCTGGCGGAGGTGCTGCGGGACTTCCCCCGGGTCTTCGCCCCGGTGTGGGAGGAGCACACCCGGTTCGACCAGAGCGAGCAGCTCGCCGCGGAACTGCGGCTGCTGGCGGCCGAGCTGGGCGTGCAGCCGATGGAGCACGGGCCGGAGGGCGCGGTGGGGGCCGCGTTCAAGAACGGGTGGGAGCTCCACGACGACCAGGTCCGGGCGATCGCCCGCGCCGGGCTGTGGAGCCGGGCCGCGTCGGAGAACAACCACCCGCCGCCCGCCGACCCCACCGCCGAGGGCTTCCGCACCGGCTACGACGACGACGGCCGTCCCCTGCCCGTGCTGGACACCTACGGCAAGTTCCACCCGAACCACAACTACGGTTGGCGCTACAGCTATCCGAAGGTGCTCGGCGCCTACCTCGGCTTCGCGCTGGGCGAGGCCTCGGCCCGCGCCAACAACGGCGGCCGGTGGTCGGCACCCGACCAGTTCCGCATCGGGCCCCACACCCGCCGCCTCCTCGCCCTGACCGACGGCCTCATCCGCCTCGCCCACGACCACCCGAACCCCGGCGGGCTCGCCGCTGCCGCCCGAGCGGGCCTCACCGCCGACGACGGCTGGCTGCCGAGGGTCCTCGGCCCCGTCCCGGCGCTGGTCGACCCTGGCGCGGCGGGCCTCGTCTCCGCCCTCCCGCTCGCGCTCCTCGAAGGCGGTCCGCACTCCCGCCCCGAGGGCGGGCTGTTCACCGCCGTCCCGGCGCTGGCCGCCCCGGAGGACGCGCAGGCCACCCACCACCTGGCCCGGGTCTTCGCCGAGATGCTGCGCAAGCAGCCGTTGGACAACCGCCTCTGGTTGCTCCTCCCAGAACTCGACCTCCGGGATCTCGACCTGCGGCTCCCCGACTACCGCTGCTCCGGTGTCCCCGACATGCCCCACCCGGCGCGCCTGGCCTCAGCGCGCGACGCCATGACCACCCTGCGCTTGGCGCTGGCGGCAGCCTCCGGCCACGAACACCTCCCCGAGTGGACCTACCGCCGCGCCATCCAGCACGAGGGCAACCGCCCCCTCGTCAGCGCCATCGCCGGAGCCGTCCTGGGCAGCCACATCGAGGCCCCGGGCCTGCGCTACCTCGACCGCCTCCCCCAGCGGCACATCATCGAGACCCTGGTGGAGGACGCCTTCGCCCACTTCAACCACGCTTCCCCGAAGAACCGCCCCGGTCACTGGGACCGCCGCTACCCGCCCGTGCGGGTCGAGGAACGGTGAACCGCGGAAGCGGCGCCGGGGTGTTCGACGGGGTTGAGGTAGGGGAGGGAATCCAGGGGCCGGTCGGTGAAGAAGTGGACCATCAGGTCGGCCAGTTCGGTGTCGCGTTCGAGGTGCAGGAGGTGGTCGGCTTCCTTGACGGTGGTGAAGCGGCCGCCGATGGCGCGGGCGACCTCGCGGCCCCTGGCGGGCGGGGTGAAGGTGTCGTGCTCGCCCGCGATGAGGAGGGCGGGCGCGGTGACGGTGGGGTGGGTCAGGTGCCAGGAGTGGGCGAGGAGGCGCTCGCGGTGGGTGAAGTCCTGGGCGAGGGCGCGCTGGTCGCGGGTCGCCATCGTGTGGCGCATGTGCCGTTCCACGATCCGGCGCCGCTTCACGGGCAGGTGCGCCGGGGACATGAACTCCCCCACCATGGCGTCGGCGAGTTCCCCGAACTGACCGGCGTCCCACATCCGGCTCCAGTGGTGGACGCGGGCCACGGCCTCGGGGGTCAACTCCGCGGTGAGCGCGGTCAGCATCAGGCGGCGCACGGCCCGGGGGTGGTCGTGGGCCAGCCGCAGGGCGATCGGGGAGCCGAAGCAGCCCCCGAAGAGGTTCACCGGCCCCAGCGACAGCGCGCCGATGGTGTGGTGGACGGCCCCGACCAGGAAGTCCGGGCCGTGCTCGGCGGGCAGGTGGTCGGAATCCCCGTAACCGGGGAGGTCCAGGGTCACCATGCTGGTGTGCTCCAGCAACTGCCGCTCGTAGCGCATCCAGGAGTGCCGGTACTGGGAGGAACCGCCGATGATGACGAGTGGTTCGGTGGCGGAGGCACCCGTGGTGGCGGTGCGGGCCACGAACCGGAAGCCGCGGTACTCCAATTCGTGGTCGGTCGCTCGGACGCAGGCGGTGGTAGACATCGCGCCTGCCTACCGGATCACCTCCGGGGCCGGTGACCACGAGGGGGCGTTTCGCCGTGGGTTTCACTCGGACGAGTGGCGAATTACCGGGCTGGCGCGCCGGGCCGGGCCCCCATTGCCCGACCGGGTCGGGCGGGCAACGGGGAGCGGTGATCACCCGACCTGCCACCGCGTGGGTTCGGTGGTGTAGCCGGAGGGCGTGAAGCCCCAGGAATGGCCGACCACGACCCGGTTCTCGCTGAGGTCGCCGGGGACGGCGTTCGGCAGCCCGTCGACCGGGGGCAGCGGGATGGCCGTGCCGCGGGTCCACAGGGTGAGCGCGTTGTAGCCGGACGTGCCGAGCACGTCGCCGTTGTCCGCCACCAGGTACGCCGACGTGCCGACCCCCTCGGGCGTCGTCAGGAGCGATGCGGGGGCGCCGCGCCGCCACAGGGTGGCGCGGGCGGCGCCCTGGCCGGTGCGGCTGGTGCCGACGACGTCACCGCGGTCGTTGATGGTCTTGGGGCCCGTGCTGATGAACGCCTGCAGGTCGCCCTCGGGGGCGCGCAGCACGGTCGGCACACCGTTGGTCCAGCGGACGCCGAGTGCGCCGAAGGAGCCGCCGGCCACGAGCACGCTGCCCGAACCCACGACCTCGCCGGAGTTGTTCATCCCCTCGACGGTCAGCCTGAACTCGCCGTCGCCCTCGGGCAGGCCGGTCGGCTCGGGCAGCTCCGCGCAGATCCCGTCGGCCCGGCAGGAGAACGGGAACTGGACGGTCTCGGTCCCGGTGAAGACGTTGGCGGTGCCCGCCACCTCTCCCCTGTCGTTGAGGAATTCCGGGGAGATGCTGACCGATCCGGGCACCGGACCCGGGGGCGGGGTGAGCCGCACGAGTGAGCCGTTGCGCTTGGCGACGGCGAACTTCCCCGGTTGGCCGACCGCGGCCCAGCCGAGCAGCACCTCGCGCCTGCGGTTGACCGCCAGGCCCTGGCTGCTGACGACCGGCTCGGGCGCCGCGATCGGGGTCGCCGCCCCGGTGGGTGAGAAGAGCACGGCCCGGTCGGCCACGTTGCCGGTGGACCACCCCGCGCCGTTCATCGCGCGCACGTTCGCGTCGGCGCCGAGCCGGATCAGCCTGCCGCCGCGCCACAGCACCGACTCCCCCGGTTCGGTTCGCAGGTGGCCCGCGACGGTGCGCCCGTTGTCGCTGACGAAGGCCGCGACCCCGCCTGCCACGCCCTGCGGCAGCGGGAACGGGGCCGCCACCGCGGTGACCGGGGTGGCCTGCGCGCTCGGTGCGGCGAGCAGCGCGGCCAGCGCCGTGGCCACCGCGGTCGCGGCGAGCACCTTGTTCCTCATGGGACCTCACGTTCCGCCTAATGGATTAATCTGCATAATTACATTATCTCGATCGGGCGCGCGGGTCCATCCCCGACCGAAGACCGGTCACCCACCGGTCGCTGTCTATGCTGGCTCGATGCGCACACCCGCCGAGCCGACCTGGTGACCGCCCGCTTCGAGGAACTCGACTGGCGGCCGACACCCCTGGGCGAACTCGTCCTGCGCCGCAGGCTCGACCCGGTGTCCGGTCGGCAGGTCCACGAGATCAAGCTCGGCGACGAGTTCCTGATGTCGAGCATGTTCACCGCCTCCGAGGTCGCGCTCGGCCGGTTGGCCCTCGGCAGGCTCGACGGCACCGGGCTCGACGTGGTGGTCGGCGGGCTGGGGCTCGGCTTCACCGCGCGCACCGTCCTGGAGAGCACCGCGGTCCGCTCGCTGGTCGTCGTGGACGCGCTGGCCGAGGTGATCGAGTGGCACGAGCGGGGCCTGATCCCCGCGGGCGCCGAACTGACCGCCGACCCGCGCTGCCGGTTCGCGCACGGCGACTTCTTCACCATGGCCCGCTCCGCCGACGGCCTCGACCCGGCCGAGCCGGGCAGGCGCTTCCACGCGGTGGTCGTGGACATCGACCACTCCCCCAGGCACCTGTTGCACCCGGACAACGCGGTGTTCTACACCCCGGCCGGGCTGCGGCACCTCACCTCGATGCTGCACCCCGGCGGCGTGTTCGCCCTGTGGTCCAACGACCCGCCGGACGCGGAGTTCACCGAGGTCCTCTCCGGGGTGTTCGTCGACGCCGCCGCCGAGGTCGTCACCTTCGACAACCCGTTGCAGCAGCGCGACGCCACGGCCACCGTCTACCTCGGATCGGTCCCGCCGGCCTGATCCCCGGGTGAACGCGGTGGGGACGAAGCCGTTCCCACCGCGGTGGTGGCTGGAGTTCACATCGTCGAAACCACCCGGGCGAAGCGCCTGTCCTAGGGTTTCGCCATCCTCGACGACATCGATCCCTTCATCGGTACCGCCGCCACCTCCCTGCCCGCGGCGCAGGGGCTGGCGGCCACCTGGTGGTGGCCGAAACCGCAGGTGGGCAACACCCACCCCGGGGCCACCTCCCCGCTCGGCATGGTGTCGGCCTGCGCCTACTCCGGCGCCTACCCCACCGGGTACGGGCTCTACACCAAGAACACCGAGGGCGTGCCCGAGCCGATGTTCGACCGGGTGCAGGCCTCCGGGTTCACCCACTTCCAGCAGTCCGGCACCGGGGCGATCCGCAAGTACTACAACTACGTGCGCGTCACCCCGATGGTGCAGCCGCTGGACACCCTCGGGCAGGCGTGGCCGCTGCACGACGAGACCGCCGAGGCCGGGTACTACGCGGCGACCCTCGACACCGGCATCCGCTCGGAGATCACCGTCGGCGAGAAGGTCGCCGTGCACCGGTACACCTTCCCCGAGCACCGCAGCGCCCGGGTCGTCGTCGACCTGTCCTGCGGCGGGCTGGCGATCGACCACGGCCGGACGGTGCCGCTGCGGGCGCACGTGGAGAGCACCGGCAACGGCCGCGCCCGGGGCACCGTCGTGGTCGAGGGGGTGCCGCTGTCGGTGCACGTGGAGGTCGACAGCCCGGGGTGGCGGCAGATGCTCTGGCACGACCGCAGGCTGATCGAGGGCGGCACGCGGCTGGACTTCGACCGCATCCGGCACACCACGCTGCGCCCGTTCGGGCTGCTGTTCATGGGGCCCACCCGCGCCGGGCAGAGCGTGGAGGTGCGCATCGGGTTCTCGCTGCGCGGCTGCGAACAGGCCAGGGACAACCTGCACCGGGAGTGCGGCGGGGCGGTGTCGGCGTTCGACGGCGTCCGCGCGCAGACCAGGGCCCGCTGGCGCGACCACGTCGGCCGGGTCGAGGTCGAGGGCGGGTCGCCGGCGCGGCGGCGGGTGTTCGCCACCTCGCTGTACCACTCGCTGATCAAACCGTGCTTCGCCGACGACGAGAGCCCGTTCTGGCCGACGGCCGGGCCGTTCGCCTTCGACGTGTGCACCATGTGGGACATCTACAAGACCCAGTTGCCGCTGCTCGCCGCGATCTGCCCCGGCCGGGCCGGGGACCTGCTGGAGTCGCTGATCCGGGTGTGCGAGGAGGAGGGCAACTTCCCCATCGGCTACCGGATGGCCCGCGGCGCCGACCGGTTCTTCCGGCAGGCGAGCGCGCTGGCGCACACCGCGCTGGCCGACGCGCACGCCCTGGGCCTCGGCGACCTGGACTGGAACTGGGCGCTGGTGCACATGGAGGGCGACCTGCGCCGGATGTACGGCGAGGACTTCTACGAACACGGCGTGGTGCACCCGATCTCGCACACCCTCGACCTCGCCTACGCCTACCACTGCACCTCCGGGGTGGCCAGGGCGCTCAACGACAGCGGGCTCGCCGACGACCTCGACGCCCGCGCCCGGCTGTGGACCAACGCGTTCGACCCGGCCACCGGCCTGCTGCGCGACTCGTCGTTCTACGAGGGCGGCAAGTGGAACTACTCGTTCCGCATCCTGCACGACATGGCGGGCCGGATCGCCGTGGCCGGGGGCGACGACGCGTTCGTGACCATGCTCGACCAGTTCTTCGGCCGCGGCGCGCCCCGGGTGGTGCAGCCGGGGAAGCGCCCGGACCAGGTGGTGATGGCGGCGGGGTACGCGCTGAACCGGTTCGAGGGCCTGAACAACGAGCCGGACATGGAAGCGCCGTGGTCCTACCACTACGCGGGCAGGCCGGACCGCACCGCCGAGGTGGTGCACGCGGCGCTGACCTGGCAGTTCGGCACCGGCCCCGGTGGGCTGCCGGGCAACGACGACTCCGGTGGGCTCAGCTCCTGGTACGTGTGGGCCTCGCTCGGGCTGTTCCCGGTCGCCGGGCAGAACCTGTTCCTGGTCAACGCACCCGCGTTCGAGCGCGCCACCGTCCACACCGGCCGCGGGGAATTCGTCGTCGAGACCAGCGGCCACCGCGAGGCGCCGATCAGCTCCGACGGGCTGGAGCAGGCGCCGCCGCCGCAGTACGTGCGGTCGGCCCGGCTCAACGGCAAGCCGCTGGACGCCGCGCACATCAGCGGGTCCGACCTGCACGCGGGCGGCACGCTGCACCTGGAGCTGGGCCCCGAGCCCTCGGGGTGGGGGCACCGGGTCCGCCCGCCGTCGTCGTCGGACCCGTTCGGGACGGGAGCACACCCATGACACGACCGAACCGCCGCCTCGTCATCGTCGTCCGGGCCGACCCGGTGATCTGCGGGCACTCCGGTGAGGCGCGCAACCTCGCCGAGGTCGCCCGCACCAGGGGCTTCGACGACGTCCGCCTGCTCACCTGGCCGATACCGGCGTTGCAGGCGGCGGGCCTGCCGCTGAAACCGCTCGACCGCATCACCCCCTACGGCGACGGCATCACGGTGGAGCGGCCGGAACCGGTCGGCGACTACCGGGTGCCGGACGGCCGGTACGTGGCCGGGCTGACCGGGCGCCTGGTCGAACTGCTCGCCGAGCCGGTCCCGACCACGTGCCTGTCGATGTACCTGGCCCCGCACGACGTGGTCGTCGGCGACGCCGTCGCCGCGGCGCGGGCGGCGGGCTACGCCCCCGACGTGCGCACCATGGCCAAGGCGGTGGGGTCGGACGTCACCAACGTGATCCGCTCCTGCCTGCGCGAGGGCCGCTTCGGCGCGGCGGTGGTCCTGTTCACCACCTTCCTGGCCAACGACCGGGTGCTGGCGGTCTCGGAGTACACCCGCCAGGAGATCATCGCCTCGGCGCGGGACGTGGACGCCCACTGCGGCACCCGCTTCGCCGAGGAGTGCGCGCGGCGGGTCGCGGTCAGCTACCCGCCGATCGACACCTCGGCCTACCTGGACCTGGACCCGGCCGCGGTGGACGCGGCACTGCACCGGCGGGGCCTGGAGCGCGACGGCTACGTGCTGTTCCTGTCCCGGGTGGCGCGCGCCAAGGGCATCCACGACCTGGTCACCGCGTTCGCCCGGTCGAAGGCGCGGTCGAAGGTCAAGCTCGTCGTCGCGGGCAACGGCCCGGCCCGCGACCAGGTCCGCGCCCTGACCGGGGACGACGACCGGATCGTGCACCTCGACGACGTGGACGACGAGGAGAAGCCGCTGCTCATGCGCGGCTGCGCGGCCTACGCGCTGCCGACCAAGCCGGAGCCCGAGTTCGTCGAGACCTTCGGCATCGCCCTGACGGAGAAGATGCTGGCGGGCGGCGGCCCGGTGATCACCACCACGACCGGCGGGACCGGCGAGGCGGTGGGCGACACGGCGATCACCGTGGCGGCGGGCGACGTCGCGGGCATCGCCGCGGCGATCGACCGGGTGGTGCTGGAGCTCTCGCCCGGGGAGCGCGCGGCCATGGAGGTCCGCGCCCGCGAGCACGCCATGGCCTTCGACCGGGTCCGGGTCTTCGACGACCTGTTCGCCCCACCGGACCCGATCACCCTGGCCACCCCCCGCTCCGCGTAGCGCGGTCAGACCGGGTCGCCGTCCGGCGGCGGCAGGTCCAGCACCCGGACGACCCAGGGCATGGCGGTGCCCAACTGCGCGCGCTGGACCACGCGCACGCGCGGGGCCGTCGGGATGGGCGGCAACCCGGCGCGGGCGGCGAACAGGCCCGCCACCAGTGCGGCCATCGCCGGGTCGAGGTCGAGGACGTCCTCGGGGCGCGGGCCGCCCTCCGCGTGCAGGCTCGGCAGCCAGAAGGCGACGTCGAGCTGCGGGTTGCCCAGGGCGGCGTGGTTCCAGTCGAACAGGACGGCCGCGCCGCCGCGCAGGCACAGGTTGTCGCTGCGGACGTCGAGGTGCAGGGTGGCGGTCCCGGTGAGCGCTTCCGGGGTGGCCGCCTCCAGCAGGACCGGCAGCGCGCGGTCGAGCCAGGCCGGGGAGCACAGGCCCAGGGACAGGAAGGGCCCGGGGTCCTCGGCGACCACGGGCCAACCGGCCGCGGCGTGGTGGTCCGTGCCGATCACCGGCAGGTCGAGCGGGGTCGCGTGCACCTCGTCCAGGGTCCGCAGGACCGCGTCGACCGAGTCCCGGGTCCACGGTGGGGGCCAGGTGGCGTCGGTGAGGTCTTCGAGCACGAGCAGGGGTTCGGCGCCGTCGTCGTCCCACCCCAGGAGTTCGGGGAGGAAGGCGGCGCTGAGCCCGCTGTAGACCGCGTGCTCGGCCCGCAGCCAGGACGCGGTCAGCGGCGCCCGCGCCACCTTGACGAACGCCGAGCGGCCCGCGCCGGTCCGCACGACCCACCGCTGGTTCGGCGCGTAGCCGCGGTCGGTCACCGCCCGCGCCCGCACGACCGGGGACCCCAGGATGCGCCGGACCCGCTCAGCGGTGGCCCCGTCGAGGTTCATGGCGCGCAACGGTAGCCGCCGCCGAGGTGCCCGCACGACCCGTTTCACCGCCCGGGGCGGTCGCGCGGGCGGTCGCGGACGGACATCGGGCTGCCGATACGCTGGCGGGCGCGAAGTGCGAGAACAGCGGAGGAATCGGTGGCAGGGAAAGACGGGCAGGACTGGGTTGCGCGGATCACCGACCGGGTGATCGCGGAGGCCGACCGGCGGGCGCCGGGCAAACCCATCGTGTCCGCCTCGGGGATCAGCCCCTCGGGGCCGATCCACCTGGGGAACCTGCGCGAGATCATGGTCCCGCACCTGGTCGCCGACGAGGTGCGCCGCCGGGGGCGGGACTGGGTGCACATCCTGTCCTGGGACGACTACGACCGGTTGCGGCGCGTGCCCGCCGACCTGCCCGCCGACTTCGCCGAGCACATCGGGCGCCCGCTGTCGGCGGTGCCGGACCCGTGGGGCGAGTACGAGAGCTGGGCCGAGCGGTTCAAGGCGCCGTTCCGCGCCGCGCTCGCGCAACTGGGCGTGGAGCTGCGCGAGATCAGCCAGACGCAGATGTACAGGTCCGGTGCCTACACCGAGCAGATCCTGCACGCGATGGACAACCGCGCGGTCATCGACGAGCTGCTGTCGCGGTACCGCACCAAGGGCGGCGACACGCCACCGTCCGAAGAGGAGTACTTCCCCTACCGCCCGTACTGCCACGAGTGCGGTCGGGACGAGACGGTGGTGACCGGGTACGACCGCGACGCCGCGACCGTCGACTACCGGTGCCGGTCCTGCGGGCACGGCGGCACGGTGCGGCTGCGCGAGGCCAACCACGGCAAGCTGGTGTGGAAGGTCGACTGGCCGATGCGCTGGGCCTACGAGGGCGTGGTCTTCGAGGGCGGCGGGGTGGACCACTCCTCCCCCGGTTCCTCGTTCACCGTGGGCTCGGACCTGGTGCGCCGGGTGTTCGACGCTGAACCCCCGGTGTACCAGGGGTACTCGTTCGTCGGGATCAAGGGCGCGGCCAAGATGTCCGGGTCGCGCGGCGGGGTGCCGACGGCGGCCGACGGCCTGCGCGTGCTGGAGGCGCCGGTCATGCGCTGGCTCTACACCCGCCGCAAGCCGGAGCAGGCGTTCACCGTGGACTTCGGGGCGGAGGTCGTGCGCCTCTACGACGAGTGGGACCGCCTGGGCACCCGCGTCGCCGAGGGCAAGGCGGACGCCTGGGAGGTGTCCGTGCTGGACCGGGCGACCGAGACCAGCCTCGGGAAGCTGCCCCGGCCGCAGCGCACGGTGTCCTTCCGGTTGATCTCCGCCGCGCAGGACATCACCGCGGGCGACGAGCGGCAGCTCACCCGCATCCTGCACGACGTGGACCCGGAGCTGACCCCGGCCGCCGTGCAGCCCCGGCTGGCACTGGCCGCGAACTGGCTGGAGGAGCACGTCCCGGCCGACGAGCGCACGCGGGTGCGCACCGAGCCCGCCACCGAGGCGCTGGCCGCGCTGGGCGGGGCCGACCGCGAGCACCTGCGGCTGCTGCTGGAGCACATGACCGACGACTGGAGCCTCGACGGCCTGACCCGGGTCGTCTACGGCGTGCCGAAGCTGGCCGCGGGCCTGCAACTCGACGACGCGCCCACCGACGGGGTCAAGCAGGCGCAGAAGGACTTCTTCAAGCTCATGTACCAGTTGCTGCTGGTCGACTCCGAGCGCGGGCCGCGGCTGCCCACGCTGCTGCTGTCCCTCGGCGACGACCGGATTCGGCACCTGCTGCCGGTGGGCTGACCCGGCGGTGGGCGCCGACCCGGGTCCGGGTCGGCGCCCACCGCGCTGTCACGGCCGGTCGTCGAAGAGCTGCACCCAGCGGCCGTCGAAGCCGCCGTTCGCGGCGGTGTACCACTGCCCGGTCAGCCAGGTCCCCGCTTCCCGCCTCTCGGCGGTGTCGACGACCCCGGTGTGCACGAAGAAGTCGTGCTGGCGCCAGTACGCGCCGTGCGAGGCGGGGTCGCCGCTGGCCGCACCGCGGCTGCGGCCCTGGCTGTCGAGACCGAAGCCCTGGTAGCCGCCGAAGTCGTCGGAACCGGAGATGGTGTCGGCGTTCTCCTCACCGGAGTAGGCGCCGTAGAACCAGCTCTTCGACAGGATGCCCTCGCGGCCGTCGGTCAGGTCGGACTGGCCGGAGTCGCGGGAGGCGGTGTAGAAGCGCTGGAGCCCGGCGGTGACCTCGGCCGCGCCGGACTCCGAGGTCACCGGGGACTCCAGCAGGACGTCGCTGGACTCGTCGCTGAGCCAGTGGGTGGCCCAGGCCGCGTGCTGCCAGTGGGTGGGGACGATGTCGGCGAGGTCCTGCAACTCGTAGGTCACCCGCTTGGTGGCCCGCCAGGGGACCTCCGTGTCGTCGTCGACCTTGCTGGCGAGGTCGTGAGCGGTCGCCGGGGTCACCGCGCCCGCCCGCAGCGCCGCCACCGCGCCGGTGGAGCGCTCCGGGACGAAGACGTAGTGGACGTTCTTGTCGCTGTCGTTGTTGATGTCGACCTCGGCCGTGCCCGTGCCTTCGACCCGCGACGCCACGGTGGCCCAGGAGTCGGTGACGAACCGCAGTTCGTGGCCGTGGCGGTTGACCGTCACCGAGTCCAGGTCGCTGCCGTCGGCCTGCCACAGCATCAGGTGCTTACCGGTCGGGGCGGTCATGAAGTTGACGCCGCGGCGCATCACGTGGTCCTTGTGGTCGGTGATGGTGGCGTACACGGGGGTTTCGCCGGTACCGGGGTCTCCGGTGACGCCGTGCAGCACGATCTCGACGCGCTCCCAGTCGTGGATGTCCTTGAAGTCCTTGTCGGCCGCGTTGTAGACGTGGTAGATCAGGACAAGGTCTTTGGTGCCGCCGCTGGTGTACTCGATCAGGGCTGTGTAGAGGGTGGGTCGGATGCGCCAGTCGGGGTGGGCGCCCGCCAGCGTGTACCGGTTGACCTCGCGCCAGTTCACCCGGTTGTTCGAGAAGTTCCCGTCGCGGTCGAAGTCGTAGTTCGACAGCCAGTCGGTGCCCTCACGGCCGCTGCTCTCGTCCCCGCGCTTGAAGATGACGGGCGCGTAGTGCGACAGGTACGCCTGCCGCTGCGCCGCGCTCAACGTCCACGCCGCCGCCGACGCACCGCCCACCCCCGGCACCGCCAGCGGCGCTGCCACCAGCAGCAGGACCGCGACCAACCCGCGAACGACCTTCGACACCGCGCACCCCTCCCGACGTCACCAGGTGATCAGGCTAGTGACCCCGGGCAGGTGGCCACATCGGTCAGTTGGAGTCAGTTCCTTGCCAACCGATGCCGCTCTCGGCCACAGCGGTGGTGGGTCAGGGGGCGGTGTCCGTCCAGGTGACCGGCAGCTCGTGGACGCCGTAGATGTTCATGTCGGTCCTGAGCCGCACCTCGGCCGCCGGGACGGCGAGCCGCAGGGTCGGGAAGCGGCGCAGCAGCCCGCCGAAGCCCGCCCGCATCTCGATGCGGGCCAACTGCTGGCCGAGGCACTGGTGGATGCCGTGGCCGAAGGACATGTGGCCGCGGGCGTTGCGGTGCGGGTCCAGGGCGTCGGGGTCGTCGAAGCGCCGGGGGTCGCGGTTGGCGGCCAGCAGCGCGAGGACGACGGTCGAACCCTCCGGGATCGTCTCGCCGCCGAGTTCGATGTCCTCCGTGGCGTAGCGGTAGAGGAAGTCGACCACGGCCAGGTGGCGCAGGAACTCCTCGACGGCACCGGGCAGCAGGTCCGGGTCGGCGCGCAGTTCGGCGAACAGGTCGGGGTGCTCCAAGAGCGCGAAGGTGCCCAGTGCCAGCATGTTGGCGGTGGTCTCGTGGCCCGCCAGCAGCAGGAGGAAGGCCATGCCGACCAGTTCCTCGACGGTGAGGTCGTCATTGCGGGCCAGGTCGGACAGCAGGTCGTCGGCGGGGGCGGCGCGCTTGCCGGTGACCAGTTCGGCGAGGTAGCCGGTCAGCTCGTTGTACGCGGCCATCTTGTCCTGGAACGAGATGTCCTTGACCAGGATCTTGGCGGAGTTGACCTGGAAGTTCTCCCGGTCCGCGTAGGGGACGCCGAGCATTTCGCAGATCACCAGCGAGGGCACCGGCAGCGCGAACTCCCTGACCAGGTCGACCGGTGGGGTCAGGTTCGCCAGGTGCTCCAGTTGCCGCTCGGCGATCTCGGTGATGTGCCTTTCGAGCTGCCGCATGCGCTTGACGGTGAACGCGCCGGTCAGGGTGCGCCGCAGCCGGGTGTGGTCCGGCGGGTCCATGCCGATGAACACGCCCGGCACCTGCGGGGACGGTTCGGTCATGGCGGGCATGCCGGGGGTCTCGTAGGGCAGGTGCAGGACGCCGATGTCCTGGCGGGAGCTGAACCGGGCGTCGGCCATGGCCTGGCGGACCGCGTCGTAGCCGGTGACGAGCCAGCCCTCGTGGCCGTCGGGGAAGAGCATGGGGCTGACGGGGCGGCCCTCGCGCAGCCGGGTGATGGCACTGGGCGGGTCGAAGGGGCTCGCGTCGCGGTCCAGGGGGAGGCCGTGCGGAGTGGGGACCGTCGAGGTCATCGGGTTTCCTTTCGCGGGAGGGTGGGGATCAGGGCGGTCAGCGGGCGTATTCGCGGTTGAACAGCCGCTTGGACCAGAGGTGGCCGCCGAGGGCGATCAGGGCGCACCAGCCGAGCGCGACGGCGGCGTTGTGCCCGACCGGGGTGCCCATCAGCAGGCCGCGCAGGGTTTCGATGATCGGGGTGAACGGCTGGTACTCGGCGAACCAGCGCAGCCCGGCGGGCATGGAGTCGGTGGGGACGAACCCGCTGCCCAGGAACGGCAGGAGCAGCAGCGGCATCCCGACGTTGCTCGCGGCCTCGACGCTCTTGCTGACCTGGCCGAGCGCGACCGACAGCCAGACCAGGGCGAACGTCAGCGCCACCAGGAAGCCCGCCGTGGCCAGCCACCCGGCGAACCCGGCGGCGGGCCGGAAGCCGACCAGCAGGGCCACACCGATCACGACCGCCAGGGCGAACGCCGCCTGGATGACGCTGCCCAGCACGTGCCCGGTCAGCACCGAGACGCGGGCGATGTGCATGGTGCGGAACCGGGCGATGATGCCCTCGGTCAGGTCCATGGCGACCGAGATCGCCGTCCCCTGGACCACGGCCGTCACGGTCATCAGGATGATCGCGGGGGTGACGTAGTTGACGTAGGCGTCCCGCCCGCCGGACGCCCCGCCGAGCCCGGCGCCCAGGGTGCCGCCGAACACGTAGACGAACAGCAGCAGGAACACGATCGGCATCCCGACGAGCATCACGGTCAGCGACGGGTAGCGCAGCATGTGCTTGAGGTTGCGGCGCAGCATGGTCGCCGAGTCGCGCAGCGGGTGGAACCGGAGGTCCGCCGGGGCGGGTCCGGCGGGGGCGGGGGTGCTCATCGGGAGGTCACCTTCTCGTCGTGGGGGTTGCCGGTGAGGGCGAGGAAGACGTCGTCGAGGTCGGGGGTGTGCACGGACAGCTCGTCGACCTCGATGGCCCGGTCGTCGAGCCGGTCGATCAGGGTCTTGAGCGAGCGCAGGCTGCCGTCGCTGGGCACCCGCAGGGCGAGGGCGTCGTCGTCGCGGGAGACCTCGCCCAGCAGGCGGGCGGCGGCGTCGAGGCCGAGCGGGTCGGCGAACCGCAGGCGGACGTGCCCGCCGGGGATGCGGCGCTTGAGCTGGTCCGCGGTTCCCTCGGCGACGAGCCTGCCGCGGTCGAGGACCGCGATGCGGTCGGCCAGCTCGTCGGCCTCCTCCAGGTACTGGGTGGTCAGGAAGATGGTGACGCCACCGGCCACCAGCTCCCGGACGATCTGCCACATGCCCCGGCGGCTGCGCGGGTCCAGGCCGGTGGTCGGCTCGTCGAGGAAGATCACCCGCGGGCTGCCGACCAGGGTCATGGCCAGGTCGAGCCGCCGCCGCATCCCCCCGGAGTACGTGGAGACCGGCTTACCGGCCGCCTCGACCAGGTCGAACTGCTCCAGCAGCCGCCCGGCGCGGCGCTTGCCGTCGCCCCGGGGCAGGTGGTGCAGGTCCGCCATCAGGTGCAGGTTCTCCCTGCCGGTGAGCAGGTTGTCCACCGCGGAGAACTGGCCGGTGACACCGATCGCGGCGCGCACGGCGTCGGGTTCGGTGGTGAGGTCGTGCCCGGCGACCCTGGCGCTCCCGGCGTCGGCGCGGATCAGGGTGGACAGGACCTTGACCGTGGTGGTCTTCCCGGCGCCGTTGGCGCCGAGCAGCGAGAAGACGCTCCCGCGCGGGACGTCCAGGTCGATGCCGTCGAGGACGACGTGGTCGCCGAAGGACTTGCGCAGCCCGGTGGCCGCGATCGCCGAGTGCTGGGTGTGCATGGGATTTCCCTTCCGGGGGTGGGGAGAGCGGGTCAGGAGCGGCGGATGGTGATGGCGCCGAACGAGGTCTGCGCGCGCACCTCGACGGTCTCGTCGGACTCCCCCGGGCTGGTGGCGTTCTCCAGCAGGTTGCGCACCTGCCCGAAGCCGGTGTTGACCTCCAGCCAGGCGGCGGTGCCCTCGGCGATGCCGATGTCCAGGTCGCCCATCGCGGTGCCGAGTTCGACCGAGCCGCGGGCCACCTCGCCGAGGCGGATGCTGCCGTTGGACGTCTTCGCCTCGACCCCCGCGCCCGCCCGGTCGACGGAGATGTCGCCGTTCGCCGAGCGCACCCGCACGTCGCCGGTGACCCCGGCGAGCGCGGTGTCGCCGTTGGAGTTCTTGACCACCACGGAGCCGTCGGTGTTGCCGATGCGGACCTTGCCGGAGCCGGTGTGGACCTCGGCGTTGCCCGCGACGCCGTCCGCGGTGACGTGCCCGGCCGCGGTGTCCACGCGCAGGGAGCCGGTCCGCTCCAGCCGGACGTTCCCGGCGGAGGTCCTGAACCGGCACTCGCCGAGCCTGCCCGTGCCGTTGAGGTCCCCCACCTGCACCTCGCCGGTCACCTGCGAGCCGCTGGGCAGGGCGATGGACACCTCCACCGACCTGGTCTTGCGGGAGAAGTCGAAAGCGCGCGACTTCGGCCCCACGACCTGGAGCACCCCGTTCGCGTAGTCGACGCGGACCCGTTCGGCGGCCTGCACGTCCGAGTCGTTGGACTCGTCGCTCGGGCGGACGTCGACGGAGGTGTCGGCGCGGTCGCTCGCGGTGATCCGCACGTTGCCCGTGCCGAGTTCGACGGTGACGGAGATCGGTTCGGGTGTGTCGAAAATGGGCATGGCTGTCCCCTCGTCATGGGTCGGTGACACGTCCCCGCAGGTCAGGGACGCGTGTGGGAAAGCGGTGGGGCTAGCGCACCCAGCCGGTGAGGCGCTGCTGGGCCCGCTTGGCACCGGTGCGCTGCTCGGGCCGCTGGTCGCGGTCGGAGCGTTGCAGTGCGGTCGAGGCCGCGCGGACCAGCCAGGCGTTGACCGAGCGCCCCTCCTTGGCGGCGGCCTCCTCGACCGCGGCCTTGAGCTGCTCGGGGAGGCGCACGTTGATCCGCGAGCTGGGGCCGTCCTCGGCGATCAGCGGGCCGCCGTCGGCCGCCGCCGGGTCCTCCTCGACCGCGGCCTCGGTCGGTTCGGCAGGCGGTGCGGTCACGACGAAGTTCGGGTCGCGGCCGCGCAGGCGCAGTTCGACCGAGCCGGGGGCCAGGTCCCGGGTGATCTCGTCGGCCGCGGCGGACAGCGCCTCCAGCAGCGTCATCCGGATCGCCGACTCGAGCGACCCGGTCAGCCGCTCGACCAGCAGCCGCGCCTCGTCGCCGCTGGCTTCGGCGAGCGTGGCGAACTCACGCCCGAGGTTGCCCACATAGGAGGTCAGGTCCATGGCACAAGCATGGCACACGCGTGGCACCACGGCAAGCCATCTTGGCTCAGGATGATGCCATGGCGGCACCAGTTGACGCGCCACCGTTGAAATGTGCTGGTCAAAGCGGTGCCATCCGACGACCCGGGAGGCTCTGGAGGTGGGCGGGGGTCTGGGCGGCGCGTTCGTCACGCCCGCCACAACCCTCCGCCGAAGTTGTTCGGTGCGGTACTAGAGCCACGGGTCGGCGCGGTGCCAGCATGGGCGCCCCGGCATCAACTGGAGGTCCCCGTGGTGGTTCGACCGTCGTGGCGCCCGCTCGCGTGCCTGGCCGTGGCGGGTGTCGCGGTCACCGCCCTGACCGGGTCGGGCAGCGGTGCCGCCGAAGCCGCCCCGGAGCCCGTGGCCGACCACGTCGAGGTGACGACCGGGGGCCTGCCGTCGGTGCCCGCCTACCGGGTCGCCGCGCCCGTCGTCGACGGCGGTGTCGCCGTGCTGGACGACATCGCCGACTACGGCGCCGAGCGGGTCAGCGGGCGGGCGGGGCTCGCCGGTGGGGTGACGGCCGCGTTCGACCTGCGCCGCGGCGCGATCGGGCTGGCGGGCGAGGTCACCCTGGACGACCCGGCCGCGGGCGTGCGGGTCAAGGCCCAGGTGTCCGGGGGCGTCAGCCGGGTCGCCGACGACACGATCCGGTGGTCGGGGCTGGTGGAGATCACCAGGGCCGGGAGCCGGAACCTCGTCCTCGCCACCATCACCGTGGTCGACCGCGTCCTGGACGCGGGCAACCACGCGGTCACCCTGCGCCACGCCGGGCAGGACCGCAGGGCCGTCGTGCACGTGCCCGCCGGGCGGGGCGGGGCGCGGGGGCTGCCCGTCCTGTTCCACTTCCCCGGGTTGCTGGAAACCCCGGCCGTCGCCGAGCAGTACGACAAGCTGACCCCGCACGCCGACGAGCGGGGCTACCTGCTCGTCATCCCCGAGCACTACGGCACCGGGTGGCAGGGCGTCCTGGGCGGCCCGCCCGTCCCCGACGTCGACGACCCGGGTTTCGTGCGCGCCCTCGCGGCCGAGGTCCACGAGCGCTTCGGCGGTGACCCGCGGCGCACCTACTCCTCGGGGATGAGCAACGGAGGGTTCTTCACCAGCCTGACCGCCTGCGTGCTCACCGACGTCTTCGCCGCCTTCGCCCCGGTCTCGGGCCAGCTCAACGACCCGCGGGGCTGCGCGCCCGCGCGGCAGATCCCGATCGCGATGATCCACGGCGACGCCGACCCGCTGGTCCGCTACAGCACCACCGCCCCCGCCGCCGCGTTCTGGGCGGCCCACAACGGGTGCGCACCCGAGCCGGTCGCCACGCCCCTGCCCGACACCGACCCCGACGACGGCACCACCGCCGTCCGGCACGACTACACCGGGTGCGCAGCGGGTGCCCCGGTCGTCCTGTTCCAGGTCGTCGGGGCCGGGCACGCCTGGCCCGGTGGCGACCCGTACCCCGTGCCGTCGCTCGGGATCGCGGGCCGCGACCTCGACGCCAACGAGGCCATCTGGGACTTCGTCTCCCGGTACACCCTGCCGGTCTCCTGACCCCGTGACCTGATCCGTCCGCACGCGGACCACCGCTGTCCGCGCCCCCGGGCATACCGTCGCGGTGTGGACAGCGGAGCGCGACGGGTCGTGGTGGTGGTGCAGCCCGCGGTCAACCTGTTGGACCTGGCCGGGCCGGTGCAGGTCTTCGACGCGGCGAACCACCGCGGCGCGGCCTACCGGCTGGAGTACGCCGCGGTGGCGGACCGGGTCGACAGCGCGCAGGGGCTGCGGCTGGCGGACCTGGGGCCGTTGCCGGATGTGTCCGCGGGCGACCTCGTGCTGGTCCCCGGCCCCCGGCTGGAGCGGACCGGGGTGCGGGTCGACCCGGAACTGGTGACCTGGCTGCGGCGGTCGGCGGCGGCCGGTGCGGAGTTCGCCGCCGTGTGCAGCGGGGCGGCCGCGCTCGGGGAGGCCGGTCTGCTGGACGGCCGCCGCTGCACGACGCACTGGGAGCTGCTGGAGCCCATGCGTTCGCGCTACCCCCGGGCGAAGGTCCAGGACGGCGTGCTGTTCACCCACGACGGCCCGGTCAGCACCAGCGCGGGCGTCGCGTCGGGCATCGACCTGGCGTTGTCGCTGGTGCACCGCGACCACGGCCCGGCCACGACCGCGGCCGTCGCCCGCGCGCTGGTCGTGTACCTGCGCAGGCCCGGCGGTGGGGCGCAGTTGAGCCCGTTCCTGAGCTCCCGGGCGCACGTCGACGAGGCGGTGCACGCCGTGCAGGACCACATCGCCGAGCACCTGGACCGGCCGCACCGGCTGGCCGACCTGGCCGCCCGGGTGCACCTGTCGCCGCGCGGCCTGAGCCGGGCGTTCACCGCGGCAACCGGCATCACCCCGCTGGAGTTCCACCAGCGGTTGCGCCTGGCCATGGCCGAGGACCTGCTGACCGCGACCGACCTGACCGTGTCCGCGGTCGCCGCCCGCACCGGCTTCCGCGACGCCCGCCAACTCCGCAGGCTCTACCGCGAACGCCACGGCGCCCCGCCGTCGTCGCTGCGCGCCTGACACCCGATTCTCCCGAGAGGACCCCATGCGCTTCCGCGTGCTCGGCGGCGTCGTCGCCGCGACCCTGTTCGCCGGTGCCGCCGCCCTCGGCGTGACCGCGTCGATGGCGGAGGGCTTCCCCGAACCGCCGCCGGGCCACTGGCCCGCCACCGCACCCGTGCCACCGGACCGGCTGGTGGTGGCCGTGGCGGTCGGCGCGACCGGTTCGGTGGCCGCCGACGTGCTCGCCCCGTACTCGGTGTTCGCCGGGTCGCCGCGGTTCGGGGTGCGGGTGGTGGCCCAGGAGCTGTCGCCGGTCACCCTCTCCGGCGGGTTGCACGTCGTGCCGGACAACACCTTCGCCCAGGTCGAGGCGCCGGACGTGGTGGTCGTGCCCGCGGTCGTCGACTGGGCGGGGCCGGGCGAGGCGGCGCTGCGGGAGTGGGTGGCGCGGCAGGCGGACCGGGGCGCGCTCGTCCTGGGGGTGTGCAGCGGGGCCAAGGTGCTGGCCGAGGCGGGGGTGCTCGACGGCCGCTCCGCGACCACGTTCTGGTCCGCTGTGGACGGTATGCGCGATGACCACCCCGCCGTGGACTGGGTCGCGGGCAGGCGGTACGTCGAAGACGGTGACGTCATCACCACGGCGGGCGTCAGCTCGGGGGTCGTCGGGGCGCTGCGCGTGGTCGAGCGGTTGGCCGGGCCGGAGGAGGCCGAGCGGGCGGGCGCCCTGGCGGCGTACCCGGGTTGGTCGCGCGCGGCGGGGCTGGACATCCCGGCGCGCGGGTACTCCCCCGCCGACCTGCCGTACGTGCTCAACGCGGCCTTCCCGTGGGGGCGGGCGACCACGGGGGTCGGGGTCGGCCCGGGGGTGGACGAACTGGACCTGGCCGCCGCCCTGGAGGTGTACTCCGGCTCGTCGTTCGCCCAGCGCACCGTCCCGGTGGCCGTGGCGGGCGAGACGCGCACCCGGCACGGCCTGCGCCTGCTGGCCGCCGCACCCGCCGACCTCGACCGCCTGGTGCTGACCGCCGACGACCCGGCGCTGACCCGGTGGGCCGCTGAGCACGACGTGCCGGTGAGCCGGGTGCGCGGGTTCGACGCCGCGCTGACCGACCTGGCGGTCACCGCGGACCGGGCGAGTGCGACGGCCGCCGGCAAGTTCATCGAGTACCCGACCGCGCACCTGGCGCTCACGGGCGGCCCGTGGCCGTGGCGCCCCACCGTCCTGTTGGTCCTCACCGTGCTCGTGGCGGGCACCGCAGGCCTGCTGATCGCCCGGCGGGACAAGGGGAAAGCGTCGGACGGGGGAAAGTAGACTGGTGAGGGCATCCGAGGAGGGCCAGTGCTCACGAAGAAGGGTGCCGCGACCCGGTAGCGGATCGTGGAGGCGGCGGTCGCGGAGATCCGCGAGCGCGGCATCGGCGCGGTCACCCTCGACGACGTCGGGCGGCGCAGCGGCACCGGCAAGAGCCAACTCTTCCACTACTTCCCCGGGGGCAGGGAGCAACTGCTGCTGGCGGTGGCCCAGTGGGAGGCCGACCGGGTGCTGCGGGACCAGCAGCCGCACCTCGGGCAGCTCACCTCGTGGGCGGCGTGGCGGCGGTGGCGGGACGCGGTGGTCGAGCGCTACCGGGAGCAGGGGGCGCACTGCCCGCTGGGGGTGTTGATCACCGAGGCGGACAGGCACACCCCGGCCGCGCAGGCGGTCACCCGGCAGCTCCTGGGCCAGTGGCAGCACCACGTCCGGGTCGGCATCGAGCAGATGCAGGGCAGCGGCGACATCAGCCGCGACGTCGACCCGGACGCCGCGGCCGGTGCGCTGATCGCCGCGATCCAGGGCGGGGTGGTGATCCTGCTGTCGACGGGTTCTCCCGCGCACCTGGAATCCGTCCTGGACCTGTGCTTGGACTACCTGCGCACCTACCGCTGAACCCAGTTGCGCACCACCGGGTGGTAGAAGGCGGGCTTGTCCCCGACCTTGGCACCGGGGCTGACCAGCCACTCCTGGTACTGAGGGGTGAACATTCGGTAGACCGACGCCGGGGGCACAGCGCTGCTTCGTTCAGGTCAGCCCGCAGCCGCGCGGGCAGCTCGAAGTCGAGCGCCGCCAGCGACGCGCCGAGCTGCTCCACGCTGCTCGCCGGTCAAGCCGGTGTCGGAGGGGCGGTACTTGCCGGTGAGGAAGCCGCCGAGCGGGCTCCACGCCGTGACGCCGAGCCCCACGGCCTGCCCGGCCGGGACGTGCTCGGTCTCGACGGTGCGCTCGATGAGGGAGTAGGGCAGTTGCACGTTGATCATCGGCACGAGCGAGTGGGCCTCGGTGAGGGTCTGCGCCCGCGCGGCGTACCAGGCGGGCACGTCGGACAGCCCTGCGTACCGGATCTTCCCCGCCTTAGTGAGGTCGTCGAAGGTGCGCAGCACTTCCTCCACCGGCGTGATCCGGTCCCAGGTGTGCAGCAGGACAGGTCGAGGTGGTCGGTGCGCAGGCGCCGCAGCGACGCCTCGACCGCGCGGAGCATGTGCTTGCGGCCGTTGCCGCCCGCGTCCAGGTAGCGGCGCCGGATCGGCCGGGCCTCGTCCTCGGTCCTGCCGTACGCGGCGTGGAAGCCGCCAGTGCCGAAGTTCATCGTGCCCAGTGCCAGGCGGCTGACGCGGAGCCCGGAACGGCCCAGCAGGAAGTGGTTGTCCAGTGCCATGCCCGCCACGGTGCAGCGGGAAAAATGGACCCGCAAGTACAGAATCAGCGGTGCGCCGCGGGCGGCACCCGCCCGGCGAGGGTGACCCCGCGCGGAGTAGAGTCCTCTGTGGACGATGGGATCGAGTGGCGGATTGACAGGCCGCGCACCCACCGCGCGTCGGTTCGCCCGGTCCCCGCCTCCCCGCAAGGAGCAGCGAGGCAGGGCCATCCGGGCGCGGCCCGCGACAGAGCGCAACTCACTGGAATAGCCTAGTAACCCGGGTCACACCACGCCGATTTCCCCTGCGCGAGAGCACATCAGTGAAGGGGCGTGGGAATGTGAGATCCAAGCGCATGATCGGGGCGACCGCGGTGGCGGTCGCCGCCGTGGTCGCAGGCGGGGTGCAGGCGATGGCCGTCGACGGCAACCTGCCCGGCGGCACGAGCATCTCGGTGGACGTCGCGAGCCCGGCCGCGGGCACGGTGGTGCCGCAGGGGCCGGTGACCGTCACCGGCACGGCGGCGATCGGCACGGGGGTCGCGGTCAAGGACACCGCGCTCACCTACGTCGTGGACGTCTCCGGCAGCACCGCGGCCGGGTGCGCGGCGGGCACGATCCTCACCTGCGAGCAGACCGCCGTGACCAACCTCAACGCCATCGCGGCGGCACCCAACACCGTGGTGGGCAGCGTCGGCGCGGTCGTGTTCGGCTCCGACGCCGCGACCGTGGACGTGCGCCCGATCGGTGGTGACCAACTGCTGACCGCCCCCGAGTCCGACGAGAACGGCAACGGCGCCCGCGACGTCGAGGAGGCGGTGAACTCCGCGGTGATCGGCGGGGTGCAGCAGTTCACCCCGAAGTCGTTCCCCAGCGGCACCAGCTTCGTCCCGGCCGTGCAGGCGGCGACGACGGTCACCGGCGCCCAGACGCAGGCCCGCAAGGTCGTGCTGTTCCTGTCCGACGGGTTCGCCTCCGGTGACGTGACCGGGGTCGCGGGCGCGGTGCCCGCCAACGTCGACTACTACACCTTCGCCGTGGGCCCCGGCTCGGCGTGCAACGGCGGCGCGTACAACGCCAGCCTCCAGGCCATCGCCGACCTCACCGGCGGCACGTGCACCGCGGTGCCCGACCCGGCCAACCTGCCGAACGTGGTGCCCGGGATCATCAACTCGACGCTGACGAACCTGACCCTGAGCGTGGACAACGGGGCGCCCACGGCGATCACCAACATCACGCCCGGCCTGCCGCAGACCGGTCCGGCGTCGGTGGGCTACACCGTCGACACCGCTGCGCTCACCTCCGGCACCCACCAGTTGTGCGTGACCGCGCGCGGCACGGACGGCGGCGGCGCGGGCACCGTCACCGACTGCACCACCGTGATCGTCAACGATCCCCCGGAGGTGATCCCCGGCGGCCCGTACTCGGGTCAGGAGGGCACACCGGTCGCCCTGGCGGGCACGGTCGTCGACCCCGACGGGCCGAGCCTGGCGACGCAGTGGAGCGCGGTGCCGCTGTCCGGTGTGGACGCGGGTGCGACGTGCGCCTTCTCGGCGCCGACCTCGCTGAACACGACCGTCACCTGCGATGACGACGGGGTGTGGACCCTGCGGCTGGTCGCGAACGACAGCCTGCACCCCGACGTGGTCGCCACGACCACGCTGACGCTGACCAACGTGGCGCCCCAGGTCGGCATCTCCGCGCCCGCGAACGGCACGCTGGTGCTGCGCGGCACGCCGATCGGCGTCACCGCGCCGTTCACCGACATCGCCACGCACGACACCCACACCTGCACCGTCGACTTCGCCGACGGCACCCCGGTCGCGACCGGGACCGTGGCGCAGGGCGCGGGTTCGGGCACGTGCACGGCGTCGCACACCTACACCGGCGTCGGCGCGCACAACGTCCTGGTGACGGTCACCGACGACGACGGCGGGTCCGCCACCGCCGTGGTCAAGCTGGTGTCGTACGTGCGGGCCGAAGCGTGGTCGATCAGCGCCTCCGGCCTGCTCACCATCGCCAAGACCCCGCACGCCACCTGCCCGCCGTCCTCGGACAAGACGACCGCCTCGCTGAACGTGCTCGGCCTGGCCTCCGTGCAGGCGCTGCACGCGGACTGCTTCCTCGACGTCCAGACCGGCCGCACCGACGCCGGGGCCGAGGTGTCCAGCGCGAGCCTGCTGGGCGGCGCGATCACCCTGTCCGACATCGAGACGAGCTGCATCGCCAACGAGTCGGGGCTGTCCAGCTCGTCGCGGGTGGGCACGCTGAACGGCACGCCGATCGGCACGGGACCCGCCAGCATCGGCATCCCGGGCGTGGCGACCGTCCACGTGAACCAGACGGTGGTCGGCCCGAACGGGCAACGCGCGCAGTACGCGGTGCGCGTGGTGACCCTGCTCGGACAGGAGATCATCGTGTCCGGTTGCCGGATGGGCTTCTGATCCCCGCGGCGCCCCCGGGGTGATCGTCCCGGGGACAACGCCACCGCATTGCCCCGGCCGCCACTGGCGGCCGGGGCAATGCCCGTTTCGGGCCCGCCCAAAATGCGAAAACTTTTCCGCCACCCTGCGGGCAAAGATTTACCCAATGTCAGATAATGATGTTATTGCAGTTCACGCCAGCAGCGAGCATGGGGTTCCCACGCGCGAACCATGACGCCGCCTCCACGCAAAGCGGTGCATCCACCCTGGTCAGAGCGCCAGTGCGCGCGATGTGCCAAAAATTTCGAATCACCCCACATTCGATGACAAAATGCTGCCCCATTCGGATAATGTTGTTATCTGCACCTGCCCATCCCATTGACAGCGTTGTTCGGGGTGACCCATCCTCGTGGCATTCGAGTCCGGCGGCGAGCACGTGGAGCCGATGAACACCCGGCGCCGTCCGAAGGGGAAGGGCACACGACAATGGCGAACCCGTCCGGCATTCCGCGCACCGAGGAGCAGTGGCGGGCGTGGTTGGACCAGTGGCTCGCGGAGCTGCTGGGGCGCCCGGTCGCCGCGGCGGAGTTCGAGCGGCCGCTGCGGGACTTCGGGGTGTCGTCGCGCTCGGCGACCGTGCTCGCGGCCCGCATCGGCGAGGTGACGGGCGAGGAGCGGCCGAGCACCCTGGTCTGGACCGCCCCGACCATCGCGGACCTGGCCAGGACGATCGCGGGTGGCACGCGGCGGGCACCCGACGCCGAGGCCCCGGTTGGCGAACCGGGGGTGCCGGTGGCGGTGGTGGGGCTGGCCTGCCGGTTCCCGGGGGCACCCACGGCCGAGCGGTTCTGGTCGCTGCTGACCGGTGGTGAAACCGCGATCAGCGAGGTCCCGGCGGGCCGCTGGGCGCAGTTCGCCCCGCGAGCCGACGACCACGGCCTGCCCCGCGGGCGGTCACCTGGCGGACGTGTCCGCCTTCGACGCGGAGTTCTTCGGGATCAGCCCGCGCGAGGCCGAGGGGATGGACCCGCAGCAGCGGCTGCTGCTGGAGGTCGCCTGGGAAGCCCTGGGCAACGCGGGCATCCCGGCGAAGGCCCTGCGCGGCACCGACACCGGGGTCTTCGTCGGGCTGTCGGCCACCGAGTACGCGCAGCTCACCATGACCGACCTGGACCGCGTCGACGCGTGGTCGGGCACCGGTGCCGCCGCCTCGCTCGCCGCCAACCGGCTCTCCTACGCCCTCGGCGCGCACGGCCCCAGCATGACCGTGGACACCGCCTGCTCGTCCTCGCTGGTCGCCGTGCACCTGGCGGTGCGGGCACTGCGCGCGGGCGAGGCGTCGGCGGCGCTGGTCGGTGGGGTGAACCTGCTGCTCTCGCCCGGGATCACCGCGAACTTCCACCTCGCGGGCGCCCTCGCCGCCGACGGGCGGTGCAAGCCGTTCGACGCGTCCGCCGACGGGATCATGCGCGGGGAGGGCTGCGGGGTGGTCGTCCTCAAGCGACTGCCGGACGCCCTGGCCGACGGTGACCGGGTGCTGGCCGTGCTGCGCGGCAGCGCGGTCAACTCCGACGGCCGGTCCAACGGCATCACGGCGCCGAACCCGGTGGCGCAGGAGCGGTTGCTCGCCCGGGCGTACCGGGAGGCGGGCGTGTCGCCCCGCACGGTGGACTACGTCGAGGCGCACGGCACCGGGACGCCACTCGACGGCATGCCCCAGGTCCCGCTGGCCCACCTCTGGCACGACGGCGAGCCGATCGACCTGACCCCCGCGGCGGACCTGTCCCTGACCGCCTCGATCAACGAACGCCGCCAGGCAGGCCCCGGGTCGTCGGCGGGGTCTCGGCCCCGGGAGGCACCACCCTGCCCTTCCTCTGGAGCTAGGAGCACAGTGCGAACCAGAACCCTGCTCACCGCGTTGGCCGTGGTCGCGGGCGCCCTCGGCGCACCGGGACCGGCCGCCGCCGCGCCCGCCGGGGTGGCAACCGGCCCGCAGATGATCTTCGCCCCCCAGTCCTGCCCGTTCCCGCTGTTGGTCGAGCAGCCGGTGCGGGTGGAGGGCCTGGTGGACCTGCCGACGACCGCGCCGTTGGACCAGCCCACCCCCGCGACGCAGGCGACCTTCACCGTCACCTTCCCCGCCGCCGTCCGCCAAGGGCTGTTCCTGGTGGGCGCGGAGACGCTGGACGGCACCATCACGGTCCCGCTCACCGGCACCCACTCCGACGGGCGGGTCATCTCAATCGACCACGAGATCCCGCTGGCCGGGGTGCCCGTGCCGGGTCCCCCCGGTCCGATCCAGATCGTCGGCGGGGTCCCGATCCCGTCGGTGACCGAGACCGCTCCCACGGTGCTCACCTGGCGGGTCGGCGGCCTGCGGGCGTTCCTCACCCCGAAGCGGGCCGACGGCACGCCGACCGGGCTCGGCTCGTTCAACACGGCCTGCACGGTGCCCGAGCGCGCCCGGACCGGGGCGGCCCGGACCTCCTTCGGCGGCGCCACCCAGCCCGCCGGGGCGGTGACCGCCCAGGAGTGCCCGATGCCGCTCATCGGCAACCAGACCACCGGCGTGCGGGCGACGACCCAGCTCCCCGCGCGGCTCCCGACCGGTGCGAGCACCCCGGCCACCGACCTGGACCTGGCGGTCACCTTCCCACCGCTGTTCACCTCGGGCCTGGCACTGGTGGACGCCACCCAGGTGCGCGGCACCCTGCGGCTGCCGGTGACCGTCGTCGCCGACGGGGTGGTCCGCAGCCGCACCGAATACCGGTTCGCCCTGCCCAACACCCCGGTCCCCGCCGAGGGCAGCGCTCTCACCCTCGGCGGCCGGACCCGGCTGGCACCGGAAACCGGCACCACCGCGGGCGTCCTGGAGTGGGAGATCGGCGACCTGACGATGGAGCTGACGCCGCTGAACGGCCGGGAGCAGGAGACCGGGCTCGGCTCGTTCACCTCCACCTGCACGATGCGCTCCGGGCAGGACCCGCGCCTGGCCTCGGTGCGGTTCGCCGACGCGGAGGTCCCGGGGATAGTGCAGGACTGCGCGTTCCCGTTGATCGGCCCCCAACCCCAGGAGGTGCGCGCCCGCGTGGACCTGCCCGCCGAACTGCCGGTGGGGTCGACCACGCCCGCGAGCACGACGACCACCAGCTTCCGGCTGTCGGAGACGACCGTCCAGGGCCTGCACCTGATCGGCGCGGCCCGCCTGCGCGGTGAACTGCGGCTGCCGGTCACCCGCTCCTTCGAGGGCGCCCCGGCGAGGACGCGGACCTACGTGCAGCCGTTCGACGTGGTCGTGCCGCAGGGCACCGCCGCCCCGCTCGACGTGCCCGGCACCGCGGTGCTGGACCCGGCGACCTCGGCGGTGCCGGGCGTGCTGAGCTGGTCGGTGGGCGGTGTCGCGGCGACCCTCACCGCGGTCAAGGCCGACGGCTCGATGAGCGAGGCGTTCGACCTCAGGTGCGCCACCCGCCCCGGGCAGGACCCCCGGTTCGCCTCGGTCCGGTTCACCCCCGGCGACCCGACGCACTTCGCGTTCACCACGGCGGGCAGCTCGCGACTGGTGAAGGCCGGGGCGACCACCGCCCTGTCCGGCACCGCCACCGGCGAACTGCCGCCCACCAGCGGCAAGGTCACCGGAACCCCGTCCGGCGGCACGCTCACCGCGGGGTGGACGCGGACTTCCGGCTGCAACACCCTGTCGCTCACGCCCAGGAGCTGACGACCGGGCTCGCCCCGCCGATCGACCGGTGCCGAAAGTCCTTCCGCGGGCTTTCCGCGGTTTTGCAGCGCACGGGGTCATCGTCGAATCGTTCGATCCGAACGACAGGGGAGGAACCCATGTACCGCACAATCGCCAAGTTCAGCCTGGTGGCCGCACTCGCGCTGCCGTCCGTGCTGCTCGCGCAACCCGCCTCCGCCACCACCGCTTCCACGACCGGCGCCGTGGGGGTGGCGGTCACGTGCAGCGGAACGGGCTGTGACAACAGGGACCCGGTGGCCACCGGCTGCGCCTCGAGCGCCATCAACGCGGTCACCAAGTCGACCAGCAAGGGGCTGTTCATCCTCAAGTACTCGACCGTCTGCAAGACGAACTGGATGTACGTGGGCAACTACGCCGGTGGCAGCACCCGCAGCGACGGGAAGCTCCAACTGGACGCGTGGGACCAGACCCGGGGCAAGCAGGTGCAGTTCCTCGCCTCCTCCAGCGCGGGCCTGCACTACGGCAACATGGTCTACTCCCCCGGCGACAACTGCGGTTACGGGCTCGCCGACTGGTCGGGCGGCGAGTGGGACGTGACGCTGAAGTCCAGCGGCTGCTAGCAGATCCGCGAGGGACAGCCGTCGTCACTCGACGCCCGCGAGCAGGGCGCGGGTGGCGACGGCCTCCTCGGTGCGGTCGGGGAGCGCGTCCCACAGGGTCGTCGCGGCGGTGAGGTGGGTGCGGGCGGCGGCGGTGTTGCCGTCGGCCAGGGCCAGTTCGCCGAGCAGGCGCAGGCAGGTGGCCTGGGCGACGGGTTCGCCGACGACGCCGCGGAACAGTTCCACGGCGGTGCGCAGCGCCTCGACCGCGGGGGCGCGGTCGCCGAGGTCGAGGTAGGTCCGGCCGAGGGCCATCAGGGTGTGGGCGGCGCAGTTGCGGTCGTCGAGCGAGGTGAAGATGGCCAGGGCGTCGCGCAGGGTGGCGAGGGCGCGCAGCGGGCGGCCGTGCGCCCGGTGCAGGGCGCTGAGGTGGCGGCGGACGGTGGCCTCGCGGTGGCGGTCGCCGGTGTCGTGGGCGACGCGGAGGGCCTGGCGGAAGAAGTCCTCCGCCTCCGCCGTCCGCCCCTGGGCCAGCCGGACGACGCCGAGGGATGCCTGCAACTGCGCCTCCAGGGCGCCGTGGCCGCCCGCCACGGCGATGCGCAGCGCGGCCTCGGCGTGCTCGGCGGCGGCGTCGGGGCGGTCCTCGTGGCGGGCGATGGTGCCCAGGCCCGCGACCGCCAGGGCCAGGCACAGCCGGTCGCCGACCTCGGCGGCGAGGTGCGCGGCGCGGCGGAACTCCGCGCCGGCGGTGGCGAACTCGTCGCGGTAGACGTGGAGCTGGCCGAGGCCGCGCAGCAGCGTCGCCTCGCCGCGGTGGTCCCCGGCGGCCCTGGTCGCGGGCAGGGCCAGCTCGTGGCCGCGGTGCCAGGCGGTGAGCATGGCCCGGTGGTCGTGGTAGGGGACCATGGCCGCGGCCAACCGCCAGGCGGCTTCGGCCAGACCCAGGTCGGCGGCGAGGGCGATGGCGCCCAGGAGCGTCGGGTGTTCGGTGTCGAACCAGGCCAGCGGGTCGCGCACCAGGTGGCGCACCTGGTCGGCGGGCAGGATCGACGCCGTCGGGCCGCGCACCCGGAACAGGCTGGTGTACATCAGGTCGGTGGCCTGGTCGGCGAGGTGCAGCCAGGTGGCGACGAGGCGGGACACCGCGGCGCGGCGGTCGGCCTCCGGCAGCGCGGCGACGGCCTCGGCGGCGTAGGCGCGCAGCAGGTCGTGCAGGCGGTAGCGGGGCCTGCCGAGGGCGTCGGTGTCGACGGCGCGCACCAGGTTGGCGTCGACGAGCTGGTCGAGGACCTCCTCCGACGCCGGTTCGCCCAGCAGCACACCGAGCACCCAGCCGGGTTGCGGTTCCGGCCCCAGCAGGCCCAGCAGGGCGAACCCCCTGGCCGCTGCCGGGGGCAGCAGCCGCAGGCTCAGGTCGAAGCTGGCGCGCACCCCCAGCTCACCGACGCGCAGCTCGCTGATCCGCCGCGACGAGTCGGCCAAGCGCTGCACGAGCACGGCCAGCGGCCAGGTGCCGCGACTGGCGAGCCGGGCGCCCACGATCCGGATGGCCAGCGGCAGGTGCCCGCAGGCGCGCAGCACGGCCGCGGTGTCGCCGGGTTCGGTGGCGACCCGCCGCTGCCCCACGATGCCCGCGAGCATCCGGAACGCGTCGCGGTCGTCGAGGACGTCCAGCGCGACGTGCCGGGCGAGCAGGTCGGGCAGCCGCTGCCTGCTGGTGAGCAGTACCGCCGACCGCCCGGTCGGCGGCAGCAGCGGGCGCACCTGGGCGACGCTGGCGACGTCGTCGAGCACCAGCAGCACCCGCCGGTCGGCCAGCAACGACCGGTAGCGGGCGGCGCACTCGTGGGCCGAGGTCGGCACGGACGTGCCGGTGACGCCCAGCGCGCGCAGCAGCTCGGGCAGGACCTCCGCGGGCGGGCGCGGCGCGTCGGAGGTGCCCGCCAGGTCCAGGTGGAGCTGCCCGTCGGGGAAGTCCGCGCGGGCGGCGTGGGCCGCGCGCAGGGCCAGGGTGGACTTGCCGACCCCGGGGGCGCCGCTGACCAGGCAGGTGCGCGGCTCCGCCCCGATCGCGTCGAGCACCTCGGCGAGTTCGTCGGCGCGACCGGTGAAGTCGGGCAGGTCGGCGGGCAACTGGCACACGGCGGCCGCCGCGGCGGGCGCCGACAGGTCGCCGACCGCCGCGGGCCGCTCCGCGACCGGGCCGAGCAGCGCCGGGTCGTCGGCGAGGACCTGTTCCTGCAGGCGGACCAGCGCGGGCCCGGGTTCGGTGCCGAGTTCGTCGACCAGCAGGCGCCGCACGTCGCGGTGGACCGCCAGCGCGTCGGCCCGGCGACCCGCCCGGTACAGGGCGAGCACCTGCAACTCGCGCAGCCGCTCCCGGTACGGGTTCTGCTCGACCAGCCGGGACAGGTCGGCCACGGCGGCGGCGTTCTCACCGAACCCCACCGCGATCTCGACCAGCAGTTCGGCCGCGTCCACCCGGTGCTCGTCCAACCGCGCCCGCTCCGCGACCGCGGCCGGCGCGTCGATCCCGGCGAACGGCACGCCCCGCCAGTGCGCGAGCGCGGCGCCCAGGTACCGCTCAGCGCTGCTCAAGTCCCCGGCAGCACGGGCGGCCCGCCCCCGCCGGACGAGGTCGGTGAACACGGCGCTGTCCACCACCGAGGCCGGGACGCGCAGCGCGTACCCGGTGCCCACGACGGCGAGGGCGGCGTCGCCGAGCCCCAGCGCGCGCCGCAACTCCCCGACGTACTTCTGCACCAGGTTCACCGCACTGCGCGGCGGCCGGTCACCCCAGACGAAGTCGATGATGGCGGCCCGGTCGACCACGTCCCCGCGACCGAGCAGCAGCGCCGCCAACACGACCATCGGCTTGCCGCACCCCACCCCGACCCGCCGCGCCCCCACCCACGCCGTCACGGGCCCGAGCACGCCGAACCGCGTGCCGGGCACCAGCCCACCCGAGTCCCCGTCCGCCATGTCCCGGTCCCCCGAAGGTCACGTGCGCGCAGGCGGTACGGCACTCCCCCGACCGCCGCACCACGACCGTGTCGAGCCACCACCTTGGGCCACCGGCGCGGACCAGCGCACCGAAAGCGGGTGGTTTCGCCCGTTCGGGTTAAGACCGCATCCCGTTCGGGGTGCGGGCTCGTGGGCGACATGGTGATCAACGGTGGATGACGTGGTCCACGAAGTCGGTTCGGGGTGGGTTTGCGGAGGCAGGCGATCGAGCAGGCCAGGCGTCGACCATCGCCAGGGCGAGGGCGGCGTACTGGGTCGCGATCCGGTCGGCGGTGTCGGAGCCCCGGGTGTCGAACCAGGTGGAGACGGCGGCGGCCGTGGTGATGATGGCGCGGGTGGCGGGGTCGGTGGTGGGTGTGGACCATAGGGTATTCGGGTGCGTGAGACCGATGTCGAGGTGGCGATCCGTGCAGTTGAGGCCGGGGCGGGTGTCGTGCGGGCGATGTACGGCGGCCGGATGGAGAGGTTCGCCAAGTCCGGAGACGACTTCGCGACGGAGGCGGATGTCGCCGCTGAACGGACCATCATGGCCGTCTTGCGGGAGGCACGCCCGGCGGACGGCTTCCTCGGTGAGGAGGGTGGCGACCTCGGCCAGGCCGCCTCCGGTCGCCGCTGGCTGGTCGATCCGTTGTGCGGGACGCTCAACTACGCCGCGCGCACCCCGCTGGTCGCGGTCAACGTGGCCTTGCGAGCCTGCGACCGCGTGAGCACGGCGGCTGTGGCCGACCCGCTGTCGCACGAGGTGTTCTGGACCGACGGTGAGGCGGCCTCCGTCCGTTCGGACGAGCGGGACACACCGCTGCGGCCCGACCCGACCAGCCGCCTGGTCGACCTCAACCTCGACCCCCCATTCCCCAACAAGGACTGGTTCCTCGCGGCCGACCTGCTGATCGACGAGGGCTTCACCAGTGTGTTCCACCCCAGGGTGCTGTCGACCACGTTGGCACTGGCCTGGGTGGCTGTCGGCCGTCGTGCCGCCTACATCACCGACGGGCGCCTGCGCGACAACGTGCACTTCAGCAGTGGCATCGCCCTGTGTCAGGCCGCAGGTTGCGTCGTCACCAACCTCGCGGGCCAACCCGTCCACACCGGTGTCCAAGGGCTCATCGCCGCAGCCGACGCCACCACGCACGCCAAACTGCTCGACCTCCTGTCCCACCGGCGACAGCCGCGAACACCCTGACCTCAACGCGAGGCGTTCCCGGGCCGAGCGAGGAGGTGGATCGGCGGTCCGCACGTCCGCGCATCGGGTTCCCGGTGCGCTGCGACGGATCGGCCGAACCTGTGCCGGGACACCGTGGTCAGGTGGGTCAGCCGCAGTGGCGGTTGGCCCACTTGGCGTGCTCGATCCAACCACTGGTGTTGGCTCGCGCGCCGAAGCTGATGCAGGAGTTCGGCGCGTAGATGCGCACCGGGCCTGCGTAGTAGGCGTAGGAGTTGCTGCAGTCGGCTTGACGAGTGGCAGTGTCGATGAAGCCCGAGCACAGGTTGGTGCTGCCTGTGGGGGGATGTCGGCCGAGGACTTCGACACTGCCACCGCCATACCGGCGGCCTGCCCCCAGGAACCATCGCGGGTGCGGTTGACCAGGCAGTTCGTAGTGCCGTTTTCCAAGTACACACTGCCACGACCACGCACGGTCGACCCCGGCGTTCGAGCTGGTGCCCGTCCTTCGGATGGTGCTCCCCTTTCGCGCGACAGCACCGCCGATCGATGTCGGATCACTCTAACGAGTGAGCCCTTTGGTCTGTGGGCTCGAGTGGTTCGTCGGTCGCACGCATACCCCAAGTGCGCAGTCACCTTTGAGCAGGGAACTCCCGGACGAGTATCCAGGCGGTACAGGCGACCGACCCAGCAGCGTGGGGGTGCTGGTGGTGTACTGGGCGCCGAGGGGTTCAGGCAGCGTGATGGGCGTGGCTCCCGCTGGCGATGAAGGTCACCGCGTACCCCGGCACTGTGGTTTCGACGGTGAGGTCCGACTCGGGAAAGCGGACCTCATAGATGGCGCTGTCGTCGTCGGCGCGCACGAGGTTGCCGACCACCCCGGCGGCGCCGCGCCGGAACTGCGCACCGGGCCGGCGTCGCGGCCTACCGGAGTCGGCAGCGCCCGGGTTGAGCCTCGGCACATGACTTCGTCAGTGTGCCGGCCAAAGCTCGGCGCCCCGGCCCGACGTCTTCGGCAGGCACCAGGGTGCGGTTGTTGACCGGAGGAACCATTCCTGCCGGTTGTTCTGCGTGGTCTCCGGTGGGCGGGGGGCCATACGTTGCGCGCCATGAGAAGCGCATTCATGACCGGTCTCCGCGTCGGCCCGTGGAAGGGCGGTGCGGTCGTGGCGGGAGTTGCCCTGGTCGCGGGTCTGGCCACAGCGCCCCAGGCACAGGCCGCGCCGCCGCAGGCGCCTGCTGCGGTGGTGACGTTGGGGGACAGCTTCATCTCCGGTGAGGCGGGTCGGTGGTCGGGCAACTCCAACGACTCGGGGCAGGGGGACTTCAGCGGTACGGACCGTGCCTGGGCGCCGGGCGGTGCCGACCCGCACCGGGTCTACGGGACGAGCGCCGACAACGGCTGTCACCGCTCGGACGTGGCCGAGGTGCACAGCGCGGCCATCGCGAACGCCACCGCGGTCAACATCTCCTGCTCCGGGGCCAAGACGACGAACGTGCTCACCGGGGGAACCGCCTTCAAGGGGGAGAACCCGCAGAACGAGCAGTTGGCCCAGGTCGCCAGGAGCCACCGGGTGAAGGTGGTCGTGGTGTCCGTCGGCGGCAACGACCTCGACCTCGCGGGTGTCGCCGAGCAGTGCGGTCGTGACTTCCTCTTGAGCACCGTGTTCGTCACCTACAAGTGCCAGTCGACCCAGAGCCAGGTCGTGCAGAGCCGGATGGCCGCGCTGGCGACGAGCATTCCCGCGGTTCTGGACGACGTCCGCGCCACGATGAGCGCTGCCGGGTACGCCGACACCGACTACCGGCTCGTGCTCCAGGGCTACGCCCACCCCGTGCCTGCCAGTGGCGACTACCGGTACGCCGAGAGCGGCTACACCCGCTACCAGGTGGGCGGGTGTCCCTTCTGGAATTCCGACAGCGACTGGCTCCGGAGCGTCAACGACCAGCTCGCGTCCGTGCTGAGCGCAGCGGCCACCGCCGAGGGCGCCGACTTCCTGGACCTGCGTGGCGCCTCAGCGGGGCACGAGGTGTGCAACAAGAACTCCGCGCTGGTCACCCCGGGCGCCCCGCCGAGCCCGGCCGCCAGCGAGTGGGTCCGGTTCACCGACGTCACCATCGTGCCCGGCAGGAGCACGCAGGGTGACACCCAGGAGTCCCTGCATCCCAACGCGTATGGCCAGCGCGCGCAGGGCCGCTGCCTGGCGCTGCTCGCCGCTCGCGGGCCGGGGAAGTACTCCTGCACCGCCCAGCCCGGCGCGGGCATCGAAGGCATCACCCTGGCCGCGAACGCCGGCCTCTGACCTCGGGGCGTCACAGCAGTCCCACGCCCGTGTCGGGTGGACCGCGATCGTGCGGGCCACCCGACACGGGCGTTGGAGGTGGGGAACGCGTCGCCGACGGCGGCCCGGCCCGGCTCGCGATCACCGGGTGCGCGCCTGCCGAGTGCGACCGGTGCGACACCCCGGGCACGCGCGTCGCGGCGACGGCCCTCCCGGCCCGGCTGGGATGATGGGGCGCGTGAAGAACACCGCGGCCACCGGGGCGGCGCCCGCGTTCAAGGACCTGCTGCGCGGCCACCGCCTCCGGGCGGGGCTCACCCAGGATGAGCTCGCGGAGGGCTCCGGGGTGAGCGTGCGGGCCATCAGCGACATGGAGCGCGGGGTGGCCAGGAGCCCTCAGCGGCGCACGGTCGAGGCGATGGCAGGCCCGCTGTCGCTCACCGACGACGAGCTGACCCGGCTGCGGGAGGTCTCCAAGCAGGGCAGGGTGCGCGCCGAGCGCGTGGCACGCGTCTACAGCGCCTCCGCTGTGCTGCTGCCCCCGCCCGACATCGACGACCTGACCGGCCGCGACGGCGAGTTGGCCGCCCTGGTCGCACTCGCCGACGAGCTGGTGGGCGGCGGTCGCCGGACCGGGCACGTCGCCGTGCTGACCGGGCCGCCCGGGGCGGGCAAGACCAGCCTCGCCGTGCGCGCGGCGCACACGCTGGCGCCGCACTTCCCGGACCACCTGCTGTTCCTGCGGCTGCGCGGCATGTCGGCCGAGCCGAGCGACCCGGCGGACGTGCTGCACCTGGTGCTGCGCACGCTCGGGGTGCCCGCCGTGGACGTCCCCGCGGAGCTGGACCAGCGGACGAGCCTGTGCCGGGCGCTGCTGGTCGACCGGTCCGCGCTGCTCGTGCTGGACAACGCCGCCGACGAGGCCCAGGTCCGGCCGCTGCTGGTCGGCGGGCCGCGCTGCCTCACCCTGATCACCAGCCGCCAGGCGCTGGTGGGGCTGGTCGGGGTCAGCAGGGTCGGCCTGGGCCTGCTCGGGGAGCAGGAGGCCGTCGCTCTGCTCGCGGCGATCATCGGCGAGGGCCGGGTCGCGGCGCAGCGCGCGGCGGCGGTCGAGCTGGCGGGGCTGTGCGGGCGGCTGCCGCTGGCGATCCGGATCGCGGGCAACCGGCTGGCCAGCCGCCCGGCGTGGCCGGTGGAGCACCTGCTGGGGCAACTGCGCGACCGCAGGCGGAGGCTGAGCACCCTCACTGCGGGCGACCTGGACGTCCGCACCCTGTTCGACCTCTCCTACCGGCAGCTCAGCCCCGACGCGGCGGTGCTGTTCCGCAGGTTGTCGCTGGTGCCCGCCGCCGACTTCGGCGCGGGCGCGGCGCGGGCGCTGCTGGAGGCGCGGGATGTCGAACCGCGCCTGGAGGAACTGGCTGACGCGAGCCTGTTGCAACCGGGCACCGACGCAGGCCGCTACCAGTTCCACGACCTGCTCAGCACCTACGCCACCGAGCGGCTGGCCCAGGAGGAGGACCCGGGGGCGGCGCGGCGGGCCGACGAACGCCTGACCGACTGGCTCGTGCGCACCGCGACCGAGGCGGGCAGGTACTTCGAGCCCTCGGAGCGGGTGTCCCCGCCGCCCGCGCCCACCCCGGAGTTCGCCGACCACCTCGGGGCGGGTCGCTGGTTGGCGGCCGAGGCGGGCGGCTGGGTGGCCGCGGTGGGCAAGGCGGCGGCGCGCGGGCAGCACCGCGCGGTGATCGACCTGTCGGAGGCCATGCACTGGTACTCCGAGATCGACGGGGCGGGCAGCACCTGGCACGAGGTGTTCGACCTCGCCGTGCGCTCGTCGGTCGCGCTCGGCAGCCTGCGCGACGAGGCGGTGCACCGCGGCTTCCTGGCCTGGGCGCTGACCAAGCTGCTCGGCCGCCCGCAGGACGGCGAGGCGATGGCCGAGCGCGCGCTGGAGGCCGCCACGGCGTCCGGTGACCTGCGCGAACAGGGTTGGTCGCGGCTCTACCTGCTGTCGTCGCGACTCGCGGGAGCGGGCTCGCCCGACCACGAGCGGGTCCTCGACGAGGTGATCGCGCTGTTCACCGAGGCGGGCTACCGCACCGGGCTCAGCGTCGCCCACTCGATCCGCGGCGCGCACCTGCTGGCCGAGGGGAAGCTGGACGCCGCGGCCGAGCAGCTGGAGCTGTGCGTCGGCCACTTCCGGGAGGTCCGCCGCGGCGGCGCTCCCACCCCGGTCAACGACTCCAACCACGCCTACAGCCTCGTGCGCTCGGCGAGGGTCCTGGCCGCCCGGTCCGCCACCGCCGAGGCCGTCCACCGGTGCGGCGAGGCCCTGACACTGTTCCGCGGCCTGGGTGTCCTGATGGGTCAGGCGGAAGCGCTGTGCCTGACCGCGGACCTGCTGCGCGGCGGTGACGACGCGGGGGCGCGCACCGCCCTGACCGAGGCGGCCGCCCTCTACGCCCGCCTCGGGAACCCGCTGCACGAGGCCGCGGCCCTCGCGGACCTGGCCGCGCTGTCCGAGCAGGACGCGGCCAAGTCCTGCCGCGAGCGCGCGCTCTCCCTCACGGTTGCCCTGCCGCAGACGGAAGCGACGGTCGAGCTGCGCCGTCGGCTCACTGCCGAGCTGTCCCCCGGCGGGTCGCGGCACGGGGTCGACGCAGCGCGGGAGGTCAGTCCGTAGAGGTCAGCTCGTCAATACCGTCGCGTCGGCGGTGCGCGAGCCTCGGTGCACTCCGCCCGTGCTTCTGGAGGATGCGCGGTGACCGGCGGGGATGCACTGACACGGGCACGACTGGCTCGACACGAAGCTGACAAGCGTGTCGAGCAGGCACGTGGCCTGCTCAGGCTCGCGAGTTGATCGCAGTGAGCACCTTTTCTTCGCGCAGGTTCATGGGATCGGCGGATCATCCAGGCGGCGAAGGTCTCGACCGACACGATCTCGGGGTGAGCCTGGGTACGGGATCGCACGACGCGATCTGGGATCGACCGCCGGAAGCGGGTGGCGTTCCCGGCCACGACATCGTCTGACTCCAAAAGTATTTCGCGGTTGGTCACGCGGCCGAACACTGCGAATGCGGTGTAGCGCGGGGTGTCCAGAATTGCCCGGATGGTGTTGCCCATGCCATACATCGCGTGCAGGACGTCCGCCGCCCGGTAGACGATGGCAAGCCTGTCGAACCGGGTCGCAATGCCGCGCCACTTTTTGAGCTTGGTGAAGCAGCGCCCGATGACGGTGCGGTTGCGGTGGTCGTCGATGTCGAATGCCGGTGGGCGGCCGCCGCGGGAACACCGTCGTCGGCGGTGGCCGATCTGGTCGACCGGTTGCGGAATGACCGCGGTGGTGCCCCGGTTGCGCAGATGTGCGCGGATCGCACGGCAGGGGATACGCCTTGTCCCCCGCACCCGGTCGGGGCAGGGGCGGGCCTGCCGCCGCCCGGGGCACCCACAGATGCGCCAGGAGTGGACCGAACATCGGTGGGTCACCGGCCTGGCCGCAGTCACCAGCGTGACCACAGGCAGGCCGTGACCGTCGCCCGGGTGGTGGATCTTCCTCGTCCACCCGCCCCGATCGGCCGGCGCCGTGCTCAGGCGGCTCGAACTGCGGATTCACGCAGTTCCACCCAGCCCCGTGGCACGGGTGATGTTCGTGGCGTGTCGATGGGTGCGGGTGATCATCGAGTCCACCGGGATCGACCGGTCGATCCGGCCCTCGGCACCGGCGGTGGTGAGCAAGCGGCCCAACACCGTGTCCCAGGTGCCGATGCCAGGTCCAGACCGTCTGCCACAGCCCGAACATCTCCGCGACATCCCGCCGGGCGATCCCGCACCGATACCGGCGGACGATCCCCTCGACCATGGAGCAAGCGTCACTGGCGGCGACGGGGCGTTCCGGGTGGCAGTAGCGGTTGCGACGGCACAGGTGCCCAGCGGTGGGGGCTGCGCGGCCGGGACCGGTCCCCGCGCCGGGTCACTACCGTCGCAACGTGGAAATACGATCGTCGGTCAGGGGTGTGCTGCGGCGATGCTCGGTGTCCCCGACCGGCTCTTGTTCCTCGGTGCGTAGCCGCACTTCGGAACGGGGGTCCGGGGCAAGGACCTCTGTCTGCGCCCAATCGGTGTTCTGGGTCGGTGCTTCCTGCCACGGCTGACCGTCGTCTTCGCGCAACCCGAACCGGCCAGTGACGCACACCCGGATCGAGCCATCCAGGGGGACACCGTGTTCAAGTGGCGCAAGGAGCGCCCCGAGCTGACCGACTCGCTCAGGGTGGAGGCGGATCGACGACGCGCACCCGCCCCACCACTCCCGTCGAGGTCGCCTGCCGCACCGCCGGGACCGGGACTGGCCGCGTTCCTGGCCGACCTGCGACCGCACGAGCCGGTCACCTTCGATTCCCCGACGGCCAAAGCACGTCACGACGCCGTCGTACGACTCGCGCCGCATCCGCTGACCGCCGAGTTGGAGAACACGGCGAGGGAGCTGGTGGGAGTCACCCTGCGGGCGTACAAGGAGAAGAGAGCCGGTCACGAGGGCAACGCGGTCACCGAGGTTCGGGCGATCGGCGCGCGGCTCGGCGCCCAAGGCGGCGGGTTCCTCATGGTGCTGGTGGCCCACCGCGCGCAGTACCTCCTCGACCCGGACTGGCGAGCGGCGCGGGCTGGGGCACTGCGCCGACTCAGGGAACAATCGGGCGGCGAGATGGCGGCGGTGCTGACCAGCGGTGGACCACTGGTCGCCGTCATCGAGGGCTGCTGGGCGGACATCTGCGGCTGGCAGAGGTGACCACCCGGCTGATCAACGGTGAGATGAGCCCGCACTGGCCGCGTGGGGCGGGTATGGGCGCTGTGGCTGCTGTCTGGGTGAATGGCTGGATCGCTGTCGCTACCGGGTGGTGTCAGCAGCCCGTAGCTGGACGATTGGCCGCTGACCAAACGCGAGTGCTCTCAGCGGACGGTTTGGCCGTCCGGCCAGGTGGTTCCTAAGCGGCTACCGGAGTTCGAGTTCGATCCTGCCGGGCCCGGACAAGGACTGGGTCATCCAGGACGACAGCGCCCCGCAGCCCGCGACCGGTGCGACGGTGTAGGCACCGGACAGGCTGGCGGTGGTTGGGGTGAAGGGACCGGTGAGTTCCAGGCGGGATGGCGCGCTGGCGCAGGTTGTGGGTTGGCGCAAGGGGATACCGAAGACCTGGAGTTCCGGGATGGTGAGCGATGCGTTCGTGGCCACCGTCGCTTCGCCGGTGGTCAGGGTGCCGGTGGCTGGGCCTTGTGGGGTCAACCGCACCGAGGCGGTGACGGGGATGATCCCGAGGTAGCGCAGGTTGGCCGTTGTCGCGTTGGCGGTGAGGTCGACGGAGAGTTCGCCGCTGGCGGGGATGAGGGTGCCGGACACCGCTGCGGAGAGCGGGAGGGTGCCGGGCTTGAGCTTCGCGGTGCCGGTCGCGGTGAAGCGCAGGGCGGTGGGGGCTGCGTCGGCGGGGAGGGTGCGGAAGGTGATGCCGTTGTCGGCGGACAGGTCGCCTGCGGCGTTCTTCGAGCGGATGGCGAAGGTGTGCTCGGTGGCCGGGGTCAGGCCGGACACGACCGCGCTGGTGTCCGTCGTCGAGGCGACCGGGGTCGTGCCGTTGTAGACCTCGAACCCGACGATGCCCTCGGGCCTGGTCCAGGAAAGGCGCACCGAAGACGAGGTGATGTCGGACGCGGCGATGTCGTAGGGCGGGCGGACCGCGTCGACGATCTCCACGCGGCCGAACTCGGTGCGGTTGCCCGGCAGCGGATGGCACTGGAATACGAGCCGACCGGGGGCCGCCACCGATCCATCGGCCCGGTACGGGACCAGGTCGTAGAACACGGACTGGGCGTCCCAGGTCATCGTGCCCACGTGGCCGACCGGTGAGAAGTTCAGCGCGAAGGCACCGTCGAGGACCAGGCCGCCCGTCGCGGGAACCGGGATCGGGCCGATGGTGGTCCGGTAGCTGTCCCGCCGCTTCACCTCGCCGGTGAACGAGCGGGGCGCGACCAGATCGCTGGTCGAGCTCACCGTGGCGGCGCCGATTCCGCGCAGCCAGTCCCCCACCGCGGCGTCGAGGTCCATCCGCACCGTCGCGGGGGCGGCGGGGGTGTTCTGGCCGAGCGGGAACCGCGTGGGGAGGGTCGCTCGGGCGGTGACCACGGCTCTGTGCGCTTCGAGCGAGGGCGGAAAGTCCTGGGGCTGCGGGTACGGGGATTCCCCGCAGGTCTGGATCACGCCGTCGGTGGCGGCGACGAAGGTCGTGCTGCCCAGTCCGGTGTCCTGGTCGGGCCGGTCCGCGCAGGCGCCCGCGAGCGCGCCGACCCGATTGCCCGCGGCGTCGAACAGGGCGAGGTCCACTGACACGGGTCCGCGCCGCCACGTGCCCTCGCCTGGCGCGTCCGAGAGGACCGGGTCGACCGTCGTCCACACCAACTCCCGCAGGGGTTGGCCGAGTTCGTGGACGGTGAACTCGACGGGCAGGTCGTAGGTGTTCGTCGAGACCGGGGCTCCTGCGAAGGAGTAGGTGACCGGGAGCCGCACCGAGCCCTTGGCCACGCGGACCCCGGAGTCGAACAGGGCCCGCTGGGTCTGCTCGGCGAGGGTGGCCTCGCCGAACAGCGACAGCGTGGTCGGCGGCCCGCCCGCGACGACCCGCGGGTCGACGGTGGGGGTGAGGGAGAGCGACAGCGGCTGGGTGCCGTTGGGGAAGCCGCAGTCGACGAAGGACGGCGGCAGGGGCTCGGGCGTGAAGAACTGGACGGTCGCGAGCCCGACGACCTGATCGGGGTGGTTGCGGCAGGCGGTGGCCAACGGCGGGACCTCGCCCCCGCCCGGCTCGCGCCCGGTGAGCCGGATCGTGGTGTCGCTCAGCTCGTAGTAGGCGGTGTTCACGTACTGGGTGCTCGTGGGCGGGAACGGCACCGATGCCATCACCTCGAACGAGTCCGCACCAGCAGGCAAAGCCCGGTCGACCGGGACCGTCAGCGGGACGGACCTGCCGAGGTAGCTGACGGAGAAGTCGACCCATCCGCCCACCGAGGTCGCCCCGGTCGCCCGGAGGGCCGCCGTCACCGAGCCGGGGATCGAGGCCGTCACCGCGATCCCGGTCGCCGGAGTGGGCTCGCCCACGGGCCAGCGGGCGGGCAACCGCAGCGTGGCCTTCGCGGTGATGGGAAACGCGCCATAAAGGGACTCTTGGCAGTCCTGCCGGACCTCCGCAGCCTCCGCCGCGCCCACATCCGCCGGGCCCGGGTCGGCGGCGTTCGCCGAGCCGATCGACACCATGATCCCCGCACCGACGGCCGTTGCCGTCGCCAATGCCACGGCTGCTCTGCCACGCATCGTGAACCCCCTCGCCCCAGTAGGGCGAACGATAAGCCATCCCCGATCACGGGGAGCAGAGCCTTGTGCCTCTTACACGCGCCCACTGCGCCTGTTCACGCAGGTGGGGACCGCTCTTCGACCACGACCGCGTCACCCTTGGCCCGTCGTCACCGCCAGGACAGCCTGCCAGATCTCCAACCCACCGACAGGGGATCTTCACTCATCGTCGCCCCGCCACACGATCTGGCCTCCCGCCGCCTCTGCGCGCAGCGAGGCGGCGATCTCCCGGGCAGCTGCGGCCAACGCCGGGAACGCCGCCACCACATCACCCGGCCGCGCACCCACCTGCTTGGCTGCCCAGGCACTCGCGCACCCCGGGCCGCAGAAATCTCCTGAAGGGCTTTCGCCGAGCGGGCCTCCACACTGCTGGCACCCTGTGACCGCGTCAATCGCGGATACGATGTCAGCCACCGAGGTTCCCCCACTTCGATGATCGTCAATCCACCGCTGCGGCCTGCGGACAGGGCCACCACAGGCCGCAGCGGGGAGAATGACGGGTGACGGTGGAGCAGGCCGGTGCCGCGTTCGCCACCCTGGTGGGGTTCCTGCGTGGCGGGCCGTTCACCGCCGGGATCGGAGCCCTCGAACACGGACTGCTCAACGCCGACCACGAAGAAGGTTCACCGATCGCGTCGACGCCTCATCCCAGGCGGGAAGTGGCTCACCCTCGGCCGACCGGGAATCCGGCTGACGGCAGAGCCTTCGTCTGCCACCCTGGGTCCGTGCCATCCTCCCTGACCTGGGCCGATGTCGACCCCGCGGCCCACCCGTTCACCGATGCCGCGGTCGCCCGGTGCGCCCCGGCGGGTGACCCGTGCCCCGAGACCTCCTGGACCGACGCGATGACCGCAGGCCTGGTCGCGCACCACGGCCCCTGGGTCGCGGGCTGGCGGTGGGCCCGCGACGAGGGCGAGATCGGCGGCGGCCCGATCACCGCGTGGTGCTGCCCCGAGCACTCGGTCACCACACCCGCTGAGACCCTCGCCCGCGTCGACGCCGCCGTGCGCGAATGGCGTGCGTGGGTCGAACGCCTGGCCGTCGAGTTCGACCGCCACCCGCTGGCAGGGCTGACCGGACAGGAGTGGGCGCACGCGGCTCGATCCGCCACGACGGCTCTGATCGCACTGGTGGTGGACAGCACGACCGCCGGTGACGCCTGGTACCGGCACTGCGCTCAAGTGCTCACCTGGTACCTCACCCGGTGGGGTGTCAACTCGGTGGCAGCGGGCCAGTGGGTCGAGGAAGCCATCGGCGGCCGGTTCGGCAGCTGGATCGAGCCCGCCCCCTCGGTCCTCCTCGACGTCGCCGGGCGGCTCTCCGACTCCGGACCATGACCGATCACCTCGCGGTGTGGCTGACCACCCGGCAGGCAGTGCCCTGGCACGAGGTCCCCGACCCAGGCCCCGGCCCGCTGATTCCCGTCCGCGACGGCCCGCTGCACGACATCGACACCCATGACCACGCCAGAAGCCCCCGTCGCGCCGCCGGTCTCCGCACGGCACTGACCCTGCTCCGGGCGGACGCCTCGGCCGGGCGCGACCTCTCGATGGACCTCCTCGCCGGGTGGCAGCGACACGTCCTGGCCGAACCCACCCCGCTGCGCACCGGGCCCGCGTTCGCCAAAGACGGCCACGAACGCTACGACTGGCACGTCGACCTCCGCGACCGCCTCGACGTGTTCCTGGCCGAGGCCGCCGATGGTCCACCACTGCCCGCCAGGGCCGCCCGCGCCTACCTCGACGTGTGCTTCCACCACCCGTTCGCCGACGGCAACGCCCGCGCCGCCTTCCTCGCACTCACCTTCATCCTGGCGCGGGCGGGCATCACCCTCGACCAAGTGGGCCCGATCCGCCGGGTCGCCAGATTCGCCGACGACCCGACCGGGGCACTCGCGTTCGCCCAACTGATCGCCACACTGATCACCGCCGCCCGCAGCCGAACACCCGCGCGGTGAAGACCTCGCAAGGCAGGTGGAACAGCCGGTGGCGAACCCAAGAAGTCACGATCTGCCGCAGGCGGGCCGGGGCGGAACCGTCAGCGCACCACCATCTCGCCTCGAGCGGTGGTGATCCCCGCGGCCGCAAGCGCCCAGGTGAACAGGCGGTCTCCTGCCGCGGTGACGGCCGCCAAACGTGCCGCAGCCTCACTTGCGCCAGCATCCATGGCGGTGACGAGTTCCAGATACACCGGGGCGCGAGAGGAACAACCACATTGGCGACCCCCGGAACCGGCGATCCGCCAGGCACGGTTCCCAAACCCCACTCGTGACGAAACCGGTCTGCCGCCGCCTCGAGATCGCGCACACCCAGAAGAACATGATCAAGGAAATTCATCCCGCAGACAGTAATCAGTCGGCCCGGCAGGCCACCACGCGCACAGTGGGCTTCGTCACACCAGATTGGCCACCTGGCCGCTTGGGACACAGCAGGTCGCACTGGCGACGGTGACGCAACGAGGACGCGTCGGCCGCCCAGGCCGCCGCCCTTCGCGGCCGGGGTGATCTCCATGCGCATGAGGGGGTTGGGCAGCATGACGGCGTACGGGGTGACGTGGCCCGGCACCTCGCCGATGGAGTCGGGACGAGCAGCACGTGGATGTGGTCCAGCGCGGCGAATTCCACGAGACGGTCGATCTGTTCGGCCGTGTCGGTCGGGCTTCCCCTGTGCTTCCGGATCGCCTCTTCGCCCATGGTGGCCGTGATCGTGCAGTCTGTCCGGTTCCGCAGAACCGCGCGTCGCCAAGGTCGTGGTGCAGGCGCGGTGTGTAGTTCTGGACAACCAGCTCGGCCATGCTCGGGGGCAGGTTCGCCGCGCGCGGCATCTGGGTGTTCACCAGGACCGGGATCACCCGTATCCCCCATTCGACGGCCAGTTCGATCTCCCGACGGACCCAGCCGCCCGGGTCTTCCAACCTGGGGTGGCCCTCGGCGTCGACAACGTCCAGCCACCGCTCGCCGATCACGGCCAACAGGACGGACGACTGTCGGAGTTCGCCGAGGATCTGCGGTTGGAAGTCCCCCGGCTCGACGGACCTGCTCGTGCGGAACACAGACGCGGGGCCGAAGCGCGCGGTGCACTCCCGGTCGACCAGGGCGGCAGCGAAGGGCTCGTCCTGGTTCCGGCGGCCGGGGCGCCGAAGTACTGCACCTCCGGTCCTACCGGGGAAGCCCGCACGGCTGCCTGCACGTAGTCGGTCGCGTTCTCGGTGTCCTCACCGTAGATGCAGCAGCGGAGACCGGTGAAGGGCATGTGATCCTCTGCTCCAGTTCGCCGTTGGCGATCGGGCGTTCGAGCCACTCCTCCGAGCGGGTACCCACCGTGGTCGGATTTCCGCTGCGGCTGCGGTCGCTGGTGGGAGTCGTGGCGCGGGCCACCATCCGCGCATGACGGGTTCGGCGGGATGGGGCTGTTAGATTGCGCGGCACGGACGTCTCTGGGGGAGGCAGCGTGACGCAGCAGTGGGGGCATCCCGGCCGACCGGGGCCCCAAGGCCACGGCGGGTTCCAGCAGCCGCGGGGCTACCCGCCGCAGCAGGGGTACTGGCAGCCCCCGGTCCCGCAGCCGCCGAAGAAAAGCGCCTTCCTGGTCGTGGCCATCGTGTTGGGCGCCCTCCTCCTGGTGGTGGGCGGTCTGGGCGTCTACTCGGCCCTCACCCGCACTTCGGACAAACCACAGGCGGGCGCCCCGCAGCCCAAGGGCGACCAGGCAACCGGGAAGGAGCTGCCCGCGGACGTGATCACCGCGATCAACGACGGCGACCTGGACTGGATCGGGCAGAACACCTGCCAAGCCGACCGCGACAAGGTCACCGCGACGGCCAAGCGGATGTCGGACTTCGTGCGGGAGCGCGGTGTTCCGTTCAGCAAGCCGGACGACCCCACCGTCGGCGACACCAGCAGCTCGTTCGCCCTGACCGCCTCGGACGGCGACCTGAGCCACTACTCCTGGTCCATCGGCAGCGGCCTGCTCACCTTCGACTCGGGCCGCTGGTGCCTGCGGACCCTGGAGATGGTCGGCGACCCTCAGCAGCCCTACCTCTCTGCCACCCCGACCCCCTCCTCCTGACCCTCCCGCCCTGACCCGGGTGTCCGGCGGGGAGTAGCCGGGACGACGGCTCCACCGGGGTCGCTGGGCTGGTGACGGTGCTGGTCGTGGTGCACTTGGCCGACACGGCGGTGCTGCTGACGCCGGTCGTCCTGGTGACGGCGCGGGATCTGGAGACATCGCGACGCCGCACGCCTGCGCTCGCGCGCACCTGTGCGGGTCGAGGTTCCGGGCAGCCTGGCCAGCCCGGCGGGCTTGGCATCCGCGTGCGAGCCTGCTTGAACGCCCGTCAGCGCGGTGATGGCCTCATTGACGACGCAACAATTTTGAGGAATGAAGCCATGAGGGCGGTTCATCCGATTTTCGGGTTCGGGGAGCGCCGTTTGACGTGCTTCCTCGGGGACACCGCACTCTGGTTCGCAGGGCAATTCGGATGCACCACGGGGACGTGGCAACCTTTTTGCTGCTCGGACGTCCTGTCGACATGATGTCGACTTCAAGGGGCTCTATGGTTCCCGCCGATGGTGGTCGGGCGAACGACTACGACAGCATCGCTGAGGGTTATGCGGCCGAGAACGAGACCAGTCTGTTGAACGCGTACTACGAGCGGCCCGCGATGTTGGAATTCGCCGGGGACGTGGCAGGGCGACGAATCCTTGATGCGGGCTGTGGCTCGGGTCCGCTGTTTGCCGCGCTGCGCGATCGGGGTGCTGCCGTGACCGGTGTCGATGCGAGCCCCGGCATGCTGGAGTTGGCCAGGCGGCGGCTGGGTGCCGATGCGGACCTGCGGGTTGTCGACCTGGCTGATCCGCTGCCCTTTTCCGACGGCGCGTTCGACGACGTCGTCGCGTCCCTGGTGTTGCACTACCTGGAGGACTGGGGGCCGACACTGGCTGAACTGCGGCGTGTGCTGGCGCCTGGCGGGCGGCTCATCGTTTCGGTTGAGCATCCGTTCGCCATAACCCTGATGCAGCGCTTGGCTGGGGGCAAGCCCAATTATTTCCGGACCCGCAAGCGGACCGAGGAGTGGACCATGGGCGGGCAGACCGCTCGGATGAGCTTCTGGGACCGCCCGCTGCACGCGATGACCGAAGCCTTCACCGCGGCTGGTTTTCGCATCGACGTCATCAGCGAACCGCCGCCCGCGCCCGCCGCCCTCGACTTGTTCCCCGAGGTGTTCCGCGAACTCGGGGGTACGCGTTTTCTGGGTTTCCTGTTCTTCGTCTTGCAGGCAGGCTGACGCCGCGACCTGCGCAGGTCGAGGCTCGGACGCCGACGCCAGGGCCACACCCGTGCGGCGCTGGCCTCGGCGACGGCCACTCGATGAGGTCCGGGCACCCCTGGACCCACCCACAAGCCAGGGGTCAGCGTTGGCGGTCGACGCGGCGTTCGTCCCAGACTGGCTCGGTGGTTTCGCGGACCTCGCCGTTGGTGCCGAAGACGAGGTAGCGGTCGAAGGTGCGGGCGAACCAGCGGTCGTGGGTGACGGCGAGGACGGTGCCTTCGTAGGCGCCCAGTCCGTCCTGCAGAGCCTCGGCGCTTTCCAGGTCGAGGTTGTCGGTGGGCTCGTCGAGCAGCAGGGCGGTCGTGCCCGCCAGTTCCAGCAGCAGGATCTGGAAGCGGGCCTGCTGACCACCGGAGAGCTTGTCGAACCGCTGCTCGGCCTGCTGCTCCAGCTCGTAGCGGCGCAGTGACCCCGTGGCCTTGCCTCGGTCGTGGGAGTGGCGGTCGGCCAGGATTTCCAGGAGGGTGCGGTTGAGCAGTTCGGGGTGGGCGTGGGTCTGGGCGAAGTGCCCGGGCACCACCCGCGCGCCGAGTTTCCAGGTGCCGGTGTGCCGGACGTCCTCGCCTGCGAGCAGGCGCAGGAAGTGGGACTTGCCGGAGCCGTTGCTGCCCAGGACCGCCACGCGCTCGCCGTAGAAGACCTCGAGGTCGAACGGCTTCATCAGGCCGGTCAGCTCCAGGCCCGCGCAGGTGAGCGCGCGCACGCCGGTGCGGCCGCCGCGCAGCCGCATGGTGATCTCCTGCTTGCGCGGCGGCTCCGGTGGCGGGCCGACCTCCTCGAACTTGCGCAGCCGGGTCTGCGCGGCGGCGTAGCGGGAGGCCATGTCGTGGCTGCGGGCGGCGTACTCGCGCATGTTCAGGACGAGCTTGCGAAGCTGGGCGTGCTTCTCGTCCCACCGCTTGCGCAGCTCGTCGTAGCGGGCGAAGCGCTCGGTGCGGGCGGCGTGGAAGGTGGCGAACCCGCCGCCGTGCACCCAGGCGTCGGCGCCCGCGGCGCCGGGCTCGACGCTGACGATGCGCTCGGCGGCGGTGGAGAGCAGTTCGCGGTCGTGGCTGACGAACAGCACGGTTTTCGCGGTCTCGGCGAGCCTGGCCTCCAGCCACCGCTTGCCGGGGACGTCGAGGTAGTTGTCCGGCTCGTCGAGCAGCAGCACCTCGTCGGTGCCTCGGAACAGCGACTCGAGCACCAGCCGCTTCTGCTCGCCGCCGGACAGGGTGCGCACGTCGCGCCACTTGGCCACGTCGTAGGGCACGCCCATCGCCGCGGTGGTGCAGATGTCCCAGTGGGTCTCGACCTCGTACCCGCCCACCTCACCCCAGTCGGCGAGGGCCTGGGCGTAGGCCATCTGGGTCTTCTCGGTGTCGGACTCGATCATCGCCGTCTCCGCGGCGTCCACCGCCCGCGCCGCCTCGGCGACCCCGGGTTGGGCGACGGTGAGCAGCAGGTCGCGCACGGTCCGGTCGTCGCGCACCGACCCGATGAACTGCGGCATCACCCCGAGCGCCCCGCTGCGCGTGACCGACCCCCCGTGCGGGGCCAACTCCCCGGACAGCAGCCGCAGCAGCGTCGTCTTCCCGGCCCCGTTCGCCCCGACGAGCGCGGCGACGGCCCCGTCCCCGACCCGGAAGGACACGTCCCCGAGCAGTGCCCGCCCGTCGGGCAGGTGGTACTCGACGTGCGCGGCCTCAAGATGACCCATCGTGCGCGCTCTCCTCACTCGGCACCGGCTCCACGCGCACCCGGTCGCCCCGGCGCACCCCGAGCACCCGGAGCAGCAGGGCGGCGACGGGTACGCAGCCTACAGGGGCGGCACCCGTCCTCCTCGCGCGAGCGGAGCCCGCCCCACGCCTGGTGGACCCGCGCCCGCCCGGAACCGGCCTTCCCGCGCGGGCGGGATCGCGGCGGGTGCCGGAGGATGGGGCAACTGTCGGACGGGGAGTGTGTGGTGGGAACGTCGATCGCTGTGTTCACCCGGGACCTGCGGGTGCGCGACAACCCCGTGCTGCACGCGGCGGCGGCAGCCCAGCGGTGCATTCCGCTGTTCGTGGTGGACGACGCCATCACCGGTTCGTCGTACATGAACGCCAACAGGGCGTCCTTCCTCGCCGACAGCCTGGCCGACCTGGACGCGGGCCTGCGCGGTCGGGGTGGTGTGCTGGTGGTCCGGCGCGGCTCGACCGTCGCCGAAGTCGTGCGGGTCGCCCGGGAGCACGACGCCGACGAGGTGCACATCGCCTCGGACGTGAGCCGGTTCGCCCAGCGCCGGGAGCGGGAACTCGCCCGGGCGCTGGGGTCGTGCGGTGCCGAGCTGCACGTGCACGACTCCTGCGTCACGGCCGTGCCGCCGCTGTCGATCAGCCCGGTCGGGGGCAACGACCACTTCAGCGTGTTCACCCCCTACTTCCGCAGGTGGCAGACGCAGGTCCTGCGCAGGCCCCTGCGGGCGCCCGGCACCATCGCCGTTCCGCAGTTGAACGCGGGTGAGGTTCCCACCGCGCGCCTGCTGCACCCCGGCCCACCGTCGCCCGACCTGTGCACCGGCGGCGAGCAGCAGGCACGCAAGCTCCTGACCCGGTGGGTCCGCGACGCGGTGGACGACTACGCCGACCGGCACGACACGCTCGCCGACGACGGCACCTCCCGGCTCTCGGCGCACCTGCACTTCGGCACGCTGTCGGTGACCGAACTGCTGCACCGGGTCGGCAACCGGTCCGAGGGTGCCCGCGCGTTCGCCCGGCAGCTCGCCTGGCGCGACTTCCACCACCAGGTCCTCGCCGCGCGCCCGGACAGCGCCCACGACGACCTCCGGCCCCGCGGTGACCGCTGGCGCCGGTCCGAGGAGGACCTCGACGCCTGGCGCGCGGGGCGGACCGGGTACCCGATCGTGGACGCGGGGATGCGCCAGCTCGCCCGCGAGGGCTGGATGCACAACCGCGCCCGGCTGATCACCGCCAACTTCCTCGCCAAGACCCTCTACCTCGACTGGCGGCTCGGCGCGCGGCACTTCACCGACCTGCTCGTGGACTGCGACATCGCGAACAACCAGATGAACTGGCAGTGGGCGGCGGGCACCGGGACCGACACCCGGCCCAACCGCGTCCTCAACCCGCTCGCCCAGGCCCGCCGCTTCGACCCCGACGGGCACTACGTCCGCGAGTACGTCCCCGAACTCCGGCACGTCACCGGCCGCCGGGTCCACCAACCGTGGACGCTGCCGCGCGACGAACGGGACAAGATCGACTACCCGGACCCCATCGTCGACCTCCACGACGGGGCCAGCCGGTTCCTGGTGGCGCGCACGCGCTGAACCCCGACCACGCCGTCTTCTGCTCCGCCCCGATCGGGGCTACCGTGGTTGCCTCGTCGCAGGCCGCGCAACCGTTGTCCGGGAACAGGGAACTTCGAGGCGGAGTTGGTGCAGCATGGAACGACGCATGTCGGTCGCGACGCACTGGGGCAGCTTCGTCGCCGTGGTCGATTCCGGTCGGTTGGTGCGGATCGAGCCGAGGGACGATGACCCCGCGCCATCGCCCATCGGCCCCGGGATGGTGGTGGCCGCCGACGACAGCGCCCGCGTGCTGCGCCCCGCGGTGCGCAGGGGCTGGCTGAACGGCGAGCCCCGCACCCACGGCGCGGCCAGGGGCACCGATGCCTTCGTGGAGGTGAGCTGGGACCACGCGATCACGCTGGTGAGCGATGAACTCCGTCGAGTCCGTTCGCAGCACGGGGACAGCGCGGTGTTCGGCGGGTCCTACGGCTGGGCGAGTGCGGGCAGGTTCCACAACGCGCAGGGGCAGCTCCAGCGGTTCCTGGCACTGGGCGGCGGGTACACCGACTCGCGCAACACCTACAGCACCGCGGCTCTGGAGGTCATCCTCCCCCACGTGATCGGTGGTCACCCGTGGAGCTACCAGAGCCGGATGCCGATGTGGGGCGCGATAGCCGAACACTGCGAGCTAGTGGTGGCGTTCGGCGGGCTGGCCCTCAAGAACAGCCAGATCAACCCCGGTGGGCTGGCCAAGCACCAGACGCGCGACCTGCAACGGCGGTGCCGCGAGGCAGGCGTGGAGTTCGTGAACATCAGCCCCATCCGCAGCGACACCGCCGACTTCCTCGACGCCGAGTGGCTGCCCGTCGTCCCCAACACCGACACCGCCGCGATGCTCGGCATCGCGCACACGATGCTGGTCAACGGGTGGCACGACGAGGACTTCCTGCGCCGGTGCTGCGTCGGGTTCGACCGCTTCGCCGCCTACCTGCTCGGCGAGCTGGACGGCGTCCGGAAGGACGCCGCCTGGGCGGCGGGGATCACGGGCATCGGCCGCGAGGCGATCACCGACCTCGCCCGCCGCCTCACCGACCGGCGTTCCCTCATCGTGGTCAACTACGCGGTGCAGCGGGCGGACCACGGCGAACAACCGATCTGGATGTCCGTCGTGCTGGCCGCCATGGCGGGGTCGATGGGTCGGCCCGGGTGCGGGTGGGGCACGGGTTACGCGACGATGGACGCGACGGGCGTCGCCGAGGGCCGCGCCTCCGTGGCGACGATCCCGGCGGTTCCCAACCCGGTCCCCGACTTCATCCCGGTCGCGAGGATCGCCGACACCCTGCTGCACCCGGGCGAGGTCATCGACTACGACGGCAAGCGCCTCACGTTGCCCGAGCTGCGCCTGGTCTACTGGTGCGGGGGGAATCCGTTCCACCACCACCAGGACCTCCACCGCTTGAGCCGCGCCTGGCAGGCCCCGGACACGGTGGTGGTCCACGAAGCCTGGTGGAACACGACGGCCAAGTTCGCCGACATCGTCCTGCCCGTCGCCACCGGCCTGGAGCGCGACGACTTCGCCGCCGGGTTCTCCGACCCCCACCTCGTCGCGATGCCGAAGGTCCGCGAGCCGGCGGGCGAGTCGCGCACCGATCACCGGATCTTCGCCGCCCTGGCCGCCCGGCTCGGGTTCGAGCGGGAGTTCACGGAGTCGCGCTCGGAGAGCGACTGGGTCCGGCACCTCTACGAGCAGACGAGGGCCGCGCTCGGCGGCGATGCCGCCCTGCCGGGCTTCGACGACTTCTGGCGGGACTCCACCGCTGAGCTGCCCGCGTTGACCGGACCGTTCCCCGGCAGCTTCGAAGCCCTCCGCGCAGATCCGCGACGCTCCCCCCTGTCGACGCCCTCGGGCCGGATCGAGATCTTCTCGGAGGAGATCGACTCGTTCGGCTACGACGACTGCGCCGGGCACCCGAGGTGGTACGAACCGGCGGAGTGGCTCCACGCCGGTCTGTCGGACCGGTTCCCGCTGCACCTGATCTCGAACCAGCCCGCCTCGCGCCTGCACAGCCAGTACGACAACGGCGGCCACAGCCTCGCTTCGAAGATCCGCGGTCGTGAGCCCGTGACGATCCACCCGTCGGTCGCCGCGGCGCGCGGCATCGAGAGCGGCATGGTCGTGCGCGTCTACAACGACCGGGGCAGTTGCCTGGCGGGCGCGGTCCTGTCGGACGACGTCATGCCGGGGGTGGTGCAACTGGCCACGGGAGCGTGGTGGGACCCGGTGCGGCCGGGGCTGAGCGGAACGCTGGACCGCCACGGCAACCCGAACGCCCTCACAGCGGATCGACCGTGCTCGCGCCTGTCCCAAGGACCGAGTGCTCTCAGTGCGCTGGTTGAGATCGAGCCGTACGACGGTCCCCTCCCCGAGGTGCTCGCCTTCGCGCCACCGAGCCTCGAGCCGCCCAGTTGACTGTCCATGTGGGCAGCAGCGTCACCCGGATGGATGATCTGATCCCTCCTGGTGGCCGCATCGCTTGAACAACCCGTGTTCGCGTAACTACGATGCGCGGTCATGACTGGAGCTCGTGATCTCAAGTACCGCCAGTGGTTCAAGGGCGCGGACGTCGACGGCGACGGGGTGATCACCCGCAAGGACGTCCGGTTGATGGGCGAGCGCTACGTCGCGGCCCGTGGTGCCGCGCCGGGGTCCACGACCGCCCTCAGGCTGACCGAGGGGCTGGACGCGTTCTGGGCCAACGTGATCGCGCCGATGGACCAGGACGGTGACGGGGAGGTCGACCTGCGGGAGATGACCGAGGGCTTCCGGCGAGCGCTGACCGATCCCGCCCTGTACCCGCAGCAGGTCGGGCCGGTGGCCGACTGCTACTTCGACCTGATCGACCTCGACGGCGACGACCGGGTCGACCAGGCGGAGTTCGGGGAGATCTTCGGCCTGGCGGGCAACGTGCCCGCGGAGGACTGCGCCGCGGTCTTCGGCGCGCTGGACCTGGACGGCTCGGGCGGGCTGGACCGCGCCGAGTTCCACCGGGCGCTGGCGGAGTTCTTCTACGGCGACGACCCGGAGGCCCCCGCCGCGCACCTGTTCGGCAGGATCGCGGGCTGACCGGCAGCGGCGTCGTGGTTCCCGGGGGGTCGGGTGGAACGCCGCGCCCCCCGGGGTGATCGCGGTCCCGGCAGTGCGTGCGCCCACGGCCAGTCCGCCGCCCGCGTGGCGCCCGTCGACGCGAGCACGCCGCGGCGCGGAGTTCGCGCCGCGGCGTGCTCGTGGATCACAGACTGGTCCGGAAAGGACCGGTGACCTCGTAGGTGATGCCACCGCTGGACGAGCCGGTGGTGCCGCGCTGGGAGGAGAAGTAGAGGCGGTTGCCCGCGGGGTTGAACGCGACACCGCACAGCTCGGACGACGACTGGTTCGCCACCCGCAGGAACGGCGCGATGACGTCGTTCGGCGTGATGACGCAGATCTCCATGTTGCCGCCGTCCTCGGCGACGTAGAGGTCGCCGACCGCGGTGCCGGTGATGTTGTCCGGGCCCGTCAGCGGCGGGCTGGTGGTCAGGTTGTCGTCGTAGGCGACGGCGATGGTCTTGGTGGCCTCGTTGTAGGCCCAGACCCGGTTGTCGCCCTTGGTGGTGAAGAAGCAGGTGTTGTTGCGGTAGTACGCGCCCTCGCCGCCGTTGAACACCGCCGAGCCGCTGACCTGGTAGCGGGTGCGGGTCGACGCCGCCGACGGGTCCGGGACGTTGACCCAGGTGACGTTGCCCGAGCTGACCTTGGCGATCTGCAGGGTGCCGCCGCGGGAGAGGTCGCCCCAGACGGTCGGGGTGAAGCGGTAGAAGCCGCCGTTGGGCTCGTCCTCGGTCAGGTAGATGACCTTGTGGTCGGGGTTCGCCGCGGCGGCCTCGTGCTTGAACCGGCCCAGCGCGGGCCTGCGGGAGGCGGTCGCCGCGCCCCACGGGTCGCACTCGTAGACGTGGCCGCGATCGGTCTCCTCGCACGAGAGCCAGGTGTTCCACGGCGTGGCGCCGCCCGAGCAGTTGCTGGTGGTGCCGCTGAGGATGCGGTAGGCCGAGGTGACGCCGCCGGTCGAGTTGAACCGGATGGCGCTGACGCCGCCCGCGCCGGTGCCCAGCTCGGCGTTGGAGACGTAGATCCAGCCCGTGCCGTCGGCGAAGCACGCGCCGCCGTCGGGTGCGCCGTGCCAGGTGAAGCCGGTGCTCGCCACGGCCTGGCCGGAGCGGGCGATGATTCGGCTGGTGAAGCCCTGCGGCAGTTGGATGCCGTGCGAGTTCGCCGCCTGCAGCGCCCCGTAGGGGCTGGGTCCGGTCTTGGCCGGGAAGGCCAGCGACTCGCGGGTCATGGTGAAGCCGAGGGCGACGGTGCCGGTGCCGATGACAGCCGCGCGGAGGAAGCTGCGACGCTCCATGGGTGCCCTTTCTGTGGTGGGAGGGGGACCGGGTCAGAGCGAGGTGCGGTACTGGTGGTGCCGCCGCCGGTGCGGTGGCGGGCCGTCGTGGAACGTTATGCGCGAGATCTGGACGGCGGGTCGGGCAGCCGGTGAACCGTTCGTGACCAGCGGGTGATCAACAAGGGGAAACCGGCGCGCCGCAACCGGTTCAGGACCCGGTTGGCGGAACCTGGGCGAGCCGTGAGGTCCCCGGCGGTCCGGTCCGGCGCGGGCACGCGCGGCAGCTCTTCACGGTGTGCGCGCGTCTCGTGGGGTGGGGTTCAGGGTCGGGACGACAGCGGGGCTCAGGACCTGCTCGATGCCCAGGACCGCGGCACCGGCCAGGCCCGCGTACTCCCCCAGGGTGCTGCCGGTGAGCACGAGGTTGCGGGTGGCGAGGGGCAGTGCGCGCTGGTAGACGACACTGCGCACGCCCGCGAGGAGTTCGTCGCTGGCCGCGGTGACCGATCCGCCGATCGTCACGCGGGCGGGGTTGGCGAAGTGCACCAGCGTGGCCACGACCTCCCCGACGAGACCGGCCGCTTCGCGGACCAGCGCCAGCGCCTCGGTGTCGCCGTGGGCGATGAGCGCGCGCAGGTCGGTGACGTCGACGCCGCGGCGCCGCGCGATGGCGTGGGCGGAGGCGACGGCCTCGATGCAGCCGACGTTGCCGCACACGCAGACGACGTCGGGGGCGCCGCGGACGCGGATGTGCCCGATGTCGCCCGCCGCGCCGTCGGCGCCGTGGTGCAGTGCGCCGTCCTGGGTGATCAGCCCGCCGCCGATGCCGGTGCCGACCTTGACGAACAGCAGCGGTGACTGGTCGGGTGGCAGTGCGCGGGCTTCGCCGAGGGCGCGCAGGTTGACGTCGTTCTCCAGCACGACCGGGCAGCCGTGGCGGCGGCGCAGCCGTTCGACGACCGGGTAGGCGTGCCAGCCGGGCATGATCGGCGGTCGGACCGGCTGCCCGAGCTGCCCGTCGACCGGGCCGGGCAGCCCGATCACGACCGCGCGCACGGCGCCGTCGGGCAACAGCGCGTCGAACGCGGTCTCGATGAGGTCGAGCACGGTCTCCGGGCCGTCCCGCACGTCGACGAGGACGTGCGTGTGGCCGAGCACCCGCTGGCTGAGGTCGACGACGGCGAGGTGCGCCCCGTGGGCGCCGACGTCGGCCAGCAGCACCACCCCGCTGTCGGGGGACAGCTCGAGCCGGTCGGCCGGGCGGCCGCGGCCCGGGGTGGGGCGGGTGCCGTTGAGCCGGAGCACGCCGCGGGCCAGCAGCTCGTCGACGGCGCCGCTGACCGTGGTGCGGGCCAGCCCGGCGGCCGGTCCGAGCTCGGCCTTGCTCACGGCCGTGCCGGAGGCGACGAGCCGGGCGACCGCGCTCAGGGTGGTGGCCGCGTCGGCGCGACCGGACAGCGGCGGTGCGGCGAGGCGCAGCGGCGGGAGCGGGAGCGGCATCACGAACCAATATCGACGGATTACTACCGGAAAAAGACATTATTGCGACGTTGTACGGCGCTGGTCAATCCTCCTACCGTCCTGGCCATGACGTCACTGCTGACGGTGCGGGGAATCGTGAAGACCTTCCCCGGCGTGCGGGCCCTCGACGGCGTGGACCTCGACGTCGCGGCGGGCGAGGTGCACTGCCTGCTGGGTCAGAACGGTGCGGGCAAGTCGACGCTGATCAAGGTCCTGGCGGGCGCGCACCAGCCGGACGCCGGTGAGCTGACCTGGGCGGGGCGACCGGTGACCTTCCCGGGCCCGCACGCCGCCGACGCGGCGGGCATCGCCACCATCCACCAGGAACTCGACCTGGTGCCCGGGCTGTCGGTGGCCGAGAACGTCGTGCTCGGCCACGAGCCGTCGCGGCTGGGCTTCACCCGCTTCCGCGACGCCGAGGCGCTGACCCGCGGCCTGCTGCTGCGGCTGGGGCACCCGGAGATCCCGCCGCGCCGCGAGGTGGGGCGGCTCTCCGCGGCGGGGCAGCAGGTCGTGAGCGTGGCGCGGGCGCTGGCCCGCGACGCCCGGCTGATCGTCATGGACGAGCCCACGGCGGTGCTCGACCCCAACGAGGTGCGCAACCTGTTCCGCGTGGTCGGCGAACTCACGGCCGACGGTGTCGCGGTGGTCTACATCTCCCACCGGCTGGAGGAGATCCGGGCCATCGGCGACCGGGTCACGGTGCTGAAGGACGGCGCCACGGTGGCCCGCGACCTGCCCGCCCGCACCACGCCCACCGCCGAGGTGATCCGGCTGATGACCGGCCGCCCGGTGGAGCACGCGATCCCGCCGCCGAGCGCGCCACCCGGTGAGGAGGTGGTGCTGGAGGTCGAGGACCTGGCAGGTCCCGGCTTCGGCGGTGTGTCGTTCACCGTGCGCGCGGGCGAGGTCGTCGGGCTCGCCGGGCTCGTGGGCTCGGGCCGCTCGGAGATCGTCGAGACGGTGTACGGCGCCCGCCGCGCCACGGCGGGGACCGTGCGGGTGCGGGGCCGCGCGCTGCGCACCGGGTCGGTGCCTGCCGCCGTCCGCGCGGGGATGGGGCTGTGCCCCGAGGAGCGCAAGAGCCAGGGGCTGCTGCTGCACGAGTCGGTGGCGCGCAACGTGTCGCTGGCCGCGCTGGGCCGGTTCGCCCGAGCCGGGTTCCTCGGCCCCGACGCGGAGTCCGACGCCGCGCGGGCGGTGCTGGCGCGGCTCGACGTGCGCCCGGCCGACCCGTCGCGCCCGGTGCGGACGCTGTCGGGCGGCAACCAGCAGAAGGTCGTGCTGGCGCGGTGGCTGCTGCGCGGTGGCCGGGTGCTGCTGCTCGACGAGCCCACCCGCGGCGTCGACGTCGGCGCCCGCGGCGAGATCTACGCGCTGGTCCGGCAGCTCGCGGAGCAGGGCGTGGCGGTGGTCGTGGTGTCCAGCGAGATCCCCGAGGTGCTGGGGCTGGCCGACACGGTGCTCGTCGTGCGGGAAGGCCGGGTGGTGCGCACCGCGCCCGCCGCGGAACTGGACGAGGGCCGGGTCCTGGACCTGGTGATGGGAGCGGCGCATGTCTGAGCAGACCACCGGACGGGCCCCGGCGGAGTCCGCCGCGGGGGCGTCGGGAGCGGGCGTCACCGGTCCGCGGGCAGGTGGGGCGGCGCGGGACGCGGGCCCGTCGCCGTGGGGCAGGCTGTTCCTCGGCGGGGTGGGCCACAACCTCGGGCTCGTCGCCGTGCTGGCGCTGCTCGCCGTGGTCGGGGTGGCGACGGCCGACACGTTCGCGACCACGGCGAACCTGCTGACGATCCTCACCTCGGCGTCGATCATCGGGGTGATCACCGTCGGGGCGACGTTCGTGATCATCGGTGGGGGGATCGACCTCTCGGTCGGCAAGCTGATGGCGCTGGCCTCGGTCTGGGCGACGACGGTGGCGACGCAGTCGTTCGGGCCGTGGGTGATGGTCTTCTGCGCGTTGGCCGTGGGCGCGGCCGGTGGGCTGGTCAACGGCCTGCTGATCGCCTACGGGCGGATCGTGCCGTTCATCGTCACCCTCGCCATGCTCATCTCGGCGCAGGGACTGGCCGAGCGGATCTCCGGGCGGCGCAGCCAGATCGTCACCGACCCGGCGATCGCCGCGATCGCCACCACGCGGGTGCTCGGCATCCCGCTGCTGGTGTACCTGTTCGCCGCCGTCGTCGCGATCGGGTGGGTGGTGCTCAACCGCACGACGTTCGGTCGCCGGACCTTCGCGATCGGCGGCAACCCGGAGGCGGCCCGGCTGGCCGGGCTCGACGTGCGCAGGCACACCGCGGCGCTGTACGTGGTTTCCGGGCTCTGCTGCGGCGTCGCCGCGATCATGATCGCCTCGCTCACCACCACCGGGTCGAGCACCCACGGCACGCTCTACGAGCTCGACGCCATCGCCGCGGTGATCATCGGCGGCACGCTGCTGTCCGGCGGTCGCGGCACGCTGATCGGCTCGATCCTCGGCGTGCTGGTCTTCACGACCATCACCAACCTGTTCGTGCTCAACAACCTCGACACCGACGTCCAGAACATCGCCAAGGGCGCGATCATCGTCGCCGCGGTGCTCGTCCAAGCCCGCGCGCGGCGCGCAACCCCATGACCCCTCCCCTGCACAGGAGCGCAACCATGTCCGACCACTCCCGCCGCGGGTTCCTCTCCGGCGCCCTCGGGATCGGCGCCGTCGCCGCGCTGACCGCCTGCACCGGCAACGCCGCTCCCGCCCCGGGTGGCGGGGCGACCGCCGCAGCCGCGGGCGACAACGCCGAGCCTGGCAAGCCCGTCACCATCGGCTTCTCCTGCCCCGCGGCCGACCACGGCTGGATCGCCGCGATCGCCGCCAACGCGCGCAACCAGGCGGGGCTCTACTCCGACGTCTCGTTCGAGGCGGTGAACCCGACCACCGACATCGCCCAGCAGATCGCGGCCGTCGACACGCTGATCACCAAGAAGGTCTCCGCGCTGGTGATCCTGCCGAACGACGGCAGCCAGCTCACCGCCCTGGGCCGCAAGGCGATGGACGCGGGCATCCCGGTGATCAACCTCGACCGCGTGTTCGACTCCCCGCTGGCCTACCGCACGTGGATCGGCGGCGACAACTACGGCATGGGCGTCGCCGCGGGCACCCACATCGGTGAGCAGCTCAAGGCCAAGGGCGTCGGCAACCCGGTGATCGGCGAGATCGCGGGCATCGACAACCTGCCGCTGACCCAGGCCAGGAGCAAGGGCTTCGCCGACGCGCTGTCCTCCTACGGCTACTCGGTCGGCCCGCGCCAGGCCGCGGACTTCACCGCGCAGGGCGGGCAGCGCGTCGCGGCCAACCTGTTGCAGGCCGCGCCGCGGCTCGACGCGCTGTGGAACCACGACGACGACCAGGGCATCGGCGTGCTCGCCGCGATCCAGCAGGCGGGGCGCGGCGAGTTCCTGATGGTCGGCGGCGCGGGCTCGGCCAACGCCATGCGCGCGATCAAGGCCGACAACACCGTCCTCAAGGCGACCGTGACCTACAGCCCGTCCATGGCGTCGTCGGCCGTCGCGCTGGCGCGGCTCGTCGCGCAGAACCGGGGCATGGGCGACCTCGTCGAGAAGGAGGTCCCGACGTCGCTGACGCTGGCCTCCGCCACGATCACGAAGGACAACGTGGACACCTACCTGCCGCTCGGGTTCGAGTCGTGACGGCGGGCACCACCGCGCGCCGCCTCGGGGTCGGGATGGTCGGGCACGCCTTCATGGGCGCGGCCCACTCGCAGGCGTGGCGCACCGCCGCCCACTTCTTCGACCTCGCGCTCACCCCGGAACTGGCCGTCCTCTGCGGCCGCGACGCCACCCGCACCCGCGCCGCGGCCGACCGGCTGGGCTGGCGCGACACCGAGACCGACTGGAAGGCGCTGCTGCGCCGCGACGACGTGGCGCTCGTCGACATCTGCACCCCCGGCGACACCCACGCCGAGATCGCCATCGCCGCCCTCGACGCGGGCAAGCACGTACTGTGCGAGAAGCCGCTGGCCAACACCGTGGACGAGGCCAGGGCCATGGCCGCCGCCGCAGAGCGGGCCCGCGAGCGGGGCGTGCACAGCATGGTCGGCTTCAACTACCGGCGGGTGCCCGCCGTGGCGCTGGCCCGGCGGCTGGTCGCCGACGGGCGGCTGGGCGAGATCCGGCACGTGCGCGGCACGTACCTGCAGGACTGGGTCGTCGACCCGCAGTTCCCGCTGGTGTGGCGGCTGCGGGCGGACCGGGCGGGGTCGGGGGCGCTGGGCGACATCGGCGCCCACGCGGTCGACCTGGCGCAGTTCGTGGTCGGCGACCGGCTCACCGGCGTGACCGCGCTGATGGAGACGTTCGTGCGCGAGCGGCCCCTGCCGGTGGCGGCGGGCGCCTCGGGCAGCGCGGGCCGCGGGCAGGTCACCGTGGACGACGCCGCGCTGTTCCTGGGGCGGTTCGCGAGCGGCGGGCTGGCCAGCTTCGAGGCCACGCGGTTCGCGACGGGGCGCAAGAACGCGCTGCGGCTGGAGGTGAACGGCAGCCTCGGGTCGCTGGCGTTCGACTTCGAGTCGATGAACGAGCTGTCGTTCTTCGACGGCGCCGACGACCCGGTCGCCGCGGGGTTCCGGCGCATCCTCGTCACCGAACCCGAGCACCCCTACGCGGGGGCGTGGTGGCCGCCCGGGCACGGCCTGGGCTACGAGCACACGTTCACCCACGAGGTCGCCGACCTGGTGCGCGACCTCGCCGCCGGGGTCGACCCGACGCCGTCGTTCGCCGACGGGCTGCAGGTGCAACTCGTCCTCGACGCGGTGGCGCGGTCATCGGCCGGGGGCAGTGGCTGGGAGGAGATCGGATGAGGCCGGTCACGTTGTTCACCGGGCAGTGGGCCGACCTGCCGTTCGAGGAGGTGGCACGCCTCGCCGGGCAGTGGGGCTACGACGGGCTGGAGATCGCCTGCTGGGGTGACCACTTCGACCCGTGGGCGGCGGTGGAGGACCCGTCCTACGTCGCCGGGCGGCGCGCGATCCTGGAGGAGCACGGGTTGCGGGTGTTCGCCATCTCCAACCACCTCACCGGCCAAGCGGTGTGCGACGACCCGATCGACGAGCGGCACCGGGCGATCCTGCCCGCGCGGGTGTGGGGCGACGGCGAGCCGGAGGGCGTACGGCAGCGGGCGGCGGAGGCGATGGCGGTGACGGCCAGGGCGGCGGCGGCCCTGGGCGTGGACACGGTGGTGGGGTTCACCGGGTCAAGCATCTGGAAGACCGTGGCCATGTTCCCGCCCGTGCCGCAGTCGATGGTGGACGCGGGCTACCGGGACTTCGCCGACCGCTGGAACCCGATCCTCGACGTGTTCGACGAGGTGGGGGTGCGGTTCGCGCACGAGGTGCACCCTTCGGAGATCGCCTACGACTACTGGACCACCGTCGCCGCGCTCGAGGCGATCGGGCACCGGCCCGCGTTCGGCCTCAACTGGGACCCCAGCCACTTCGTGTGGCAGGACCTCGACCCCGTCGGCTTCCTGTGGGACTTCCGCGACCGGCTCTACCACGTCGACTGCAAGGACGCCAAGCGCCAGGTCGGCAACGGCCGCAACGGCCGCATGGGGTCGCACCTGCCCTGGGCCGACCCGCGGCGCGGCTGGGACTTCGTCTCCACCGGTCGCGGCGACGTGCCGTGGGAGGCGTGCTTCCGCATGCTCAACACCATCGGCTACGACGGCCCGATCTCGGTGGAGTGGGAGGACGCGGGCATGGACCGCCTCGTGGGCGCGCCGGAGGCGCTGGGGTTCATCCGCCGCTTGGCCTTCGACCCGCCCGAGGCGGCCTTCGACGCGGCGTTCAGCTCGAACAGGTAGGTACCGCGGCGGTCGACCAGCGGAGCCCCACCCAGCCGGGTGGGGCTCCACCTCCCTTGATCGCCCCCGTCCGCGAAGCGCGCCTGACCAGCAGTCCTGCTGGTCAGGCGCGCTTCGGTTCTCAGCCGCTGCCCTCACGCGCCGGGCCCTCGGTGATCGGCGCAGCCGGTGGTGAACGCCCCGGGGGCGGAAGCAAACACCAAAACCACCCGTGGGCACCCGCATACGGGCAACCCGCCCCGTGGTCGGGGTGATCACCGGCGGGGAGAGCCCGAGGCGTGCGAGTCGGCGACGTCGGGGCGGGTGCCCGGCCGGAGTCGTGCGCTGTGCAGGCACTTGCCCACCGGACACCACCCAGAACACCGCCGCGCGACGCCTCACCCGTATCGCGTTCGCGCCGAATTCCGGGGCACAACACCGTCGTCGAACTCGGATTCGGCGTTGCCCGAACGGTTGCGAACACCCCTATTAAATGGCCGACTCGGTCAAAGCCACCGCTGTCCCCCGCGGCTGCGGGTAAAAGAAACCCGTTCGCGCCGCCGCCGATCGCCATTAACGGCAGTGGCCCTGAAACGGCGGAACGGTGAAGACCCGACCGCGTCCGGGCAGGGTGACCCACCACGGCCACGCCGAACCCATGGGCAACCTCCTGCCGCACAGGCGTGCCACTGGTGCCGCCACCTGCGAAAACATCCCCGATGACCGGTTCGGGCTTTCGCGACAACGCGGGACAAATGACGGGGACATGTCACAGCATCGGTTGCGGCGATTCCCGGCAGACTGTGACGCAAATCGCTTTTCGGCACCCGCGTGAACGAAGGGACACCGTTCGACCGTGACACACGAACGGAGGATTGACCCTTCGAACAAAAAGGAAACACCATGCCAGGAGGTGAAGGGATTGGGTGTCACCCCGCCGAAAGGTTGACACTTCCACCACTACTGGGTATTTCTGATGAGGTGAATCACCGACGGGTTTGTCGACAGCAATTGAGACACCCGTCCCTCCGGACGACACGAGTGGTCCAGACCACAGTTGTCCACGGTGATCGACGCACACGACGAGGTGTGCCGCACGGCCTCTTCTGTTGATTTCGCGACTTTCCTTCATTCCACCGCAGTGGCCACCGTCGTACACGCCGTCCACACCGCAAGGGGAGCGTCATGTCCGAAGCCGATCCACAGTCGGAACACCCGCTCGCAGACAGCCGCACCACCGGATCGCAGCGATCCTGCCGGTCCGCGGCGCTCTACAACTCCCTGGTCGAGCGCTCCGGGGTCGGCATCGCCGCCCTGGACGCGCACTGCCGGGTCCAGAGCGCCAACCGGGCCCTGCTGACACTGCTCGACCGCGGCACCGCCGAGGTCCGAGACGTCGAGTTCACCGACCTGTTACAGCTCGACAGCGGGTCGCGGTTGCAGTTCAACTTCAACCAGCTCCGGATGGGCCGCACCGGGCGGTTCACCGAGTGCGTCAAGGTCAAGCGCCCGGACGGGACCGTCCAGGGCGACCTGACCGCGATCCGGCTGCGCGCCCCCGCGCGCGCCGTCGACCCGCTGATCGTGCTCCTGCAGGCCGATCCCGCCACCGCCGACGACGCCCAGGGGGGCGCCAGGCCCAGGCTGCTCAGCGAGGTCGACGCCAAGATCCTCGAGGGTGTCGCCGCGGGTGCCTCCACCATCCAGCTCGCCACCCAGCTCTTCCTGTCGAGCAAGGGCATCGAGTACCACGTCAGCACCATGCTGCGCCGCCTGAAGGTGCCCAACCGGCCCGCCCTGGTCTCGCGGGCCTACACGATGGGAATCCTCAGCGGCGGCGCCTGGCCGCCCCGGGTGCAGCGCGAATACGTCTACTGAGGACCCGACCACGAGAACTGCCCACGCGGTGCGTCCCGCGTGGGCAGTTCTCGTGGTCGGGGACCGTCAGTCCTGGATGCGCTCCGGCAGCACGGTGGGCGGCCACGTGCCGCTGCTGAGGATGCCCATGGAGTGCGCCTTCGACACCAGTTCCGTGCGGTTGATGGCCTTGAGCATCCGCAGCAACGCCGTGATGCGGTACTCCACCCCGCCCCGGCTCATGTGCAGGACGGTGGCCAGCTTGGCCGTCGAGACGCCCGCGGCCACACCCTCGAGGATGCGGGCGTCCAGCGCCGTGAGGCGGACCTTGCCCTGCACGATGGACTGCTCCCTGCCGACCCGCGAGGTGCGACTGACCAGCACCAGAATGGTGTCGACCGAACCGTCCGGCCCGGTCGTGGAAACGGCGGTCATGTCGCCGAACATGAGCGCGCCGTCCTGTCGGACGATGATGACCTTCCCGCTGATCCGATCGCGTTCACCGCTGGTCAGCATTTTCAGGTCACCAGCCACCCGCCTGCGGACCGTGGGGTGCAGCAGGGCCAGGAATGAACGGCCGTAACCGTCCTGCGGGCGCACGTCGAATCGGGCGAGGAAATCCGTGTTGGCCTCGCGCAGGTGTAATCGGGAATCGAGATTCGCCATGTACATGCCGGAGTGCTCAAACAATGACCTGAAGACGTCGCCGCCCGCTAGCTCGGTCACGGTACCGCTGCTCCTGTCCGAGGCATCACAGCGTCGTCGACCAGCGCCGACGACAGAAGACAATGCGAATCAACGAAAGAGCTGAACCCGTACACCCCCGTGTGGACGTAACTCACGCTAACGCACGCGGTGGGCCACTGTCAAATAAAGAAGGCGTGTGGTTGGAGGTTCACATCGCGCCGATCCGCGACGAACCCTCCGCCATGGCGAAAAACAGACAAACGGTCCGGCCGGAATAATCCGCAATCATTGTTCCGACTGGAAAAACCCTAGATTCCGGGGCGCTGACCGCACCGGGTGACCCGGCCCGGCCAGCGCCCCGGCGGCGGATCACCAATTGCCTGCCAGCAGCAGGTCGCCGTACTGGACCTCCCGCGACACCTGGCGCAGGTCGGCCTCGACCATCATCCGCATGAGCTCCTCGAAGGTGACCGTGGGCGCCCAGTCCAGCGCGGCCCTGGCCATGCCGGAGTCGGCGCACAGCGTCTCCACCTCGGCCGGGCGGACCAGTGCCGGGTCGATGTAGACGTAGTCCTGCCAGTTCAGGTCGACCGCGTCGAAGGCGATCCGCACCGCGTCGCGCACCGAGTGCATCACGCCGGTGCCGATCACGTAGTCGGCGGGCTCGTCCTGCTGGAGCATCAGGTGCATGGCCTTGACGTAGTCGCCCGCGAAGCCCCAGTCCCGCACCGCGTCCAGGTTGCCCAGCGCGAGCTTGTCCTGCAGGCCGAGCTTGATCTGCGCGACCGCCAGCGAGATCTTCCTGGTGACGAACTCCGCGCCGCGGCGCGGGGACTCGTGGTTGAACAGGATGCCGGAGACGCCGTACAGGTCGAACGACTCGCGGTAGTTGCGCGTGATGAAGTGGCCGTACGCCTTGGCCACCCCGTACGGGCTGCGCGGGTGGAACCGCGTGGTCTCGCTCTGCGGGGTCTCGGCGACCTTGCCGAACATCTCCGAGGACGAAGCCTGGTAGAACCGCATCCGACCGGACCCGTCGGCGCGGGACTGGCTCAGCCCGCTCACGATCCGGATGGCCTCCAGCATGCGCAGCACACCCGCGCCGTTGATCTCGGTCACCAGCTCGGCCTGCTGCCAGGACATCGGCACGAACGAGATGGCGCCGAGGTTGTACACCTCGTCTGGCTGGACCAGGTCCAGCGCCGAGACGAGGCTGGTCTGGTCCATGAGATCACCGTCCACAAAGGAAAGATCGGACGCCAGGCGGCTGATCCGCGACTTGCGCGGATTGGCCTGGCCCCGGATCAGGCCCCACACCTGGTAGCCCTGCGCCAGCAGGTGCTCCGCGAGGTACGAGCCGTCCTGACCGGTGATCCCGGTGATCAGAGCGCGCTTGGACATGATTCTCCCCTTCCACCGCAACCGGAAGAAGACGACCACTACGGTCGGATCGGCTTGGTCCAGGGTCAGTCTTCGAAACCGACACTCGCAGTCGACCGCCTGTGGTGTCAACGAAAACGGGCCATCCTAGTGGATCACCCGGAGTTGACGGGAAGCATTGTCGACACTGGGGATTCTCCGGTGCGGGATGGGGTGTACTCGCCCCGTACGACTACCCGGCGGCGAGAAGCGTTGCCGCGAAAGGAAACCGGGGTCGGGCGGTGATCAGGACCCGCTCCGCCGCAACCTGGGAACCGCGATCGGCTTGGGCTTGCCCGACTTGGCAGGCCACCACGCCCGCCCTGCCACCGCCGCCACATCTCTGGACGTGGCGGCGGTGGCGGGGCGGGTCCTGCACAGCGCCGGTCGTTTGGTGGGTGGTGCCCGGCTGGGTGGATGTGTTTGGCCGGGGCCCCTATGGCGATCATGTGCTCCAGTGTGACCGGGTGGGGCTGAAAAGATGCCCCACCGCCCAGGCAGGCTGTCACATGATCGCCACCCCCGGCCAAACACATCCACCCACCCGGGCAGGGGCGTAGCCGGGCCGGCGGTTCGTGGGGTGGCCAGCCTGCGTTGAGGACATCCACCAAACCCCGGGCTTCGAGGGCGGGGCCTAAGCCAGGCCCAGTTCGTCGTCCAACAGGCGGAACATGTCGTCGTCGGAGACTGCCTCGATGTCGAACCGCTCCTGTTGCTCCTCCTGCTGGTGGCCGGTTCCCCAGCGGGTGCGGAGGACGTCCAGCCTGCCCGCGATCTGGCGGTGCAGGTGCTCGTCGACGGGGGTGAGCCCGCCTAGTGCCACTTCCAGCCGGTCGAGTTCCGCCAGCAGGGCGCCCGTGCCGGTGGGCGCGTCGGGGAAGAGGCGGGACAGCAGGTGCTCCACGAGGTCCGCCGGGGTCGGGTGGTCGAACAGCAGCGCCGCGGGCAGCCGCAGGCCGAGGTCGGCGCCCAGCCGGTTGCGGAACTCCACCGCGATCAGCGAGTCGAAGCCGAGGTCCTGGAACCGCCGGTCCGGTCGCAGGGCGGCGGCGTCGCCGTGGCCGAGCACCGCGGCCGCGTGGGCGCGGATGAGGTCGAGCACCAACTGCGGTCGGTCGGTCGCCGGGGCGGCGGTCAGGGCCGTGGTGGTCCCGCCGGTCGGGGTGGTCGTGGCGACGGTGCGCCGGACCGGTGTTCGGACGAGGCCCCGCAGCAGCGGGGGGACCTCTCCCCCGGCCCGCACCACGGCGGTGTCCAGCCGCACCGGCACGCTCGCGGCGCTGTCCAGTGCGGCGTCGAACAGCGCCAGGCCCTCTTCTGCGGACAGCGGGAGCAGGCCGGAGCGCCGCATCCGGGTGTGGTCGGCCTCGGACAGCCCACCGGTCATCCCGGTCTCCTGCTCCCACGGCCCCCAGGCGAGCGCGGCGGCGGGCAGCCCCCGGGCGCGCCGGTGCGCCGCGAGAGCGTCGAGGAAGGCGTTCCCCGCCGCGTAGTTCGCCTGCCCGACCGCGCCGAACACCCCGGCCGCCGAGGAGAACAGCACGAAGTGCTCCACCTCGCCGACGAGTTCGTGCAGGTGCCAGGCCGCGTCCACCTTGGGGCGCAGCACGGCGGCCAGCCGCTGCGGTGTCTGGGTGTCCAGCACGCCGTCGTCCAGCACGCCCGCCGTGTGCACGACCGCGGTGACCGGGTGGTCGGTGTCGACCGAGGCCAGGGCCTCGGCCAGGGCGGAGCGCCGGGTGACGTCGCAGGCCACGACGGAGGCCCTGGCGCCCAGTCCGGCCAGCTCCGCCACCAGTTCCGCCACGCCGTCCGCCTTGGGGCCGCGCCTGCTCAGCAGCAGCAGGTGCCGCACGCCGTGCCGGGCGGCCAGGTGCCGGGCCACCAGGGCGCCGAGACCACCGGTGCCGCCGGTGACGAGGACCGTGCCGTCGGCGTCCCACGTGGCCGGGGCGCCTGCGGGTGCCGTCGCCAGCCGGGCCGCGTACGCCTGCCCCTCGCGCACCACGACCACGGGTTCGCCGGTGACGACGGGGTCTCCGTCGCCCTCGACGTCGACCAGGTGGAAGCGGCCCGGCCGCTCGGCCTGGGCGGACCGGACGAGGCCCCACGCGGCGGCGGCGGCCGGGTCGGCCCCGCTCACCACGCCCCGGGACACGAACACCACCCGGTCCTCGGAGGTGCGCACCTCCTCCAGTGCCGCCGCGGCCAGCGCGTGGGCGGAGGAGATCACGTCGGTGCCGCCCACCAGCGGGACCAGGCGCACGCCTTCGGCGGGGACGGCGGGCACCGGCGTCGACCACTCCACCCGGTACAGCGCGTCGGCCCCGGCGCCGCCCAGGTGCTCGGCGGCGACGGCCCGCAGGGTGAGGGAGTCCACGCTGAGCACCGGGGTGCCCGCCGGGTCGGTGGCGGTCAGCGACACGACGTCGCCGTCCACCACCAGCCGGGCCCGCAACGCCGTGGCACCGGAGGCCCGCAGCGACACCCCCTCCCAGGAGAAGGGCAGCCTGCTGCTCGCACCGCCCGCGGTCAGCCCGAGGGTGTGCAGGGCGGCGTCGAGCAGGGCCGGGTGCAGGCCGTGCTCCGCGGCCCGCACCGCTGCCGGTTCGGGCAGTTCGACCTCGGCGAACAGGGTTCCGTCCGCGTCCTGCCACGCCGCGCGTAGGCCCTGGAACGACGGGCCGTAGTCGAAGCCCTGCGCGAGCACCCGGTCGTAGAACCCCTCCAGCGGCAGGGATGGCGCGTTCGGCGGCCAGGTCACGGCCTCGACGGCGCCCGCCCCGCCCGCGCCGAGGACCCCGGAGGCGTGCTGGGTCCAGGGGCCGTCGTCGCCGCCCGGTCGGGAGGAGACCCCGATCCGGCGGTGGCCGTCCCCGTCCGGCGCGGCCACGGCCACTTGGACGTCGACGCCGCCCTGTTCCGGCAGCACCAGCGGCGCGGCGATGGTCAGCTCTTCGACGCGGTCCAGTCCCACCTCGTCGCCCGCGCGCAGCGCCAGTTCGACGAAGCCGGTGCCCGGGAACAGGAGCTTGCCGTGCACGGCGTGGTCGGCGAGCCACGGTGTGGTCCGCGCCGAGAGCCGGGCGGTCAGCAGGAGGCCGCCGTCGGCCAGCGGGACGACCCCGCTGAGCAGCGGGTGTCCGACGGGGGTGAAGCCGCCGCCCGCGGGCGTGACCGGCTCCGGCCAGAACCGCTCGTGCTGGAAGGCGTAGGTGGGTAGCTCGACCCGCCGCGCACCGAGCCCGGCGAAGAACGCCGACCAGTCGACGGGAACGCCGTGCGCGTGCAGGGTGGCCACCGCCGCGACGGCCGCTGATTCCTCGCCCCGGTCGCGGCGCAGCGCGGGCACGGCGGTCGCCTCGACGGCGTCCTGGATCATCGCCGTCAGGGTGCCGTCGGGGCCCAGTTCGAGGAAGGTGCGGACACCGGAGTCGATCATCGCCTGCACGCCGTCGGCGAAGCGCACGGTTTCCCGCACGTGCCGGACCCAGTACCGGGGGTTCGTCGGATCGCCGGAGATCAGGTCGATGGTCGGTTCGTGGAACTCGATGCCCTCGATCGCCGCCGCGAAGTCCTCCAGCATGGGGTCCATCAGCGGCGAGTGGAACGCGTGCGAGACCGGCAGCCGCTTGTGCTTCCAACCCCGCTCCCCCGCCGCGCGCGCCACCTGCTCGACCGCCTCGGCCGCACCCGCGACCACCACCGAGGCGGCGTCGTTCACGGCCGCCAGGGACACGGCGTCCGACAGCAGTTCGGCGACCTCGGCTTCACTCGCGGCCACCGCGAGCATGGCGCCGCCTTCGGGCAGGGCGTCCATGAGGCTCGCCCGGGCGCGCACCAGCGTGCACGCGTCCGCCAGCGAGAACACGCCCGCCACGTGCGCGGCCACGACCTCACCCAGCGAGTGGCCCGCCACGACCTCGGGCTTGACGCCCCAGGATTCCACCAGCCGGTACAGCGCCACTTCGAGTGCGAACAACGCGGGCTGCGACCACCCGGTCCGGTTCAGGGCCGCCGCGTCCTCGCCCCACATCACCTCACGGACGTCCTCGCCCAGTTCGGTGATCACGGTGTCGAACGCTTCGGCGAACACCGGGAACCGGGCGTGCAACTCCCGCCCCATCCCCAACCGCTGCGAACCCTGGCCCGTGAACACGATGCCCAACCGGCCGTCACCGGCCACCGCCTCGGTGACGGTGGTCAGCAGTTCCTCCCGGGTGCGGCCGACGAGGACCGCGCGGTGCTCGAACGCCGACCGGGTCGTGGCCAGGGAGAAGCCCACGTCCAGCGGCCGGCCCCCGGTGTCGGCGAGCCGGGACACCTGCTCGCGCACGGCCGCCGCGGTCTTGCCGGACACCAGCCAGGGCACCACGACCTCCGCGGACTCCGGCTCGGCAGGCTCCGCGGGGACGGGCAGTTCCAGGATGGTGTGGGCGTTGGTGCCGGAGATGCCGAACGACGACACCGCCGCGCGCCGCGGCCGGTCGGTCGACGGCCAGGCCGTGTTCTCGGTGACCAGGTCCACCGCGCCCGCCGTCCAGTCCACGTGCGTGGACGGCTCGTCCACGTGCAGCGTCCTGGGCACCACACCGTGCCGCATCGCCTGCACCACCTTGATCACACCGGCCACCCCGGCCGCCGCTTGGGCGTGGCCGATGTTGGACTTGATCGACCCGAGCAACAGCGGGGTCTCCCGGTCGCGGCCGTAGGTCGCCAACAGCGCTTGGGCCTCGATCGGGTCACCCAGTGTCGTGCCGGTGCCGTGGCCCTCCACCACGTCCACGTCGTGCGGGGACAACCCGGCGCCCGCGAGGGCCTGCCGGATCACCCGTTGCTGGGACGGGCCGTTGGGAGCGGTGAGGCCGTTCGACGCGCCGTCCTGGTTCACCGCCGAGCCCCGCACCACGGCCAAGACCTCGTGCCCGTTGCGGACGGCGTCGGACAGCCGCTCCACCACCAGCACCCCGACGCCCTCGGACCAGCCCGCGCCGTCGGCGGCCTCGGCGTAGGACTTGCACCGGCCGTCCACGGACATGCCGCGCTGCCGGGCGAACTCGATGAACAGCGCGGGTGTGGACAGCACGGTGACGCCACCGGCGACGGCCAGGTCGCAGTCGCCGGAGCGCAGCGCCTGGACCGCCCAGTGCAGTGCCACCAGCGACGACGAGCACGCCGTGTCCACCGTGACCGCCGGGCCCTCCAGCCCCAGCGCGTAGGCGACGCGGCCGGAAGCGACGCTCGGGGAGCTGCCGTTGCCCCGGAACCCCTCGAACTCCGCGCCGGGCAGCAGTTCGGCGTAGTCGCTGTGCATGACCCCGGCGAAGACCCCGGTGCGGCTGCCGCGCAGCGACACCGGGTCGATGCCCGCCCGCTCGAACGCCTCCCAGGACGTCTCCAGCAGCAGGCGCTGCTGGGCGTCGGTGGCCAGCGCCTCGCGCGGGCTCATCCCGAAGAACTCCGCGTCGAAGCCGCCCGCGTCGTGCAGGAAGCTGCCGGACCGGGTGTAGGTCGTGCCCGGGTGGGCCGGGTCGGGGTCGTAGAGCGCGTCGAGGTCCCAGCCGCGGTCGTCGGGGAAGCCGCCGACCGCGTCCACGCCGTCGGCGACCAGCCGCCACAGGTCCTCCGGGGAGGACACCCCGCCCGGGTAGCGGCAGGCCATACCCACGATCACCACCGGGTCGTCGGTGACCGGCGGCAGCGCGCCCAGCGGGACCACCACGTCGGGGTCGGCCCCGAGCAGTTCGCCCAGCAGGTACCGGGCGACCGCGGCCGAGGTCGGGTGGTCGAACACCAGGGTCGCGGGCAGCCGCAGCCCGGTCGTCTCGGCCAGCGCGTTGCGCAGCTTGACGGCGGTCAGCGAGTCCAGGCCCAGCTCCTTGAAAGCGCGCTCCGCGGGCACCGAGGCGCCGTCCGGGTGGCCGAGCACTGCGGCCACCCGGTCCCGCACCAGGGTCACCACCAGATCGGTGCGGGCCTGCTCGGGCAGGGCGAGCAGGCGCCGCGCCAGGCCGCCGTCCTCGCCCGCGCGGGCGACGCCGCGCCTGCTCCGCGGGCGGACCAGTGCGCTCAGCAGGGCCGCCAGGTCCCCGCCGCCCGCCGCCAGGGTGGCGAGGTCGAGCCGGGCGGGCACGGCCAGGGTGTGCCCGATCGCCGCGTCGAACAGGGCCAGGCCCTCGTCGGTGCGCAGCGGCAACACCCCGGTGCGGTTGATCTGCTCCAGGTCGCCGTCGGACAGCGCCCCGGTCATGCCCTCCCCCGGCTGCCACAGGCCCCAAGCCAGGGAGGTCGCGGGCAGGCCGAGGGCGCGGCGGTGCGCGGCGAGGGCGTCGAGGAAGGCGTTGCCCGCCGCGTAGTTGCCCTGGCCCGCCGAGCCGAACACCGACGCGGCCGAGGAGAACAGCACGAAGTGCTCCACCTCGCCCACCAGTTCGTGCAGGTGCCAGGCCGCGTCCACCTTGGGCCGCAGCACGCGGTCGACCGCGTCCGGGGTGAGCGAGGTGATCAGGGCGTCGTCGAGCACGCCCGCGGTGTGCACGACGCCGGTCAGCGGGTGCTCGGCGCCGACGGAGGCGACCACGGCCGCCAGCGCGGCGCGGTCGGTGACGTCGCAGGCCACCACCCGCGCGGTCGCACCCCGTTCCGCCAGCCCGGCGACGAGGTCGGCGGCACCGGCCGCGTCGGGGCCGCGGCGGCTGAGCAGCAGCAGGTGCCGGACGCCGTGCTCGACCACGAGGTGTTCGGCCAGGGCGCGGCCGAGGTCACCGGTGCCCCCGGTGATCAGGACCGTCCCGTCGGGGTTCCACGGCGCGGCGGGTGCGGGCTCGGCCCGGACCAGCCGGGCGGCGAACGCCTGCCCGTCGCGCACCACGACCTGGTGCTCGCCGGTGACGACGGGGTCGCCGTCGTCCTCGACGTCCACGAGCCGGAAGCGGCCGGGGTTCTCGGTCTGGGCGGAGCGGACCAGGCCCCAGGCGGCGGCCGCCGCCGGGTCGGTGCCGCTGAGGGCGCCGCGGGTGACGAACACCAGCGGGGCGTCTGCCTCCCGCACCAGCGCCAGGGCCTCGGTCACCAGCCGGTGCGCCGAGGCGACCACGTCGGTGCCGCCCACCAGCGGCACGATCTGCGCGTCGGCGGGGTCCACGGGCGCGGCGGGGGTCGTCCACTCGACCCGGAACAGCGAGTCGGTGCGGGCGGTGCCGAGCTGCTCGGCGGTCACGGCGCGCAGGTGCAGCGCGCCGACGGAGGCGACGGGTTGGCCGGTGCCGTCGGCGACGGCCAGTTCCACTCCCGCCTCGACCGACCCGCGCAGGCGGACCCGCGCGGTGGTGGCTCCGGTGGCGTGCAACGACACACCGTTCCAGACGAACGGCAGCAGTTGCACGCCCTCCTCGACCCCGGCGAGGAACGCGATGGCGTGCAGCGCGGCGTCCAGGAGCGCGGGGTGCAGGCCGAAGGCGGCCGCGTCGCGCACCTGCTCGGGCAGCGCGACCTCGGCGAACACGTCGTCGCCGAGCCGCCAGGCCGCGGTCAGGCCCTGGAACACCGGGCCGTAGCCGCGCACGTCGTAGAAGCCGTCCAGGTCGAGCGCGGTCGCCCCGGTGGGCGGCCAGGGCGCAGCGGGCAGCGGGTCCACCTCGACGGGTGCCGGGGTGAGCACGCCGGTGGCATGGCGCACCCAGGGCGCGTCGGGGGTCCGCGTGTCGCGGGAGTACACCCCGACGTCCGCGCGGCCCCGCTCGTCGGGCGCGGCGACCCTGACCTGCACCGCCACCGCGCCGCTGTCGGGCAGCAGCAGCGGCGCCGAGATGGCCAGTTCGTCGAGGTGCCCGAGACCGGCCTCGTCGCCCGCGCGCAGGGCCAGCTCCACAAACCCGGTGCCGGGGAACAGGACCCGGCCCAGGGCGGTGTGGTCGGCCAGCCAGGGCTGCGCCCGCGGCGACAGCCTGCCGGTGAGCACCAGGCCGTCCCCTTCGGACAGGTCGACGGTGGCGCCGAGCAGCGGGTGCTCGACGCCGACCAGGCCCGCACCGGTCACGTCGCCGGTCGTCGCCGGGGTCTGCGGCCAGTAGTGGTGCCGCTGGAAGGCGTAGGTGGGCAGATCGACGCGCCCGCCCTCGGGCAGCAGCGACGCCCAGTCCACCGGGTGGCCGTGCGACCACAACCGGCCCAGCGCCAGGTGCAGCGCGTCCACGCCGCCGTTGTCGCGGCGGGTGGAACCGGTCGCGACGACCTCGACGCCCGCGGCGTCGGCGGTGGCCTCCACCGCGCCGGTCAGCACGGGGTGCGGGCCGACCTCCAGGAAGGTGGTGTGCCCCTGCGCCAGCAGCGCGCGGACCTCCCGCTCGAACTGCACCGTCTCGCGCAGGCTGCGGTACCAGTAGTCGGCGTCGGCCAGGCCGGGACGACCACTGGCCACAGTGGACGGGAAAGGCACTTCGGGTTCGCGCGGTCGCACGGGGGCCAGCACGTCCAGCAGTTGTTCCCGCAGTGCCTCGACCTCGGCCGAGTGCGACCCGTAGTCCACCGCGATCCGCCGCACCCACACGCCTTCGGCCTCGGCGCGGGCCACGAACGCGTCCAGTTCGGGCGCCGCACCGGCCACCACGACCGACCCGGGACCGTTGACCGCGGCGATCTGACCACCGAGTTCGACGACCCGCTCGGGAGTGGCCGCGACCGAGGCCATCCCGCCCGTGCCCGCCAGCACGCCCGCGATCAGCGCGCTGCGCGCCGCGACCACGAGCGCGCCGTCCTCGATCGACAGGGCGCCGGACACCACCGCGGCGGCGATCTCGCCCTGCGAGTGGCCCACCACCGCCGACGGCTCGATGCCCCACGACCGCCACAGACCGGCCAGCGACACCATCACCGCCCAGAGCGCGGGCTGCACCACCTCGACCCTGGTCAGGGCCTCGTCGTCGTCCAAGACCTCGATCAGGTCCCAGTCGACGTGCGGTGCCAGCGCCGCGGCGCACCGCTGGAGCAGTTCGGTGAACATCGGTGACGAGGCGGCCAGTTCCCGCCCCATGCCGACCCACTGGCCGCCCTGGCCGGGGAACACGAACACCGGTCCCCGAGCGGACGACCCGGCCGGGGAGGTCGAGCCGGTCACCGCGCCGTCGTGGTCGGAGCCCGCAGCGACCGCCGCCAACACGCGCCGCAGCGCCTCGGTGTCCCGGCCGGTCACCACGGCCCGGTGCTCGAACACCGCCCGGGTGCGGATCAGCGCCGACGCCACGTCGACCGCGGGGGCGTCCACCGCGGCCAGCCGCTCGGCCTGGGCTCGCAGCGCCTGCGGCGTGCGGGCCGAGAACACCCACGGCACGACCGCCGACCGGTCGGGCTGCGCCACCTCGACCGGTTCGGTCGGGCTCTCCAGGATCACGTGCGCGTTGGTGCCGCTGATCCCGAACGAGGAGATCCCGGCTCGGCGCGGCCGGTCGACCTCGGGCCACGCCGTAGTCTCGGTGGCCAGTTCGACGCTGCCCGCCGTCCAGTCCACGTGCGTGGACGGCTGATCCACGTGCAGCGTCCTGGGCACCACACCGTGCCGCATCGCCTGCACCACCTTGATCACACCGGCCACCCCGGCCGCCGCCTGCGAGTGCCCGATGTTCGACTTGATCGACCCCAGCAACAGCGGGGTCTCCCGATCGCGGCCATAGGTCGCCAACAGCGCCTGCGCCTCGATCGGGTCACCCAGTGTCGTGCCGGTGCCGTGGCCCTCGACGACATCGACGTCATGCGGGGACAGCCCCGCACCCGCCAACGCCTGGCGGATCACCCGCTGCTGCGACGGGCCGTTGGGAGCCGTGAGACCGTTCGACGCGCCGTCCTGGTTCACCGCCGAACCCCGCAGCACCGCCAAGACCTGGTGCCCGTTGCGGCGGGCGTCCGACAGCCGCTCCAGCACCAGCACGCCGACGCCCTCCGACCAGCCGACGCCGTCGGCGGCCTCCGCGTACGGCTTGCACGAGCCGTCGACGGACATGCCGCGCTGCCGGGAGAAGTCGACGAAGGTCTTCGGGGTGGACATGACCGTCACGCCACCGGCCAGCGCCAGTTCGCAGTCGCCGGACCGCAGCGCCTGCGCCGCCCAGTGCACCGCCACCAGCGACGACGAGCACGCCGTGTCCACCGTGACGGCGGGACCCTCGAAGCCCAGCGAGTACGCCACCCGGCCGGAGGCGACGCTGGGCGAGCTGCCGTTGCCCCGGTACCCCTCGAACTCGGGGGTGTTGAGCAGGTCCGCGTAGTCGCTGTACATGACGCCCGCGAACACGCCGGTGCGGCTGCCGCGCAGCGACACCGGGTCGATCCCGGCCCGTTCCACGGCCTCCCAGGAGGTTTCCAGCAGCAGGCGCTGCTGCGAGTCCGTGGCCAGCGCCTCGGCCGGGCTCATCCCGAAGAACTCCGCGTCGAACTCGCCCGCCCCGTGCAGGAAGTGCGCGTCGCGGACGTAGGAGGTGCCCAGGTGGTCGGAGTCCGGGTCGTAGAGGGCTTCCACGTCCCAGCCGCGGTTGTCCGGGAACGCGGACACGGCGTCGACCTCGTCGGTGACCAGACGCCACAGGTCCTCCGGGGAGGACACGCCGCCCGGGTACCGGCAGGCCATGCCCACGATCACCACCGGGTCGTCGGCCAGTGGGGGCAGCGCCCGCGCGGGTGCGGTGTCGTCCGGTTCGGTGGTGCCGATCAGCTCGCCGAGCAGGTGCTCGACGACCGCGGCCGAGGTCGGGTGGTCGAACACCAAGGTCGCGGGCAGCCGCAGCCCGGTCGCCGAGGACAGGCCGTTGCGCAGTTCCACCGCGGTCAGCGAGTCGAGGCCCAGTTCCTGGAACGTGCGCGCCGGGTCCACCGACGAGCCGTCCGCGTGGCCCAGCACCACCGCGACCCGGCCGCGCACCAGGTCCAGCAGCAGTTCGGTGCGCTCGACCGCAGACAGCGCCGCCAGGGTGCGGGCCAGCCCGCCCGCCGCCTCCGCCGCGCGTGCCGTCACCCGGCGACCCCGCGTCCGCACCAGGCCGCGCAGCACCGCGGGCACGTCGCCGCGCGCCCGCAGGGCCGCCGGGTCCAGCAGGACCGGTGCGACCACGGCCTCGTCCGGCACGGACAGGGCCGCGTCGAACAGGCGCATGCCCTGCTCCAGCGACAGCGGCGGCAGGCCGTCGCGGGCGATGCGGGCCCGGTCGGCGGCGGTGAGCCCGGCGGTCATGCCGGTCTCGGCCGTCCAGGCGCCCCAGGCGAGCGCCAGGCCGGGCAGCCCGGCCGCCCGCCGGTGGGCGGCGAGGGCGTCGAGGAAGGCGTTGCCCGCCGCGTAGTTGCCCTGGCCCGCCGAACCGAGGGTGGCCGCGACCGAGGAGAACACCACGAACGCGTCGAGGTCGGCGGTCAGCTCGTGCAGGTGCCAGGCGGCGTCGACCTTCACCCGCAGCACGGTGTCGACGTGCTCGGGGGTCAGCGAGTCGATGACACCGTCGGCCAGCACCCCGGCCGAGTGCACCACGGCCCGCACCGGGTGCTCGGCGGGCACCGCCACCAGCACCGCGGCGAGCGCGTCCCGGTCGGTCACGTCGCAGGAGCGCACGGTCGCGGTCGCACCCACTGCGGCCAGGTCGGCCACCAGTTCGGCGACCCCTTCGGTCTGTTCGCCGCGGCGGCTGAGCAGCAGCAGGTGCCGCGCGCCGCGCTCGGTGGCGAGGTGGCGGGCCAGGGCCGCGCCCAGCCCGGCGGTACCGCCGGTGATCAGGACGGTGGCCTCCGGGTCCCAGCCCGCGGTGGCCGTGGGCGCGGGAAGGCGGGCCAGCCGGGCGGCCGTGGCCGCGCCGTCGCGCACGCGCACCTGCGGTTCGTCGGTGCCCAGCACGACGCCCAGCGGCAGCGGCCCGGCATCCGCGTCGACCAGCAGGAACCGGCCGGGGTACTCCGTCTGGGCGGTCCGCACGAGCCCCCACGGTCCGGCCGTGGCCAGGTCCGCGCCCGCTGCGCCGTCCACGACGAACACCAGTTGCGCCCCGGTGGGCGCCTCGGTCGCCAACCACTGCTGGAGCAGGCCGAGGACGTGGGTGGTGAGGGCGTGGGTGTCGGCGACCACGTCGCCGTCTGCCGCCAGCGGCACCACGACGGCGTCGGGTGTCCCGTCGACCGAGGCAAGGTCGGCCGCCGTCGTGACCGTGGCGCCACCCGCGCGCAGCCGTTCCGCCACACCGCGCGGGTCGGCTCCGACGACGGTGGCCGCGACCGACGCGGCGGTGGCGCGCACCGGCGTCGACCAGTCGAGCCGGTAGAGCGCGTCGACCGCGGCACCGGCGCCCGCCACCTGGTCGGCGGTGACCTCGCGGAACACCAGTGAGTCGACCGTGGCGACGAGGGTGCCCGCGGCGTCGAGGACCGTGACGGCGACACCGTCGGTCTCGGTGCCGGTGAGCACCACCCGCGCCGAGGACGCCGCGGCGGCGTGCAGGGTCACGCCCTCCCAGGAGAACGGCAGCACGCTGCGGTCGCTGGGTTGGGTCAGCGTCGCGGTGTGCAGGACGGCGTCGAAGAGGGCCGGGTGCAGGCCGTAGGCGGCGGCCTGCCCGGTGGCGTGCTCGGGCAGCGCGACCTCGGCGAACACCTCGTCGCCGCGCCGCCACGCCGCCGTCAGGCCGCGGAACACCGGGCCGTAGTCGAAGCCCAGGTCCGCCAGCCGCTCGTAGAAGCCGTCCAGCGGCACGGTTTCCGCGCCGGGGGGCGGCCAGGACCCGGGGTCGGCGGGGGCGGTGGGCGCGGCGGCGGCGAGGGCGCCGAACGCGTGCTGCGTCCACGGGCCGTCGGCGCCCTCGGCGCGGGAGAACACGCCGAGGCGGCGGTGACCGCGCTCGTCGGCCTCCTCGACCCGCACCTGCACGTGCGCGGCGCCCGCCTCGGGGAGGACCAGGGGGACGGCGAGGGTCAGCTCGTCGAGGCGGTCGAGGCCGACCTCGTCGGCGGCGCGCAGCGCCAGCTCCACGAAGCCGGTGCCGGGGAACAGGGTGCTGCCGTGCACGACGTGGTCGGCGAGCCACGGCACCGACCGGGCGGACAGCCTGCCGGTGAGCACCGCGTCCCCTCCCCCGGCCAGTTCGACGGCGGCGCCGAGCAGCGGGTGGGTCACCGAGGCCAGGCCCGCGCCGGACACGTCGCCGGTGGCGCCGGTCCGCTCGGGCCAGAAGCGCCGGTGCCGGAAGGCGTAGGTGGGCAGCTCGACCCGCCGCGCGCCGAGCCCGGCGAAGAACGCCGACCAGTCGACGGGAACGCCGTGCGCGTGCAGGGTGGCCACCGCCACGACGGCGGCTGACTCCTCGTCTCGGTCGCGGCGCAGCGCGGGCACGGCGACGACCTCGGCGGTGTCCTGCGCCATCGCCGACAACGTGCCGTCCGGTCCGAGTTCCAGGAAGGTGCGGACACCGGAGTCGACCATCGCCCGCACACCGTCGGCGAAGCGCACCGCTTCCCGCACGTGCCGGACCCAGTACCCGGGGTCCGTCGGATCACCCGAGATCAGACCGATCGTCGGCTCGTGGAACTCGATGCCCTCGATCGCCGCCGCGAAGTCCTCCAGCATGGGGTCCATCAACGGCGAGTGGAACGCGTGCGAGACCGACAGCCGCTTGTGCTTCCAGCCCCGCTCGACCGCGACACCGGCAACGCGCTCGACCTCGGCGGCCACCCCGGAGACCACAACCGAGGTCGGGCCGTTGACCGCTGCCAGCGACACCCCATCAGTCAGCAGGTCCGCGACCTCGGATTCCGGTGCCGACACCGCAAGCATGGCGCCGCCTCCTGGCAGCGCCTCCATCAGGCCCGCCCGGGCGCGCACCAGCGTGCATGCGTCCGCCAACGACACCACACCCGCCACGTGCGCGGCCACGACCTCACCCAGCGAATGCCCCGCCACAACCTCGGGCTTCACGCCCCAGGACTCCACCAACCGGAACAACGCCACTTCCAACGCGAACAGCGCGGGCTGCGACCACCCGGTCCGGTTCAGGACCGCCGCGTCCCCGCCCCACATCACCTCACGGACATCCTCACCCAACTCGGCGATCACAGCGTCGAACGCGTCCGCGAACACCGGGAACCGGGCATACAACTCACGCCCCATCCCCAACCGCTGCGAACCCTGACCCGTGAACACGATCCCCAACCGACCATCACCAACCACCACCTCGGACACGGCAGTGCGCAACTCGTCCCGCGTTCGGCCGACGTGCACCACGCGGTGCTCGAACGCCGAGCGCAGCGTCAACGAGTGGGCCACGTCCAGCGGCCGGGCGTCGAGGTCCGCGAGCCGGGCGGCCTGCGCGCGGGCGGCCTCGGCCGTCTTCGCCGAGACCACCCACGGGACCACCACCTCGACCGACGCGTCGATTTCCGGTGCCTCGACGACCTGTTCCAGCACCACGTGCGCGTTGGTGCCGGAGATGCCGAAGGACGAGACCGCGCCGCGCCGGGGGCGGTCGACCGGCGGCCAGTCCGCGTTCTCGGTGACCAGCTCGACGGTGCCCGCCGACCAGTCGATGTGCGAGGACGGCTCGGTGACGTGCAGCGTCCCGGGCACCACGCCGTGCCGCAGCGCCAGGACCATCTTGATCATGCCTGCGACACCGGCCGCCGCCTGCGTGTGGCCCAGGTTGGACTTGCCCGCGCTGAGCAGCAGCGGCGTCTCCCGGTCGCGCCCGTAGGTCGCGAACAGGGCCTGCGCCTCGATCGGGTCACCCAGCCTGGTGCCGGTGCCGTGCGCCTCCACCGCGTCCACATCGGACGAACCAAGCCCGGCACTCGCCAACGCCGCCCGGATCACCCGCTGCTGCGACGGGCCGTTGGGAGCCGTGAGACCGTTCGACGCCCCGTCCTGGTTCACCGCCGAACCCCGCACCACCGCCAATACCCGGTGACCGTTGCGACGCGCGTCCGACAGCCGCTCCAGCACCAGCATGCCGACGCCCTCGGACCAGCCCGTGCCGTCGGCGCCCTCGCCGAACGCCTTGCACCGGCCGTCGGAGGAGAGCACGCCTTGCGCGGAGAACTCCACGAACACACCCGGGGTCGACATGACCGTCACACCGCCGGCCAGCGCCAGCGAGCACTCCCCGCCGCGCAGCGCCTGCGCGGCCAGGTGCAGCGTCACCAGCGACGATGAGCACGCCGTGTCCACCGTGACCGCCGGACCCTCCAGGCCCAGCGTGTAGGACACGCGGCCGGACATCACGCTCGCGGTGTTGCCGATGGCGACGTGGCCTTGGCTGTAGGCGTCGGTGCCCGCGAGGGCGTCGGGGTAGTCCTGCCCGTTCGTGCCGACGAACACCCCGGACCGGCTGCCGCGCAACGACACCGGGTCGATGCCCGCCCGCTCCAGCGCCTCCCACGACAGTTCCAGCAGCAGCCGCTGCTGCGGGTCCATCGACAGGGCCTCGCGCGGGGACACCTCGAAGAAGTCGGCGTCGAACCCGGCGACGTCGGTCAGGAACCCGCCGACCCTGGTGAAGTCCCCGGTCAGGCCGTCGACGTCCCAGCCGCGGTCGGTGGGGAAGGCGCCGACGACGTCGCGGCCCTCGACCAGCAGCCCCCACAGGTCCTCCGGCGAGTCGACGCCGCCGGGGAAGCGGCAGGCCATGCCGACGACGGCGATCGGGTCGTCGGCGGAGCCCGCCGGGGCGTCGACCACCTCGGCGGGCAGTTCACCGAGCACTTCGCCGAGCAGGTGCTCGGCGAGCGCGACCGGGGTCGGGTGGTCGAACGCCAGCGTCGCGGGCAGCCGCAGGTCGGTGGCCGCGGCGATCCGGTTGCGCAACTGGACCGCGGTCAGCGAGTCGAAGCCCAGCCTGCGGAACTCGCGGGACGGTTCGATGCCCTCGGCCGAGTCGTGGCCCAGCACCGCCGCGGCCTCGGTCCGCACGAGGTCGACCAGCGCGGGCACCCGCTCCCCGGCGGGGAGCGCCGCCAGCCGCGCGGCCAGCGCGCCGCCGCCGGAGCGGGCCCCGGACGCGGCACCCCGGCGGGTCCGGGCGCGGACCAGGCCGCGCAGCAGGGCGGGCACCTCCACCGCGTCGCGCACGGCGGCCAGGTCCAGGCGCGCGGGCACGCTGGCGGTGTGCCCGGCGGCGGCGTCGAACAGGGCCAGGCCCTGCTCGGCCGACAGTGCGCGCAGGCCCCACCGGCCCATCCGGTCGAGGTCGACCGCCGACAGCGCGCCGGTCATGCCCGCCCCCGGCTCCCACAGGCCCCAGGCCATGGCCGACGCCGGGAGGCCGCGGGCGGCGCGGTGCGCCGCGAGGGCGTCGAGGAACGCGTTGCCCGCGGCGTAGTTGCCCTGCCCCGGCGCGCCCACGGTGCCCGCGACGGAGGAGCAGAGGACGAACCGGTCCAGGTCGGCGGTCAGCTCGTGCAGGTGCCAGGCCGCGTCGACCTTCACCGCCATGACCCGGCGGAGGCGTTCGGGGGTGAGGGAGTCGACCACGCCGTCGTCGATCGCCCCGGCGGCGTGCACCACGCCGCGCAGCGGGTGCTCGGCGGGCACCGCCGCCAGCGCGGCGGCCAGGGCCGCCCGGTCGGCGACGTCGCAGGCCAGGACGGTCGCGGTGGCACCAGCGGCGGCCAGGTCGGCCACCAGCTCGGCGGCGCCCTCAGTCTCCGGTCCACGGCGGCTGAGCAGCAGCAGGTGCCGCACCCCGTGTTCGGCGACCAGGTGGCGGGCGAAGAGGCTGCCCAGGTCGCCGAGGGCGCCGGTGATCAGCACCGTGCCGTCGGGGTCCCACGGCGGGGCGGCGGCGGCCTCGGACCGCACCAACCGCGCCGCGTGGGCCCTGCCGTCGCGCACGACGACCTGCGGTTCGTCGGTGATCACCGGGTCGCTGTCGTCCTCGACGTCCACCAGCCGGAAGCGGCCCGGGTTCTCCGCCTGCGCGGACCGCACCAGGCCCCACACGGCCGCGGCGGCCGGGTCGATACCGCTGACCGCCCCCCGCGTGACGAACACCAGCCGGGAGTCGCTGCTCTGCACCAGTTCCAGCGCCCGCGCCGCCAGCGCGTGGGCGGATGCCACGACGTCGTCACCGCCGACCAGGGGCACCACGGTGACGTCCTGGTCGTCTGACACCGCCACCGGTGTCGCCCACTCGACCCGGAACAGCGACTCGATCCCCGCCGCCGCGCCGACCTGCTCGGCCGTCGCGGTCCGCAGCCGCACCCCGCTGATCGTGGCGACGGGCTGACCGGCGCCGTCGGCGACCGCGAGGTCCACCCCCGCCGACACCGAGCCGCGCACGCGCACCCGAACCGCCGTGGCCCCGGTCGCGTGGCAGGACACACCGGCCCACCCGACCGGCAGCAGCCGGGCGCCGGGGTCGGTGCCGTCGAGGAACGCGGTGGCGTGCAGCGCGGCGTCGAGCAGGGCGGGGTGAAGGGTGAACGCCTCGACGTCGCGCACGCCCTCGGGCAGCGCGACCTCGGCGAAGACGTCCGCACCCGCGCGCCACGCCGCGACCAGGCCCCGGAACACCGGGCCGAACCCGGTGCCGTCGTAGAAGCCGTCCACGTCGAGCGGGACCGCCCCGGCGGGCGGCCACGCGTCCGCGAAGCCCGCGTCCGGCTCGACCTCCACCGAGGTGAGGACACCCGTGGCGTGCCGGACCCACGGTCCGCCGTGCGCGTCGGCGTCCCGGGAGGAGATGGTGAACTCCGCGCGCCCCGCCTCGTCGGGGGCGGACACCTGGACCTGCACCGCGACCGCGCCCGTCCGGGGGAGCACGAGCGCAGTGGCCGGGGTCAGGTCGTCGAGGTGGCCGAGGCCCGTCTCGTCGCCCGCGCGCAACGCCAACTCCACGAGAGCCGCGCCGGGCAACAGCACCTGCCCGAACGCGGTGTGGTCGGCCAGCCACGGCTGCGCGCGCAGCGACAGGCGGCCGGTCAGCAGCACACCGCCGCCGTCGGACAGCTCGACAGCGGCGCCGAGCAGCGGGTGGCCGACGGAGGCCAGCCCGGCACCGGAGACGTCACCCGCCGCGGTGGCGGGCTCCGGCCAGTAGGTGTCGTGCTGGAAGGCGTAGGTCGGCAGGTCGACCTGCCGCGCCCCCGCCAGGAACCGCCGCCAGTCGACGGCGACCCCGTTCGCCCAGAGCCGCCCCAGCGCCAGGTGCAGCACGTCCAGGCCGCCGCGGTGGCGCCGCGTCGACCCGGTGGCGACGACCCGCGCCCCGGCCGACTCGGCGGTCCGCTCGACGGCGCCGGTCAGCCCCGGGTGCGGTGCGACCTCCAGGAACACCGCGTGCCCCTGGGCCAGCAGGTCCCGGGTGGCGCGCTCGAACTCGACGGTCTCCCGCAGGTTCCGGTACCAGTACTCGGCGTCGGCCAGGCCCGGCCTGCCCGCCGCGACGGTCGACGGGAAGGGCACCTCCGGTTCGCGCGGCCGGATCGGCGCCAGCGCCCGCAGCAACGGCTCGCGGAGCGCTTCCACCTGCGCCGAGTGCGACGCGTAGTCCACGGCGATGCGCCGCACCCACACGCCCTCGGCCTCGGCCCGGCCCAGGAACGCCTCCAACTCGGTGACCTCGCCCGCCACCACGACCGACCCGGGGCCGTTGACCGCGGCGATCTCACCGCCCAGTTCGGCAACGCGCTCCGGCGGCGCGGACACCGACGCCATACCGCCCGTCCCAGCCAGCTCGGACGCGATCAGCGCGCTGCGCGCCGTCACGACCAACGCGCCGTCCTCCAACGACAACGCCCCGGCGACCACCGCAGCGGCGATCTCACCCTGTGAGTGCCCAACCACCGCCGACGGCTCGATCCCCCACGACCGCCACAACCGCGCCAGCGACACCATGACCGCCCACAGCGCGGGCTGCACGACCTCCACCCGGGACAACGCGTCCGCGTCACCGAGCACGTCCGACAGGTCCCAGTCGACGTGCGGTGCCAACGCCCGCGCGCACTCGTCGAGGAACCCGGCGAATGCCGGGCACGACGCGACCAGTTCCTGGGCCATGCCCACCCACTGGCTGCCCTGACCGGGGAACACGAACACCGGGCCGGGCGACGAGGTCACCTCGGGCGCGACCGCACCGGTCACCGCGCCGTCGTCCTCCGCGCCCTCGGCCACCGCGGCCAACGCGCGCCGCACCGCCGCGTCGTCGGTCCCGGAGACGACCGCGCGGTGGTCGAACGCGGCGCGCGTCGCGACCAGGGAAAACCCGATGTCGAGCCGCGGGGCACCGAGGTCGGCCGCGAGCAGCCGGGCGGCCTGCGCCCGCAGCGCCGCCGGGGTCCGCCCGGACAGCACCCACGGCACCGCCGCCGGTTCGGGCGCGGGTTCGGCGGCCGGTTCGGGTTCCGGAACGCCCTCCAGGACCACGTGCGCGTTCGTGCCGCTGATGCCGAAGGACGACACCGCCGCCCGCCGGGGCCGGTCCACCTCGGGCCAGTCCACGGCCTCGGTGAGCAGTTCCACCGCGCCCGCCGCCCAGTCCACGTGCGTGGACGGCTCGTCGACGTGCAGCGTCCTGGGCACCACGCCGTGCCGCATCGCCAGGACCATCTTGATCACGCCCGCGACGCCTGCCGCCGCCTGGGAATGGCCGATGTTCGACTTGACCGATCCCAGCAGCAGCGGCCGTTCGCGGTCCTGCCCGTAGGTGGCCAGCAGGGCCTGCGCCTCGATCGGGTCGCCCAGGGTGGTGCCCGTGCCGTGCGCCTCCACCACGTCGACGTCGAGCGGCGTCAGCTCCCCGGCGGCCAGCGCCTGCCGGATGACGCGCTGCTGCGCCGGGCCGTTCGGCGCGGTCAACCCGTTCGACGCGCCGTCCTGGTTCACCGCAGAACCCCGCACCACCGCCAACACCCGGTGACCGTTGCGACGCGCGTCCGACAACCGTTCCAGCGCCAGCACCCCGACGCCCTCGGACCAGCCCGCGCCGTCGGCGGCCTCGGAGAACGACTTGCACCGGCCGTCGGCGGCCATGCCCCGCTGCCGGGAGAACTCCACGAACGTGTTCGGCGTGGACATGACCGCCACACCACCGGCGAGGGCGAGCGAGCACTCCCCCGCGCGCAGCGCCTGCGCGGCCAGGTGCAGCGACACCAGCGACGACGAGCACGCCGTGTCCACCGTGACCGCCGGGCCCTCGAAGCCCAGCGAGTACGCCACCCGGCCGGAGGCGACGCTGGCGGAGCTGCCGCTGATGCGGAAGCCCTCGTACTCGGCGTCGCCCAGCAGGTCCGCGTAGTCGCCGTACATGACCCCGGCGAACACCCCGGTGCGGCTGCCCCGCAGCGAGTGCGGGTCCAGGCCCGCGCGCTCCAGCGCCTCCCACGACGTCTCCAGGAGCAGGCGCTGCTGCGCGTCGGTGGCCAGCGCCTCGCGCGGGCTCATCCCGAAGAACTCCGCGTCGAACTCGCCCGCGTCGTGCAGGAAGCCGCCGGAGCGCGCGTAGGACGTGCCGGGGTGGTCGGGGTCGGGGTCGTAGAGGGCGTCCAGGTCCCAGCCTCGGTTGTCGGGGAACCCGGAGATGGCGTCGACCCCGTCGGCGACCACCCGCCACAGGTCCTCCGGGGAGGACACCCCGCCCGGGTAGCGGCACGCCATGCCGACGATCGCGATCGGCTCGCGGCCCTTGCGCTCCAGCTCCTCGACGCGCTGGCGAGCGGCGCGGAGGTCGACCGTGACGCGCCGCAGGTAGTCGACGACCTTGTCCTGCTGCTCATCCATCGCAGCTTTCCTTTCCAAGACAGCGGGATCGGGGGGCGGGTCAGTCCCGGGAGGCGCCCAGCTCCTGGTCGATGATCGTGAACAGCTCGTCGATGGCCACCGAGTTGATCTCTGCCTCGGTGGCCTGGCCGGTCTCGGTCGGGACCGCCGCCTGCCGCAGCCGCCTGCTGATCTGCTCCAGCCGCTCGGCCAGGTCCGCGTGGTCGGCCGAACCGTTCGCGGCCGCGATGGCCGCCTCCAGCCGGGCCAGCTCGGCCAGGGGCGACCCGGTGGCGGCGCTCGGCTCGGCCGGGGCCAGTTCGCCGACGAGGTGGTCCGCGACCTGGGCGGGGGTCGGGTAGTCGAACAGCAGCGTGGCGGGCAGCCTGCGGCCGGTGGCCGCGTTGAGGCGGTTGCGCAGTTCCACGCTGGTCAGCGAGTCGAAGCCGAACTGCCGGAAGTGGCGGGACGGGTCGATCGAGGCGGCCGAGCCGTGCCCGAGGACCGCGGCCGCCTCCCCCCGCACGACGTCGAGCACCAGGCGCGGGCGGTCCTCGGGTGCCACACCGGCCAGCCGCGTGGACAGCGACGCCGTTTCCGCGGCGGGGGCGGCGGCGCGGCGACCGCCGACCAGGCCGCGCAGGACGGCAGGCACCTCGGCCCGCGCCCGCAGCGCCGCGAAGTCGAACCGCACCGGCGCGAGAGCGGGGGCACCGGTCGCCAGCGCCGCGTCGAACAGCGCCATGCCCTGCCCGCCGGGGATCGGGGCCAGGCCGTCGCGCGCCATCCGGGCGGTGTCCGCGTCGGACAGCGCCGAAGTCATGCCGGTGGCCTGCGCCCAGAAGCCCCACGCCAGCGAGGTCGCGGGCAGGCCCCGCGCGTGGCGGTGGGCGGCCAGCGCGTCGAGGAAGGTGTTCGCCGCCGCGTAGTTCGCCTGCCCCGCCCCGCCGAGGACGCCCATGACCGAGGAGAACAGGACGAAGTGCGCGAGCGGTCGGTCCGCGGTCGCCTGGTGCAGGTGCCAGGACGCGTCGACCTTGGCCCGCAGCACCGCCGCCAACCGCTGCGGTGTCAGCGAGCCGAGCACGCCGTCGTCGAGGACGCCCGCGGTGTGCACGACGGAGGTGAGGTCGGGGATGTCCGCGACCAGTGCGCGGGTGGCGGCGCCGTCGGCGAGGTCGCAGGCCACGACCCGGGTTTCGGCGCCCAAGTCGGCCAGCTCCGCGACGAGTTCGGCGACACCTCCGGCGGCGGGACCGCGCCGGGACGCCAGGACGAGCCTGGTCGCACCGCGCTCGGCGAGGTGCCGGGCGAGGGCGCGACCGAGGCCGCCCGTGCCGCCGGTGATGAGGACCGTGCCGGTCGGCGCGGGCTCGTCGGGGGCAGGATGGGCGAAGCGGCCCAGGCGGGCGGCGTGCACGACGCCGTCGCGCACCCACCCCTGCGGTTCACCGGAGGCGACCAGCGCGCCGTGCGCGGCCGCGAGGTCGCCGTCCTCCGGCAGGTCCAGCAGCAGGAAGCTGCCCGGGTTCTCCGTCTGGGCGGTGCGCACCAGTCCCCACACGGTGGCCGCCGCGAGGTCGTCGCCGGTCACCGCGCCGTGCGTCACGAACAGCCGGGGCTGCCCGTCGTCGGCGGTCAGCGCTTCCTGCACGGCCGCGAGCGCCTTCGCCGCCGCGGCGTGCGCGGCGGCCACCACGTCACCGGAGGACGGCGGGAACTCCACCACGATCGTCGGGTCGACCGGGTCCGCCTCGGGCAGCGGCGTCCAGTGCGGTTCGAACAGGGAGTCGTGCGGGCGGGCCGCCGCGGTGGCGGCCACCGGGCGCAGGGTCAGCGACCCGATGGCCGCGACCGGTGAACCGGTCCCGTCGGCGGCGGTGATGGACACGCCGGAACCGGTGCGGGCCAGGCGCACCCGCAGTTCGGCGGCGCCGGACGCGTGCAGCGACACGTCCTGCCAGGCGAAGGGCAGCGCGCCGGGGGTGATCCCCAGGTCGCCGAGGAAGGACACCTGCACCGCCGCGTCGAGCAGCGCCGGGTGCAGGCCGAAGGCGCCTGCGCGGTCCGCCGCGACGTCGGGCAGGGCGACCTCGGCGAAGACCTCGCCGTCGCGCTGCCACACGGCGCGCACGCCCCGGAACGCCGGTCCGTAGTCCAGGTCCACCCCCGCCAGGAACTCGTAGCAGTCGTCCACCGGCACGGCCGCGGCGCCGGCGGGCGGCCACTGCCCGCGGGCGAACGCGGTGTCCGGCGGGGTGGCCCGGGGGGCGAGCTGACCGGCGACGTGCCGGGTCCACGCGCTGTCGGCCCAGGAGGACACGCTCACCGGGCGGTGGTCGGTGTCGTCGGCCGCGCCGACCGCGACCTGCACCCGGACCGCACCGCGCTCGGGCAGCACGAGCGGCGCCTCGATGGTCAGCTCGGCCAGCAGCCCGCAGCCCACCTCGTCTCCCGCGCGCACCACGAGTTCCACGAAACCGGTGCCGGGGAACAGGACGCGCCCGGCGACGACGTGGTCGGCCAGCCACGGCTGCTCGGTCGCGGACAGCCTGCCGGTGAGCACCACGCCGTCCCCGTCGGACAGGTCGACCACCGCGCCGAGCAGCGGGTGCCCGGCCCGGTCGAGACCGGCGCCGGACACGTCGCCCGCGGTGTCGCGCTCCGGCCAGAACCGCTGGTGCTCGAAGGGGTAGGTGGGCAGGTCGACGTGCTGCCCGGCGGGCACCAGGGCCGTCCAGTCCACCGGGTGACCGCGCGTCCACAACCGCCCCAGGGCCAAGTGCAGCACCTCCACACCGCCGCGCTCGCGGCGGGTGGAACCGGTCGCCACGACCTCGACGCCCGCGGTCTCGGCCGTCGCCTCCACCGCGCCGGTCAGCACCGGGTGCGGGCTGACCTCGATGAAGATCGCGTGCTCGCGGGCCAGCAGGTCCCGGATGGCGGGCTCGAACTCGACGGTCTCCCGCAGGTTCCGGTACCAGTACTCGGCGTCGACCAGACCGGGACGCCCACCGGCCACCGTGGACGGGAACGGCACCTCCGGCTCACGCGGTCGGAGAGGGGCCAACACCTCCAGCAGCCGCTCCCGCAGCGCTTCCACCTCCACCGAGTGCGACCCGTAGTCCACCGCGATCCGCCGCACCCACACGCCCTCGGCCTCGGCGCGGGCCACGAACGCGTCCAACTCCGGCGCCGCACCCGCCACCACGACCGAACCGGGCCCGTTGACCGCCGCGATCTGACCACCCAGTTCGACGACCCGCTCCGGAGTGGCAGCCACCGAGACCATCCCGCCCGTGCCCGCCAGCACGCCCGCGATCAACGCGCTGCGCGCCGTCACGACCAGCGCCCCGTCCTCCAGCGACAACGCCCCCGCGACCACCGCCGCCGCGATCTCACCCTGCGAGTGCCCCACCACCGCCGACGGCTCGATCCCCCACGACCGCCACAACCCCGCCAACGACACCATCACCGCCCACAACGCCGGCTGCACCACCTCCACCCGGGACAACGCGTCCGCGTCACCGAGCACATCCGACAACTCCCACTCCACGTGCGGGGCCAACGCCCGCGCGCACTCGTCGAGCAACTCCGCGAACACCGGGCACGACGCGACCAGTTCCCGGGCCATGCCCACCCACTGGCTGCCCTGACCGGGGAACACGAACACCGGCCCCGGCGACGAGGCCACCTCGGGCGCGACCACACCGGTCACCACACCCTCGTCCTCGACACCCCCGGCTACCGCCGCCAACGCGCGCCGCAGGTCCTGTCCGACGACGACGGCCCGGTGGTCGAACACCGCCCGGGTGCCGAGCAGCGCCGACGCCACGTCGACCGGCGCCGCGTCCACCGCGGACAACCGCTCCGCCCGCGCTCGCAGCGCCTCCGGCGTCCTGGCCGACAGCACCCACGGCACGACCGCCGACCGGTCGGCCTCCACCACCGCGACCGGCTCGGCCGGGCACTCCAGGATCACGTGCGCGTTGGTGCCGGAGACGCCGAAGGAGGACACGGCGGCCCGACGGGGCCGGTCCACGGCGGGCCAGTCCACCGCCTCGGTGAGCAGTTCCACCCGTCCGGCCGACCAGTCCACGCGCGACGAGGGCTGGTCCACGTGCAGTGTCCTCGGCAGGACGCCGAACCGCAGCGCCTGCACCATCTTGATCACACCGGCAACGCCCGCCGCCGCCTGCGAGTGGCCGAGGTTGGACTTCAACGAGCCCAGCAGCAGCGGGGTTTCCCGGTCGCGCCCGTAGGTCGCCAGCAGCGCCTGCGCCTCGATCGGGTCACCCAGCCTGGTACCGGTGCCGTGCGCCTCCACCGCGTCCACATCGGACGCACCCAGACCGGCGCTCGCCAGCGCCGCCCGGATCACCCGCTGCTGCGACGGACCATTCGGCGCCGTCAAACCGTTCGACGCCCCGTCCTGGTTCACCGCCGAACCCCGCACCACCGCCAACACCCGGTGACCGTTGCGGCGGGCATCCGACAACCGCTCCACCACGAGCATCCCGACACCCTCGGACCAGCCGGTGCCGTCGGCGGAATCGGAGAACGCCTTGCACCGGCCGTCGGCGGCCAGGCCGCCCTGCCGGGTGAACTCCAGGAAGCTGTCCGGGGTGGACATGACGGTCACCCCGCCCGCCAGCGCCAGCGAGCACTCCCCCGCCCGCAGGGCCTGCGCCGCCAGGTGCAGCGCCACCAGCGAGGACGAGCACGCGGTGTCCACGGTCAGCGCGGGTCCCACCAGGCCCAGCACGTACGACAGCCGACCGGACAGGACGCTGGGCGTCGTCCCGGTCATGATGAACCCCCGCGCGTCGCCCCGCCCGTCGAGCAGCGAGCCGTAGCCGCCGCCGAAGGTGCCGACGAACACGCCCGTGCGGGTGCCGCGCAGCGAGGTCGGGTCGACCCCGGCGCGTTCCACGGCCTCCCACGAAGTCTCCAGCAGCAGCCGCTGCGCCGGGTCCATCGCCACCGCCTCACGGGGGGCGATGCCGAAGAACCCCGCGTCGAACCCGGCCACGTCGGCCAGGAAGCCACCGCGCCGCGTGGCCACGGCCGGGGCGCCGTCCGGGCCGGGGGCGAACAGCGCGTCGAGGTCCCAGCCGCGGTCGGTGGGGAAGTCCCCGGTCACCTGGCGGCCCTCGGCCGCCACCGCCCACAGGTCCTCCGGGCCCGCGATGCCGCCGGGGAACCGGCAGGCCATGCCCACGATGGCGATCGGCTCGTCGGTGGGGACCGTGGGAGCGGCCTCCGCATCCCCCGGCTCCTCGCCCAGGGCGGCGGCCAGCAGGAAGTCCGCGAGCCGGGCGGGGGTCGGGTGGTCGTAGACCAGCGAGGCGGGCAGGGCCAGCCCGAGCGCGTCCACCAGCCGCTGGTGCAGGTCGACGGCGATCAGCGAGTCGAACCCGAGGTCGCGGAACGCGGTGGCCGGGTCGATCGCGGCGGTGTCGGCGTGGCCGAGCGCGGCGGCGGCGTGCCCCCGGAGGGCGTCGAGGACGGCGGGACCGCGCTCGTTGTCCGGCAGCGCCCGCAGGCGCCCGGCGAATCCCCCGATGGCCACGGGCACGGGGACCGGGGCGGTCGGGGCGGCCCCGGGTCCGGTGAGCCAGTGGCGGCGGCGGTCGAAGGCGTAGGTGGGCAGGTCCACGGCGGTCGCGCCGGTACCGGCGAACAGGGCAGGCCAGTCGACGTCCACGCCACGGACGTGCAGCGCGGCCAAGGCGGCGACGGCGGTGTCCTCCTCCGGCCGGTCCCGGCGCTGCAACGGCAGCACGGGCACGTCGGCGGTGCGGTGGACCATGGCGGTCAGTGGGCCGTCCGGACCCAGCTCCAACACGACGTCGACCAGCTCGTCGAGGGCGCGGACGCCGTCGGCGAAGCGCACCGTGCGGCGCACGTGGTCGACCCAGTACCCGGGGGTGCTCAGCAGGCCGGGCTCGGCCACCGCACCGGTCACGTTGGACACCAGCGGGATCACCGGCTCGGCGTAGGCGAGGTCGGCGACGGCCGCCGCGAACGGCGCGAGCACCGGTTCCACCAGCGGGGAGTGGAAGGCGTGCGAGACGGTCAGGCGGGTGCACTTCCACCCCCGTTCACCCGCCCGTTCGCCCAGCTCAGTCACGGCTTCGGCCGGGCCGGACACGACCACGGCGGCCGGGGCGTTCACGGCGGCCACCGCGAGCGCGTCGCCCAGCAGCGGGGTGATGTCGTCCTCGGTGGCGGCCACCGCGAGCATCGCACCACCGGGAGGCAACGCACCCATCAGCGTCGCCCGGGCGGCCACCAGGCGACAGGCGTCAGGCAGGTCGAACACACCGGCCACGTGCGCGGCGGTGATCTCGCCCAGCGAGTGGCCCGCGACCGCGACCGCGCGCACACCCCACGACTCGACCAGCCGGTAGAGCGCCACCTCCAGCGCGAACAGCGCGGGCTGCGACCACTCCGTGGCGTTCAGGGCCTCCGCGTCCGAACCCCACACCACGTCCCGGAGCGAACCCGGCAGGTGCCTATCCAGTTCGGCGGCCACCTCGTCGAAGGCCACCGCGAACACCGGGAACCGGGCGTACAGCTCGCCCCCCATGCCCAGGCGCTGCGCCCCCTGGCCGGTGAACACCACGCCCACCCGCCCGCCGCCCGCCACCCCGGAGACGGCGCCGGGCGCGCCCCCGTCCCGCGCCCAGGCCGCGAGCGCGGACCGCAGCGCGTCCCCGTCGCGGCCGGTGACCGCGAGCCGGTGCCCGTGCCGCGCCCGGGTGGTGGCCAGCGACAGGGCGACGTCCCCGGCGGTGCCGGAGGTCTCGGCTAGCCGCGCGGCCTGCCCGCGCAGGGCCTCCGGCGACCTCGCCGAGAGCACCCAGGGCACGGCCGGGTCCAGCCACTCCACCGCCGAACCGGTGTCCGGGGCGGCCGGTGGGGCCTCTTCCAGGATGACGTGCGCGTTGCTGCCGCTGAACCCGAAGGACGACACACCGCACCGCCGCGGCCGGTCGCCGCTGTCCCACGGGCGCTGCCGGGTGAGGAGTTCGACCGCGCCCGTCGACCAGTCCACGCGCGGTGTCGGCGGTTCCGCGCGCAGGGTCGCGGGCAGGACGCCGTGCCGCAGCGCCTCCACCACCTTCACCACGCCGAGCACGCCCGCCGCCGCCTGCGTGTGCCCCAAGTTGGACTTCACCGAGCCCAGCCACAGCGGCCGGTCGCGGTCCTGCCCGTAGGCGGCGATGAGCGCGCGGGCCTCCACGGGGTCACCGAGGGCCGTACCGGTGCCGTGCGCCTCCACGGCGTCCACATCCGACGGTCGCAGGCCCGCGTCGGCCAGCGCGGCGGCGATGACCTCGCGCTGGGCCCGCTCGCTCGGTGCGGTGAGCCCGGCCGAGTCGCCGTCGGAGTTGATCGCCGACCCGCGCACCACGGCCAGCACCCGGTGGCCCTCGGCGCGCGCGGTGGACAGGCGCTCGACGAGCAGCACCCCGACGCCCTCGCTCCAGGCCGTCCCGTCCGCGCCCGCGCCGAACGGCTTCGGCCGCGCGTCGGGTGCCAGGCCGCGCTGCCTGCTGAAGGCGAGGAACGCCGCGGGCGTCGGCATGACCGCGACGCCGCCGACCAGGGCGCGGTCGCAGTCGCCGTCGCGCACCGCCCGCACCGCCAGGTGCAGGGCGACCAGTGAACCGGACGACGCGGTGTCCACGGTGAGCACCGGCCCGCGCAGGCCGAGGGCGTAGGCGATCCGCCCGGAGGTGACACCCGCCGCGGTGCCGGTGTGCAGGTGCCCCTCCGCGCCGTCGGCGTTGAGCAGGCCCGGCCCGTACTCGTGCGACTCCGCGCCGACGAACACGCCGGTCGCGCTGCCGCGCAGGGTCGTGGGGTCGATCCGCGCGCGCTCCAGCGCCTCCCAGACGACCTCCAGCAGCAGCCGCTGCTGCGGGTGCATCGCCTCGGCCTCCCTCGGGGAGATCCCGAAGAAGGCCGCGTCGAACTCCGCCGCCCCGGCGAGGAACCCGCCCTCGCGCACGTAGCTGCGCCCCGGCGCCGACGGGTCGGGGTCGTACAGCGCGTCGGTGTCCCAGCCGCGGTCGGTGGGGAACGGGCCGAACACGTCGCCACCGTCGCACAGCAGCCGCCACAGCCGCTCGGGCGAGTCGACGCCGCCGGGCAGCCTGCACGCGGTGCCCACGACGACCACCGGGTCATTCATGCCGGTTCCTCCCCTGACGCTCGGACCGCCCCCGCACTGGCAGGCACAACTGGGTCACAGCGACGCAGCGTATGGGCGGTGCAACACGGTTTTCCCTACAGGAAACGCGTTTTCGCCAGGGTGCGGGACCGGGCCCGGTCTAGGGAATTCCCACCCGCCGCGGTGGGACAAAAGACCCTCGGGGGCGCACGCGCCCGTGGAGCAGCCCGCCCGAAAGGTGTCATCCCCATGCCAGCAAGTCCGCGGCCGATCCTGTTCGTCAGCCTGCCAGAGAGCGGCCTGTTCAACCCGGTGCAGACGATCGCGGGCGAGTTCGCGCGGCGCGGCGTCGAGGACCTGTGGTTCGCCACCGACGAGGAGCGCCGCGGCGACGTCGAGTCGCTGTCGGCCGCCTCCGAGGTCCGCTTCGCCCCACTGGGCGACGTGGTGCCGCAGCTCTCGGTCTCCACGTGGGACGACGACGTCTACGCCGAGGTGACCGGTCCGGACCGGTTCGCCGCGCACGCCGCCCTGATCCGGCACACCTACGACCCGGCGCTGCACGTCGCCAAGTACAAGCGCCTGGAGCAGATCGTCGACGAGGTCCGGCCCGCGCTGATGGTCGTCGAGAGCCTCACCGCGTACGCGGTGGACATCGCGATCACCCGCGGCATCCCGTTCGTCCTGGTGGTCCCGTTCCTGCCGAGCAACTACGTCGTCTCGCCGGTCCCGTTCGGCCACAAGTACACCGGCGCCGACTTCCCGGTCCCGCACTCGGGGCTGTCGATCGACATGACGCTGCGCCAGCGCGTCGCCAACCGCCTGTTCCGGTGGCGCACCCTGGGCATCTTCCTCGACCCGGCCATGATGCGGATGCTGCGCAAGGACAAGCGGACCCGCGCGGAGCTGGGTGTGGCGCCCGAGGCGCGCAAGTTCACCGCGAAGATCGACCACGCCGCGCTGGTCCTGGTGACCTCCCTGGCCGAGCTGGACTACCCGTTCACCGTGCCGGACAACATGCGCATGGTGGGCGCGCTGATCCCGCCGCTTCCGCAGGCCCCGGACGACGACAGCGGCCTGGACGAGTGGTTGACCGAGCGCGGGTCCGTGGTGTTCGTCGGCCTGGGCACCACCACCCGGCTCACCCGCGGGCAGGTCGCCGACTTCCTGGAGGTGGCCCGCCGGATGTCCGGCACGACCAGTTTCCTGTGGAAGCTGTCGCACGCCCAGCAGGAGCTGCTGCCCGACGGACCGCTGCCCGCGAACGTGCGCGTGGAGAGCTGGGTCCCCTCGCAGCTCGACGTCCTCGCGCACCCGAGCGTGAAGCTGTTCCTCACCCACGGCGGCGGCAACGGCTTCCACGAGGGCCTGTACTTCGGCAAGCCGATGGTCATCCGTCCACTGTGGGTGGACTGCCACGACACGGCCACCCGTGGCGCGGACTTCGGGGTGAGCCTGACGGTCGACCCGCACCGGTCCGGGGTGGACGACATCGAGCGTGCCCTCACCCGGGTGCTGACCGAGCCCTCCTTCGCCGAGCGCGCCCGGCACTTCAGCGGGCTGCTGCGCGCCGCGGGCGGCGCGGCGGCGGCGACCGACCTGGTGCTGGACCTGCCCGCGCTGGCCGCGACCCCGACAACCCCCACGACCCCGACGACCGACCACCGCGCGAGGGCATGATGGCGATCGAGTACCCGGTGTCCCGGCCCAGCATGACCGGGGCCGAACTGGCCTACGTGACCGAGGCGGTCACCAGCGGGTGGATCTCCGCGCACGGCTCCCACGTCCGGCGCTTCGAGGAGGAGTTCGCCCGGTACAACGCGGTGGCGCACGGCGTCGCGTGCTCCTCGGGCACCGCGGCGCTCACCCTCGCGCTGCGCGCCATGGGCATCGGACCCGGCGACGAGGTGATCGTGCCGGAGATGACCTTCGTCGCCTCCGCGTGGGCGGTCACCTACACCGGGGCCACCCCCGTGTTCGTCGACTGCGGCGACGACCTGAACATCGACCCGGACCTGATCGAGGACAAGATCACGCCGCGGACGAAGGCGATCATGCCGGTGCACGTCAACGGCAGGCGCTGCGCGATGGACCGGGTCATGGAGATCGCCTTCGAGTACAACCTGCGGGTGGTGGAGGACTTCGCCGAGGCGCACGGCATCAAGCCGGTCGGCGACGTGGCCTGCTACTCCCTGTTCGCCAACAAGATCATCACCGCGGGCGAGGGCGGCATCTGCCTCACCGGCGACAAGCACCTGGCCGGGCAGATGGCCCACCTGCGGTCCATGGCGTTCACCAGGAACCGCGACTACCTGCACAAGAAGATCGGCTACAACTTCCGGATGACCGCGCTGCAAGGAGCGGTCGCGCTCGCCCAGGCGGAGCGGATCGACGAGATCCTGACCGCGCGCAAGGAAATCGAACGCCGCTACGACGAGGGCCTCGACGGCGTCGACGGCATCACCCTGATGCCGCAGCGCGACGTGCTGTGGATGTACGACCTGCGGGCCGAGCGGCGCGAGGAGCTGTGCGCGCACCTGGCGGCCGAGGGCATCGAGACCCGGGTGTTCTTCAAGCCGATGAGCCAGCAGCCGATGTACCGCGACCCGGTGTGGCCGGGGCTCAACGCCACCCGGTTCAGCGCGGACGGCTGCTACCTGCCCACCTACACCGACCTGACCGCGGCCGACCAGGACTTCGTCATCGGCCGGGTCCGCGCCTTCTACGGCGCGAAGTGATTGGGGTGTTGTGCACATGACGGTTTCCGACCAGGAGATCACGGCGTTCCCGGTCCGGGTGCCCGGCGCGCCCTACCCGCCGTGCCCGTACGCGGAGTTCCGCGAGCGGCCCGGCCTGGTCCGCTCGGAGCTGCCGACGGGGAGCAGGGTGTGGCTGGTGACGCGGCACGAGGACGTGCGCGCGGTGCTGACCGACCGCCGGATCAGCTCCAACCCGTCCCGCGAGGGCTTCCCCAGCGTCGCCAGGACCGGCGGCGTGCCGAGCCAGGAGCAGATCCCCGGGTGGTTCGTCGGCATCGACCCGCCCGAGCACGACCGGTTCCGCAAGGCGCTGATCCCGGAGTTCAGCGTGCGGCGGATCAAGGAGTGGCGACCGCTCATCCAGGAGACGGTCGACCGCTGCCTGGACCGGATGCTGGAGCTGGGCGGCTCGGCCGACCTGGTCGCCGAGTTCGCGCTGCCGGTGCCGTCCCTTGTCATCTCCACCATGCTGGGCGTGCCGTTCGTGGACCGGGACTTCTTCGAGTCGCGCACCAGGACGCTGGTGGACCTCAAGGCCAGCACCGAGGACGAGCGCGACCTCGCCGTGCGGGAGCTGCTGCGCTACATCGGCAGGCTCATCGCGCTGAAGCAGAAGCGCCCGGGTGAGGACCTGGTGTCGCGGCTGCTGGCCACCGGCGTGCTCAGCCCGCAGGAGCTGACCGGCGTCATCATGCTGCTGCTGATCGCCGGGCACGAGACCACCGCGAACAACATCGCGCTGGGCGTGGTGACCCTGCTGGCGAACCCCCAGTGGATCGGTGACGAGCGCGTGGCCGACGAGCTGCTGCGCTACCACTCGGTGGCCGACCTCGTCTCGCTGCGGGTGGCGGTCGAGGACGTGGAGGTCGGCGGTCAGCTCATCCGGGCCGGGGAGGGCATCATGCCGCTCATCGCGGGCGCCAACCGCGACCTGGCCGCCTTCGAGCGGCCCGACGAGTTCGACCCGGGCAGGTCCGCGCGCCAGCACGTGGCCTTCGGCTACGGGGTGCACCAGTGCCTGGGGCAGAACCTGGTGCGGGCCGAGATGGACATCGTCTACCGGACGCTGTTCCGGCGGGTGCCGACGCTGGCGATCGACGCCGACGTCGACGCCCTGCCGTTCAAGTACGACGGCACCATCTTCGGCCTGCACGCGCTGCCGGTCCGCTGGTGACCACGAGAGGAGCGGGAACATGAGGATCGATGTGGACTCCGGTCGCTGCGTCGGCGCGGGCCAGTGCGTGCTGGCCGCCCCCGCGCTGTTCGACCAGGACGAGGCGGCGATGGTGGTGCTGCTCAACGGCGAGCCCACGGGCGACGAGGTCGACGCCGCCCAAGAAGCGGAGAACGTCTGCCCGTCCGGGGCGATCACGCTGACCACCTGAGCCGGGCACGGCGAAGCCCCGGTCCCACTCAGGGACCGGGGCTTCGTCGTGCTCGGCTGTCGTGGTCGGGCCGCACCGCGCCGCGCGGCCCACCGGACAGCCACACCGCGGTCGACCGATTCCGGCTCCGATGACGGCCGGTCGACCGCGGTGGGTCACCTCACAGGGTGGCCAACCACTCCTTCACGGCCGCCGCCGTGGCCGGGGAGTCCTGCTGGGCCAGGGAGAAGTGGTCCGCCTCGATGGTCACCACCGCGTCCGCGGGGACCAGCAGCCGCTGCTGCTCGTGCTCGGTGCTCGCGTCGGCGGTGTCGAACAGCGGCCTGGCGCACCGCACCAGCAGGGTCGGGGCCGTGGTCGGCGGGGCGTCCAGGGCGGACATGCGGTTGAGGTAGCGCGCCATGGCCGAGAGCCGGGTGCTGTCCACCGCCACCGACGGCGAGTCGATCTCCTCGGTGAACATCCTGGCCAGCACCTGGTAATCGATGGGGTCCTCCCGGTTGTGCCGCACGCTGAGGGTGTCGAGCATGACCACGCCGTCGGCGCGCACGCCCCACATCTGCTCCAGCAGGCCGGAGACGGCCAGTGCCAGGGCGCCGCCCGAGGAGTGGCCGACCAGGACGAACGGGTCGCCGTCGCCCGCGTGCAGCACGCTCTCCGCGGCGGCCCTGGCGATGGCCAGGGCCGAGGTGGGCAGGCTCTCCCCCGCCGCGAAGCCGACCAGCGGGAGCGCCTGCACCGTGCGTTCGCCCCGGAAGTGGGCGGCGATGCGCGCGTACTGGTGCACCCCGCCGGTGAGCACTGGCGCGCTGAGGCAGATCAGCCTCGGCCCGGTCGGGCCTTCCGCGAGCGTGACCGGCGCGGGCAGCTCGTCCAGCTCCGCGGGGGTGTCGAACTCCGGGCGGAGGTCGGCGATGGCCTTGAGCACCGTCCACCCCCGTTCGATCTTGCCGTCGCGCACGGCGTCGAAGAACATCCGCCCGATCGTGTCGGACGGGGAGCCGCCCGGCTTCGACGCCGACAGGTCGACCTGGCCCGCGAGCTGCCCGCGCAGCCACCGCGCCAGCTCAGCGGGGGTCTTGTGGTCGAACACGACGGTGCTCGGCAGCCGCAGGCCGACCGTGTCGGCGAGGCGGTTGCGCAGTTCGACCGACATCAGCGAGTCGAAGCCGGACTCCAGGAAGTCGCGCTCCGGGTCGACCTCGCTCGCGTCGGCGTGCCCCAGCACGGCCGCCGCGTAGCCGGAGACCAGCTCGTGCAGCACCTCCTCCTGCCCGGTGGGCGAGAGCCCGCGCAGCCGGTCGCGCAGCGTCGTGGTGGACACCTCGGACGCGTCGGCGGCGGTGCGCCGCCGGGGGGCCCGCAGCAGGCCGCGCAGCGCCGGGTGGGTGCCGGGGCCGCCCCGGGCGCCCGCCTTCACCGCCAGCGGCACGAGCAGCGCCTCGTCGGTGGCCGTCGCCGCGTCGAACAGCGCCATGCCCTGCTCGACGGTCAGCGGCGTGGAGCCCGAGTTCGCCATGCGCCGCAGGTCCGCCTGCGACAGCGACCCGGTCATGCCCGCGTCCTGCGCCCAGGCGCCCCAGGCCAGCGACAGCGCCGGGCGGCCCGCGGCCCGCCGTCGGGCGGCGAGCGCGTCCAGCGCGGCGTTGGCCGCGGCGTAGTTCCCCTGCCCCGCGCTGCCCAGGACCCCGGAGATCGACGAGAACAGCACGAACGCGTCCACGTCCCCGGCCAGTTCGTCCAGGTGCCGCGCGGCGTCCACCTTGGGCCGCAGCACCGCCGCCAACCGCTGCGGGGTCAGGGTGGTGAGCACACCGTCGTCGAGCACCCCGGCCGTGTGCACGACCGACCGGACGGGGTGTTCGGCGAGCAGCGCGGCCACCGCGTCGCGGTCGGCCACGTCGCACGCGACCAGCACCACGTCGGCGCCGTGCCCGGTCAGCTCGGCCACCAGCTCCCGCGCGCCGGGGGCCTGCTCGCCGCGCCTGCTCACCAGCAGCAGCTCGCGCACGCCGCGCGCGGTGACCAGGTGCCGGGCGAGCGCGCTGCCCAGGCCGCCGGTGCCGCCGGTGATGAGCACCCGGCCGTGCGGGTCCCAGGTCCTGGGTTCCGGTGCGGCGTCGAAGCGGGCGAGCCGGGCGACAGCGGCGGCGCCGCCGGTGAGCACGGCCTGCGTCTCGCCCTCGGCCAGCAGGGCGGGGGCGGTGGCCACGAGCGCGGCGGACGCGTCGGTGCCGTCCACGTCGAGCAGCAGGAACCGGCTGGGGTTCTCGGCCTGGGCGGCCCGCACCAGGCCCCAGGCGCCTGCCGCCGGGACGTCCGCGCCGGACACCGCGCCGCGGGTGGCGAACACCAGCGGCACGTCGTCGGCGCGCTCGTCGGCCAGCCACGCCAGCACCGACGCGAGCGCGGCGGCCGTGGCCTCCTGCACGGAGTCGCCGGTGATCGGGGCGAGCACGAACTCAGGCTCGGCCGCGAGGACGGTGGCGGCGGTGTCGCCGTAGGCGATGACCTGGCAGCCCGCGCGGACCAGGGCCTCACCGTAGCCGGAGGTGTCGGCACCGAGGACGGCCCAGCGACGACCGGCCACCGGCGCGGTCGGCACCGGGACCCAGTCGAGGCGGAACAGCGAGTCGGACCCGCGGCGCACCGGACCGGCCGCGACCGGTTCGCGCAGCGCCAGCGAGCCCACCGACAGGACCGGCAGGCCCGCGGCGTCCACCGCCGCGACGGACACGGCGTCGCCGCCGAGGGAGGTGACCGCCACCCGCAGCAGCGCCGCACCGGAGGCGTGCAGTGAGACGTCCTGCCAGGAGAACGGGGCCAGCACCCGGCCGTCGGCCTCGGGCAGGAACGCCACGGCCTGCACCACCGAGTCCAGCAGCGCCGGGTGCGCGCCGAACGCGTCGGCGTCGGCAACCGCGTCGGGCAGGGCCACCTCGGCGAACACGGTGTCCCCCGCCCGCCAGGCCGCGCGCAGGCACCGGAACACCGGCCCGTATTCGGCGCCGTCGTAGTGGTGGTCGAGGTCGACGGGTTCGGCGTCGGCGGGCGGCCACGGCACGGTCGCGCCCGCCGGGGCGTCCGCGCCGAGCACACCGCTCGCGTGCGGCGTCCACGGGTCCGCGCCGCCCTCGGGGCGGGAGAACACGTCCACGCGGCGGCGGCCCCGCTCGTCGGCGGGCGCGACCCGCACCTGCACCGCGACCCCGCCCGACTCGGGCAGCGCCAGCGGGGCGGCGATGGTCAACTCCTCGACGGCGTCGCAGCCCGCCTCGTCGGCCGCGCGCAGCGCCAGCTCCAGGAAGCCGGTGGCGGGGAGGGCGACGCCCCCGGCGACGACGTGGTCGGCCAGCCACGGGTGGGTGGCCAGCGACAGCCGCCCGGTGAGCACCAGGGCTCCGTCGTCGGTTCCGTCCTCGTCCGCGAGGGCCACGGCGGCGCCGAGCAGCGGGTGCGCCACGGGGTCCAGCCCGGCCCCGGTGACGTCGGCCGCGCCGGAGCGGGCCCGCGGCCAGTGGCGGGCGTACTGGAAGGCGTAGGTCGGCAGGTCCACCGGCCGGGCCCCGGGCAGCAGCGCCCCGAGGTCCACGGGCACGCCGCGCACGTGCAGCGCGGCCAGCGCGGCGACGGCCGACTCCTCCTCGGGGCGGTCCCCGCGCAGCAGCGGCACCGCGATGGCGCCCTCGACCGCCCCGGGCACCATCGCCGACAGCGTGCCGTCGGGGCCCAGTTCCAGGAAGGTGGTCACGCCGCCGTCGACCATGGCCGCGACCGCGTCGGCGAACCGGACGGGCTCGCGCACGTGCCGCACCCAGTACCCGGGGTCGGTCGGGGCACCGCAGATCAGGCCGGGCGCGGGCTGCGCGAAGGTGACGTCCGCGATGGCGGTGGCGAAGCCGTCCAGCATCGGGTCCATCAGCGGGGAGTGGAAGGCGTGCGAGACCGCGAGCCGCTTGTGCTTCCAGCCGCGCTCGACAGCCACGGCGGCGACCTCCGCGACGGCCGCCGCCGCCCCCGAGACGACCGTGGCCGCCGGGCCGTTCACCGCGGCGAGGGCCGCGCCGTCGGGCAGCACCGCGAGCACGTCGGCCTCCGACGCGGCCACGGCGAGCATCGCGCCGCCCTCCGGCAGCGCCTGCATCAGGTTCGCCCGCGCCGACACCAGGCGACCCGCGTCCGCCAGCGACAGCACCCCGGCCACGTGCGCGGCGACGACCTCGCCGAGGGAGTGCCCGCCGACGAAGTCGGGCGTGACGCCCCAGGACTCCACCAGCCGGTACAGCGCTACCTCCAGCGCGAACAGCGCGGGCTGCGCGCACCCCGTCCGGTCCAGCGCCTCGGCGTCGGTGCCCCACATGACGTCCCGGACTCCGGCGCCCACCGCGGCCACCGCGGCGTCGAAGGCCTCGGCGAACACGGGGTACCGCCGGTACAGCTCGCGGCCCATGCCCAGGCGCTGCGAGCCCTGCCCGGTGAACACGACGCCGAGCCTGCCGCGCGCGGCCGTTCCCGCCACCGCGCCCGGGGCGCTGCCCGCCGTGCTCCACGCCGACAGCGCCGCGGCCAGATCGCCCGCGGTGGTGCCGGTGGCGGCCACCCGGTGTTCGAACCGGCTGCGCCGGGCCAGCGCGACCGCCACGTCCGCCGCGCGCCACCGCGGTTCCCGCCCGACGCGCTGCACCAGCGCGGCCACCTGGTCGCGCAGGGCCGCGGCGGACTTCGCCGACACCACCCACGGCACGACCCCGGCCTCTCCGGTGGGCTCGGGCACCTCGGCGCCGTCGGGGGCCTGCTCCAGGATCGTGTGCGCGTTGGTGCCGCTCACCCCGAACGAGGACACGCCCGCCCGGCGCGGGCGCCCGGTCTCCGGCCACGGCACGGCCTCGGTCGCCAGTTCCACGGCACCGCCGGTCCAGTCCACGTGGGACGACGGGGCGTCCACGTGCAGCGTCCGGGGCACCACGCCGTGCCGCATCGCCATCACGGCCTTGATCACCCCGGCCGCGCCCGCCGCAGCCTGGGTGTGGCCGATGTTGGACTTCACCGAGCCCAGCAGCACCGGCCGCTCCCGGTCCTGGCCGTAGGTGGCCAGCAGGCTCTGCGCCTCGATCGGGTCACCGAGCTTGGTGCCGGTGCCGTGCGCCTCGACCACGTCCACCTCACCGGCGGCGAGACCGGCGCTGGCCAGTGCCTGCTGGATGGCCCGCTGCTGCGACGGCCCGTTGGGGGCGGTGAACCCGTTGGAGGCGCCGTCCTGGTTGACCGCCGAGCCGCGCACGACCGCCCACACGGGGTGGCCGAGCCGCTGGGCGTCGGACAGCTTCTCCAGCACGAACACGCCGACGCCCTCGGACCAGCCGGTGCCGTCGGCGCTGTCGGCGAACGCCTTGCACCGGCCGTCGGAGGCCAGCGCGCCCTGCCGGGTGAAGCCCGCGAACCGCAGCGAGGTCGACATGACCGTCACCCCACCGGCCAGCGCCAGGTCGCACTCCCCCGCCCGCAGCGCCTGGGCGGCCAGGTGCAGCGCCACCAGCGACGACGAGCACGCCGTGTCCACGGTGACCGCGGGCCCCTCCAGGCCGAAGGTGTAGGCCAGGCGCCCGGCGATGGCGCTGGCCGCGATGCCGGTGCCCGCGTGGCCCTCCGAGTCCGCCACGGAGTTGAACACCAGCGAGGCGTAGTCCTGCCCGTCGGTGCCCGCGAACACCGCCGTCCGGCTGCCGCGCAGCGCGGTCGGGTCGATCCCGGCCCGCTCGAATGCCTCCCACGCGGTGTGCAGCAGCAGCCGCTGCTGCGGGTCGATTACCAGGGCCTCCCGGGGGGAAACGCCGAAGAAGCCCGCGTCGAAGTCGGCCACGTCGCGCAGGAAGCCGCCGCGCAGGGTGGCGCTGTGCCCTGGGCCCTCGCCCGCGAGCAGGTCGAGGTCCCAGCCGCGGTCGGTCGGGAAGGGCACGATCCCCTCCCGGCCGTCGGCGACCAGCTCCCAGAGCTGCTCGGGGGTGCTGACGCCGCCGGGGAACCGGCACGCCACGCCGACGATCGCGACCGGCTCGTGGCGGCCGGACTCGACCTCCCGGAGTCTGCGCCTGGTCTGGTGCAGGTCGGCCGTCACCCACTTCAGGTACTCGACCAGCTTGGTGTCCTCGGCCGGTGTGGTGTCCTCGGGCATGGCGGATGGAACCTTCCTGTGCGGGACCGGCGGGTCAGCGCTCGCTCTGCCGACCGAGTTCGTTGTCGATGAAGGCGAAGATCTCGTCGGTGCTGGCCGACGACAGCTTCTCGGTGACGGCCGCGCCGTCGGCCCGCTCGGCGGTGGTGCTCCAGCGGGCGGACAGGCCGTGCAGCCGGGCCGCGATGCCCGCCCGGGTGACCGGGTCGGGGTCGGCACCGGCCAGCGCGGCCTCCAGCCGGTCCAGTTCGGCGACCAGGTCCGGGCCGCGCACCGCGGTGGCGCCGCCGCCCAGCCGGGACAGCAGGTGCCCGGCCAGTTCCGCGGGCGTCGGGTAGTCGAAGACCAGGGTCGCCGACATCCGCAGCCCGGTGACCGCGGCGAGCCGGTTGCGCAGGTCCACCGCCGTCAGCGAGTCCATGCCCAGGTCGCGGAACTCCCGGTCGTCGCCGACGTCCTCGGTCGAGGGGTGGGCCAGCACCGCGGCCACCTCCGCGCGCACCAGGTCGAGCACGAACCGGGTGCGCGCCCGCTCGTCCAGCCCGGCGATCCGGTCGGCGACCGGGACCGCCGGGGCGGTGTCGGCCGCCGTGCGCCGCCGGGGTGCGCGCACCAGGTCGCGCAGCAGCGGGTGCGGCGCACCGGCGCGGGCGCCCTGGCGCACGGCCAGCGGCACCAGCACCGGCTCACCGGTCGCGGTGGCCGCGTCGAACAGCGCGAGGCCCTGCGCCACGGTGAGCGGCGCCGACCCGGAGTCGGCCATGCGCCGCAGGTCGGTCTGGGTCAGCGCGCCCGTCATGCCCGCGTCCTGGGCCCACGGGCCCCAGGCCAGCGACAGGGCGGGCAGGCCAGCCGCGTGCCGCTTCCTGGCCAGGGCGTCCAGGGCGGCGTTGGCGGCGGAGTAGTTGGCCTGCCCGGGGCTGCCCAGGGTGCCCGCGACGGAGGAGAACAGGACGAACGCCTCCAGGTCGGCGGTCAGCTCGTGCAGGTTGCGGGCCGCGTCCACCTTGGGCCGCAGCACGGTGTCGAGCCGCTGCGGGGTGAGGGCGGGAACGGTGCCGTCGTCCAGGACACCGGCGGTGTGCACCACGGCGGTCACCGGGTGCTCGGCGGGCACCCCGGCCAGGACCCCGGCCAGGGCGTCGCGGTCGGCGGCGTCGCAGGCGGCGATGGTGATGTCGGCGCCGTGCGCGATCAGCTCGGCCTCCAGTTCCCGCGCCCCCGGGGCGTCCGGGCCGCGGCGGCTGACCAGCAGCAGGTGCCGCACCCCGCGCTCGGCGACCAGGTGCCGGGCCAGGTGCGCCCCGAGCCCGCCGGTGCCGCCGGTGATGAGCACCGTGCCCGCGCTGTTCCACTGGGGCGCGGGCGCGTCCCCGGTGAACCGGGCGAGTCGGGCCACGCGCACACCGCTGTCGTCCAGCACCGCCTGCGTCTCGCCCTCGGCCAGCAGCCGAGGGGCCACCGCGAGCAGCGGCCACGCACCGGCCGCCGCATCGAGCAGCAGGAACCGGCCGGGGTTCTCGAACTGCGCGGTGCGCACCAGCCCCCACACACCCGCCGCCGGGAGGTCCGCACCGGACACCGCGCCGTCGGTGACGAACACCAGCGGCACGTCGTCGGCGCGTTCGTCGGCCAACCAGTGCTGCACCAGCTCCAGCGCGGCGGTGGTGGCGGCCAGCGCGGAGTCGCCCGTGATCGGCGCGAACACCGCGTCCGGCCGGGTGTCCAGCGCGCTGTCAGCGGTGTCGTGGCGCACGGCGCCGGGCAGGCCGCCCGGGTCCGCGCCGAGCACGGCGAAGCGGCGGCCCGCGACCGGCGCGGCCTCGAACGGCGTCCAGTCCACCCGGAACAGCCAGTCCGGGCGCCGGGCCGCGTCCTCGGCCGAGGGCGCGCGCAGCACCAGCCTGCCCGCGGTCACCACCGGCAGACCCGCCGCGTCCACCGCCTCGATGCCCACGGCGTCGGTTCCCGCGTGGGTCAGCCGCACGCGCAGCGCCGTGGCGCCGGTGCGGTGCAGGGCCAGGTCCTCCCAGGAGAACGGCAGCACGCCGCGACCGCCGTCGGGTGAGTCCACCCAGCCCACGGCGTGCAGCACGGCGTCCAGCAGCGCCGGGTGGATGCCCAGCCGGTCCACGCCGCGCGCCGGGGCGGGCAGCGCCACCTCGGCGAACACCTCGCCGTCGCGCCGCCACACCGCGCGCAGGCCCCGGAAGGCCGGTCCGTAGTGGCCGCTGTCGTAGAAGTCGGTCAGGTCGACCGGGTCGAGGCCCGGTGGCGGCCAGGCCCCGGCCGCGAAGTCCGGGGTGCTCTCGCGGGCGCCGGTGCCCAGGGTGCCGGTGGCGTGGCGCACCCACTCGCCGCCGTGCTCGGCGTCGCGCGAGTGCACGCCGATGGCCCGCCTGCCGTTGTCGTCGGCGGCGCCGACGCGCACCTGGACGGCCACCCCGCCGTGCCGGCGCAGTTCCAGCGGCGCGGCCAGGGTCAGCTCCTCCACCAGGTCGGCGCCCACCTCGTCGCCCGCGCGCAGGGCCAGCTCGGCGAACCCGGTGCCGGGGAACAGGACCCGGCCGGAGATGACGTGGTCGGCCAGCCACGGCAGGGTCGCCAGGGACAGCCTGCCGGTCAGCACCGCGCCGCCGTCGTCCGCCAGGTCCACCGTGGAGCCGAGCAGGGCGTGGCCGAGCGCGGCCTGCCCGACGGCGGCGGCGTCGCCGGTGCCCGCGGACTCCGACCAGAACCGGTCGTGCTGGAAGGCGTAGGTGGGCAGGTCCACCGGCCGGGCGCCCAGCGGCCCGAAGAACGCGGGCCAGGTGACGGCCTCGCCGCGGGCGAACAGCCCGGCCAGCGCGGCCACGGCCGTGGTCTCCTCGTCGCGGCCCGCGCGCAGCACGGGCACGGCGGTGACCGGGTCGGGCGCGGCGTCGCCGACCATCGCGCACAGCGTGGCGTCGGGACCCAGTTCCAGGAAGGTGGTCGCCCCCGCGACCAGCAGCGCCCGCACGCCGTCGCCGAAGCGGACCGGTTCGCGGACGTGGCGCACCCAGTAGCCGGGGTCGCGGACCAGCCCCGGTCCGGCCACCGCGCCGGTCACGTTGGACACCAGCGGGATCTCCGGGTCGCCGAACCCGATGCCCGCCACGGCGGCGGCGAAGTCCGCCACCATCGGGTCCATCAGGGGTGAGTGGAAGGCGTGCGAGACGGTGAGCCGCTTGTGCTTCCAGCCGCGCTCGACCGCGGTGCCCGCGATGCGCTCGACGTCGGCCGCGGCGCCCGCCACGACCACCGCGCGCGGGCCGTTGACTGCGGCGATCGACACCGAGGGCACCAGCAGCGGCGTGACGTCCTCCTCGGTGGCGGCCACCGCGAGCATCGCACCGCCCCCGGGCAGCGCACCCATCAGCGTCGCCCGCGCGGCCACCAGGCGGCAGGCGTCGGGCAGGTCCAGCACACCGGCCACGTGCGCGGCGGTGATCTCGCCCAGCGAGTGGCCCGCGACCAGGTCGGCGCGCACCCCCCAGGACTCGACCAGCCGGTACAGCGCCACCTCCACCGCGAACAGCGCGGGCTGCGACCAGTTCGTGGCGTTGAGGGCGTCCGCGTCCGAACCCCACATCACCTCGCGCACCGGACCCGGCAGGTGCCGGTCCAGTTCGGCGGCCACCTCGTCGAAGGCCGCCGCGAACACCGGGAACCGGGCGTGCAGACCGCGACCCATGCCCAGGCGCTGCGAGCCCTGACCGGTGAACAGCACGGCCAGCCTGCCCGGCCGCCCCGCGGTGCCGGTCACCACACCGGGCGCCGCGTCGCCCGCGACCCAGGCCGCCAGCGCCCCGGCCAGCTCGGCGCTGTCGCGCCCGACGACCACCGCCCGGTGCTCCAGCGCGGACCGGCCGGTGGCCAGCCCGACCGCCACGTCGGCCGCGGCCGGCGCTCCCGCCCCGACGTGCCGCACGAGTCGGGTGACCTGGTCGCGCAGCGCGGGCAGCGTGCGGCCGGAGACGACCCACGGCACGACCGCGTCCGGGCTTTCCTCGCCGGGGACCTGGTCCGGGGCCTGCTCCAGGATGGTGTGCGCGTTGGTGCCGGAGATGCCGAACGAGGAGACCGCGGCCCGGCGCGGGCGCCCACGGTCCGGCCACGGCACCTGCTCGGTGAGCAGTTCCACCGAGCCCGCCGACCAGTCCACGCGCTCGGACCGGTTCTCGGCGTGCAGCGTCTTGGGCAGCAGGCCGTGCCGCATCGCCATGACCACCTTGATCACACCGGCGACCCCGGCCGCCGCTTGGGCGTGGCCGATATTGGACTTGATCGAGCCCAACAGCAGTGGGGTCTCCCGGTTCCGGCCGTAGGTGGCCAGCAGGGCCTGGGCCTCGATCGGGTCGCCGAGCGAGGTGCCGGTGCCGTGCGCCTCGACGGCGTCCACGTCGTCCTCGGTCAGCCGCGCGTTGGCCAGCGCCGCCCGGATCACCCGCTGCTGCGAGGGGCCGCTGGGGGCGGTGAACCCGTTCGACGCGCCGTCGGAGTTGACCGCCGACCCGCGCACCACGGCGAGCACCCGGTGGTTGTTGCGGCGCGCGTCGGACAGCCGCTCCAGCAGCAGTACCCCCACGCCCTCGGCCCAACCGGTGCCGTTCGCCTCGTCGGAGAACGCCTTGCAGCGCCCGTCCGGGGCCAGCCCGCCCTGCCGGGAGAACTCGACCAGCGCGCCGGGGGTGCTCATCACGTTGACCCCGCCCGCCAGCGCGAGCGAGCACTCCCCCGCGCGCAGGGCCTGCGTGGCCGAGTGCAGCGCCACCAGCGACGACGAGCACGCCGTGTCCACGGTGACCGCGGGTCCCTCCAAGCCCAGGGTGTAGGCCAGGCGCCCGGACATGGCACTGGCCGCGATGCCGGTGCCCACCTCGCCGGTGCTCTCGGCGGCCGACCTCACCACCAGGTAGGCGTAGTCCTGCCCGTTGGTGCCGACGAACACCCCGGTCCGGCTGCCGCGCAGCGACACCGGGTCGATGCCCGCCCGCTCCACGGCCTCCCACGAGGTCTCCAGCAGCAGCCGCTGCTGCGGGTCCATGCCCAGCGCCTCCCGGGGGGAGATGCCGAAGAAGCCGGGGTCGAACTCGGCGGCCCCGGGCAGGAAGCCGCCCAGCAGCGTCGTGGCGCCGTCCCCGGCCAGCCCGCCCACGTCCCAGCCGCGGTCGGCGGGAACGGGTGCGATGGCGTCCCCGCCCGCGGCGACCAGGTCCCACAGGTCCTCCGGGGAGGACACGCCGTCGGGGTAGCGGCACGCCATCCCCACGATGGCGATCGGGTCGGTGGCGGCCGAGACCAGCCGCTGGTTCTGCGCGCGCAGGCGCTCGGTCTCCTTCACCGCCGTGCGCAGCGCCTCGACGAGCTTGTCGGTGGTGCCTTTCGGTGCGGTCACCGGGATTCTCCTCCCTAGTCGAGCGTCAGGTCGGACGAGCCGTTGAGCGCGGCCTGGACCAGGTCGTCCACGTCCATGTCATCGACGGCGTCCACGCCGTCGTGCGGGCGGGTGTCGTCCGCCGGTGCACCGCCGCGCCCGGCGAGCTGCAACAGCGGCTCCAGGACGCCGATCTCCCGCAACTGGCCCAGCGAGACGGAGGAGAGCACCGCGCGGACCGCGGCCTCGTCGCTGTCCTGCGCGCCGGTCGCCGCGTGGCCGTTCCCGTTCTGGGCGGCGCCGTTGTCGCCTGCCCCGCTCAGCCCCAGCTCGGCCAGCAGGTGGGCGGCCAGCGCCGAGGGGGTCGGGTGGTCGAACACCAGCGTCGAGGGCAGGCTCAGCCCGGTGGCGGCGGTGAGCCCGTTGCGCAGCTCCACCCCGCTGAGCGAGTCGAACCCGAGGTCCCGGAACGCCTTGTCCGGGCCGAGCAGTTCGGTGTCGGCGTGGCCGAGCACCGCGGCCGCGGTGTCGCGCACCAGCTCCAGCACCTCCTCCCGGCGCCGGGCCGGGGCCAGGCCAGCCAGGCGGGACGGCAGCGGCGGCGCCTCCTGGGCGGGCACGGCGGGCGCCTCGACCTGGGCGCCGGGCAGCTCGCCCAGCAGTGCCCGCAGCCGGGACGCGGTCGGGCCGCGCAGGAACTCCGCCGCCGACACCCGCGCCACCAGCGCGGTGGCCGCGGGCTCCGCGACGAGCTGGCGCAGCGCCACGACGGCCCGCTCCGGGTCCATGGCGGCGATGCCGCCGCGCCGCGCGCTGTCGTCGGCGCGCCCGCCCGCGGCCATCCCGCCGCCACCCCAGGCGCCCCAGGCGATGGAGGTGGCGGGCAGGCCCAGGGCGCGGCGCCGCTCGGCCACGGCGTCGAGCACCGCGTTGGCGGCCGCGTAGTTGGCCTGCCCCGGGTTGCCCACGGCGCCGGAGGCCGAGGAGAACAGCACGAACGCGCCCAGGTCGAGCCCGTGGGTCAGCTCGTCCAGCAGCAGGGCCGAGGTCACCTTGGCGCGGAACACCGCCTGGAAGCGTTCCGGGGTCAGCGAGTCCAGCACGCCGTCGTCGAGCACGCCCGCGGTGTGCACGACCGCGCTGAGCGGCTGTTCCGCCGGGATGCCGTCGAGCAGCGCTGCGAGGTCGGCGCGGTCGGCGACGTCGCACGCGACGATCGTCACCGCCGTGCCCAGCGCTTCCAGTTCCGCCCGCAGCCCGGCCGCGCCCGGCGCGGCCTCGCCGCGTCGGCTGGCGAGCAGCAGGTGCGGCACACCGGCCGCGGCGAGGGACCGGGCGACGTGCGCGGCCAGCGCACCGGTGCCACCGGTCACCAGCACCGTGCCGCCCGGCGTCCACAGCCGGTCCGGGTCGGTCGCCGGGGCCTGCACCAGGCGGCGGCCGAACACCGCCCCCGGCCGGACCGCGACCTGGTCCTCACCGCCCGCCCCGGTCAGCGCACCGGGCAGGCGCGCCGCCGTGTCGGCGTCGAGCGACGGCGGCAGGTCCACTAGACCACCCCAGCGGTCGGGGTGTTCCAGGGCCACGACCCGCCCGAGCCCCCACACCGCCGCCTGCACGGGGTGGGCGGGCGGCTCACCCGCGTCCACCGAGACCGCGCCCCGCGTGGCGGACCACAGCGGCGCGGTGCTGCCCGCGTCGCCGAGCGCCCGCACCAGTGCCGTGGTCAGCAGCACCCCGGAGGGCACCGAACCGGTCATCGCCTCGTCCAGCGCCAGCAGCGAGAGCACCCCGGTGAACGGCCCGCCGGTCGCCCGCAGCCGCTCGGCCAGCCGTGCGTGGTCGGTGTCGTCGACCTCGAGGCGGACGACGTCCGCGCCGAGGGCGCCGGTCACCGCCTCCACCCACGCGTCGCCCGCCCACCCGGTGGGCAGGGCCACGAGCCACGTCCCGCCCGGTGCGACCTGGCGCCTGCCCGCGAGCGGGCGCCACGCGATCCGGTGCCGCCAACTGTCCACGGTGGCCTGTTCGTTCCTGGTCCGCCGCCAGTCGAGCAGCTTCGGCATGACCGCCGCCAGCGCGTCGCCGTCGACGTCGAGCAGCGACTCCAGGGCGTCGAGGTCGGTGTTCTCCACGGCCGCCCAGAACCCCGCGTCCTCCCGCTGCCCGGTCGGGGCGGCGGGCGCACCGGTGGCCTCCGGCCAGAACCGCTCGTGCTGGAACGGGTACGTGGGCAGGTCGACCCGCCGGGCACCGGGGTGCACGGCCGCCCAGTCGACGCGGACACCCCGGGTGAACAGGGTGCCCAGGGCCGCGGCCAGCGCCGCGTCCTCGTCCCGGTCGCGCCGCAGCGCGGTCACCGCGACCGGTCCGGTGCCGTGCACCGCGATGGTGTCCTGCGCCATGGCGGTGAGCACGCCGTCCGGGCCCAGTTCGAGGAACGTCGTCACGCCGCGGTTCAGCAGGGTGCGCACGCCGTCGGCGAACCGGACGGCGTCGCGGACGTGCCGGACCCAGTACGCCGGGTCGGTGATCCGCTCCGCCTCGACCACGTCGCCGGTCAGCGCCGAGACCAGCCGCGTCGCCGGGGCCCGGTAGGTCACCCGCCGGGCGACCCGCTCGAACTCGGCGAGCATCGCGTCCATGTGCGGGGAGTGGAAGGCGTGGCTGACGTTGAGCGCCTTGGTCTTGCGGCCCAGCGCGGTGAAGTGCGCGGCCACCGCGGCGGCCTCGGCGGCGTCACCGGCGATGACCACAGCCTCCGGGCCGTTGACGGCCGCGATGGACAGCCCCCCGGTGAGCAGCGGGACCACCTCGTCCTCGGTGGCCCGCACCGAGACCATGGCGCCGCCCTCCGGCAGGGCCTGCATGAGCCGCCCGCGGGCGGTGACCAGCGCCGCCGCGTCGGCCAGGGAGAACACCCCGGCCACGTGGGCGGCGGCCAATTCGCCGATGGAGTGGCCCGCCAGGAAGTCCGGCCGCACCCCCCACGACTCGACCAGCCGGTACAGCGCCACCTCCAGCGCGAACAGCGCGGGCTGGGTGAACTCCGTGCGGTCCAGCGCGCCGTCCCCGCCGTCCCAGACGACCGGGCGCAGCGGCCGGTCCAGGTGCCGGTCCAGTTCGGCGACCACCTCGTCGAAGGCCGCGGCGAACGCCGGGTGCAGCTCGTGCAGGCGGCGGCCCATGCCGACCCGCTGCGCGCCCTGGCCGGTGAACAGGAAGGCCACCGCCCCGCTGCCCGCCCCGCCGGTGACCACGGCCGCCGACCGGGTGCCGCCCGCCAGGGCGGTGAGCCCGGCCCGCAGCCCGTCGGCGTCGGCCGCGAGCACGGCGGCGCGCTGGTCGAACGCGGTCCGGGTGGTGCCGAGGGACAGCGCGAGGTCGGGCAGCGCCGGTGCGCCCGCGTCGAGCACGCCGAGCACGCGCCGGGCCTGCTCGCGCAGCGCGGCACCGGTCACCGCGGACAGCGGCACCGCGACCACGCCCCGGGGGCGCGCCACGACGGTGTCCGACTCGACGGCGTCCGCAACGGTGGCGTCCGCCGTGACCGGCGGTGCCTGCTCCAGGATCACGTGCGCGTTGGTGCCGCTGGCGCCGAAGGCGGACACCGCGGCCCGGCGCGGCCGGTCCACCGCGGGCCACGGGGTGGCCTCGGTGAGCAGTTCCACCGCACCGGCGGACCAGTCCACGTGCGCGGACGGGGTGTCCGCATGCAGGGTCCCCGGCAGCAGCCCGTGCCGCATGGCCAGGATCATCTTGATCATCCCGGCCACCCCGGCCGCGGCCTGCGTGTGCCCGATGTTCGACTTGACCGAGCCCAGCAGCAGCGGCCGTTCGCGGTCCTGCCCGTAGGTGGCCAGCAGCGCCTGCGCCTCGATCGGGTCGCCCAGCCTGGTGCCGGTGCCGTGCGCCTCGACGGCGTCCACCTCCGCCGGGGTGAGCCCGGCGTCGGCCAGCGCCCTGCGGATGACCCGCTGCTGCGCCGGACCGCTGGGCGCGGTCATGCCGTTGGAGGCGCCGTCGGAGTTGATCGCCGAGCCGCGCAGGACCGCCAGCACCTCATGGCCGTTGCGGCGGGCGTCGGACAGCCGCTCCAGCACCAGCATCCCCACGCCCTCGGCCCAGCCGGTGCCGTCGGCGGCGTCGGAGAACGCCTTGCACCGGCCGTCCGGGGACAGCGCCCCCAGGTCGGTGAACTCGATGAAGTTCACCGGCGTGGACATCACCGCCACCCCGCCCGCCAGCGCCAGGTCCGTCTCACCGGACCGCAGCGCCCGCGCGGCCAGGTGCACCGCGACCAGCGAGGACGAGCAGGCCGTGTCCACCGAGACCGTCGGCCCCTCCAGGCCGAAGGTGTAGGCGAGGCGACCGGAGAGCAGGCTGGCCGACTGGGCGGTCTGCCAGTCGCGGCCGTCGGCCGAGGGCCGGTAGTCGCCGCTGATGCCGCCGACGTAGGCGCCCGTGCCCGTGCCGCGCAACCCGGTCGGGTCGACCCCGGCGCGTTCCAGCGCCTCCCACGCCGACTCCAGCACCAGCCGCTGCTGCGGGTCCATGACGACCGCTTCCCTCGGGGAGATGCCGAAGAACGTCGGGTCGAAGTCGGCCGCGCCGGGCAGGAACCCGCCCGCCCGCGCCACCGTGCGGGCCCGGCCGTCGGCGCCCGGCTCCAGCAGCGCGGCCAGGTCCCAGCCGCGGTCGGTGGGCATCGGGCCGATCGCGTCGCGGCCCGCCACGACCGCGTCCCACAGGTCCTGCGGCGAGGCCACCCCACCGGGGTAGCGGCAGGCCATGCCCACGACGACGACCGGGTCGTCGTCGGCGACCCCGACGGGCGCCGCCGCCACCGCGGTGTGCTCTCCGAGCAGTTCGGCGCGCAGGTGCGCGGCCAGGGCGGCGGGGGTCGGGTGGTCGAAGACCAGGGTGGCGGGCAGGGGCAACCCGGTCAGGTCGGTGAGCTGGTTGCGCAGGTCCACGGCGGTCAGCGAGTCCACGCCGAGGTCGCGGAACGGCAGGTCCGGCTCGATCCCGGCGCTACTCGCGTGGCCGAGCACCGCCGCCACCCGGTCGCGGACCAGGCCCAGCAGCTCGCCCGCGCGGTCCTGCTCGGGCAGGCCGAGCAGGTGCGCGCGCAGCCCGGTGGGTGCGGACTCGACGGGGGCGGCGGCCTCGGGCAGTTCGGCGAACAGCGTGCTGACCCGGGTGCGCTGGAAGGCGGGGGCGAAGGTCTCCCACGCCACGTCGGCGACCGTCACGTCCTCGGTGCCGCCGAGGACGCCGTCCAGCGCGGCCAGCGCCCGGCCGGGGTCCATGCTCGGCAGGCCGTTGAGCCGCAGGTGGCGGTCCATCTCCTCGTCCTCGCTGCCCGCCCAGGCGCTCCAGGACACGGTGGTCCCGGCCAGGCCCCTGGCCCGCCGCGCGGCGGTGACGGCCTCGTGCCGGGCGTCGGCGGCGGCCCGGTCGGCCCGGCCGCGCACACCCCAGGTGCCCGCGATCGACCCGAACAGCACGAACGCGTCCAGCGGGGTGTCGTGCAGCAGTTCGGCCAGGGCGTCGGCGGCCGGGTCGCCGGTGGCGAACACGGCCGAGACCCGGTGCCGGGTGAGCAGGTCGGTCAACGCGGCCCGGTCCCCCGGGTCCGCCGGGTCCAACTCGGACGCGATGACCGGCACGCCCAGGTCGCTCAGGTCGGCCCCGAGCAGCAGCAGACCGGGCACGCCCCGGTCGGCCAGCCACCGGGCGACCAGGGCGCCCTCGGGGGTGTCGGTGCCGGTGACCAGGACCGTGCCCGTGGGGTTCCACCGGGCGTCGAGCCCGGTGGCGCGGACCAGGCGGCGGGCCAGCACGCCGTGGTCGCGCACGGCCACCTGGTCCTCCGCCCCGCCGAGGGCGGCCCGCAGCCGCGCGGACCCGCTCGCGGTCACCGGACCGGCCAGGTCGAGCAGGCCGCCCCAGCGCCGCGGGTGGTCGAGGGCGGCGACCCGGCCCGCGCCCCAGAGGGCGGCGCGGGCGGGCACGGGCTCCTCGCCGTCGACGGCCGCGACCGCGCCGCGCGTCACCAGCCACACCGGCAGGTCGGCGCCGTCGACCGCGGCCAGCAGCGCCTCCGGCCACGCGGCGCCGGGCACCTCCTCGCCGTCGGTGGCGGCGAGCAGGGACACGATCCCGGTGGCGCCCCCGGTGTCGGGCAGGGCCGCGCCGGGGACCACGGGAACCGCGTCCAGCGCGGCGAGCACGGAGGAGACGGTCCAGTCGGCCTTCCAGTCCTCGGGCACCAGCGCCAGCCAGCGGCCGTTCGCGGGCTCCTGCCGGACCGGGCGCCAGGTGGTGCGGTAGCGCAGGCCGTCCGCCGCCGCGTGGTCGCGGCGGCGCTGCCGCCACCGGGCGAGCGCGGGGACCACTGTGGACAGTTCGGCGCCGTCGAAGCCCAGCGTCGTCGCCAGGGAGTCCACGTCGGTCCGCTCGACCGCCGCCCAGAACTCGCCGTCCACCGGGTCGCCCGCGGTGGTGGGGGCAGTGGTCGGCCAGAAGCGCTCGCGCTGGAACGGGTAGGTGGGCAGTTCCACCACCCGGGCACCGGTGCCCGCGAAGAACGCCGCCCAGTCCACCTCGACGCCCCGGGTGTGCAGGCGCGACAGCGCGGTGACGACCGCGCGTTCCTCGCCCCGGTCGCGGCGCAGGGCCGCCACGGCGGTGACCTCGGTGTCGCGCGCCTGCGCGGTCTCGGCGGCCAGCGCGGCCAGCACGCCGTCGGGGCCGAGTTCGAGCAGGGTCGTCACGCCCGCGTCGAGCAGCGCGGCCACCCCGTCGCCGAAGCGCACCGCCTCGCGGACCTGCCGGACCCAGTACTCCGGGGTGGCGAGTTCGTCGCCCGCGAGGGCCCCGGACAGGGTGGACACCACCGGGATGGCGGCCGTGCCGTAGGTCAGGCCCTCGGCCACCGCGCGGAACTCGTCCAGCATCGGGTCCATCAGCGGTGAGTGGAACGCGTGCGAGACCCGCAGCGCCCGGGACCTCTGGAACCGCGCGGCCACGGCGGCGACCGCGTCCCGCGTTCCGGCCACGACCACCGCCCGCGGGCCGTTGACCACGGCGACGACCGCGCCGTCGACCAGTTCGGCGCGGACCTCGTCCTCGCCCGCCTCGATCGCCGTCATGGCACCGCCGGTGGGCAGCTCGGCCATCAGCCGGGCCCGCGCCGAGACCAGCGCCGCCGCGTCGGGCAGCGACAGGACCCCGGCGACGTGCGCCGCCGCGACCTCGCCGATGGAGTGCCCGGCCACGAGGTCCGGCCGCACCCCCCACGACTCCACCAGCCGGTACAGGGCCACCTCCAGCGCGAACAGCGCGGGCTGCGCCCAGCCGGTGTCGTCCAGGGCAGCCGCGTCGGCGCCCCACACCACGTCGCGGACGTCGACCTCCAGCGCGGCCACCACCGCGTCGAAGGCGGCGGCGAACACCGGGAACCGGGCGTGCAGCTCGCGGCCCATGCCCAGCCGCTGCGCACCCTGGCCGGAGAACAGCACGGCCACGGCACCGCCGCCGCGCGCCGTCCCGGACACCGACTCGACGACGCCGTCCGGCGTGCTCAGCAGCACCGCCCGGTGCGGCAGGTCGGCCCTGGTCGCGACCAGCGACCAGCCCACGTCCACCGGCGCGGGCCCGTGCTCGGCGGCGAACCGGCCGAGCTGTTCGCGCTGGGCGTCCAGTGCCTCGCGGGTGCGCCCGGACACCGGCCACGGCACGACCCCCGGGCGCACCTCCGGTTCCACGGCGGCGGGGGTCGGCTCGGCGGGTGCCTGCTCTGTGGGCGCCTGCTCGATGACCACGTGCGCGTTCGTGCCGCTCACCCCGAAGGCCGACACCCCGGCGCGGCGCGGGCGGCCGGTCTCCGGCCACGCGACCGGGTCGGTGACCAGCGCGACGGTGCCCGCGGACCAGTCGACGTGCGCGGAGGGGGTGTCCGCGTGCAGGGTCGGCGGCACGGTGCCGTGCCGCATCGCCATGACCACCTTGATCACGCCCGCGATCCCGGCGGCGGCCTGCGTGTGGCCGATGTTCGACTTGACCGAACCCAGCAGCAGCGGGGTCTCCCGGTCGCGGCCGTAGGTCGCCAGCAGCGCCTGCGCCTCGATCGGGTCGCCCAGCGGGGTGCCGGTGCCGTGCGCCTCGACGGCATCGACGTCCGATGTGGACAGACCGGCGTCGGCGAGGGCGGCCCGGATGACGCGTTGCTGCGACGGGCCGTTCGGCGCGGTCAGGCCGTTGGAGGCGCCGTCGGAGTTGATCGCCGTGCCGCGCACCAGGCCCCACACCCGGTGCCCGTTGGCCCTGGCGTCGGACAGCCGCTCCAGCACCAGCACGCCAACGCCCTCGGCCCAGGCGGTGCCGTCGGCGGCGTTGGAGAACGCCTTGCACCGGCCGTCCGGGGACAGCCCGCCCTGGGTGGTGAACTCCACGATGGAGTCCGGTGTGGACATCACGGAGACACCGCCTGCCAGCACCAGCGAGGATTCGCCCGACCGCAGCGACCCGGCGCCCCAGTGCAGCGCCACCAGCGCCGACGAGCAGGCCGTGTCCACGGTGACCGCGGGCCCCTCCAGGCCCAGGGCGTAGGACACGCGCCCGGACAGCACGCTGGCGGTGACCCCGGTGGCAGCGTGGCCGCGCACGTCCTCGGCCGCCGTGCGCAGCACGGACAGGTAGTCCTGCCCGTTGGTGCCCACGAACACCCCGGTCGGCGAGCCGCGCAGGCCGGTCGGGTCGATGCCTGCCCGTTCCACGGCCTCCCACGCGGTCTCCAGCAGCAGCCGCTGCTGCGGGTCCATGGCCAGCGCCTCGCGCGGGGAGATGCCGAACAGCGCGGCGTCGAAGTCCGCGACGCCGTCGAGGAACCCGCCCTCCACCGAGGCCGAGGCGCCCGCCGCGAGGGCGGACAGGTCCCAGCCGCGGTCGGTGGGGAACGCGCCGATGCCCTCGCCCCCGGTGGCCACCAGGTCCCAGAGCTGCTCGGGCGAGGACACGCCGCCGGGGAAGCGGCAGGCCATGCCCACGATGGCGATCGGGTCGTCGGCCACCGGCCGGGCCGCCGCCACCGGCGCCCCGGTCGCCGGTGCCGCCGCGCCGACGACCTCGCCGAGCAGGAAGTCGGTCAGCTCGACCGGGGTCGGGTGGTCGTAGATCAGCGAGGCGGGCAGGGCGGTGCCGGTGGCGGCGGCCAGCCCGTTGCGCAGCTCCAGGGTCGTCACCGAGTCGAAGCCCAGGTCGCGGAACGCCCGGTCGACGTCGACCCCGGTGGCGTCGGCGTGCCCGAGCACGGCGGCGACCTGCGCCCGCACCAGCTCCAGCAGCACCCGGCGGCGTTCGCCCTCGGGACGGGCCAGCAGCTCCGCGCGCAGGCCGGACTCCGACGGCCGCTCGACCACCGCTGCCGCGCGCAGCGCGCGCACCTCCGGTAGGTCGGCGACCAGCGTGGTCTGCCGCAGTTGCGCGAACGCGGGCACGAAGGCCGCCCAGTCGACGTCGGCGACCACCACCGCCGCGTCGCCCAGCTCGACGGCCCGGCGCAGCGCGGCGACCCCGGTCGGCACGCCCATCGGCTCGAAGCCGCCGCGCCGCATCCGGGCGGCCAGCTCGCCGTCGGCGACCATGCCCGCCTCGGCCCACGGGCCCCACGCGATAGACGTGGCGACCCGACCGCCTGCCCGCCTGCGCTCGGCGAAGGCGTCGAGCCAGGCGTTCGCGGCGGCGTAGTTCGCCTGCCCCGGTGCGCCGATCGTGCCGGTGGTGGAGGAGAACAGCACGAACGCGTCGAGGTCCAGCCCTGCGGTCAGCTCGTCGAGGTTGCGCGCCGCGGTCGCCTTGGCGTGCAGGACGGCCGCGAACGACTCCGGTGCGAGGGATTCCAGCACGCCGTCGGCCAGCACACCGGCGGTGTGGAAGACCGCGTTCGGCGGCGTGTCGGCGAGCAGCGCGGCGAGGGCGTCGCGGTCCCCGGCGTCGCAGGCGGCGATGGTGACCCGGGCGCCGAGCGCTTCCAGCTCCGCGGCGAGGGCGGGCGCGCCTGGGACGTCCTGGCCGCGCCTGCTGGTCAGTACGAGGTGTTCGGCACCCGCCCCGGCCAGCCAGCGGGCGACGTGCCCGCCGATGCCGCCGGTGCCGCCGGTGATGAGCACCGTGCCGGACGGGGTGTACGGCCGCGCGGTGCCACCGGGGGCGGCATGGGCGAGCCTGCGGGCGAACGCGCCCGCCGGGCGGACCGCGACCTGGTCCTCGCCGTTGCCCGCCAGCACCCCGCCGAGCCGCCGCGCGGTGCCGACGTCGAGCCGGGCGGGCAGGTCGATGAGCCCGCCCCAGGTGGTGGGCTGCTCCAGCGCGGCCACCCGGCCCAGGCCCCACACCGCGGCCTGGTCGGGGTCCGGCGCGGGGTCGGAGCCGTCCACGGCGACCGCGCCCCTGCTCAGGCACCACAGTGGCGCGGTCAGCCCGGCGTCGCCGAGGGCTTGGACGGCCGCCGTGGTCAGCGCGAGTCCGGCGGGCACCTCGGCCTCCCCCCGCTGTGCCGTCGCCAGCAGGGACACCACGCCCGCGAAGCCGTCACCCGCTCGGGCGCGCAGGGTCTCGGCCAGGTCGGCGCGATCGGACTCGGTCACGTCCACCCGGACGGTGTGCGCGCCCGCCGCGTCCAGGCCGCCCAGAACCGCGGCCGACCACTCGGGGTCGTCCTCGGCGGTGGGCACCAGCACCAGCCAGGTGCCGCCGAGCACGGTCGAGCCTGCGGAGACCGGGGCCCAGGACACCCGGTACCGCAGGGCGTCCACGGCGGCCTCCCCGTCGCGCCGCCGCCGCCAGGTCGACAGCGCGGGCACCACGGCCGACAGGGTGTCGGTGGGCAGGTCGAGGTCGGCGGCGAGCGAGTCCAGGTCGGCGTTGTCCACGGCCGCCCAGAACCCGGCGTCGACGCTGCCCTCCGGGGTCGGCACCGGCTCGGCACCGGGCTCGGGCCAGAACCGCTCGCGCTGGAAGGCGTAGGTGGGCAGGTCGACGCGCCCGGCGCCGGTCCCGGCGAAGAACGCGGACCAGTCCACGTCCACGCCGTGCACGTGCAGGTCGGCGACGGCGGTGGCGACGGCGGTCGCCTCGTCCCGGTCCCGGCGCAGCGAGGCCACCACGACCGCGTCGCCCTCGGGCAGGCTTTCCCGCGCCATGCCGGTCAGCACGGCGTCCGGGCCCAGCTCCAGGAAGGTGCGCACGCCGTGCCCGGCCAGCCAGGTGACGCCGTCGGCGAAGCGCACGGCGGCCCGCACGTGCCGAACCCAGTACTCGGGGTCGCAGACCTGCTCGGCGGTGACCGGCTCACCGGTCACGTTGGACACGATCGGGATGCGCGGCGGCTGGTAGGCCAGGGTTGCGGCGACCCGGCGGAAGTCGTCCAGCACGGCGTCCACGCGCGGCGAGTGGAAGGCGTGGCTCACCCGCAGTCGCCGGGTGCGGTGCCCGTCGGCCGCGAAGTCCTCGGCCAGCGCGAGCACGGCGTCCTCGTCACCGGAGACCACCACGGACTCCGGGCCGTTGACCGCGGCGATGGACACCCGGTCTTCCAAGCCCACCAGCTTCGCCGCGACCACGGCCTCACCGGCGCGGACGGACACCATCGCGCCGCCCTCGGGCAGCGCCTGCATCAGCCTGCCCCGCGCGGCGACCAGGGTGGCCGCGTCCGCCAGGGACAGCACACCGGAGACGTGCGCGGCGGCCAGCTCGCCGACCGAGTGGCCCGCCAGGTGGTCCGGTCGCACGCCCCAGGACTCCACCAGCCGGTACAGCGCCACCTCGACGGCGAACAGCGCGGGCTGGGTGTTGCCGGTGCGGTCCAGCTCGGTCGGGTCGTCGGCCCACATGACCTCCCGCAGCGGCCGGTCCAGCTCCGCGTCCAGGTGCAGCAGGACCTCGTCCAGCGCGTCCGCGAACACCGGGAACCGGTCGTACAGCTCGCGGCCCATGCCGGCGCGCTGCGCGCCCTGCCCGGTGAACAGCACCGCCAGACCGCCCCGCCGCACCGAGCCGCGCAGCACACCCGCGCCCGGGGCACCGTCGCGCACGGCGGTCAGCCCGCGCACCAGTGCGTCGGTGTCCTCGGCGATCACCGCGGCCCGGCGCTCCAGCGCGGAACGGCTGGTGGCCGAGGAGAAGGCCAGGTCGGCCGGGTGCGTGTCCGGTGCGGTGCGCAGCAGTTCCAGCAGGCGCCCGGCCTGGGCGCGCAGGGCGTCGTCGCCGCGCCCGGACACCAGCACCGGCGCGGTGCGCTCGACCCGGGGGACGACCGGCACCTCCTGTTCCGGCGCCTGTTCCAGGATGGCGTGCACGTTGGTGCCGCTGAGGCCGAACGAGGACACCGCCGCCCGGCGCGGGTGACCGGTTTCCGGCCACGGCACGGGCTCGGTCAGCAGGCTGATGGCGCCGCTGGACCAGTCGACGTGGCTGGAGGGGACCTCCGCGTGCAGGGTGCGCGGCAGCACGCCGTGGCGCAGCGCCAGCACCAGCTTGATCACGCTGGCGACACCGGAGGCCATCTGGGTGTGGCCGATGTTGGACTTCACCGAGCCCAGCAGCAGCGGGCGCTCGGGGTCGCGGTCGCGGCCGTAGGTCGCCAACAGCGCCTGCGCCTCGATCGGGTCACCCAGCGAGGTGCCGGTGCCGTGCCCCTCGATCGCGTCCACATCGGACGGTTCCAGGCGCGCGTTGGCCAGCGCGGCGCGCACGACGCGCTGCTGCGCCGGGCCGTTCGGCGCGGTCAGCCCGTTGGACGCGCCGTCCTGGTTCACAGCGGAACCCCGCAGCACGGCCAGCACCCGGTGCCCGTTGGCCACCGCGTCGGACAGCTTCTCCAGCAGCACCACGCCGACGCCCTCGGCCAGGGTCATGCCGTCGGCGGCGTCGGAGTAGGCCTTGCAGCGCCCGTCCACCGCGAGCGCGCGCTGCCGGGAGAACCCGACGAAGGCACCCGGGCTGGACATGATGCTCACCCCGCCCGCCAGCGCCAGTTCGCTCTCCCCGGTGCGCAGGGACTGCGCGGCCAGGTGCAGGGCGACCAGCGAGGAGGAGCAGGCGGTGTCCAGGGTGACCGCGGGGCCCTCCAGGCCGAGCAGGTAGGCCACCCGGCCGGACAGGATGCTGCCCAGCGAACCGGTGATCATGTGGCCCTCGGCGCTCTCCGCCGTGCGCGACACCGAGGCCGTGTAGTCCTGGTAGCTGGCCCCGATGAACGTACCGGTGCGGCTGCCGCGCAGCCCGTGCGGGTCCAGGCCCGCCCGCTCGAACGCCTCCCAGGAGGTCTCCAGCAGCAGGCGCTGCTGCGGGTCCATGGCCAGCGCCTCGCGCGGGGAGATGCCGAAGAAACCCGCGTCGAAGTCGGCCACGTCGTGCAGGAAACCGCCCTGCACCGAGTAGGTCCGGCCCGCGCGGTCGGGGTCCGGGTCGTACAGGTCCTCGGCGTTCCAGCCGCGGTCGGCCGGGAACCCGCTGATCGCGTCCACCCCGCCGGTGACCAGGTCCCAGAGGGCTTCCGGCGAGTTCGCGCCGCCCGGGTAGCGGCAGCTCATGCCGATGATGGCGATGGGTTCGTCCGGTGCTGCGCCCACCGCGACCCGCCCGGTCCCGGCCGGGGCCTCCCCGGCGATCTCGGCGAGCAGGTACTCCACCAGCGCGAGCGGGTTCGGGTGGTCGAACACCATGGTGCTGGACAGTGTCAGACCGGTGGCCTCGGCGATGCGGTTGCGCAGGTCGATCGCGGTCACCGAGTCGAACCCGGCGTCGCGGAACGCGCGCTGCTCGCCGACCGCGTCGCCCGAGGTGTGGCCGAGCACGGTGGCGGCCCGGCCGCGCACCAGGTCGAGCAGCACCCGCCGCCGCTCACCGGGGGGCAGGGCGCGCAGCGAGGCGGCGAACTCGCCCCCGGCGCCGCCGGTCGCGGGCTGTTCCGCGACGGCGGTGAGCGCCTTCACCTCGGGGATCTCGTCGAACAGCGTGCTCGGGCGACCCGAGGTGAACACCGAGTGGTAGCGGTCCCAGTCGATGTCGGCGATGGCCAGCGCGGGCTCGGTGCCCGCCAGGGCGTGGCCCAGCGCGGTCAGCGCCGGGCCCGGCTCCATGAACACCAGGCCGCTGCGCCGGATCTGGCCCGGGTCGACCCGGCCCAGCTCGCGGTCGTCGGCCCAGATGCCCCAGGACAGCGCGAGCGCGGGCAGGCCCCTGGCGCGGCGGGCGGCGGCCAGCGCGTGCAGGTGGGCGTTGCCCGCCACGTAGGCCGCGTGCACCCCGGAGCCCCACATGCCCGCGGTGGACGAGTACAGCACGAAGCTGTCCAGCTCGTCGTCGGCCAGCAGCTCGTCCAGGACGCGGGCACCGGTCACCTTGGCGTCGAGCACGCGCTCGAAGTCCGCCGGGGTGGTGTCGTGCAGGCTGTGCAGCTCGATCACGGCCGCGGTGTGCACCACCGAGCGCAGCGGCGGGCCGTCGGCGCGCAGCCGTTCCAGCAGGGCGGCGACGGCGGCGCGGTCGGTGACGTCGCAGGCCACGACCTCGGCGGTGGTGCCGAGCGCGGTCAGCTCGGCGACCAGGTCGGCCGCGCCCGGCGCGTCGGGGCCGCGGCGGCTGGTCAGCACGACGCGCTCGGCGCCCCGGGCGGCCAGCCAGCGGGCCAGGTGCGGGGCCAGCGTGCCGGTGCCGCCGGTGACGAGCACCGTGCCGCGAGCGGTCCGCCCAGGGTCGTCCCCGGTCCTGGGCGCCCGCACGACGCGCCTGGCCAGGGTGCCCGCCGGGCGCACGGCGAGCTGGTCCTCACCGGTGGCGCCGAACAGCACCGCGGCGAGCCTGGCCCGGCCGCGGGCGTCGAGTTCAGCGGGCAGGTCGACGGTGCCGCCGACCCGGCGGGGGTGCTCCAGCGCGGCCGTCCAGCCGATGCCGAGCGCCTGCGCCTGCTCCGGGTGCGCCACCTCGTCACCGCGCCCGGTGGACACGGCGCCGCGGGTGAGCACCCACAGCGGCGCCTCGATGCCGGTGTCGCCCAGCGCCTGCACCAGGGCGACGGTCAGGGCGGTGCCCTCGTCCAGCGCGGAGAACCCGGCCAGCGGGCGGCGCGACCCGGCCGCGAGCGAGACCACGCCCGCGACGTCGGCGAACCCGGCCAGCCGCTCGGCGAGCACGGTCCGGTCCGCGCACCCGGCGTCGAGCACCAGGCGCTGCGGCTCGGCGCCGTGGTCGGCGAGCGCGGCGAACACGTCCTCGTCGGCGACGCCCTCGGCGGTGACCACGAGCCAGCGGCCCGCAAGGGCGGGCTGACCGGTGGCGACCGGGGTCCACGACACCCGGTAGCGCCACAAGTCCACAGTGGACTCCTCACGGCGGCGCCCGCGCCAGGCCGACAGCGCGGGCAGCACCGCGGCCAGCGACTGCTCGTCCACCGCCAGGTCGGCGGTGAGCCCGGCCAGGTCGCCCTGCTCCACCGCGGACCAGAACCCGGCCTCCACGGGGTCGGCGCCACCCGCGGCGACGGCCTGCGGCTCGACCGGGACCCACAGCCGCTCGTGCTGGAAGGCATAGGTGGGCAGGTCGACGCGGCGACCGCCCGGGTACTGCCCGGTCCAGTCGACGCGGACCCCGCGCACGAACACCCCGGCCAGCGACAGCAGGAAGCGGTCCAGGCCGCCCTGGTCGCGGCGCAGCGTGCCGGTCACCACGGCCCGCACCCCCGCCGCGTCCACCGACTCGGTGATGCCCACGCCGAGCACCGGGTGCGGGCTGGCCTCGATGAACACCCGGTGGCCCGATTCGAGCAGGGCGGCGATGGCGGGGCCGAAGCCGACCGTGTGGCGCAGGTTGCGGTACCAGTAGCCCGCGTCCATGCCGGTGGTGTCCAACCACTCGCCGGTGACCGTGGAGTGGAACGGCACCTCGGCGGCCCGGGGGGAGATGGGCGCGAGGACTTCCAGCAGCTCGTCGCGCAGGTCCTCCACCTGCGCGGTGTGCGAGGCGTAGTCCACGGCGATGCGCCGCACCCGCACGCCGTCGGCGGTCAGGGTGTCGAACAGCGCGTCCAGCGCGGCGGGCGCACCGGCCACGACGACCGAGCCCGGCCCGTTGACCGCCGCGAGCTGCACCGACCCGTCGGCGGGCAGCAGCGGCTCGACGCGCTCCACCGGCAGCGGCACCGACATCATGCCGCCCCGGCCCGCGAGCCGCCTGGCGATGGCCGCGCTGCGCAGGGCCACCACGCGGGCGCCGTCGGCCAGCGACAGCGCGCCCGCCACCACGGCCGCGGCGATCTCGCCCTGGGAGTGGCCGACCACGGCGTCCGGGTGCACGCCCCGGGAGCGCCACAGCGCCGCCAGGGACACCATCACCGCGAAGGACGCCGGTTGCACCACGTCGACCCGGTCCAGCGCCGGTGCCCCGTCGACCTGCCGCAGCACGTCGAGCAGCGACCAGTCGGTGAACTCCGCGAGAGCCGCCGCGCACTCGGCGACCCGGGCGGCGAACACGGGCGACTCCTCCAGCAGCCGCGCGCCCATTCCGACCCACTGCGCGCCCTGGCCGGGGAAGACGAACACGGTGTGGCCCTCGACGTCGGCGACGCCCTCGACCACGGTCGGGGCGGCCTCGCCGCGGCCGAACGCCCCGAGCGCCCCGGTGAGCGCCGCGGCGTCGGCGCCGACGGCGACCGCCCGGTGCTCGAACAGGGTGCGGGACGTGATCAGCGAGTGGCCGAGGTCAACCGGGTCGGCAGCCACGTTCGCCAGGCGCGCGGCCTGGCCGCGCAGGGCGGCGGCGGACCGGGCCGAGAACACCAGCGGCAGGGCCGGGACCGGCGCGGATTCCCGCCCGGCGGGTGCGGGCGCGGGGGGCGCCTCCTCGACCAGCACGTGCGCGTTGGTGCCGCTGATGCCGAAGGAGGACACCCCGGCGCGGCGGACCCGCTCCCCCGCCGCCCACGGCCGGGCCTCGGTGAGCAGGGCTACGGTGCCGTCGCTCCAGTCGATGTGCGAGGACGGGGTCTGCGCGTGCAGGGTGCGCGGCAGCACGCCGTGGTTGAGCGCCAACACCATCTTGATCACGCTCGCCACGCCCGCGGCCGACTGGGTGTGGCCGATGTTGGACTTCACCGAGCCCAGCAGCAGCGGGCGCTCCGGGTCGCGGTCGCGGCCGTAGGTGGCCTGCAACGCCTGCGCCTCGATCGGGTCGCCGAGCGCGGTGCCGGTGCCGTGCGCCTCCACCACGTCCACGTCGGACGGTTCCAGGCGCGCGTTGGCCAGCGCCTGCCGGATGACGCGCTGCTGCGACGGGCCGTTGGGCGCGGTGAGGCCGTTGGACGCGCCGTCGGAGTTCACCGCGGAACCGCGGATGACCGCCAGCACCCGGTGCCCGTTGGCCACCGCGTCGGACAGCTTCTCCAGCAGCACCACGCCGACGCCCTCGCCGAGGCCCATGCCGTCGGCGTCCTCGGCGAACGCCTTGGACCGGCCGTCACCGGCCAGCGCCCGCTGGCGGCTGAACGCGGTGAACCCGGACGGGTTGGGCATCACGGTGGCACCGCCCGCCAGGGCGAGCGTGGTCTCGCCCGCGCGCAGCGACTGGCAGGCCAGGTGCATCGCCACCAGGGAGGAGGAGCACGCGGTGTCGACGGTGACGGCCGGGCCCTCCAGGCCGAGCACGTAGGCCAGGCGCCCGGACAGCACGCTGGGGATGGAACCGGTGACGACGTGCGGTTCGAGGTCGTCGACCCGGGCGGCGGCGTAGTCCTGGAAGCTGGAGCCCACGAACGTGCCGGTCGCGCTGCCGCGCAGGGTGGCGGGGTCGATGCCCGCGCGCTCGACCGCCTCCCACGTGGTCTCCAGCAGCAGCCGCTGCTGCGGGTCCATGGCCAGCGCCTCGCGCGGGGAGATGTCGAAGAACCCGGGGTCGAAGTCCCCCGCGTCGTGCACGAAGGAGCCGCGCGTGGTGTAGGTGGTGTTGGGCTTGTCCGGGTCGGGGTCGAACAGCGCCGCCGGGTCCCAGCCCCGGTCCAGCGGCCACTCGGTGCTGGCGTCGACCCCGTTCGCCACTAGGTCCCAGAACCGCTCGGGCGTGCCCGCCCCGTCGGGGAACCGGCAGGCCATGCCGACGATGGCGATGGGCTCGTCGGCCGCCGCGGTCGTGGCGGCCACCGCGCCGGGGGCGCCCGCCGCCGCGCCCAGCAGTTCGCCCGCGAGGAAGTCGGCGAGCACCACGGGGTTCGGGTAGTCGAACACGATGGTGCTGGGCAGCGACAGGCCGGTGACGCGGTTGAGCCGCTTGCGCAACTCCACGGCGGTGAGCGAGTCGAAGCCGCCGTCGCGGAACGCGCGCCGCTCCGGCACGCCCTCGGCGGAGTCGTGGCCCAGCACGGCCGCCGCCTCGGTGCGGACCAGGTCGACCAGCAGGTGCGCCCGCTCGTCGGCGGGCAGCGCGACCAGGCGCGCGGCGAACTCACTGCCTGCCGGGGCCGTCGCGGGGTCGGCCTGCGCGGCGACCTCGGGCAGGGCGGACAGCAGCGGGCTCGGGCGGACGGCGGTGAACACCGGCGCGTAGCGGGCCCAGTCCAGGTCCACCACCGTGACGGTGGTGTCGCCGCGGACCACGGCGTCGCCCAGCTCGGTGAGCGCGGGCGCGGCGGGCAGGAACCGCAGGCCGCTGCGCCGGAACGTCTCCGACATCACCTCGTCGGTGGCCATGCCCGCGCCCGCCCACGGCCCCCAGGCGACCGAGGTCGCGGTCAGGCCGCGGGCGGCCCGGTGCTCGGCGAGCGCGTCGAGGTAGGCGTTGGCGGCGCCGTAGGAGGTCTGGCCACCGCCGCCGAGGGTGCCCGCGATGGAGCCGAACAGCACGAACAGGTCCAGGTCGGTGTCCCCGAGCAGGGCGTCGAGGTTGAGCGCCCCGGCCACCTTGGCCGACAGCACGGCCCCGAACTCGGCCAACCCGGTCTCGGCCAGCGGCTTCACGTCGCTGGTGCCCGCGGTGTGCACGACCCCGGTCAGCGGGTGCTCGGCGGGGACGGCGGCCAGCACGGCGGCGAGCGCGGCGCGGTCGGCCACGTCGCAGGCGGTGATCTCGACCGCGGCGCCCAGCTCCTCCAGCTCGGCGCGCAGCTCGGCGGCACCCGGGGCGGCCGGGCCGCGGCGACTGGTCAGCACCAGGTGCCGCGCCCCGGCGCGGGCCAGCCAGCGCGCCACCTCGCCGCCGAGGCCACCGGTGCCACCGGTGACCAGCACGGTGCCGCGCGCGGTGAACCCGGCCGCGGGCAGGGTGGGCAGGTACCGGACCAGGCGGCGACCGCGCCTGCCCGCCGCGCGGACGGCGACCTGGTCCTCACCACCGGGGTCGGCCAGGGTGGCGGCCAGGTGGCGGGCGGCGCGCTCGTCGAGCACCGCTGGCAGGTCGACCAGACCGCCCCAGCGGTCGGGGTGCTCCAGGGCCACGATGCGGCCGAGACCCCAGGTGGCCGCCTGCGCGGGGCTGCGCACCGGGTCGTCCGGCCCGGTGCCCACCGCACCCCGGGTGATCGTCCACAGTGGAGCTGTGAGCCCGGCGTCGCCCAGTGCCTGCACCAGGGTGACGGTCAGCGCGAGGCCCAGCGGGAACCCCAGTGGGTCCTCAGCGGACGGCAACACCGACACCACACCCGTGAACCCGTCGGCCGTGGCCGCCTCGGCGAGGCGGGCTGCCAGCTCGGCGCGGTCGGTGTCGGCCACCACCAGGGTGCGGACCTCGGCGCCGTGGGCACGCAGAGCGGCGGCAACCTCTCCTTCGGTGCCCGTGTCTTCTGCGTCGATGTCCGCCGGGGCGGTGACGAGCAGCCAGGTGCCGGTGAGCGCGGCGGCCCGCTCGGGCAGGGCGGTCCAGTCGACGCGGTAGCGCCAGGTGTCCAGGGCGGAGCGCTCGCCCTGCTCCCGCCGCCACGTGGACAGCGCGGGCAGCAGGTCGGCCAGCGAGCCGCGCTGCTCGGCGCCGAGGCCGAGCAGGTCGGCCAGCCCGGCGGCGTCGCCGTCGAGGGCCGCCCAGAGCCGCTCGGCGGCCGGGTCGGCGGCGGTCGCCCTGCGGGCCTGCGGCCAGTAGGACTCGCGCGCGAAGGCGTAGGTCGGCAGGTCGACCCGGCGGGCGCCGGTGCCCGCGAAGAACGCGGTCCAGTCGACGGGCACGCCCAGGGTGTCCAGGCGGGCCAGCGCCGTGACGGCGGCCTGCTCCTCGCCGCGGTCCGGGCGCAGCGCGGGCACGACCGCGACCGCGTCCTCGCCGACGGAGTCCTCCACCATGGCCGACAGCACGCCGTCGGGGCCCAGCTCGACCACGGTGCGCACCCCGCGCTCGACGAGGGTGCGCGCGCCGTCGGCGAACCGCACCGCCTCCCGCACGTGCCGCACCCAGTACTCGGCGGTGGACAGTTCCGCGCCCGCCAGCTCACCGGACACGTTGGACACCACGGGGATGCGCGCCGGGGCGAACGACAGCCCCGCCACCGCCGCGTGGAACCCCTCCAGCATGGGCTCCACCAGCGGCGAGTGGAACGCGTGCGACACGCGCAGCGCCTTGGTGCGGTTGCCCCGGGCGCGGAACACCTCGACGACCTGCTCCACGGCCTCGGCCGCACCGGCGATGACCACGGCGGCGGGGCCGTTGACGGCGGCGATGGACACGCCGTCCACCAGCTCGGTCGCCACCTCGTCCTCGGTGGCCTCGATGGCCGTCATGGCACCGCCCCCGGGCAGTGCCTGCATCAGCCGCGCCCGCGCGGAGACCAGCGCCGCCGCGTCCGCCAACGGCAGCACCCCGGCCACGTGGGCCGCGGTGACCTCGCCGACGGAGTGGCCCGCCACGTAGTCCGGCACCACGCCCCAGGACTCCAGGAGCCGGTAGAGCGCCACCTCCAGCGCGAACAGCGCGGGCTGCGCCCACCCCGTCCGGTTCAGCTCCTCGGCGTCGGCGCCCCAGACGACGTCGCGCACCCCGGGGTCCAGCTCAGCCAGGACCGCGTCGAAGGCCGCGGCGAACACCGGGAACCGGCCGTGCAGCTCGCGGCCCATGCCCAGGCGCTGCGAACCCTGGCCGGAGAAGACGACCGCGACCCGCCCGGGCGCCACCTCGGCCTCGACCAGGGCGGCGTCCGGCCGGTCGGCGGCCAGCGCGGCGAGCGCGCGGCGGAGGGTGTCGGCGTCGGGGGCGAGCACGGCCGCCCGCTGCCCGAACCGGGAGCGGGTGGTCGCCAGCGAGTGCGCCAGGTCGAGCGGGGTGGCCGAGTCGAGCCGCCCGAGCAGCCGCTCGGCCTGCGCCCGCAGGGCGTCGCGGCCGCGACCGGACACCAGCACCGGGACCACGCCGGGCACCACCTGCGGGGCGGGCGCGGTGTCGGTGACGGGTGGCGCGGCCTCCAGGATGGTGTGCGCGTTGGTGCCGCTGAAGCCGAACGACGACACCGCCGCCCGGCGCGGGCGGCCGGTCTCCGGCCACGGGGTCTGCTCGGTGAGCAGCCGCACCTCGCCCGCGGTCCAGTCGACGTTCGTCGACGGCGCGTCCACGTGCAGGGTGCGCGGCAGCACGCCGTGCCGCAGCGCCAGCACCATCTTGATCACCCCGGCCACGCCCGCGGCCGCCTGGGTGTGGCCGATGTTGGACTTCACCGAGCCCAGCAACAGAGGCCGCTCGGGGTCGCGGTCGCGGCCGTAGGTCGCCAGCAGCGCCTGCGCCTCGATCGGGTCGCCCAGGGCGGTGCCGGTGCCGTGGCCCTCCACGGCGTCCACGTCGGTTGCGGAGAGGCGGGCGCTGGCCAGCGCGGCGCGGACGACCCGCTGCTGCGCGGGGCCGTTCGGCGCGGTGAGCCCGTTGGAGGCGCCGTCGGAGTTCACCGCGGAACCCCGGACCACCGCGAGCACCGGGTGCCCGTTGCGGCGCGCGTCGGACAACCGCTCCAGCACCAGCACACCGACGCCCTCGCCCCACGCCACGCCGTCGGCGGCGTCGGAGAACGCCTTGCACCGGCCGTCGGCGGCCAGGCCTCGCTGCCGGGAGAACTCCAGGAACGGCGTCGGGGTCGACATGACGGTGACCCCGCCCGCGAGCGCCAGCGAGCACTCCCCGCCGCGCAGCGCCTGCGCGGCCAAGTGCATCGCCACCAGCGAGGAGGAGCAGGCCGTATCCACCGTGACCGCCGGGCCCTCCAGGCCCAGGGTGTAGGACACCCGCCCGGACACCACGCTCGCCGAGGTGCCGGTGCCCTGGTGGCCCTCGAACTCGCCGCCGCCGAGGGCGTTGGCGTAGTCGCTGTACATGACACCGGCGAACACGCCGGTGCGGCTGCCGCGCAGGGACGCCGGGGGGATGCCCGCGCGTTCGACGGCCTCCCAGGACGCCTCCAGCAGCAGCCGCTGCTGGGCGTCGGTGGCCAGCGCCTCGCGCGGGCTCATGCCGAAGAACCCGGGGTCGAACTCGCCCGCGTCGTGCAGGAACCCGCCGGAGCGGACGTAGGAGGTGCCGGGGTGGTCGGGGTCCGGGTCGAACAGGGAGCCCAGGTCCCAGCCGCGGTTGGTCGGGAAGCCGGAGATGGCGTCGGCGCCCTCGGTGACCAGCCGCCACAGGTCTTCCGGGGAGGTGACCCCGCCGGGGTAGCGGCAGGCCATGCCGACGATCGCGATCGGGTCGTCGGCCGCGGCCGCCGCGGTGGTGACCGGTTCGGCCCCGGCGCTGTCGGAGCCGAGCAGTTCCGCCAGCACGTGCGCGGCCAGCGCCGTGGGCGTGGGGTGGTCGAAGACCAGTGTCGGCGAGGTGCGCAGGCCGGTGGCGGCGGCGAGCTGGTTGCGCAGCTCGACCGCGGTCAGCGAGTCGAAGCCCAGGTCGGAGAACGCCCGCTGCGGGTCGACGTGCCCGGTGCCCGCGTGGCCGAGCACCGCGGCGACCCGGCTGAGCACCAGCTCCAGGACCGCGTCGGCGCGTTCGGCGGCGCCCATCCCGGCCAGCCGCCGCGCGAGGCCGTCCGCCGCGGCGGCGGTCGCGGCGCCGCGGCGGACCCGCGGCCGGACCAGGCCGCGCAGCACGGGCGGGACCTCGTCGCGGGCGCGCAGCGCGGGCAGGTCCAGGCGCACCGGCACTGCCTGCGCGTCCGGGCAGGCCAGGGCCGCGTCGAACAGGGCGAGGCCGTCCACAGCGGACAGCGGCAGGGCGCCGGTGCGGGCCAGCCGCAGCATGGCGGACTCCCCGAGCGACCCGGTCATGCCCGCGCCGCGGTCCCACGGCCCCCAGGCCAGGGACGCGCCCGGCAGGCCCGCGGCCCGGCGCCGGGCCACCAGGGCGTCGAGGAAGGCGTTGCCCGCCGCGTAGCCCGACTGCCCGGCCGCGCCCAGCACGCCCGCCGCCGAGGAGAACACCACGAAGGCCGACAGGTCCCCGGCCAGCTCGTGCAGGTGCCAGGCCGCGTCGACCTTGGGGCGCAGCACGGCCGCGACCCGCTCCGGGGTCAGCGACGCCAGCACGCCGTCGTCCAGGACCCCGGCCGCGTGCAGGACACCGGTCACCGGCGGCTCGGCCGCGGCGAGCACGGCGGCCAGCGCGTCCCGGTCGGCCACGTCGACGGCGACCACGCGCACCCGCGCGCCCAGCCCGGCGATCGCGGTGACCAGGTCGGCCACGCCGTCGGCGTCGGCGCCGCGCCTGCTGACCAGCAGCAGGTCGCGCACGCCGTGGTGCTCGGCGAGGTGCCGCGCCGCCAGCGCGCCGATGCCGCTGGTGCCACCGGTGACCAGGACCGTGCCACCGCCCCAGGAGACGGCGGTGGGCTCCTCGGGTGGGCTCACCCGTGCCAGCCGGGCGGCCAGCGCCACGCCATCGCGCACCGCGACCTGCGGTTCGCCGGTGCCGAGCGCCACGACCGCGTCGGCCCCGGCGTCCAGGGCACCGAACCGGCCCGGGTTCTCCACCTCGACCGCCCGGGCGAAGCCCCACACGGCGGCCTGCGCCGGGTCCACCGACTCACCCGCCCGCGTGGACACCCCACCACGGGTCGTGAACACCAGCCGCGACCCCGCGCAGCGCTCCTCGGCCAGCCACTCCTGCGCCAGGCCCAGGGCCCACGCGGTGGCGGCGTGCGCGTCGGCGACCGGGTTCCCGGACCCGGCGGGCACGGGTGCCAGCACGACCGGCGGCACCGCGCCAGGCAGGTCGGCGATCCCGGCGGCGACCAGCACCTCCAGCCCCGGCAACGCGGGCACGTCCGGGCCCAGGACGGCGACGGACGCGGGTGACGCGCCACCGGGCACCGGAACCCAGTCCACGCGGAACAGGGCGTCGCGGCCCGGTGCGGCGACCACCGGCGCGTCGGCCAGCGGGCGCAGGGCCAGCGAGTCCACCGACACCAGCGGGGCGCCCGCCGGGTCGGCGACCTCGACCGACACCGCGGACCCGCCCAGGGGCACCAGCCGCACCCTGGCCGCGTCCGCGCCGGTGGCGTGCAGGCGCACGCCCTCCCAGGAGAACGGCAGCGCGACACCGCCGTCGCCCACGGCAGTGAACCCCACGGCGTGCAGGGCCGCGTCGAGCAGGGCCGGGTGCACGCCGAAGGCGGCGGCGTCGGCCGCGACGTGCTCGGGCAGCGCGACCTCGGCGAACACGGCGCCGTCCGGGGCCAGCCAGGCCGCGACCAGGCCGCGGAACGCGGGCCCGTAGGCCAGGCCCGCCTCGGCGGTGCGGTCGTGGAAGCCGTCCAGGTCCACCGGTTCGGCGCCCGCGGGCGGCCAGGCGGTGGCGTCGAAGTCGCTCGGCTGCCCACCCGGGGCCAGCACACCGTCGGCGTGCCGGGTCCACGGCCGGTCCTCGGCCGAGTCGGTGGCCTCGCCCGCGTCGGGGCGCGAGTAGGCGGTGAGGGTGCGGCGCCCGTCCGCGTCGGGGCCGCCGATCCACAACTGCACCTGCACGCCACCCTGCTCGGGCAGCACCAGCGGAGCGGTCAGGGTCAGCTCGGCGACCCGGCCGCAGCCGACCTCGTCCCCGGCGCGGACGGCCAGTTCCAGCAGCGCGGTGCCGGGCAGCACGGTGGTGCCGCGGACGGTGTGGTCGGCCAGCCACGGTTGCGCGGCCAGCGACAGCCTGCCGGTGAGCAGGGCGCCGTCGGAGTCCGCCAGCGACGCGGCGGCGGCCAGCAGCGGGTGGTTGGCGGCGCCGAGCCCGGCGGCGCGCAGGTCGCCCGCGGCGTGGCCGTCGCGCGGCCAGAAGCGGCGCCGCTGGAAGGGGTAGGTGGGCAGGTCGACGCGGCGGGCCCCGGTGCCCGCGAAGTAGTCGGCCCAGCGCACCGGCACGCCGAGCGCGTGCAGCCCGGCGGCGGCGGCGGCCACGGCCGCGCCCTCGGGCTGCGCCCCGCGCAGCGAGGCGACGGCGTCGGCCTCGGGCAGGGCTTCGCGCACCAGGGTGCTGAGCACGCCGTCCGGGCCCAGTTCCAGGAACGCCGTGACGCCGTGCTCGTGCAGCCAGGTGAGGCTGTCGTGGAAGCGCACCGTCGCGCGCACGTGCTCGGTCCAGTGGTCGGCGCTGGTCAACTGCTCGACCCCGCCCCGCAGGCCGGTCACCGAGGTCACCACGGGCAGCAGCGGCTCGTGGAAGGACAGCCCGGCGGCGACCGCCCGGAACCCGTCGAGCACCGGGTCCACGAGCGGGGAGTGGAAGGCGTGCGAGACGCGCAGCCGCTTGGTCCTGTGCCCCAGCTCGGCCAGCAGCGCTTCGATCCCGGCGACCGCTTCGGCCTCGCCCGCCACGACCACCGCGTCCGGCCCGTTGACCGCCGCGATGGACACGCGGTCGGCGTGCGGTTCGACCAGGGGGGCCACGACGGACTCCGGGGCCCGCACGGAGGTCATGACCCCGCCTGAAGGCAGGGCCTGCATCAGCCGCCCGCGCGCCGCGACCAGCGCGGCCGCCTCGGGCAGGTCCAGCACCCCGGCGACGTGCGCGGCGGACAGCTCGCCGATGGAGTGGCCCGCGAGGTAGTCGGGCCGCACGCCCCAGGACTCGACCAGCCGGTACAGCGCCACCTCGACGGCGAACAGCGCGGGCTGGGCGTACTCGGTGCGGTTGAGGGTGTGCGCGGTCTTGGCCCACATCACCTCGCGCAGCTTGCGCTCCAGGTGCGGTCGCAGCGCGGCGCACACCTCGTCCAGGGCGTTCGCGAACACCGGGAACCGGTCGTACAGCTCGCGGCCCATGCCCGCGCGCTGCGCGCCCTGCCCGGTGAACAGCACGGCGAGCTTGGGCTTGCCCCGGGTGGGGCGGTCCGCCGGTGCCTCGCCCGCGGCCAAGGCCGCCAGCCCGGCCCTGGCCTGCTCGGCGTCGGCGGCCACCACGGTCGCGCGGTGCTCGAACGCGGAGCGGGTGGTGGCCAGCGACAGCGCGGTGTCCACCACGCCGTGCTCGTCCACGGTGGACAAAAGTTGATCGGCCTGCGCGGCCAGCGCCTCCCGGGTGCGGCCGGAGAGCACCAGCGGCACCGGGCCCGCGGCGACCTCAACGGGAGGCGCCGACTCCTCGACCGCGGGTGCCTCCTCGATGATGGCGTGCGCGTTGGTTCCGCTGAGGCCGAACGACGACACACCGGCGCGGCGCGGGCGGTCCGCGTCGGCGGGCCACGGCGTGTGCTCGGTGGCCAGCGCGACGGTCCCGGCCGACCAGTCCACGTGCGACGTCGGCTCGTCCGCGTGCAGGGTCTTGGGCAGCAGCCCGTGCCGCAGGGCCAGCACCACCTTGATGACGCCCGCGACACCGGCGGCGGCCTGGGTGTGGCTGAGGTTGGACTTCACCGAACCCAGCAGCAGCGGGCGGCCCTCGGGCCGGTTGCGGCCGTAGGTGGCCAGCAGCGCCTCGGCCTCCACCGGGTCGCCCAGGGTGGTGCCGGTGCCGTGCGCCTCCACCACGTCGACCTGGTCGGCCGACAGCCGGGCGTTGAGCAGCGCCTGCTCGATGACGCGGACCTGGGACGGGCCGTTGGGCGCGGTGAGCCCGTTGCTCGCGCCGTCCTGGTTGACCGCGGAACCGCGCACCACCGCGAGCACGTGGTGACCGTTGCGCCGAGCGTCGGACAGCTTCTCCAGCACCAGCACGCCCGCGCCCTCGGCCCAGCCGGTGCCCGAGGCGGAGTCGGCGAAGGAGCGGCAGTGCCCGTCGGCGGCCAGCCCGCCCTGCTTGGAGAACTCCACGAACGTGATCGGGCTGGCCATCACGGTCACCCCGCCGACCAGCGCCAGGTCGCACTCCCCCGCCCGCAGCGCGTGCGCGGCCAGGTGCAGCGACACCAGCGACGACGAGCACGCGGTGTCCACGGTGATGGCGGGGCCGACCAGGCCCAGGAAGTACGCCAGCCGCCCGGACACCACGCTGGAGGTGTTGCCGGTCAGCCGGAATCCGTCGACGTTGTCGCCCGCGCCGACCCGGTACTCCTGCGGCATCGCCCCGACGAACACCCCGGTCCGGCTGCCCTTGAGCGCCAGCGGGTCGATGCCCGCCCGTTCGACCGCGTCCCAGGCGGTCTCCAGCAGCACCCGCTGCTGCGGGTCCATGGACAGGGCCTCGCGCGGGGAGATGCCGAAGAAGTCGGCGTCGAAGGTGGTCGCGTCGTGCAGGAACCCGCCGGAGAGGGTGGCGGAGGCGCCCAGGGCCTCGGGGTCCCAGCCGCGGTCGGTGGGGAAGCCGGTGATGCCGTGCCCGCCGCGCGCCAGCATCGCCCACAGGTCCTCCGGACCGCGCACGTCGCCGGGGTAGCGGCAGCCCATGCCGACGATGGCCAGCGGCTCGACCGCCGAGTCCTCCAACTCCTGGACCCGTTGGCGGGTGCGCCGGAGGTCGACCGTCGCCCGCTTCAGGTAGTCCCGGAGGCGCTGCTCGTTGTCCATCGAACCATCCATTTCGGTTCCATTCACCAGTGGACGCCGCCGAGCAGTGTTGATCCCGGACGCCGGAAAATTTCCTAGGACCGGCCCGGGAAAACGCGGCGAAACCTAGGGAATTGCGTGCTGTGGCCGCGACACGCTGCGCGGGCGCGCCGCACCGGGGACAGCGGCGCGGGCGGCAGCACCGAATCCCCGGACCGCCGAATCCCCGGACCCGGGAGTGCCGCGTGCTTCTCCGACTGCTCAGGACCGCACTGCGCCCCTACCGCGGCGCGGTCGCGCTGGTCGTCGCGTTGCAGGTCGTGCAGACGGTGGCGTTCCTGCTGCTGCCGACCCTCAACGCACTGATCATCGACCGGGGCCTGCTGGCGGGCTCGGTGCCCACCATCTGGCGGCTGGGCGGTCTCATGGTGGTGGTCGCCGCCGTCCAGCTCGCGGCCCGGCTGGGGGCGCAGTACTTCGGCGCCCGCACCGCCGCCGCGGTCGGCCGCGACCTGCGTTCGGCGGTCTACCGCCGGGTGCAGCGGTTCTCCGCGCACGAGATCGGCCGGTTCGGCACGTCCTCGCTGAGCACCCGGACGCTCAACGACGTGCAGCAGGTCCAGGCGGTCACCGCGGACGGGCTCAACAGCATCGTCGCCGCGCCGATCATGTGCGTGATGAGCGTGGTGCTCGCGTTGCAGCAGGACGTGCCGCTGGCGCTGGTGCTGGTCGTGCTGGTGCCCGCCACCGCCATGGTGGTCGTGCTGCTGCTGGCCAGGATGACCTCCCTGTACAGCCGCATCCAGGTGGGCGTGGACCGGATGAACCGGCTGCTGCGCGAGCAGGTCACCGGGGTCCGGGTGGTGCGCGCGTTCGTCCGGCACGAGCACGAGCGGCAGCGCTTCGCCGAGGCCAACACCGAGACCTTCCTGCTCACCCGCCGGGCGCGCAGGCTCGCCGCCGCCGTCTTCCCGCTGGTGCTGCTGATGGGCAACGGGACCACCGTGCTCGTGGTGTGGATCGGGGCGGGGCGGATCGGGTCCGGGGAACTGCGGCTGGGCGCGCTGAGCGCCTTCATCGGCTACGTCGTGCTGGTGCTCACCGCGATGGTGATCGCCATCTACGTCACACTCACCGTGCCCAGGGCGCGGGCCGCGGCCCGGCGCGTCAGCCAGGTGCTCGACACCCGGCCGGAGCTGGCCCAGCCCGCGGACCCGGCCGTCGGGCAGCCGCGGCGGGGCCACCTCGACCTGCGCGGGGTGGGCTTCCGCTACCCCGGCGCCGAGGCGGCGTTCCTGCGCGACATCGACCTCACCGCCCGGCCGGGCCGGACCCTGGCCGTCATCGGCGGCACCGGCAGCGGCAAGACGACGCTGCTGAACCTGGTGGTGCGCGCGTTCGACGCGACCACCGGGACCGTGCTGGTGGGCGGGGTGGACGTGCGCCACCTGACCGACGAGGCGCGCAGCCGCGCGGTCGGGTTGGTGCCGCAGCAGCCGTACCTGTTCGCCGGGACCGTCGAGTCGAACCTGCGCTGGGGCGACGACGACGCCACCGAGGCCGAACTCTGGCACGCCCTGGAGGTGGCGCAGGCGCGCGACTTCGTCGCCGCGATGCCGGGCGGGCTGCGCGCGGGGATCACCCAGGGCGGCACCAACGTCTCCGGCGGGCAGCGGCAGCGGTTGGCCCTGGCGCGGGCCCTGGTGCGCCGCCCCGGGGTCTACCTGTTCGACGACTGCTTCTCCGGTCTCGACTACGGCACCGAGGCCAGGCTGCGGGCGGCACTGGCACCGGAGGTGGCCGACGCCGCGGTGGTGGTCGTCGCCCAACGGGTGAGCACCATCCGCGACGCCGACGAGATCGTGGTGCTGGAGGAGGGCCGCGTCGTGGGCCGCGGCACGCACGGGGAACTGGTGGCGGGCAACCGCACCTACCAGGAGATCGTGCGCTCCCAGCTCACCCGCCAGGAGGAGGTCGCGTGAGCGGGCAGGAGGAGGTGACCGACCGAGGGGGCACGCTGCGCGCGGTCGCGCGGCTGCTGCGCCCGCACCGCCTGGTGCTCACCACCGGGCTGCTGATCAGCCTGGCCGGGATCGTGGTGAACACCACCGCCCCGCTGGTGCTCGGGCGCGCCACCGACCTCGTGCTGGCCGGGGTGGCGGGCGCCGGGCTGCCCGCGGGTCTGTCCAAAGACCAGGCGCTGGCCCAGTTGCGCGCGGACGGCAACGACACGCTCGCCTCGGTGTACGCGACAGTGGACGTGGTGCCCGGCACCGGGATCGACTTCGACGCGGTGGGGTCGGTGCTGCTGCTCGCGCTGCTGCTGTTCTCGATCGGCTCCGCGTGCGGCTTCGTCCAGGAGCGGGTCGCGGCGAACATGGTGCAGGAGGTGGCCAGGGACCTGCGGGAACGGGTGGAGGCGAAGCTGTCGCGGCTGCCGCTGTCCTACTTCGACGCGCACTCCCGCGGCGAATTGCTCGGCCGGATCACCAACGACGTGGACAACCTCCAGCAGGTGCTCCAGCAGACCCTGGGCCAGCTCTTCTCGGCCGTGCTGTACTCGGTCTCCCTGATCGCGCTGATGTTCGTCATCTCCCCGATCCTGGCGGTCTCGCTGCTGGTGAGCGTGCCGGTGTGCACGGTGGTGGCCACGCTGCTCAGCGCACGGGCCCGACCGCGCTTCGACGAGCAGTGGGCCGCCACCGGCGCCTTGGCCGCGCACGTCGAGGACACCTACACCGGGCACGCGCTGGTGCGGGCGTTCGGGCGGCGGGCCCGCGGCGAGGCGGAGTTCGACGCGCACAACGACCGGGCGCACCGGGCGGGCTCCTCGGCGCAGTTCCTGGCCGAGACGATCGAACCCGCGCTGCTGTTCGTGACGAACCTGAACTACGTCGTCGTCGCGGTCGTCGGCGCGCTGCGGGTGACCGCGGGGGCCCTGTCGGTCGGCGACGTGCAGGCGTTCATGCAGTACGCCAACATCTTCAGCAACCAGGTGGGCCAGGTCGGCGCCGCCGTGGGGAAGTTCCAGTCCGGCCTGGTCTCGGCCGAGCGCGTGTTCGCGCTGCTCGACGCCGAGGAGGAACCCGCCGACCCGACCGCGCCCGCGACGCCCGCCACCGGCACCGGCCGGGTGGAGTTCGCGGACGTGTGCTTCCGGTACACCCAGGACCGCCCGCTGATCGAGGGCCTGACGCTGTCGGTGCCCCCGGGTGCGACAGTGGCGATCGTGGGGCCCACCGGCGCGGGCAAGACCACCCTGGGCAACCTGCTGATGCGCTTCTGCGAACCCGACTCCGGGCGAATCCTGCTCGACGGCGTGGACATCGCGACGATGCGGCGGGCGGACCTGCGGTCCCGGATGGGCCTGGTTCCGCAGGACACCTGGCTGTTCGAGGGGACCGTCGCCGAGAACATCGCCTACGGCCGCCCCGGCGCGAGCCGGGAGGAGGTCGTGGCCGCGGCGAAGGCCATGCGCGTGGACCACTTCGTCCGGACGCTGCCCTCCGGCTACGACACGGTGCTCGACGAGACGACGGGCATCAGCGCGGGCGAGAAGCAGCTCATCACCGTGGCGCGGGCCTTCCTGGCCACCCCGACGGTGCTGGTCCTGGACGAGGCGACCAGTTCCGTGGACACCCGCAGCGAACTGCTGGTGCAGCGGGCCATGGCCGACCTGCGCCGCGGCCGGACCAGCTTCGTGATCGCGCACCGCCTCTCCACCGTCCGCGACGCCGACCTGATCCTGGTGATGCGCGGCGGCAGCATCGTCGAACGCGGCACCCACGAGGAACTGCTCGCCGCGGGCGGGGCCTACACCGCCCTGGTCAACTCCCAGTTCGCCGCCGCGCCGTGACGGCGTGCCCACCCCAGCACTAGGGATTTTCGGTCGGTCGCCCCTCGACACTGGCCCTCGTCCCACGACCGCCGAGAGGAACGACCGTGACCTCAGCCGAGGAACTGCCGAGGATGACCGAGATGTTCTCGCCCCTGTTCGGGCGCAACGACTACCTCCGGGAACTGCAGGCGGGCAGACCGATCTGGAAGGTCCGCACCCCCGCGGGTGACGAGGCGTGGCTGGTGGTGCAGCACGCAGAGATCCGCGCGCTGCTGGTGGACCGCAAGCTCGTGCGGTCGCACCCCGACCCGGACAACGCGGCGCAGTACGTGCAGAGCCCCATCTTCGACATGGTCCGGTCCGAGCCGATCGACCACGCCAGCTTCCGGGCCGCGCTCACCCCGTTCTTCTCCCGCTCCTCGATGCGGCGGATGGAACCGGTCGTGGTGTCGATCGTGGACGAACTGGTGGAGGCGATGGCCGCCCGCACGCCCCCGGTGGAGTTGCAGCAGCAGTTCTCCGTGCCGATGGGGATGCGGGTGCTGTGCGCGTTCGTCGGCGTCCCGGACGAGGACTGGGCGGCGCTGCACGGCATGCTCTACGAGATGGCCACCATCGACGCCGAGGGGGACCACGCCGCACGGTACACCACCAAGGTGGGCCAGTACCTGCGGGAACTGCTCGTCCGCAAGCGCGCGGAACCGGGTGAGGACGTGCTGTCCGGGTTGATCGGGGCGGGTCTGTCCGACGACGAGGTGGCGCGGCTGGGCACCATGCTCATCTTCGCGGGCGGCGACAGCGTGTCCAACAGCGTCGGCTACGGCCTCGGCAGGCTGGCGGCGAACCCGCACCTGCGGGACGCGCTGATCGAGGACACCGACCTCGTCCCGGCCGCCGTGGAGGAACTGCTGCGCACCGCCACCTACGGCGGCGGCGCGCACCCGCACTACGCCGCGGAGGACATCGAGATCGCCGGGGTGACCATCCGCGCCGGGGACTTGGTGCTGCCCGACTTCGCGCTGGCGAACTTCGACGAACGGGCCTTCGACAACCCCGACGAGATCGACTTCACCAGGGAGTCCAACCCGCACCTGGCGTTCGCGCACGGCGTCTGGCACTGCCTCGGCGCGCCGCTGGCCCGGATGGAGCTGGCCATCGCGGTCCGGGCGCTGCTGGCCCGGTTCCCCACGCTGCGCCTGCCCGACGTGGCCGAGCGCGCGGGCGGCAAGGACCAGGCCCGGCTCAGCTCCACGATGGACCGACTCGTCATCACCTGGTGAACGTCCCACAACCCCGCTCGGAGGCACGGATGACCACGACGAAGGACCTGCCTTGGCTCGGCGCCCAGCGGCCGGTCATCGGCAGGCTGAACTCGATGATCCGCGAGGCCCGCGACCTCGGCCCGGTCGTCAAGGTGCGCACGCTCGCCGGTGACGAGGCCTGGCTGGTGACCCGCTACGCGGAACTGCGGCAGTTGCTGCTCGACGACCGCCTCGGCGCGTCGCACAAGGACACGGCGAACCGGCCGCGCTACCTGGACAACCCCCTGTTCGACATGGGTGTCCTGAGCGACGACCCGGCCGTCGCCGCGCAGATCCACACCCGGATGCGGACCTCGCTGACCCCGCACTTCTCGGCGAAGCGGATGAAGGCGTTGCAGGCGGGCATCGTCGAGCGCGTCAACGAACTGCTCGACGGCATCCTCGCCACCGGCTCGCCCGCCGACCTGCACCGGCAGTTGTCGGTGCCGGTGTCGTTCCTCGTCCTCTGCGACCTGCTGGGGCTGCCGGACCCGGAGCGGTTCATGGTGATGCTGTCCACCGCGGGCGACGTCGCCGACAGCGACAAGGCCGAGGGCGGCCAGCTCGTCCTGTTCGACTACCTCCTGGAGCTGGTGCGGTACAAGAAGGCCACACCGGGCGACGACCTGATCTCCGCGCTGTGCGAGGCCGGGATCGACGACGACTTCGTCACCAAGCTGATCGCCATCACCAGCTTCTCCTACCTGGTGACGCCCAAGAACCTCAGCGCGGGCATCGCGCTGTTCGCCGAGCACCCCGAGCAGCGCGAGCTGGTGATCGCCGACCCCGACCTGATGGCGGGCGCGGTCGAGGAGGTGGTCCGGATGAGCAAGACCAGCGAGTCCTGCCAGCCCCGCTACGCCAGCGCCGACATCGACATCGCCGGGGTCACCATCCGCACCGGCGACCTCGTCCTGTCCGACCACTACGCGGCGGGCTTCGACGACCTGGTCTTCGAGTTCCCGGAGCGCTTCGACGTCACCCGCTCCCCCAACCCGCACATGGCCTTCAGCTACGGGAGCTGGTACTGCATCGGCGCCCCGCTGGCCCGCCTGGAGATCCGCGAGGTCCTGTCCGCGCTGTTCACCCGCATCCCCGACTACCGCCTCGCGGTCCCGATCGACGACATCCCCATGATCAGCGACCTCCAGTTGGGCGGCGGCATCGCCGAACTCCCGGTGGCCTGGTAGGCGGTCGTGCCGCCGGAACGGTGTCCGCACCCGCTGACCCACGTCGTTCCGGCGGCACCCCTCCTCGGAACCACCGTCGGACCGCGGCGGTCGCCACCACCGCTGGGCCTTTCGGGGCATTTTCCACCCGACCCCCTCACCCCGGCGGGTTCTCCCACGACTGGGGAGGTGAGCGGATGACCGACTCCGCCCCTGGGTGCGCGGCCGTCCCGAGCGCGCACCGACCCTGACTGAGGAGTGAACGGTGATTCCCAGATTCCACACAGTGCCGGTCGTGGCGCTGCTCGCGGTGTGCCTCGCGGCGGCACCCGCCCACGCCGCGGTGGACGTCCCCTCGAGCACCGTGGTCGAGACGGCAGCGCTCATCAACGGCCAGGTCGTCGAGGACGACGCCGTCGCGCAGCGGCTGATCGACGCCTACTGGACGCCCGAGCGGATGCGCGCGGCGAAGCCGGTCGCGGACCCGGGGGTCGTCGACGACCCGGAACTGGAACGCCTGGACCACCCGGAGAACACGGGCCCGGAGGAGACCGCGTCCGCGCCGGTCGGCCCCCTCGCGGCCGTTCGGTCCGCAGGCACGCGGTCGGTGGTGCTCTCCCCCGGCGCGGGCAAGGTCTTCTTCCGCGACCCGGTGACCCTCGACGACTACGTGTGCTCCGGCAGCACGATCAACAGCACCGCGAAGAACGTCGTGTCCACCGCCGCGCACTGCGTCCACGGCGGCAAGAACGGCCACCAGTACGACAACTGGATGTACGCGCCCGGGTTCCAGGACGGCATCGCCCACCTCGGCAAGTTCTCGGCGAAGTACTTCCACGCCACCAAGGGCTGGACCTCGCACAGCTACAACTGGTGGGACTTCGCCTTCGTCAACGTCCGCAAGCTCGACGGTGAGAACCTCGTGCACAAGACCGGCGGCAACGGCCTCCTGGTCAACTCCAGCAAGCAGAACGCGGTCACCGTGCTGGCCTACCCCGGGACGGGCCAGTACAACGGCAAGGACCAGATCTACTGCCAGGCGGACATGCACTGGGCCGCGGCCGCGCAGGTGAAGGTCTACTGCGGGCTGCCCGGGGGCGCCAGCGGTGCCCCGATGATCCACCAGTACAGCAACGCGGTGAAGTTCGGCAACGTCAACGGCGTGGTCGCGTACCTGTGGAACGACAAGAACTACAGCCCCTACTTCGACAGCTACGTCCTGGACGTGTTCAACACGGCGAAGAACAAGACGACCTGACCGGCTGCTGCCCGCGGGCGCTCGCCGCGCCGGCGGGCACCGGCACGATGGCGGTCGTGGCGCTGTCCGCCGAACAGGTGCGGGCACGGCTCGACGACCACCCGGGGCTGGAGGTCGCCGCGCTCGACAGCCCGGTGTCCACAGTGGTCTGCGAGGCCGGGCGACCGTCGAGGCGTTCGTGGGTGGCCTTCTACTCCACCACCACCGGCGTTCGAGGAGCCGGAAGTTGTCCCGCCCCTCGAAGCGCCCGGGTGTGGCTCCTCGCGGCTGTCAGCAGGCGGGGTGCTGGTCGCCGATCGGTTCGACGGCATGCCGGGCAGGGGCACCGCGGGCGGCAGGGTCGTTCAGATGTGGAGGACCTGGCGCGTGACAGCCGTGGCGCGGTCGAGGTGGTCCGGACCGCGGTGGATCTTCGCCATCACGCTCGCTCCGATCCACAGGTCGTAGAGGGTTTCAGCCGTCGCGCGGGGAGTGCCGTCGATGGACACGGAACCGTCCGCGACACCGTCGGCGATCATCCGCTCCAGCCGGTCGAGGACCGCCGTCGTCCCGACCTTCGTCGCCACCCGCATCACCTCGGAGAGGTCGGCGATCTCCGCGGCGAGCTTGACGACCAGGCAACCGCCCTGGCAGTCCCCCACGGCCTGGGTGTCGTGGAAGTTGCGCCAGTACCCCATCAGGCGCTCCGCGGCGCTCTTGCCCGTGTCGGCGACGATCGCGTCCATGGTCGCGAGGTATTCGTCGAAGTAGGCCAGCGGCACGCGCCTCGCGGTTCGGACGCGGTCTCACGCCACTCGACATCACCAGGAGAAACAGGACATGCGCGTTCTCATCGTCTTGACCTCGCACGACGAACTCGGCGACACCGGCCGCAAGACCGGGTTCTGGCTGGAGGAACTCGCCGCGCCGTACTACCGCTTCGCGGAAGCGGGCTGGGAGATCACGCTCACCTCCCCCGAGGGCGGCAAGCCGCCACTGGACCCCAAGAGCAACGAGCCGGACTTCCAGACGGAGCAGACCCGCCGGTTCGAGACCGACGCGGAGGCGACCGCGGCCCTCTCGAACACCGTGCGCCTCGACTCGATCTCCGTCGACGACTTCGACGCGGTCTTCTACCCCGGCGGCCACGGCCCGCTGTGGGACCTGGCCGAGGACGCCGACTCCGCCCGCCTGATCGAGACCACCCTGCGCCAGGGCAAGCCGCTCGCCCTGGTCTGCCACGCCCCCGGCGTCCTGCGCCACACCGTCGACGAGAACGGCACCCCCCTGGTGCGGGGCAGGGACGTCACGGGGTTCGCCAACTCCGAAGAGGACGGCGTCGCCCTCACCGACGTCGTCCCCTTCCTCGTCGAGGACGAACTCAAGCGCCTCGGCGGCACCTACTCCAAGACCGACGACTGGGCACCCCACGTGGTCCGGGACGGCCTGCTGATCACCGGGCAGAACCCCGCCTCCTCGGGCCCGGCGGCCGACGCCCTGGTCGAACTGGTCAACGAGGCGGGCGCGTGAGCGCACACCGCCGCACCACCGCGTGACAGCCCGGGCCGGGACTCCCCCGATCCGGCCCGGGACGCTCGTCTCGCCCCCGCGACGGCGATCAGCCGCCCGTCACTCCGCCGACCGGCGGGATCGGGCTTGGCCGAACCCGCGACCTCCGGGGGCTCAGCGCCCCAATCGCCGCACCACGTCGGCGGTGATCGAAGTCATCAGCGCCTCCGCGGTCCGGACGGTGGCGGTGGGTGGGGTCTCGACGTACCCGTAGCCGATGGCGATCCGGAGGACGTTGTGCCCGACCGCGACGGTGTTCTGCCGGAACACGAAGACCGCCGTCCGGCCGCTCTTGACGGCGGTCTGGGTGAGGGACACGACCCTGCTCGGGTGGGGCTGTCCGGTGTTCGGCAGGAGCCGCATGGTCCCGTCCCAGTACGGGGTGTCGAAGCCCACCGCCGGGAGCCGGTACTCCGAGCAGGCCGCGACCTCCCGGTCGATGCCGGAGAGGTCCTGGGGATCGGTGTGGGACTCCAAGACCACGTTGACGTCCATGTCACCGACCGTGCCTTGAGCGGTCACGCTGTACGCCTTCTCCAGCCTCACCGCTGGCGCTGAGGCCGCCCCCTCTGCGATCACGTCGTCGCACGACTCCGGCTGGAAGGTCACCCTCGTGGTGGGCTGCGACGGCTCCTCCGCCTCGAACGGTCGGGGCATCAGCGCCGGGAGGCCGGAGAGCGCCGCGGTCGCTGTCGCGCTGTCCAGCGGCCGACCGGGATCGGCCGTCCCCGGGACGGCGGGAAGCGGCTCCGGGGACTGCTGGGCCAAGGCGGCCAGGCTGAACCGGGTGTCGTCTTCCCGCACGGTCACCGGGGCCAGGAACCCACCGACCAGGAGCAGAGCCAGACCGGCGGTGGCCAGGCCCGCGAGCGGGCCCCACGCGAACGCGCGGGGTCCGCGGTGGGAGCGCCTGGTCAAAGCGCTCACGACGAGCGCGACCGGCGCGCACACCAGGAGCGCCACGAACAACGACCAAGCGGGGTTTCGCACGGAAGCCTACAGCATGTTCCCGTTGCGACCGATGCCGTCGGCGAAGGTCACCGCGTACTGCACCAGACCCGCCCACAGCACAGCCAGCACCGAGGTGGCCACCGCGGTCGGCACCGACCTGCCCACCACCAGCGCGGCGAGCAGGGCCACGACCCCGACCAGCGCGCTGACCCACCACATCTGGGAGACGAGGAACGTCCGCCGGTCCACGTCGTCGCTGTGGCGCAGCACCAGTGACAGGCCCGCGACCACACCACCCACCGTGCCGGTGAGCAGGACGACTCCCGAGCACTGGCGCACGACCGACCACTCCGCGGGCCGCTTCCCCGACGCGATCAGGAGCGCACCCGCCAACACCACCCACGGGGTGTGGCCCCAGAGGTCGAACCCCGTCGACGCCAGGTGGAACCGCACCGCGGCGAGGTCCTCGAACATGGCGTGACCGATCGTGCTGTGGACCACGGCGGTGATCGCGCCCCCGAGCACCGCGGCCACGGCGACCACCGCGCCCACCCGGGCGAGCCGTGGGGCGCGGGCGCCCGGCACCCGGGCGCAGCCGATCGCGAACGCGGTGGCCGCGAAGCTCACGACGACCAGGAACAGCAGCAGGACCGGCCAGCGCTCCCCCGCGATGCTCGCGATCCTGGAGTCCGCACCGGGCGGGTGCGCCAGGAACCCCAGCACCAGCCCGCACATCGACCCCACCCACGGCGCCGCCCACCCCGCCTCCCCCGCGGCGCGGCGCGCCCAGGCGGGCACCACGATGACCGCCCAGACCAGTGCGCCCAGAGCGGCCGAGATCGTGAGCGGCCACCGCTGGTCGTCGAACAGCGAGCCGAAGGTGTCCTGCGACAGCCGGAGGGCGAACTGGTAGGCGAACATGGCCGCCAACCCCGCCGCCGCGCTGAACAGGAACCCGCTCTCCCACAACCGGGCCTTGCCGATGTCCCGCCGTTCCTCCGGGGTCGGGTGCACGGCGAAGACCCGGCGCAGCCGGGAAACCGGCCGCCCGGCCGGGGAAACAGCCGCCCGGACGGCTTCGCGATCGCCCAGGGCCTCCGCCGCGTACCCGTCCGCCACCAGCTCGCGACGCCGGAGCAAGGCGGCCCGCAACACCAGGGCGGCGACCGCCGCGACGACCGCGGTGACCACGGACCCGTTGTAGTACCGCAGGACCAGGGTGAACTTCAGGCTCGATGCCACGCTCAGGACGAACGAGGGCACGAGCAGCCACCCCGTCCACCAGACCGCCGAGGCCCACAGCAGGTCCCGAGACCGGATGTGCCCGAGTTCGTGCAGGACCACCACGTCGAACGCGGTGGTCGACGCGTGCTCGTACCCCGAGGGCACCACCACCCACGGCGGCCGCAACGGCAGACCCGTGGTGTAGGCGGTGCGCACACCGGAGGCCGGTGGTACGAGCACCAGCCTGGGCCGGGAGCGCCCCACCAGCCCCTGGCTGTCGCACAGGACTCCGAACCGCTCGGCCAGGGACGCCACCGCGACCTCCCGGCGGTGGAGCCTGCGGCGGTCGGCGAACCCACCGACCAGCATGAGGAGCAGGGCCACCGCGGGGAGCACCAGCGCGCCGACCAGCGCGGCCGTTCCGTGCTGCGCGGTGTAGTCCGCCGTGCACGCCGCGAGCACGTCCTTCAGGTGCACGACCGTGGTCTGCCACCCCACCGGGTTGTCCCCCGGCGTGAACCCGGTCCCCGTCAGGCAGGCCAGGGCGGCGGCGTTGTCGCCGAGGTTGTTGACCTCGAAGAACGCCTGCGCGGCCCCGGCACCCGCACTGGCGAGCATCAGCAGGACGAGCAGGTGGACCCACCACAACCGCCGCGGCCGACTCGCCCGGCGCAAAGTCACCATGCCCCGGGGTCGACCCGAGGTCGCGTCGCGTTACGGGTGACCGCAGTGACGAACATGATCGTCCGGAACCGTAATACCCCCTGGTCGAACGACGATGACCAGACGAGACCCACAACCACGATCGGATGGTCGGATGACAGGCACGGCGCGACCGGGAACCACCGGCGGACGCGGCGCGGACGTCCTGCGGGTCCCCGCGGTCGACGCCGCCCGCGCGATGGTCACCGCGGCCGCCCGAACCCAACTGCCCCACTTCGAGCAGGTCACCGACGCCTGGGACGAGGGTGTCCTCCCTGGCCGCGGCTCGGCGGCCTGGACCGGCGGCTCGGTCGGCTCGAACATCGACCCCCAGGTCCTCAGCGATGTCGTGTACCCCCTGCTGACCAGCACCGTCGCCCAGGTCGTCGGCGCGGCGGGCTTCGTGGGCCTGCAACGCCGCAGGTGGTGGCGCCGCAAGCCCAAGGGCCAACTGAAGTCGGCGGTCCTCGAAGTCCCCGCGGCCAAGCTCGACGAGTTCCACCGCAAGTGCGTCGCCCACGGCACCACCCTCGGCCTGTCGGTCGAGGAGGCGACCCTGATGGCCGACGCGTTGATCGGCTTCCTCCGGGACAACGGCTGACCCGCGCCGCCGCGAGACCGCTGTCCGGGGTCCGGGACAGCGGCGGGGATCAAGGGCGCAGCAGGTGGCCGAGCAGCCTGCGGCGCTCGGCGGCGTTCTCCGGCCGCGGGTTGAACACCGCGTCGAGCAGTGGCAGCACCCGGGCGCGGGCCTCGCGGGTCCGCATGACCCGCTTCCAGAGCCGCAGGTTGAGGTCGTAGCGCCACTTCGGCATGGTCGCCAGCCGGAGGATGTTGGCGACGTTGCCGCGGGCCTTGCCCGGCAGCGCGCGGACGTCCTCGGGCGCGGCGAGCAGCGTCTCGGGCAGCACGTCGAGGCCGTGCGCGGTCATGAAGGCGAAGTCGGTCGGCCAGGCCGCCGCCCACAGGTAGTCGACCATCCGGCACCAGCCGCGCAGGAACGCGACCTCCTGATCGGGCCACGGGGTGGTGTCGACGTCGGCGAGCGCGCCGACCACCACGTCCAGGCACGTCTTGTGCGCCTTCCACAGGGCCATGCGCGCCGGTTCCGGGTCCGCCGCCCCGCCCTCGCGCACCAGGGTGAAGTAGGCGCTCCAGTCGGCCACCCCGGCGGCCAACTCCTCCGGTACGACCCCGCCCGTGACGTACCGGAACTGCGAGCGGGTCGGCGGGTCGGCCACCGGCAGGGCGGGCACCACCCCGGCGGCCGCGGCCCCCAGCCACGGGATGACGCTGAGCGTGTAGTTGCCGTAGCCCCACGGCGAATCCGGGTCGATCCGCCCGTCCCGCTGGGTGTCCGCGCCGAGCCTGCCGGTGCGGAACTGCCACTGGTGCTGGAACATCAGGCCCCACAGGGGGTTGTGCCGGTTGTCGGCACCGAACGCGTCCGCCGGGTTGGTGTTCTGGATCATCAGCCGGTAGGCGGCCATCCGCTGCTCGAAGCGGAACGGGTCGAACACCGCCCCCAGGTCCTCCGCCGTGGTCCAGACCGAGTACAGGTCCAGGGTCGCGAGTTCCTCGGGGTGGGCCATGGTCGGGATTCTCGCACGGCCCGCGACGCCGCCGGGGGGCACGCGGCCGGGTGGTCACCCATCGGGGTCCGCTCCCCCGCGTTCGGCGTGGTCACGGTTCGGTGCAGGCGTCCGCGGTGCTGCGCTGTTCGGCGAGGAAGATCGTCTGGGCCATCATCCGGTAGCCGGACATGCCCTCGCGCAGGGTTTCGATCGACTCCTCCGGGTGCACCGAGTCGATCACCGCGTGCGGGCCGACGGCGTTGAACTGGTGGGAGACCCCGCGGGGGATCTGCATGTCCACCCAGGAGTTCTCCGGTACCACCACGGTGTGCCGGTCCCTGGGCACCGGGGCGTCGGGCAGGGCGTCGACAACGGTCAGGAGGGGGGTGCCGGGCCAGTGGGCGTCGAGGACGGTGATGGGGACCAGGCTGGAGACGCGGATGGTGGTGGCGGGGCCGGTCATCATCCGCACGAACCGCAGGCCGGTGTGCAGGTGCATCCGGGAGCAGACGCCGCGTTCGCGCACGTCGTAGAAGTCCATCAGGTAGCGGTCGGCGAAGAAGCCCTCGAAGGGGGCCTCCGCCATGTACACGTCGCCCTCTTCGAACTCCTGGGCGCGCTTGAGGGTTCCCGGTGGGGTCGGGAACTCGCGTTCGCGGGCGTGCGCCTCGCGCACCACCGCGGCCAGCGCGGTCACCACGGCCAGCGCCGGTTCCGGCGGCAGCCGCAGCAGCGGGGTGAGCCGGTTGCGGTCGGGGTCGGTGTGCGTGGCGAGGTCGATGTGTTCGTCCTCGTGGTCCGGGGAGCGCTTCATCCTGGTCATCGGGTGCACCTCACCTCGCTGGGGTGGTCGTCCGGTCGGTCCACAGCAGACCGCCGAGGTCGTGCCGCCCGGCCCGCAGGACGGCGGCGCCGCGCGGGCCGGTGCGCGCCGCCAGCCACGCCCACCGGTCGACGGCGGCGGACTCGCCGGTGAGGAAGGCCCACAGCAGGTCGAGCGCCGACCCGGTGTGGGCGAGCACCCGCCGCCCGCCGACGGTGGTTTCCCGGCCCGGTTCGACCGGGGCGCCCGCCAGCTCCCGGTATGCGGTGAACGGCCAGGCGTCGAGCACCCGGCGCCGCCAGGTCTCGCGCTCCGCGGCGTCGGGCCGGGGTGCGCGGAGCAGGTCGAACGCGGCGAACACCGGGTCGTCGTCGTCGGCCCGCGCGGGTGGGCAGCGCGGGACCAGGGCGGCCAGCGGGCCGGTGATGCCCTCCGCGCAGGCGGCGGCGTGGCCGAGGAGCCGTTCGTAGCGGCTCGGGGAGATGCGTCTGGTCACCAGCGCGCGGCCCATCGCGGTGCGCATCGGCTTGCCGGTGGCGGTGGCCCTGTACCCGCCGAAGGCCACCACCGAGGGTCGGACCGCGGCCCCTTCGACGACCGCGCGGACGGTGTCGACCGACTGATCGGTGGCCACGAGACCGACGTCGTGGCCGAGGGTGGGTTCGGGCACGGCGACCGCGGCGTACACCCCGGGCAGCGCCCAGTCTCGTTCCAGGTCGACCGGGTGGTGCTTCTCCCCGCCGCGGTCGATGCGCTCGGTGCGCCTGCCGCGCAGCACCAGGAGCCCGTCGCGCCACTCGCCGAGGTCGCCGGTGCGCAGCCAGCCGTCCTCGGTCACCGCGGCGGCGGTGGCGGCCGGGTTGTCCCAGTACCCGTCCATCAGGTCGGGGGTGCGCAGCCACACCTCCCCGGCCTCGATCCGCACCTCCGTCCCCGGCAGCGGGACGCCGACCGGTGGGTGGGCGTCGAGGTAGGCGGCGCGGAAGTCGGCCCCGGTGAGGCGGGGCGTGGTGAGGCTGAAGTTGACCGCCTCGGTGAGCCCGTACCCCTGCCGCAGGCGGTCGCCGTAGAGCCGGTGGAAGCGGGCGGCGAGGGCTCGCGGGAGCGGGGCGGCGGCGGTGACCAGGTAGTCCAGCGCGTCCGGCCACGGCGGGGCGGCCTCGACCAGGTCGGCGAGCAGGGCGGGCACGATCGAGGCGGTGCGCGCCCCGCCGCGGTCGAGGTCGGCAAGGTAGCCGGCGGGGTCGAACGCGGTGTGCAGGACCAGTGGGCTGCCGGTGGTGTGCGTGCCGAGCAGCGACAGCACCAGCGCGTTGCAGTGGTACAGCGGCAGGCACGTGCCGTGCGGGCGGTCCGGGGTGATGCCGTGCAGTTCGGCGGTCTTGGCGGTGTTGCCCAGCACAGCGGCCCGGCTGAGCACGGCGCCTTTCTGCGGCCCGGTGGAGCCGGAGGTGAACATGATGAACGCCCGCCCCGCGCCCCGGCCGGCGTCCGGGTCCGGCCCGCCGACCCGGCGCGCCCCGGCGGTGTCGACCAGCGCGGCGGCGTCGACCCGGGTCACCAGCGCGGCGACCTGCGCGTCCGGTGCGCGCGGGTGCAGCGGAACCGCGACGAGCCCGCGGTCGAAGCAGCCGAGCAGGGTGCGGGCCAGTTCCGGGCTGTTCGGCAGCCGGACCAGGACCCGCGAACCCGGGGGGAGGTCGGCGAGCACCGGCGGGAAGGTGTCGTCGGTCATCGGTTTTCCCTCCCGCGGTGGGCGGCCAGGGCGGCGTTGAGCCAGGCTCCGACGGCGGGGGCGTTGACCGGTTGCATGGCGCGGTGGTGGGCGGTGTCGAGGAGGTGTTCGGTGAGGTGGCCGCCGATGAGCGGGCGCCAGTCGACCCAGCCCGGCACCGCGCTCGGGCCGGTGGTGGCCAGGTAGACGGCGTCGCCGGGGTAGGGCGCGGGCCGGTGCCCGGACATCAGCCGGGCGTGGCGGCGGGACATGGCCACCAGGCGGTCGACGTCGTCCTCGGTGAACGTGGCGAGCAGGCTGCCCTCGCGCCGCAGCAGCGCGGACACCTCGGGGTGGGTCAGCCGCTCCGGCGGGTACTCGTCGTCGCGGTGGCCCACGGCGGTGAGCAGCACCCGGTAGACGCGCTGCTCGTCGACGGAGTCGGACAGGTCCGCACCCGACCGGGCGGGCGGGTCGATCAGGAACGAGACCCCGACCTCCGCGCCGCGGGCGCGCAGCCGGATGGCCATGGCGTGCGACACGAGCCCGCCGAAGGACCAGCCGAGCAGGTGGTACGGCCCGTCCGGGAAGCGGGCCAGCAGTTCCTCCACGTAGGAGTCCGCCAGTTCCTCGATGGAGTCGGGGCCGGTGTGGGTGCGCGGGTCGTCGGCGTCGATGCCGTGGACCGGGTGGGTGCTGTCGATGTGGCCGAGCAGCCCGGCGTAGAGCCAACTGATGCCGGAGAGGGAGTGTACGCAGAACACCGGCGCGCTCGTGCCACCGGCCCGGAACGGGATGAACCGCCCGGCGGGTTCCTCGGGCCGCCCGAGGGCCGCGGCCAGGCCCGCCGGGGTGCCCGCGGCGAACACGTCGCGGGTGCGCGGGCGCTGCCCGAGCACCGCCCCGATCCGCTCGACCAGGCGCGCCACCAGCAGCGAGTGCCCACCCAGGGCGAAGAAGTTGTCCGTCGCCCCGACCGCGGGCAGCCCGAGCACCTCGGCGAACAACCCGCACAACACCTGCTCGCGCAGCGTCGACGGCGGGGTCACTACCCGGGTGGCCGCCCAGTCCGGGGCGGGCAGCGCGGCCCTGGCGAGCTTGCCGTTGGCGGTGAGCGGCAGCCGGTCGAGCGCCACGACCCGCGCCGGGACCATGTACTCCGGCAGGTGCGCGGCGGCGTGGGCGAGCACGGCGTCCGGGGTGGTCGTGCCGGTGAGGACCGCGTACCCGACCAGCCTGCGGTCGTCGGGGCCGTGCTCGTGCAGCGCGACCGCGGCGGCGCCGACCCCGGGGTGCGCGCCAAGCACCGCCTCCACCTCGCCGAGTTCGATGCGGTGCCCGCGCAGCTTCACCTGGTCGTCCTCGCGGCCGTGGAACCGCAGTTCGCCGTCCGCCGTCCAGGACGCGAGGTCGCCGGTGCGGTACATCCGGGTGCCGGGCGGGCCGAACGGGTCGGCGACGAACCGCTGCGCGGTCTGCCCGGGCCGGTGGAGGTAGCCGGTGGCGACCCCGGCCCCGGCGATGTGCAGCTCGCCGACCACGCCCGGCGGCACCGGGCGCAGCCGCCGGTCCAGCACGCGGCACGCCGTGTTCCACAGTGGACGTCCCAGCGGGACGGTCCCGGGGGCGCTGCCGCGCCGGGTGGTCGACCAGACGGTGGTCTCGGTGGGCCCGTAGCAGGCCAGGGTGTCGACGCCGAGCCCGGTCAGCTCGTCGACCAGCGCGCCGGGCACGGCCTCGCCGCCCACCACGCCCCGCAGCCCGCGCAGGGCCGCGGGCCGCCGGGCGACAAGGATCTGCCACAGCGACGGCGTGGCCTGCATGACCGTGACGCCCCACTCCTCGACGACGTCGAGCAGGGCGTCCGGGTCGCGCACGGTGCCCGCGTCGACGAGCACCACGGCCGCCCCGGTGACCAGCGGCAGCAGGAATTCCGGGACGGACATGTCGAACCCCGCGGGTGCCGCGGCCAGCATCCGGTCCTCGGCGGTCACGCCGAGTTCGGCCCGCAGCGACAGCAGCAGGTTCACCAGCGCGGTCCTGGGCACCACCACGCCCTTGGGTGCCCCGGTCGACCCGGAGGTGTGCAGGACGTAGGCCGTGCCCACGGGCAGCACCGACGGGGTCACCGCACCCGCCCGGTCGCCGCCGAGCACCACCCGGGGGCGGGCGTCGGCGAGCAGCGAGTCGACCCGGGCGGCCGGTTGGTCGGGGTCCACCGGCAGGTAGGCGGCCCCCAGGGCGAGCACCGCGAGCATGGCCGCGATCAGGTCGGGGTCGCGCGGCAGGCACAGCGCCACCAGGTCCCCGGGTCCGACCCCGTCCAGCTCCGCCGCGATCTTCCGAGCGCGCGTGTCCAGTTCGGCGTAGCTGAGCACCCGGCCGCCGTGCACCACGGCGGGTGCGTCCGGGGTGCGGGTGACCCACTCGGCGACGAGTTCGGGCACGTCGGCGGCGGGCACCTCGACCGGGTCCCGGCCGCCCAGCAGGCGGTGCGCCTCGCCGTCGAGGAGGAGCGGCAGGTCGCCGACGCGGGTGTGCGGTTCGGCCACGGCTGCGCGGAGCAGGACCTCCAGGCGGGTGTTGAGCGTGCGCGCGGCGGCGGGGCTGAACAGCTCGGTATTGTACTCCAGGATGCCCTCGACCGCCCCACCCCTGCGCGGGGTCAGGCTCCACAGCAGGTCGAGCCGGGACGCGCCGCCGTGCAGGGCCACCGGTTCGGCGGTGATCCCGGGCAGGTCGAACAACGGCGGCGGGGTGTCCTGGAAGGCCAGCATCACCTGGAAGACCGGGTGGTGCGCGGCGGAGCGGGGCGGGTTCAGCACCTCGACGAGCCGTTCGAAGGGCAGTTGCTGGTGGGCCAGGGCGGCCAGGTCGGCTTCGCGGACCCGGCCGAGCAGTTCGGCGAAGGTGGGGTCACCGGAGAGGTCGGTGCGCAGCACGACGGTGTTGACGAAGCAGCCGACCGCGTCGTGCAGCGCGCTGTCGTGCCTGCCCGCCACGGGCGTGCCGACGGGGATGTCCTCGCCCGCCCCGAGCCGGGCCAGCAGGACCCCGATGGCGGCGTGCACCACCATGAACGGGCTGGCCCGGTGCGCCGCGGCGAGGTCGGTGAGCGCGGTGTGCAGCCCGGGGTCGAACTCGAACGCGACGCTCTCGCCCCGGTGCGCGGACTGCGCGGGCCGAGGCCGGTCGGTGGGCAGGGGGATCGCGTCCGGTGCCCCGCGCAGCGCCGCGGTCCAGTGCGCCAGCTCCGCGTCGAGGTCGAGGCCGCGCTGCCACAGGGCGTAGTCCGCGTACTGCACCGGCTCGTCCGGCCACCGCGGTGCCCAGCCTCCGGCCCGGGCGGCGTAGGCGGTGGACAGGTCGCGGGCGAGGGGTGCCAGCGACCAGCCGTCGGCGGCGATGTGGTGCAGGAGCAGCAGCAGCACGTGCCGGTCGGGGGCGGTGCGGACGAGCGTGGCCCGCACGGGCGGTTCGGCGACGAGGTCGAAGCAGTGCGCGGCTTCGGCGCGCAGCAGGTCGCGCCACCCGGTCCCGGTCGAGTCCAGCACGGTGAACGGCACGGCGGCGGCTTCGCCGAGCACCTGGTGCGGCTCGGGGTCGGTGTCGGTGACCTCGGAGACGGTGGTGCGCAGCACCTCGTGCCGGTCGACGACGTCGCGCAGGGCGGCGGCGAGCGCGCCCGCGTCGAGCGGCCCGACGAGTTCGGTGGCGAACGCCATGTTGTAGACGGGATTGGGTCCGGCGAACCGGTCGAAGAACCAGAACCGGCGCTGCGCGGTCGACAGCGGGACGCGGTCGGGGCGCACCTGCGCGGTGAAGGCCACCCGTTCGGTGCCGCCGGTGAGCCTGCGCGCCAGTTCGGCGGGGGTGGGCGCGTCGAACAGGGTCCGCAGCCGCAGGTCGGCGCCCGCGCGGTCGCGCAGCAGGTTGACCACCCTGGTCGCCAGCAGCGAGTGCCCGCCGAGGTCGAAGAAGCTGTCGTCGGCGCCGACCGCCGCCAGGCCCAGCGCGTCCGCGAAGACCCGGCACACCAGGCGCTCCGCGTCGGTCTCCGGTGCCCGGCCGGGGCGCACGGTGGACTCGGGCGCGGGCAGGGCGGCCCGGTCGACCTTGCCGTTGACCGTCAACGGGATCTCCGGCAGCGGCACGACGAAGGCGGGCACCAGGTGGGCGGGCAGCACCCGGGCGGCGTGCGCGCGCAGCGCGGCCGGGTCGGCGGTGCCGGTCACGTAGGCCACGAGCGCGTCGGCGCGCGGCAGCACCACCGCCCGCCCCACGTCGGGCGACTCGGCGAGGACCCGTTCCACCTCGGCCGGTTCGACCCGGAAGCCGCGCACCTTCACCTGCGCGTCGGTGCGGCCCAGGTACTCCAGGGTGCCGTCGGGCAGGCGCCGGGCGCGGTCGCCGGAGCGGTACACGCGGGCGCCCGGCGGCCCCCACGGGTCGGCGACGAACCTGGTCGCGGTGAGCCCCGGCCTGCCGAGGTAGCCCAGCGCCACGCCGGGACCGGCCACGTACACCTCCCCCGGGCAGCCCGGCGGCACCGGTCGCAGCGCGTGGTCGAGCAGGTGCACGCGCAGGTCGTCGAGTGCTTCGCCGACCACGCCGCGGGTCTCGTCCGGGTCGCGAAGGGCGTGGAAGGTGGTGTGCACGGTGGTTTCGGTGATGCCGTACATGTTCACCAGCAGCGGGCGGCCGGGGCCGTGCCACCGGCGGACCCGGGTCGGGTCGAGGGCTTCACCGGCGAGCACCACGTGCCGCACGGACAACGCGGTGGGCTCCTCGGGGTCTTCGGCCTCCGCGCGCAGCAACTGGTCGAACGCGGACGGGGTCTGGCTCAGCGAGGTGACCCGCTCGCGGCGCAGCAGGTCGAGGAATTCGCGCGGGGAGCGGACCAGCTCGCGCGGCACCAGCACCAGCCGCCCACCCCGCCCCAGCGCCGACCACAGCTCCCACACCGACACGTCGAAGGCGAAGGAGTGGAACAGGGTGTGCACGTCGTCGGGGCCGTGGCGGAAGTGGCGGTCGGTGACCGCCAGCAGCCGTACCACGTTCCGGTGGGTGACCACGACGCCCTTGGGGGTGCCGGTGGACCCGGAGGTGTGGATCACGTACGCCGGAGCACCCGGGTCGACGCGCACCCCCGGGTCGGGCCCGGCCTCGGGGGCGGCGGTGAAGGTCTCCGGGGTGACGGTGAGGACGGGTCCGGCGTCCTCGGTGATGCGGCGCAGGCGTTCCGCCGGGTGGGCGGGGTCGAGCGGCAGGTAGGCGGCGCCGGTCTTGAGGACCGCGAGGAGGGCGACGACCAGCTCGAACGACGGGGTCAGCGAGACGCCGACCAGGGTTCCCGGTCCCGCCCCGTCGGCGATGAGGCGGGAGGCGAGCCCATTGGCGCGGCGGTCCAGCTCCGCGTAGGTGAGGTGGTCGTCGCCGCAGGTCAGCGCCCGGGCGTGCGGGTGCGCGCGGACCTGGGCGGCGAACAGGTCCACAAGGGACTCCCTGACCGGGGCGGGCTCGGCGGGGGGCGCGGGGCGGGGCTCGCCGGGCAGGAGCAGGTCCAGCTCCGCCAGCGGGCGGTCCGGGTCGGTCGCCACGCGGTCGAGCACGGCGGCGACGCGGTCGAGGAACGTCCGGGCCGCAGTGGGGTCGAGCACGTCGCGGCGGTGGTCGAGGCGCAGCCGCAGCGAGTCGCCGGGGACGACGATGAGCGTCACCGGGTAGTGCGTGCCGTCGAGGCCCCTGGCGTCGGTGACCTCCAGGCCGGGTGCGCCGAGGGCGGTGCCGTCGACCGGGTAGTTCTCGAACACCAGCACCGCGTCGAACAGCTCCTGGTGCCCGGCCAGCCCCGGCAACCGGGCCAGGTCGGCGTGCTGGTGCTCCAGCACGGACAGGTGCTGGGCGTGCAGGGCGGCCAGCACCCCCGCCGCGCTCGCCCCCGGGTCCAGGCGGCAGCGCACCGGCAGGGTGTTGATCATCAGGCCGAGCACGCGCTCCACCCCGGGCAGCTCCGGCGGCCTGCCGGACACGGTGGCGCCGAACACCACGTCGTCGCGGCCGGTCAGCGCGCCGAGCACGGTGGCGAAGGCCAGGCGCAGCACGGTGCTCGTGGTGATCCCGCGCTCCCGGGCCAGCCGCCCGATCCGCTCGGTGGCCGCGGCCCCCAGGTCGAGGTGCGCCTCCCCGCGCGGCCCACCGCCGCGCCCGCCGCCCGCGAGGAGGGTGGGTTCGTCAATGCCCGCCAGCAGTCCGCGCCACACCCGGTCGCCCGCCTCGGTGTCGCGTGTGGACAGCCAGTCGAGGAAGGTGCGGTACGGGGTGGGCGGCGGTGGTTGGCCGCCCGCGTACAGGGTGAACAGCTCGGAGACCAGCACCGGCATCGACCAGCCGTCCACCAGCAGGTGGTGGGTGGTGAGCACGAGGGTGTGCCGGTCGGGGCCGCGGCGCAGCAGCGCGCCGCGCACCAGCGGCGGCCTGCCCGGGTCGAACCGGCGGCGGCGGTCCTCGGCGAGGAACCGCCCGACCGGTGCGGCGCTCTCGGTCCACTCGACGACCGGGTTGTCCGGCACCCGGTGCACCGGCCTGCCGGTCTCGTCGTTCTCCACCCCGGAGGCCAGGTGCGGGTGGCGGCGCAGCAGCGCGTCCAGCGCGCCGCGCAACCGGGTGCGGTCGAGGTCGCCCGCGAGGTCGAAGGTGAACTGAACCAGGTACGGGTCCACGCCGTCGTGGTCGTGCAGGGAGTGGAAGAGGATGCCCTGGGCCAGCGGCGTGAGCGGGTAGGTGGCGCGGGCCTCGGCGCGGGCCACCAGCAGGCGCAGCGCGTCGACCCACCGCGCGGCGAGCGCCTCGACGGTGTCCTCGGGCAGCAGCCGCCCGGCCCAGGTCCAGTTCGCGGTGAGGCGGGGGCCGTCGGTGATCACGGTGTTGAGTTCGAGGGCGTGCCCCAGGGCCAGGTCGGGCGGCATGGAGGAACCGATCGCGCCGTCGCCGAGCCCGCTGACGCGGCCGAGGTGGTTGAACGCCACCGCCGGGTCCGACCGCGCGGCCAGCACGGGTGCGGTCTGCGGGTCGAGGTGGCGCAGCAGCCCGTACCCCAGCCCCTTCTCGGGCACCGCCTCGACCGCGGCCCACACCCGGCGCACCGCGTCGTCGAGGCGGGCGGGGTCGGCCTCGACGTCGGCCAGGGTGGTGCCGGGGTCGAGGACCAGGGGGAACAGGGTGGTGAACCAGCCGACGGTGCGGGTGGTGTCGACGCCCCCGGCGATGTCCTCGCGGCCGTGCCCCTCCAGGTCGAGCAACACCGCCGGATCGTCACCGCCCTCCCCCACCGCGAGGGCGAACGCGGTCAGCAGCAGGTGGTGCAGCGGGCACGAGAAGACCTCGGCGGCCCGGTCCAGGGCGGCGGTCACCTGGTCGGGGACCGTGCTCGGGTGCCACCGGCGGGTGGTCTCGGTGTCCAGGGCCGGGTCCGGGGCGGGGAATCGCCCGGCCGGGCGCGGGAGCGCCTTCCAGTGTCGGAACTGGGCCCGGGCGCTGTGCCGGGTCAGCAGCCGCGACCAGCGGGCGAAGGAGGTGCCGACCGGGGGCAGCGGGTCGCCGTCGAGGGCGGTGTGCAGGTCCTCCAGCAGGATTCGCCAGCTCACGCCGTCGACGGCGAGGTGGTGCACGAGGAGGACGAGGGTGCCGGGGTCGAACCACAGCGCGTGCAGGACGGGCCCGGTGGTGGGGTCGAGTGCGGCGCGCGCCCGCTCGGTCAGCCCGGCCGCGTCGGACCCCTCGCCGTGGTGGTCGAGGCGGAACTCCGGTTCGGCGGTGAGGTGCCAGTCCCACAGGCCGTCGGTCACCGCGAGCCGGGCGCGGAGCATCGCGTGGTGGGCGACGAGCGCGCGCAGCGCGGCGGGCAGGGCTGCCCGGGCCTCGGGCGGGAGGGAGACCTCCACGGACTGGGTGAAGCCCGCGACCGCGCCGCCGAGCCCGCGCAGCCAGTGCATGATCGGGGTCAGGGGCAGGTCGTCGGTGTCCAGGGAGTCGGGTTCCGGGGAGTCCTCGCGCGGGGGTGCCGCGGTGCGGGTGGCGGCCAGCGCGCGGACGGTCGGGGTGCGGAACAGGTCCGGCACGCCGAAGGTGAACCCGGCGCGGCGGGCGCGGCCGGTGAGCTGGATGGCGGTGATGCTGTCGCCGCCGAGCCGGAAGAAGTCCTGCTCGACGCCGACGGTGGGCACCCGCAGCACCTCGGCGAACAAGGATGCCAACTCCTGCTCCGCGGCGGTGCCGGGCTGCGCGGCGGGCGCGGGGGCGGTCGTGGCGCCGGGGGCGGGGAGGGCGGCGCGGTCGAGCTTCCCGTTGCGGGTCAACGGGAGCGCGTCGAGCACGACGACCTCTTCCGGCACCATGAACGCGGGCAGCAGGTCGGTGAGGGCCGCGCGGTCGGGCGGGGTGGCGCCGTCGGCGAGGACGACGTAGGAGACGATCCGCCGCCGCCCCGGGACGTCCTCGCGCACCACGGTCGCCACCCGCCCGACCCCGGGGAGCCCGGCCAGGGCGGCGTCGACCTCACCGGTCTCCACCCGGAAGCCGCGCAGCTTCACCTGCCCGTCGGCCCGGCCGACGAAGTCCAGGGTGCCGTCGGGGTTCCAGCGCGCCAGGTCGCCCGTGCGGTACATGCGCGCACCGGGCGGCCCGGTCGGGTCGGCGACGAACCGGGTGGCGGTCTGCCCCGGCGCGTCCCGGTAGCCGCGGGCCAGGCCCGCCCCGCCGACGTACAACTCCCCCACCACCCCGGGTGGCACCGGGCGCAGCGCGCCGTCGAGCAGCGACAGGCGCCTGCCGTCGATCGGGCGGCCGATGGGCACGGCCGACGCCCCCGGCGCGACGCGGTGGCGGGTGGCGAAGACGGTGGTCTCGGTGGGGCCGTAGCCGTTGACCACCTCGGCCCCGCGCACCCGGCGGACCGCGGCGGGTGGGACGACGTCGCCACCGGTCCAGACCTGGCGCAGCCCCTCGAACACCTCCGGCCGCTCCTCGGCCACCGCGGCGAACAGGCCCGCGGTGAGCCACAGGCCGGTGACGCGGTGGCGGGTCACGACCTCGGCGAGGGCGTCGACGTCGAGGCGGCCGGGTGCGGCGACGACGACCTCGCCGCCGGTGAGCAGCGGCACCCACACCTCCAGGGTGACCGCGTCGAAGGCGTGCGGGGAGTGCAGGAGGAACCGCTCGGCGGCGCCCTCGGCCCAGGCGCGGTCGGTGGCGAGGCGGGCGACGGCGTCGTGGGGGACCGCCACGCCCTTGGGGACGCCGGTCGAGCCGGAGGTGACCATGACGCAGGCGAGCTGGTCGGGCGCGGTCGCCGCGTCGGGCGCGGTGGGGCCGGGTTCGACGGTGATGTGGTGGCGCACCCCGGTCGCCACGGGGTCGGCCCGGGTGGTGGCGTCGACGACGAGGTGATCGACGCCCGCGGTGAACGCCCGCAGGCGGCGCACCGGGTCCGCCCGGTGCAGCGGCAGGTAGGCCGCACCCGCCTTGAGGATGCCCAGCAGCGCCACCACGAGGTCCGGGGAGCGGCCGAGGAGCACACCGACGAGCGTCTCGGCGGTGGTGCCCGCATCGAGCAGGCGGTGGGCCACGGCGGCGGCGCGCTCGTCGAGGGCGCGGTAGGTCAGGGTGCCCCCGGTGGCCGCGCACCGGACCGCGACGGCGTCGGGGGTGCGGTCGCGCTGGGCGGCGAACGCGGTGACGACCGTCCCGCCGGGCCGCGAGGGGTGCCCGATCCCCAGCCGCGCCAGGGTTTCGCGCTCGGTGGGGGTGGTGAGGTGCAGCGCGGCGACCCGCGTGCCCGGCTCGGCCCCGGCGAGGGAGCGCAGGACATGGCCGAAGCGGTCGCGCACCTCGTCGAGCAGTGCGTCGGGGTGGTTGGCGGGGTTGCCGTCGAAGTCCAGGCGCAGCGTCCCGTCGCCGAAGTCGTAGGCGACGATCGAGAGGTCTTCCGACGGCGGCGCGACGACGTTGTGCACCGACGCGGTGGCCGCGCCGAAGCGCAGGTCGTAGTCGAAGCGCTGGATGTTGACCACCGGGCCGAAGAACTTGCGCCCGTCGTCGGCGTACCCCAGGTCGCGGCGCAGGCGCTCACCCCGGTAGCGCTGGTGCTCCCGCACCCCGCGGATCGCGGCGTCGACACCGGCGACCAGGTCGGCCACGGTGGCGCCCGGGTCGACCGCCACCCGCAGCGGCAGCACGTTGGCGGCCATCGCGGGCACCGCGCGCCCCGCCGCGTCGGTGCGCCCGGTGACCGGGAGGCTGAGCACGACGTCGCGGTTGCCGGTCACCGCGTGCAGGTGCACCGCGGCGGCGGCGATGACCAGCCGGTTCCACCGCTGCCCCAGCCGGTCCGCGGCGGCGGTGAGGTCGGCGAACGCGGCGCGGTCGAGGGTGGTGGTGCGCCGGGTCGAGCGGCCCTGGGCGGCGGCGGGCCGCTCGGCGAGGCTGAGGAAGTCGGGCCGGTCGGCCATCGCCTCCAGCCACCACGCCCGGTCGGGCCCGGACTCGTAGGCCGCTTCCTCGGCCAGCAGCGGCGCGAGCCGGTGGTCCACCGGGGGCGGCACGGCGCCGCGGGTGAGGTCGGAGTGGACCCGGGCGATCCTGGCCGAGAGCAGGGTCATCCCCACCCCGTCCAGCGCGATGTGGTGCACCCACTGGAAGAGCCAGTGCCGCCGCGGACCCAGCCGCAGGATGGCCGCGCCGTACACGGGCCCGGTCGCGAGGTCGACCGGCCGCGCCAACCGGCCCCGCATCCACCGCAGGGCAGCGGCTTCGCCGTCCACGTCGACGTGCTCGACGACCACCGGCAGGCCGGTGCGGCGCTGGCGCAGTTCGCCGTCGCGCTCGAAGAAGACCACCCCGAGCGCCTCGGCCTCCCCGGCGGCGTGCGACACCGCCCGGCCCAGCACGTCGGCGTCGAGGTCACCGCGGATGTCGGCGTACTCACCCCAGAGGTAGGAGGAGCCCGGAGCGGCCTGCTCGGCGAACCACACCCCGGCCTGGGCGGCGAGAACGGGCAGGTCCTCCAAGGTGATCAGTTCCCCTCGACTCGGGCGGACTGGTCATGACTCCGTGCGACCTCGACGTTACACAAAGTTCTCGCAAAGCAAAGTAATGCACTGGTAAAGTGATCTGCGTCATGCCCACCCCGCGCACGACCCCGGAGCGGGGCTCCTGATCGCTGCTGCGATTGGCGGTTCTACGCCGTGCGGCGGCTCCCTAGGCTGGCCGCAGGAATGCGGCGCAGGGTATGGAGGAACGACGTGTCCCCTTTTCGCACGACGCGCAGGCGGCGGTTCGGGCGTGTGCTCGCGGTGGTCCTGGCGGCCCTGGCGATGCTCGTCGGGGTGTTCGTGACCTCGGCCGGCGCCTGCTCGTGCTTCCCCGGCGGCGAGGGCTCGCGCTACGTCCGGGCGGACCACGTCTTCACCGGCCTGGTCCTGAGCAAGGAAACCCTGACGGGCACCGACCCCGACAGCCCGCAGGACGACGTGTTCCGCTACCGGGTCCTGCGGTTGCAGACCCACAAGGGACAGCCACCGATCCTGGTGAACGTCGACACGTCGGTGGCGGGCTCCACGTGCGGGATCTCCCTCAACGTCTGGGAAACATACCTGGTCTTCGCCTCCGGCGACGCGAGCGACCGGGTCATCGAAACCGGCCTGTGCTCCGGCACGCGCCTGGCGTCGCAGGGGCCGCCGATCACCGAGGAACCGCCGACCACCACCACGACCGCGCCCGCACCGACCACCACGGCCGTCGCGCTGGCCGCCTCGACCCCTTCGCCCTGCGCGGCGGCGTAGCGCACCGCGTTTCGCACCACTCACACCCGACAAGCGAGGCGTACCCCCGACAACGGCTGCCTGCACGCCTTCGACGTCGACGTGTGGCAGGACCCATTGCGCGTCGAGGGGGGATCAGCCTGCTGGCGACCGATGGTCGACGTCTGTCAGCCCAGGAAAGGAACGTGCTTGAGGGCGTCGTCGATCATCTTCTCGACATCCGGGACGTGAACCCCGGTTGCTCGCAGCCAACTCAGGACGACCGGCAATGGCCGACCAACCGAATGCACCATCTCATCCAGCGAACGCAAGTCGATCCGAGGCTCGGCAAATCCGATAGAGGTCTCGCGATACACCAGCCTGCTCAATTCGGTCGCATCACCGAATGTCATCCCTTGCGGCAAAATCCTATCCGATACCGCCAACCCGTACCCCTCGATGCGAGCGACCACATCTTCCACCGTGAGATCCAGCACCCCCGCCTGGGGCGCGACGAGCAACAATGGAAGAACGTCTGAAATCCACGAAAGCCGAAAGTACCCGTCGACTGCCAGGAACAACTTTTCATCCATCCTGTCCGCAGTTTCGGGCAGATGGACGCGGCTGCGGATGCCCAGTTCTCCGATACGCTCGATCCAACGCCGAACCTCTGCAATGTTGCGCGGCTTCGGCATGTCGAGACCCAGTCCGACCTCAGCGCTCCACAGGGTTGCCCATTGCAGGATACGACGATCGCGCACATCCGTTTCCCGAGGCACTTCCGGTGTTTCGAAGCCCAGAAAACGCAACGCAAGAGCAATTTCTTCACAATCGAAATTCAAGCGCAGCGCCGCATCCAGGACATCCACAGCCAACAAAGGTCGTCTTCGCCACAAGCCGATGGACTCGTCCTCCATGGCGAACAAGAGCGCGGCCAAAGGATTGAGGTCATCTGGCAACATTTCCTCGATGGGCTGAAAATCAAGTCCGAGCAGCATCTCGCACAATTTTTTTGCAGAAGTACCTCGCCTCAGTTCCGCCACCACTCGCCTGACACGGCCAAGCCTTTTCCCTCGGACCAGCCCGAATTTTCTACGATCTCCAGCACTCAACGTTTGGCCAACATACGACGCGCTGACTACTGTCTCATCGGAGATCTCCACACCAGCCGCGCGCCAAGAAGAGACGATTTCGTCAGTCGACATATGCGTCCTTCGGCCTGCCGAACGTATGTCGCCCGCCCTGATTTGATCTCCCGCACACAAGGGGCGGCCGCCAGACGAGTGCAAGAGGACGAAGTTGCCGACCGTAAGCGGCTGATCGTCGATTTCCGGAATCCGGATGCATTCGAAACCGAAGAGTGCCATCAACGCAATCAAGTCAGACACGGTCGGACACAGCGTTGAACGGATCGAGTCAACCAATCGTGATATTGACACCTTTTCCCGGAAGCCATTCCCGCTCCAGAATTCAAGCACCGGGACATGCATCGGCATGGCGGTCAAGGTTGCTGGGTTTCGCGAGTATCCCCGATATTCCAAGAATTCAACAAATGCCGACTCCTCCTCGTGAGCGAATACACGCCATAGGTACGTCGCATTTATCAGATCATTATCGCGTATGCGATGCTCCAAAACTTCGGGGAAGCTGGATGCGAAACCGACACCCCATTCAGCATCGCACGGGTGAAAACCGACCTCCGCGAGATCCACGACCCCGAAGCGGCTGGGGAGTTCCACCCGCCTCCGCATCGCGGCATCGACAATCGAGTGGGCCAGGAAAGGACTCGCCGAGAAAACAGCGAGGAGCCACTCATAAGCGAAAAGACCGCAGTCCAGCAGCAGGTCGATGGTGTCGCCCGTGAATTCGGCCAGCACCTCGAACCCATACTTCTCATCGTCCATGATTTGCGTTCGATCGAGAGACAACCGCTCTGGTGCGTGTCGGCCCGACAGGTTCACGACGAACGGCAGGTTTAGGGCAAGATCCTGATGTCGCCAACTGCTCGGGGTCCGCACGACCACCCCGTCAACCAGCACCCCACCTGCGGTCTCACACCACGCGAAGTCGATACCCGGCGGCGTGTTGGCGACCTGCACCATTCGAGCGTCGAACCGGCGCCGCTCGTTCCTGCGGATGACACTGGCGTCCACGGGCACCAGGGACTTCGGTTCCCAAACGTCCGACTCATTGTGGTCGACGGCCGTGGTGCGGAACTCCGCCATGCCCAGGAGTTGTCTCAGGATGTGAACCACCGACCGCGAGCGGATTCCCTGCTTCAGGTAGAGGCGGACCGTCGTGCCGGGCGCCCGACTGCCCGCGGGCAGGTGTTGGATTCGGAACAGGTGGCCAGGGCCGAAGATCGTTGCCCACAGCACGGCACCGCCCCCACCGTCCCTGCCCACCCGGCACGTGGTGACCACAATTCTCTCGGCGAGCATGAAGTAGCTCAGAACGCCCACACCGAAGCGGCTGTTGGGGTGCAGTTCGACAGGCGGGTCGAGGTGCGACCACTCAGCCAGTTCAGCAAGGAACTCCGGCTGCTCGGCGAACCTGCTTCCCGCCTTGCAGAACACGCCCCGCAGCTCCACGTCCCCCATGCCGATGCCGTTGTCCCGGCACTCGACGTACGCACGGCCGTCTTCGTCCTCGGACTCTTCGAACTCGATCAGCCCTTCGTAGGCGTGGGTGTTCTGCCGGGTCCGCTCCAGGTATTCGGTGCGGGCTCGGCGGTAGCGGCACGCGTCGAGGGCGTTCTGGTAGAGCTCGCGGATGGCCAGTTCGCTGTCCTTGTAGAGCGTGTCTCCCACCAGCAGATCCCGGACCCGGTTGCTGTCCAGGCGGAACCCCGCCCAGCCCGCCAGGCCCTCGTCAGCGGGGAGCACCTCGTGGGCTGACAGTCGGGCGGGTAGTACCGGGAACCGGTAGGGCACGCGCTCACCGACCGTGCGGTGAACGGCGTGCAGGAGTTCGTCGGTTCGGGCGACGTGGTCGCGGACCGCCTCGATGACGGCGGCGTGTGGGCAGGCGGCGCGCAGGACGGGCACAGCGGGCGCGCCACCCCAACTCGCCTCGTGCAGGGTGGCGCGGAGGGCATCGAGGTCGACCGGGTCGGGGATGGCGAGGTGCTCGGCCACCACGTCGGGGAGCGTGAACGCCTCCACCGACATGCCGTGGGCGAGGGCGAGCACCAAGGTCAGCAGGTGTTCGCGGACCCGCTGCCCGGACATGCCGCGCACCTGGTCCTGGACGCGCAGCCCGGACAGGAACTCGTCGCCGCACACGCCGGGGCCCCGGCGCAGGCCGGGCAGCACTCGGGCGATCCGCCGAGGGTCGGCCACCGAGGGCAAGCCCAGTGGGTCGCACAGATCCGCAACCGTGGGCACAGCCACCGAGTCGGCTGGGGATGCGGCGCCCCCGGTCAGGTTGCGGCGGACGATCCAGCGGTGGAACAGCCACCAGCCGATAGCCGCGCCCTCCGCCGGACTGCGGCGGGCGCGGTCGACAAGGGCCGGGTGGTGGTCGGCGGACTCCTGGAACGACGCGCGGACTCCGGCTGTCGAACGCGGGTTCCAGGGTTCGACCCCCACCAGTGCGGCGGCGACGCGCAGGTGGTGCACGTGGTGGATGAGGGGGACCAGGGTGAACAAGGCCGCCTCAACCGGGTGGAGTTCCACCTCTCCTGCGTCCCCGAGCAACCAGGCGGTGTTGTCCAGGACGCGCAGAGGGAAGTCCGGTTCGTACCACGGGTCACCGGGTAGGGCCGCCGCTGCCGCGTCGCGGTGATCCGACAGGACACCCGCGGCCACCGCGACCTTGTTCCGCAGGTCGGTGGCATCCGCCCGGACGTGGTTCCACGGCGGGGCGTTGTGCGCGGCTTCGGACCAGCCACTCAGCGGAGGTGGGGTGGGTGGGGAGGTGAAGATGATGTTGCCGTGCAGGTCACGGAGCTGCACCACCTTGTTGCCGTTGCCGTGGACCCGGTTGATGTCTGCCACGCTCATCCTTCCGCACCCTGGTTGGTCCGGAAGTCTACGCACGCTCGCTTTCTCGGAAATACGATTCCGGACCGGTCTCAGGCCTCAGCAGTGCCCTCGACACCGCTGTCCACGGCCGCCTCAGCCCGCGGCGACCTCGTCGTCGGCGCGGGGCTTGAGGCCCGAGGCGGGGGCGAGGCCCCACTCCTCCAGCGCGGACCGGACCTGCTCGGCGGCGTCGATGTTGAGCGGGCTGCTGGTCCAGAGCGCGTAGGGGAGGTTGAGGAAGCGGCGTTGCTTCACCGCGGGGAGGTCGGCGATGCCGGGGCGGGCGGTGAGCAGGTCGATCTTCTGCTGGAAGGTCTGCGGCGGGTAGTCGACGAACAGGAAGGCGGCGGGATCGGCGGCGGCGACGCGCTCCCAGGAGACCGCGGTCCAGGTGTCGTCGAGGTCGGCGAGGGCGTTGCGGGCGCCCGCGGCGTCGAGGATGGCCTGCGGGGCGCCGAAGCGGCCGCTGGAGAACACCGTGTCGCTGGCGCTGTCGAAGAGGAACACCGTCGGCGGGGTGGGCGGTTGCGGTGCCGCGCGGAGTGCGGCCAGGCGGGTGTCGAGGTCGGTGAGCACGTCCGCGGCCCGGGGAGCGCGGCCGGTGATGGTGCCGAGGTTGGTCAGGTCCTCGCGCAGTGCCTGCCACGGGTCGACGATCCCCCGGGCGCGTTGGCCGTCCTGCTGCCTGCAACTCTCGGTGAGGATGTACGGGGCGATGCCCTGGGCGCGCAGCGAGTCGGGGGTCAGGCCCTTCTCCTCGCTGTAGCCGTAGTTCCACCCCGCCACCACCACGTCGGGGCGTTGGGCGACGATGGTTTCCTTCGACGGGTACTGCGGGGCGACCTGCTTGAGCGCGTCCACGGCCGGGCCGTAGTGCGCGCGCAGGGTCGCGGCGTCGCGCTGGAGGCTGGACACGGCGGCGACCTGGTCCTGGGCACCGACGGCCAGCACCATGGCGATCATGTTGCCGTCGTTGACGAACAGGCGTTGCGCGGGCGCGGGGAACTCCTCCGCCGTGCCGCAGTTGGTCACCGTGGCGGTGCCGCCGCCCCGCGGTTGTTCGGGTGCGCTGCCGCACGCGGTGAGCGCGAGCGCGCAGGCGAGCAGGACGGGAGTGCGGTTCACGAATCCTCCAGGGACATCAGCAGGTGGGTGCGTCCGGTGTGCGGGTCGATCACCGGGGTGGCGCGGACACCGAAGGCCGCGCGGACCACCTCGGAGGCAAGCGCCTCCGCGGGCGGGAGCGCGGGCGCGGTCCGTCCACCGTGGACGACGATCAGGCGGTCGCAGGTGGCCGCGGCCAGCGACAGGTCGTGCATGGCGACGACGACGGTGCGGTGCAGGCCGCGCAGCAGTTCGACCAGGCGCAGTTGGTGGCCGACGTCGAGGTGGTTGGTCGGTTCGTCCAGCACCAGCACCGGGGCCCGCTGGGCCAGTCCGCGCGCCAGGGACACCCGGCGCCGCTCGCCGCCGGACAGGTCCTCGACCGGTCGCCGCGCCAGGTCGGCGAGGCCGACCTCGGCCAGGGCCGCCAGCACGATCGGCCGGTCGGCGTCGTCGGTGTCCCACGGCGCGGCGTGGGGCACGCGGCCGAGGGCGACCGCTTCGCGCACCAGCAACCCCGAGGGGAGGTCTTCGTCCTGGCCGACGAACGCGACCCGCCGGGCCCGGGCCCGCGCGGGCAGCCGGTGCAGGTCCTCCCCGTCGACGAGCACCCGCCCCCGGGGCGGTCGGGTGATCCCCGCCAGCGCCCGCAGCAGGGTCGACTTGCCGCTGCCGTTGGCCCCGACCACGCCGACGACCTGCCCGGGCGCGATGTCGAACGCCACGTCGACCAGCACCGCCCGGCGGCCCACCGCGCAGGTCAGGCCCACCGCGCTCAGCGCGCTCATGCGCCGAACCGGTAGCGGCGCCTGCCCAGCAGGGCCAGGAACGCCGGGGCACCGATGAGGCCAGACACGACGCTCAGCGGGATCTCGGTGGGCCGCACGGCGACTCGGGTGACCACGTCGACCCACACCAGGAACAGCGCCCCGCTCAAGGCCGCGACCGGCAGCACCGCCCGGTGCCTCGGACCCACCAGCAGCCGCGCGGCGTGCGGGACGACGAGCCCGGCGAACCCGATGCCGCCCGAGACCGCGACCAGGACACCCACCAGGACGCCCAGCGCCACGAACAGCCCGACCCGGACCCGGCGCACCGGCACCCCGACCGCCGCCGCGGTGTCCGGTCCGACGAGCAACGCGTCCAACCACCGGCTGCCCAGCAGCAACAGCACCACCACCGCGGGCACCACCGCGGCGGGCAGCAGCAACTGCTGCCAGGTGGCGCCTGCCAGGCTCCCCAACAGCCAGAACAGGACCGACTGGGCGGCGGCGGGGTCCGGGCTGCGGAAGACCAGGTAACTGGCGAGCGCGGAGAACATCGACCCGAGGACGGTCCCGGTCAGCACCAGCCGCAGCGGGGTCAACCCGCCCTGCGCGGTGGCGACCCCGAACACGATCAGCGCCGCCGCCAGCGCACCCACCAGGGCACCGGCGGTCAGGGCGAAGATCCCGGCCGAGGCGAACAGCCCCGTCGTGATCACCGCCGTGGCGCCCACCCCCGCCCCGGAGGACACCCCGAGCAGGTAGGGGTCGGCCAGCGGGTTGCGCACGAGGGTCTGCATCCCGACGCCCGCCACGGCCAACCCGGCACCCACCAGGGCGGCGAGCAGCACCCGGGGCACCCGGAACTGCCAGACGATCGTGTCGGCGGCGAGGTCCACCGCGATCCCGCCGTGCAGCCGCCCCCACAGCGCGCGACCCACCTCGGACAGCCCCAGCGGCTCGGCGCCGAACGCCGTGGACAGGACGAGGCTGAGCCCGAGCACCACCACGAGCACGGAGGCGGTGGTGCCGACGCGGAGCCTCACCCGCGCCCGGACCGGGTGCGGTTCCCCTCGTCGTCCGTCATCGTGACCTCCTCGTGGCTTGCGCGGCCTGGGAACACCAGCGACGGGGAGGGGTCTGGCTGCCGGTCGTCGGTGAGGACGACCGGTCACAGTGGCGCGACCGCTCCGGATTCCCACCGGATTCCCGCACCCGTCACCGACAGCCTAGGCACCCCCACCGGTGCCCCCCGGAACCGGCCCGGGTTCGCCGCGCACCGCCATCGGCAGGACGCGCGAACCCGAGCGGCCCTCGACGCCGCCCGTTCCCGGTGCGGGCCGCAGTCAGGCGGCGTCGCGGGGCAGGCCGAGCATGCGTTCGCCGATGACGTTGAGCTGGACCTCGGTGGTGCCGCCGTAGATCGTCATGGCGCGGCAGGCCACGACCTGGTCCATCCACCGGTCGCTGGGTTCCCCGGAGACCGCCACCACCCCGGCGATCCCGAGCTGTGCCACGCAGAACTCCGCGATCTGCTGCCCGAAGCGCATGCTGAGCAGCTTGCCGACGCTCGACGTCGTGCTCACGTCCACCCCGGAGAGCTGCTTGAGCACCGTACGGGCACCGAGCAGGTCGAGGACGTGGTTCTCGCAGGCGAACTCGCCGACCCGGTTCAGCGCGGTCGCGTCGAGGTCGCGGCCGTCGACGAATTCGAGCAGGTCCGCCAGCGTGGGATAGGAGGCGTTGCCCCGGCCCAGGGCGACGCGTTCGCTGGACAGGGTCGCGCGGGCGACCGTCCACCCCTGACCGGGTTCCCCGACGACGCAGTTGTCGGGAATGAACACGTCGTCGAGGAAGACCTCGTTGAAAAGCTGGGAACCGGTCGCCTCGCGCAGCGGCCGCACGGTGATGCCGGGGGTGGACATGTCGAGGATGAAGTAGGTGATGCCCTCGTGCTTGGGCGCGTCCGGGTCGGTGCGGGCGATGAGCATGGCCCAGTCGGAGAACTGGGCGACCGTGGTCCAGATCTTCTGGCCGTTGACCTTCCACCCGCCCTCCACCCGCGTGGCCCTGGTGGTGAGGGAGGCGAGGTCGGAACCGGCGCCGGGTTCGGAGAACAACTGGCACCACACGACTTCACCGCGCAGGGTCGGCACCACCACGCGCTGCTTCTGCTCCTCGGTGCCGAAGGCGACGATCGGCGGGACCGCCCAGCCGCCCATCAGCAGCTCCGGCAGCGGGATGCCCGCGTGCTTCAGTTCCTCGCTGATGACGACCTGTTCCAGCGGGTCCGCGCCGCGGCCGTGGGGGCGGGGCAGGTGCGGTTGGACCCAGCCGCCGTCGCCGAGCGCCACCAACTGCTCGTCCGGGTCGAGCGCGGCGATCGCGGCCAGTTCCCCGCGCACCGCCTCGCGGATCGCCTCGGCGCCGTCGGGCAGGTCGATGCGGACCCGGCGGGCGTCGCCGCCCAAGGCGTGCCGGGCCACTTCCGCGGACCACTGCGCGCTGCCGCCGAGCAGGCCGCGCAGCGTCAGCGCGCGCCGGTAGTACAGGTGGGCGTCGTGTTCCCAGGTGAACCCGATGCCGCCGAGGACCTGGACGCAGTCGGCTCCGCAGCGCACGGCGGCGTCGGGGGCGACCACCGCGGCCACGGCGGCGGCGAAGTCCGCGGTGTCGTCGCCCGCGTCCAGCGCGCGGGCGGCGTCCCAGACGCTCGCGCGGGCGCGTTCGAGTTCGACGCCCATGGCGGCGCACTTGTGCTTGACGCCCTGGAACTGGCCGATCGGGCGTCCGAACTGGACCCGCACCTTCGCGTACTCGGCGGCGGTCGTGGTGCACCAGGACGCCACGCCGACCGCTTCGGCGCCGAGCACGACGGCCGCGATGGAGCGGACCCGCTCGGCGCTCAGGTCGCGCAGCACCCGGTCCTCGGGCACCGGCACCGGTTCCCGCGTGGCGACCAGGGCGGAGCGGCGGATGACGTCGAGGCTGTCGCGCTCGCGGACGTCGAGGTCCGCCCGGTCGAGGACGACCCACCGGAGCCCGTCGTCGATCCGCGCGGGCAGCACGAGGACGTCGGCCACCGCTCCCCCGAGCACGCCGGTGGTGGAGCCGGTGACGGTCACGCCGTCCGGGCCTGCGGTCGCCGTCAGTGGTTCGGCCAGGCCGACCGCGGCGGTGGTCGAGCCGTCCGCCAAGCCGGGGAGCAGGTCGCCCCGCACCTTCGCGGTGGAGGCGACCAGCAGCGCGGAGGCGAGCGTGGTCGGCAGCAGGGGGCCGGGCTGTGCGGCCCGGCCGAGCGCTTCCAGGACGACCGCCAGTTCCAGCAGCCCGGCGCCCGCGCCGCCGTGCTCCTCGGGCACGTGCAGGCCGAGCAGGCCCTGGGCGCCCAGCGCACCCCAGAACGGCGGCAGGCTCTCGCGGTCGGCGTCGACGGCGGCGCGCAGGACGTCCGCGCCGAGGTGTCGGGCGGCGAAGCCGCGCACGGAGTCGGCGAGCGCGGTGTGTTCCCCGGTCAGGCCGAGGCCCAGCTCGTGGGCGGTGGTCATGGTGTTCCCCTCAGGCCCAGTCGGCCAGTTGTTCGTCGATCCCCGCCACCGTCCACGGGCCGTCGGTCTCGACGGTCCGCTCGCCCCGCCAGCCGCGCAGCTCGGAGATCGCGCCGCCCTGGACCGAGAACACCTTGCCGGTGAACGGGCACTTCTCGGTCGCGAGGTAGGCCACCATCGGGGCGATGTTGGCCGGGTCGAAGGCGTCGAACTCGCCTTCTTCGACCTCCTGGGCGAACAGCGCGCCCATGCCCGGGGTCGCCAGGGTGAGCCGGGTGCGGGCGATCGGGGCGATGGCGTTGACCCGGACCCCGTAGCGGTCGAGTTCGTCGGCGGCGACCAGGGTCAGCGCGGCGATGCCCGCTTTGGCGGCGCCGTAGTTCGACTGCCCCGCGTTGGGCATGAAGGTGCCCGAGGCGGACGCGGTGTTGATCACCGACGCGCGCACGGTCTCCCCTGCCTTGGCCCGCCCCTTCCAGTACTCGGCCGCGTGCCGCAGCGGGGCGAAGTGCCCCTTGAGGTGCACGGCGATGACGGAGTCCCACTGCGCCTCGCCCATCCCGGCGATGAACGCGTCGCGCAGGATGCCCGCGTTGTTCACCAGGACGTCCAGCCCGCCGAACTCCGACACGGCCTGCTCGACCAGCGCCTTGGCCCCGGCCCAGTCGGCGACGTTGTCGGTGTTGGCCACGGCCCTGCCGCCCGCCGCGACGATCTCGTCGACGACCTCCTGCGCGGGGCCGGTGTCCGCGCCCGCGCCGTCGTTCGCCCCGCCGAGGTCGTTGACGACGACCGACGCGCCCTCCGCCGCGAACAGCAGCGCGTGCTCGCGGCCGATCCCCCGGCCCGCGCCGGTGATGACGGCAACCCGCCCGTCGAGTGTTCCCATGGTGTGGATCTCCTTGCCGGTTGGTCGTTCGATCAGCGGGTGAACTCGGCCAGACCGTCCCTGATGACCGGCTCGTCACCGACCGTGGTCTCGTAGGCGTAGGTCCCGGGCGCGGCGGGCCAGACGCGGGTGGTCAGCTCCTGGCCGGGCAGCACCGGTTTGGCGAACCGGACGGCGAGGCGGCGCAGGTACTCCACCCGCGACCCGCCCACCTCGGTGAGCAGCGCCCAGGAGGTGAACGCCATCGTGCACAGGCCGTGCGCGATGATCCCCGGCAGCCCGGACAGCCTGGCCAGCTCGTCGTCGAGGTGGATCGGCATCGGGTCACCGGAGGCGGGCGCGTACCGGAAGGTCTGGTCCTCGTCGACGCGCGCGACGACCCGCGCCACCGGGTCGCCCGCGCGCAGGGTTTCGTCGAAGGTGTGCGGGGGCGCCGGTTCGCCGACGCTGCGGCCAGCGTCGGCCCTGCGGAAGAACGCGGTCATCCACTGCTCGTTGACCAGCGCACCCCCGGCGTCGACCGTCTCGGTCCGCACCACCACGGCGGTGCCGTTCGGCTTGCCGGTGAACCCGGTGGGGCGGGCGCGCGAGGTCAGCACGTCACCGGGGCGGATCGGGCGGTGAAACCGGAAGTCCTGCTCACCGTGCACGAGCTTCGACAGCAGCTCCACCGGTGCGACCGACAACGCGGCCGGGACCAGGGAGTTGAACACCGGCACGACCGCGAACACCGGCGGCGCGACCTCACCCGCGCGGTGCCGGGCGATCGGGTCGTTGGTGGCCTCGGCGTACCGCGCGATCCGCTCGGCGGTCACCTCGAAGGTGTCCGGCTCGGTCCACTGCCCGATCCCGGCCTCGTCGAAAGCGGGCGCGGTCACCGTCAGCCCACCAGTTCGGCGAGCTTGGCGACGGACTTCTCCAGCTCGCCCTTGGTGTTCTTGCCCACGGCCATGCCGATCGGGCCGACGATCATCTGACCGGTGAACTCGGCGTCGATGTCGGCCCGGCTGCCCGCACCCTCCGGCTTGACCGACAGGGTGAAGGAGACCTTGACCCCGGCCATGCCGGTGCCGCTGATCTTGAGCGAGCGCGGCGCGTCGTACTCGTCGACCGTCCACTCGATCTTGTTGGCCATCCCCATCACCGCGAGGACCTCGGTGACCTTCGAGCCCACCCCGATCTCCGAGGGCAGCTCGCCGCTCCACTTCTGGTGGATGGTCAGCCACTCCTCGAACCGGCTCAGGTCCGAGATGGTGGCCCAGGTCTTCTCGGGCGTGCTCGGCAGGGCGACGGTGACGTTGACCTTGGTCATGGTTGTTCTCCTCGGTTGTCGTTGTGGAGGGGTGTTCAGCGTTCGGCGGGCCGGTAGGCGGTCACCACGACCGCGCCGCCGAGCCCGATGTTGTGCTGCAGGGCGATCCGCGCGCCGTCGACCTGGCGCTTGTCGGCCGTGCCGCGTAGCTGCCAGGTCAGTTCGGAGCACTGGGCGAGCCCGGTCGCGCCGAGCGGGTGCCCCTTGGAGATCAGCCCGCCGGAGGGGTTGACCACCCAGCGGCCCCCGTAGGTGGTGTCCCCCGCGTCGACGAGCTTGCCGCCCTCACCCTCGGCGCACAGGCCCAGCGCCTCGTAGGTGATCAGCTCGTTGGTGGAGAAGCAGTCGTGCAGCTCGATCACGTCCACGTCGGACGGCTCGATCCCGGCCTGCGCGTAGACCGCGCGCGCCGCGGTGCGGGTCATGTCCGCCCCGACCAGGCTGATCGCGCTCCTGTCGGCGAAGGTGCTCTCGAGGTCGGTGACCATCGCCTGGCCGACGATCTCGACCGCCTGCCCGGCCAGCCCGTGGCGGTCCACGAAGGCCTCGCTGGCGATGACCACCGCACCGGAGCCGTCGGAGGTCGGCGAGCACTGCAACTTGGTGAGCGGGTCGTAGACGGTCTTGGCGCCGAGGACCTCGTCGAGGGTGTACTCGTCGCGGAACTGCGCGTACGGGTTGTTCACCGAGTGCCGGTGGTTCTTCACGCCGATCTTGGCGAACTGCTCGGCGGTCGTGCCGTAGCGCTGCATGTGCTCGCGGCCCGCGGCGCCGAACATGTACGGCGCGGGCGGCATCGCGAAGTCCTGCAACTCCGCCAGCGCGAGCAGGTGCTTCATCATCGGCTGCTCGCGGTCGTCGAAGGTGGAGCCGAGCGAGCCCGGCTGCATCTTCTCGAAGCCCAGCGCCAGCGCGCAGTCCGCGATCCCGCCGCGCACGGCCTGCGCGGCCAGGAACAGCGCCGTCGACCCGGTCGAGCAGTTGTTGTTCACGTTGACCACCGGGATGCCGGTGAGACCCAGCTCGTAGACCGCCCGCTGACCGGAGGTCGACTCGCCGTAGACGTAGCCCACGTAGGCCTGCTCGACCAGCGGGTACTCGATCCCGGCGTCGGCGAGCGCGTTGCGGCCCGCCTCGCGCGCCATGTCGGGGTAGTCCCAGTCCCTGCTGCCGGGCTTCTCGAACTTCGTCATGCCGACGCCGATCACATACGCCTTGCCACCCACCGGGCCTCCTCGGTCGTCCGCCATCTGCCTGAGACAGTGTGTATCAGACAGATACCCGTGACAAGACGTATCAGGTACTTTTCCGAGAAGTAGACTCCCGCCATGCCCACCGCGAACGAGCAGGCCCCCGAAGTCGACGGGCGCTCGACCCGTTGGGACGCGCACAAGGCCCAGCGCCGCCTCCAGGTGCTCGACGCGGCCCTCGCGGTGATCGAGCAGCACGGCCCCGACATCGGCGTCAAGCAGATCGCCGACCGCGTCGGCGTGCCGCGCCCGGTCATCTACCGGCACTTCCAGGACCGCGCCGACCTCGACGAACAGATCCGGGCGCACGTCATCGGCTCGCTCATGGCCGAACTGGCCCCCACCCTGCGCCCGGACGGCACGGTCACCGAGGCCATCCGCCGAGCCGTCGACACCTACCTCGGCTGGATCGACCGGCACCCCCGCCTGCACGCCTTCCTCGGCGCGCACACCCGCGAGGCGACCGGCGGCTCCCGGGTCGTGGCGAGCACCAAGACGGCGATCGCGGTCGAGGCGGGCAAGCTGTTCGCCGCCGTCCTGACCCGCTTCGGCAAGGACCCCGACCTCGCCCCCTCGCTCGCGGTCGGCGTGGTCGGCTTCGTCGACGCCACGGTCAACCGCTGGCTCGCCGACAAGCGCCGCCCGCTGAGCAGCGCCCGGCTGGCCGAGTTCCTGACGGTCTCCATCTGGTCGCTGATGAGCGGCAACCTGGCCGCGCTGGGCGTGGCGATCGACCCGGACCAGACGGTGGCCGAACTGCTCGACGCCTGAACCGGGGAAGCAGTGCGGCGGTGAACCCGGTGGCGCCCGACCCGGTGTCGCCTTGCGACTTTCCCTCCTTCGAGTTAATTGCCGTCAGGCCCCCAGCGGGGTGCGCGAGACTGGGCCCATGACGGTCACCCGACGTGTTTTTGTCAGCGGTGCCATGGCGGCACCGTTCCTCGCGCAGCTCGGTGGCGCGGCGCCCGCGACCGCGAGCGCCCCCCTCGACACGACGTTCAGCCTGCTCGACGGGTTGGGCGAGATCCGGTTGACCGAGTTGGCGCTGAGCCGGTTGGCGGCGGAGGAGATCGAGGTCGAGGCGGTCGCCCCGGCCACCGCGCTGATGGGAGCCGACGGGACGACCGTCGTGGGCGTGACGCTGCCGCCCGAGTACGCCACCGGGACCGTCAACCCGCTCGGTCAGCCCGCGAAGGGCTCCGCGCGGGTGTCGGGCGGGGTGGCGTTGCAGAACTCGAAGGCGCGGATGGAGATCACCAGCATCCGGGGTTCGATGCCGGAGGGTCGGATCTCCGCCTTCCTGAAGGTGGACGACGAGTGGATCGGTGAGCAGCCGCTGTACGCCGCCGACCCCAGCGCGGTGCGGTTGTCCGTGCAGCCGGGGGCGCCGGGCCAGCCGACTACGCTCAAGGGCAGCGGCATCCCGATCACCCCGACCCAGGAGGGCGTGGACGCCTTCACCGAGGCCTTCGGGGTTGCGCTGTTCGCCGTGACGGACCGGGTGTTCACGGCGTCGGGCACCGGCCGGGCGTGGCCGGTGCCAACTCTGCCCGTCTGATCATCAGCCCGCGCCGAGGACCGCCTCCCCGGGGTGCCTCCTGGTCGTGGCGATGGCCACGGACTGCAGGCGGCTGGCCCGCAGGAAGGGGTAGGCGGCCTCGCCGTGGGTGCCGCCGCTGCGGCCCGTGCCGCCGAGGCCGGGCAGGTGCGGGGCGTGCGCCATGTGCGAGTCGTTGACCTTGAGCACTCCCCCGTTGGTGACCGCGCCGGTGAACCGTTCGATGACCTGCGGGTCCTCCGCCCACAGGGAGTTGCGCAGGCCGAACCGGTTGCCGTTGAGGAAGGCCACGCAGCGGTCGAGCAGGTCCGGGCCGTCCTCGGGCACGACAACCGTCAGCAGCGGGAAGAACGACTCCTCGCGCACGGCGGCGATGGTCTCGGCCAGCTCGAACCCGTCGACGCGCAGCACGGTCGGTTCGAGGAACACGCCGTGGGGGTCCGGTTCGCCCCGCAGGTCGATCTGCGTGCCGCCGCAGACCTTCGTGGCGCCCGCGCGCAGCGCTCCGTCGAGGGTGCGCCGGAAGGCGGTGGCGCGCAGGACGGGGCTGAGCACCGTGTCGGAGTCCTCCGGGTCGCCCGGCCGCAGGGCGGACGCCGCCGCGCGCAGCCGCGTCAGCAGTTGCTCGGCGACGGCCGGGTGGACGATGGCGTACTTGGGGCTGAAGCAGGTCTGGCCCGACGCGTAGAACGCCTCCAGCAGCGCGGCGGTGGCGTGCGGGAGGTCGGCGTCGGACCACACGAGCACCCCGTCCTTGCCGGACAGTTCCAGGATGGCCCGCTTGCCCCGCTCCACGCACCGGCGTTCCAGGTCCAGCCCGTTCTCGCTGGAGCCGAAGTAGTAGACGGTGTCGACCAGCGGGCTGTCCAGCCACTGCCGCATGGTGACCTCGTAGTCGGCGCACACCACGTTGAACGTCCCGGCGGGTGCCCCGTGGGCTTCGAGCACGGGGATGACGATGGTGTGCAGGGCGTAGCTCAGCGAACTGGCGCAGCTACGGGGAACGCGGATCACCACGCTGTTGCCCGCCAGCAGTACGAGGGAGGCGATCAACCCGAACAGCGGCGCGTTGGCGGGTGGGTCGATGCAGACCACCCCGTCGGGCCTGCGCTGGAGCACGATCCGGTGGTGGGGCGTGGTGATCTCCTGCCGCAGCAGGGACCGCGCCAGCTCCAGGCTCTCCGGCCGGACCAGGTCGAGCACCACGTTGAGCTGCGCCTCGGCCAGCGCGCGCGGGCACCCCTCCATGCGCAGGATTCGGGACAGCTCCTCGCGGTGCTCCTGGAAGGCCGCGAACAGGTCACCGACGCAGGTGATCCAGTCGGCCAGGGGCACCGCGCGCACCCGTGGCGCGGCGTCGGCCGCCGCCCGCAGCGCGGCCCGCCCCTGTTCGGGGGTGGACAGCGCCACGGAGCAGAGGACGTGCGGGTGGGCGTGCAGTTCCTCCTCGGTGCCCTCGCGCAGCAGCCGGAACAGCGTCGCCGCGTCGCTCCCGCCCGGGTCCAGGACGGTGCGGACGCTCATGCCGTACGCGCGTTCGTCGGTGTCGACCCGTTCGCCGCCGATGTAGAGCGGGAAGTGCCGGACCGCTGCCCGGGTCACTTGTCGTCCTCGGCCTTGAAGTGGGTGACGAGCGAGCGGGACAGGTCGTCGATCCCGCTGCTGGCGGCAAAGCGCATGATCGAGATCTCGCTGCCGAACCGGCGCCGCATCTTGGTGACCAGCTCCGCGGCCATCAGCGAGTCCACGCCCAGTTGGTCGAGCGGGCGGTTGCGGTCGATGCGCTCGGGTGCCACGCCCAGAACCTCGGCGAGCGTCTTCACGATGTTGTCGGCGACCAACTCGGCCGCCTCCTCCACGGACGCCTCCCGGACCCGCTCGCGCAGGTCGTCGTCCTCGGCGGTGGCCGCGTGCCCACCCGCGCTGAGCTGCCCCAGGCGCGGCGTGCTCAGGTGCGGGTACAGCCTGCCCAGGAACTCCCCGTCGTGCCGCCACACCACGGCGACCTCCGGCCCGCCGACCAGGTCGTCCAGCGCCCGGCGCACGTGGCGCAGCGACAGCAGGCCCAGGCCCGCGCGGGTGACGGTCCGGGCGGTGGCCTCGTTGCGGGCCACGTAGCCGACCCCGCCGAGGGCGCCCCAGGCGATCGCCTGCCCGACCAGCCCCCGCTGCCGCCGGGCCCGGGCCAGGGCCTCCAGGAACAGGTTCCCCGCGCAGTAGGCCGCCTGCCCGGCGTTGCCCACCACGGCCGCCGCCGAGGAGAACACCAGGAACAGGTCGAGGTCGTGGCCGTCGGTGACGCGGTCGAGGACCATGGCCCCGGCCATTTTCGGCGCGAGCACGGCGCGGAACCGGTCGGCGGTCAGGTCCGCGGTCATCACGTCGTCGAGCACCATCGCCGCGTGCACGACCCCGCGCAGCGGCGCGTCGGTGGACTCGACGATCCCGCGCAGCGCGGCCTCGTCCGTGACGTCGGCGGCGTGGACCGACACCCGCACACCCCGCGCGGTCAGGTCGGCGACGAGGTCGTGCGCCTCCGGCGCGGCCATGCCCCGCCGGTTGACCAGGGCCAGGTGCCGGGCGCCGTGGTCGGCCAGCCAGCGCGCCACCTCCGCGCCGAGCCCACTCGCACCGCCGGTGATGAGGTAGGTGCCCGCCGGGTCGGGTGCGAACCCGCTCTCCGGCGCGACCTGCTCGACCGGGGGCCGCCGGTCGAAGGTGAGGACCAGCTTGCCGATGTGGCGGGAGTGCTGCAACGACCGGAACGCCTCCGCCACCCTGGTCGCCGGGAACGCCCGGTACGGGATGGGGCGCACCGCCCCCGCCGCGAGGTGTTCGGCGTCCTTGTCGTGCCACTCGGCCATGTCCCGGCGGCGAAGGCCGCTGAGCTGGTCGACGTCGACGGCGAAGTAGCTGATGTTGTTGCGCAGCGGGAACAGGGAGACGTTGCGGTCGCTGTAGAGGTCGCGCTTGCCCAGTTCGACGAACCGCCCGCCGACCCGCAGCAGCTCCATGCTGCGGCCGATGAATTCCCCGCCGAGGGAGTTGAGCACGACGTCGACGCCCTGCCCGCCGGTGGCGGCGAGCACGTCGGTGACGAAGCTGAGGCTGCGCGAGTCGAAGACGTGCTCGACGCCGAGCAGCCGCAGGAAGTCCCGTTTCTCCTCGGTCCCGGCGGTGGCGATCACCGTCGCACCTGCGTGCCGGGCGCACTGGAGCGCGGCCAGGCCCACTCCCCCGGCGGCGCCGTGCACGAGCACCGTCTCCCCCTCGCCGAGCCCGGCCAGGCCCAGCAGGCCGTGGCTCGCGCTCAGCAGCGCCACCGGCATCGTCGCGGCGGCGGCCATGCCGATCGTGGGCGGCACCCGGGTGACCAGGGTTTCGTGGGTCAGCACGTGCGAGGCGAACGCACCCGGGGCCGACCCGAAGACCTCGTCACCCGGGCGGACCCGGGCCACGCCGGGGCCGACCGCGGTGACCACACCCGCGCACTCGCCGCCCAACCGCATGCCGGTCATCCCCGCCTCGACCACCCAGCCGGGCAGCATCCCGACCGCGAGCAGCGCGTCGCGGTAGTTGATGCCCGCCGCGCGCACCTCGATCAGCACTTCGCCCGCGGCGGGTTCCGGCATGTCCATCGCCACCCACGCCAGCTCGTAGGACGGTCCCGCGTCGCGGGCGATGAGCCGGTAGGGCGCCGAGCCGTCCCCGGCCGGGGGCGGGGGCAGGTCGCGCAGGCGGGGCACGAACCGACCGGCCCCGGTGAGCACCACCTCGTCCTCGTCGGTGGGGTCGAGCAGTTCCCGGGCGACGCGGTCGACCGCCACGTCCCGCCCGACCGAGACGCGCCGGACCTGCACCAGGCTGTCCTCGGCGGCGACCGCGCGGGTGGCGCCCCAGAGGGCGGCGGCGGCCGGGTCGTCCGCCCGTTCCGGCGCGGGGTTCACCCCCGGGGAACCGCTGACCAGCCACAGCCGGGTCTCCGCGCCCGCGGGCAGCTCGGCCGCGGCGAGCAGCAGCCCGCGCACGAACCCGAACCGCCTGGTGGCGGCTTCGACGGCAGCCGCGGGGTTCGGGTCGGACTCGTCGAGCACGAACACGACGTCGGTCCGAGGTGGGGCGAACCAGGTGACCGGGTCCGCCCCGGTCGTCGTCGTCATCGCGCTCGCGCCCAGTCCTGCCAGGCTCGCGGCGAGCGCGGCGGCCAGGTCCGCCTTCGCGCCGTCCTCGGTGACGACCACGACGCGCGTGGTGGCTTCGACGCTCGGGCTCTCCGGCAGCGCCGCGCCGCGCGGTGCCGCGCTCGCCACCGTCACCGAGCACAGGTCGCCTTCCACGACGGTCCGCACATCGCGGAAACCGCCCTCCCGCAACAGTTGCCGCCACTGCCGCGCGGGCAGCACGGGCGAGGTGGGGCGCAGGTCGAAGTCGGACATCGACCAGAACCCCGGCACCAGCCCGAACGGCAGCGCGAGCAGCAGCGGGTCGTGCACCTCGGTGAACACCAGCCGACCGTGGTCGGCCAGCACCCCCGACACCGCGCGCAGCGCCGAACGCAGGTCCGTGGCCTCGCGCAGGGCGTGCCCGGCGACCACGACGTCGAAGGCACCGGGCTCCAGCTCGGGGGCGTCGAGGTCCAGGGTCCGGTACTCGACGAAGTCGTGGCGGGCGAACCGCGCCTCGGCCGGGGCGAGGAAGACCTCCGAGACGTCGGTGAACACGTAGCGGGTGCGGTCCGGTGGGAGAACGGGCAGCAGCGCCGCGGTCAGGGCGCCGGTGCCGCCGCCGACCTCGAGGACCCGCAGCGGGCGGTCGGCGGGCCACGCCTCGACCAGGGACCGCAGCACCTCGGCGGCTGCCTGGTTGGCCGCGAGCAGCCCCGGTGACAGGTCGTGGTAGTGGGCGAGCGTGTCGCTGCCGTGTGCGGGCGAGAGGATGTCGAGCGCGTCCCGGTCACCGCGCAGCAACTCGACCAGGTGCATCCCGCAGCGGCCGAGCAGGGTCAGTTCCGGTGTGTGCTCGGGGAAGTCGGCGACCAGCTCGGCGAACCCGGGGTCGGCGTCCGCGGCGCGCAACCGCCAGCGGGTCCGGCCCTGGAACTCGCCGAGCCAGTCCAGGTGCCCGTGGTCGGCGGCCAGCCCGGTGAGCAGGTCGAGCAGGCGGGAGAACTCCGGCCGCACCCCTGCGGCCGACAGGTCCTCGGTGAAGAACACCTCCGCGCCGTCGAGCAGGGTGGTGAAGGCCCGCACCGCGTAGGCGGCCGTGGTCGCGAGCCGCCGCCGCCGGAACTCCGCGTGGCCGGTGGCCGGGGGCGCGTCGAACGCAGGCGGTTCCCACACCACCTCTGCGGCGGGCAGCAGCTCGCGCGGTGCGGCGCGGAGTTCGGTGTGCTGGCGCAGGACCGGGCGGCGGCTGGGCAGCTTGACGCGGAGGAACCGGCAGTCGACCAGCTCCAGCAGCACCGCCCCGGCCTCGTCGGTGAGCACGATGTCGGCCGACGCCCAGCTCTCCGAGACCGTGCGGCAACGCAAGTGCACCGCGCCCGTCCCGGTCGGTGGTCCCCACAGGCGCGCGGCGCCGATGGCCACCGGCATGTAGGAGTCCTCGTCGGTGACGTGGCCGTGGCGGATTCGGCCCAGTTCGATGCCGACCTGCAGCGCCACGTCGGTCCACGCCGGGTGCGCGTGGAACCCGGTGGTGTCGAGGTGGGTGCAGTCGTAGTCCCCCAGGACCTCCATGCCGTCCACCCACAGCCCCGACAGGACGAGGAAGTCCGCGCCGTAGCCCAGCCCGAGGCGTTCGCCGTCCGCGTAGAGCGCGTCGCGGTCGACGTGCTCACCGCGCCCGGTGAACCGGTCCCGCAGCGCCGCGAGGTCCAGCGGCGGCGGGGGCGCGGCCACCCTGCGCCGCACCCGGCCCCGCGCGTGGGTGAGCCACGGTTGACCGTCGACCGAGCGGGTCGCCACCCGGAAGACACCGTCCTCTTCGGACAGCGAGACCTGCGTGCGCGGCAGCGCGGACTCGTCGTCGGGGGCGATCATCGGCTTGGTGATGTGCAGTTCGCACACCTCCGCAGGCCCGTCGAAGACCAACTGCCCGGCCGCCCAGCCCATTTCCAGGTACCCGGCCGCGGGCATGATCGGCATCCCGTCCGCGCGGTGCCCGGCGAGCCACGGCAGCCTCGCCGGGTCCACCGTGGACTGCCACGTGGGGTCGGCGACCGGGGCCCGGCCACCGAGCAGCACGTGGTCCGGCGGTGCCCCGGTGTCGCTCCAGGTGTACTGGCTGCCCATCCAGAACCGCTCGCGCTGCCACGGGTACGCGGGCAGCGGTACGACCGCGCCGGGCTGAGGGAAGTAACCGTCGATGCGCACCCCGGCGGCCAACGCGGACTCCACCGTCGCCCGCAGGGCGGCCGACCCGGGTTCGGACCTGGTCAGGGTGGGCAGCACGGCGAGCACGCCGTCCTTCGCGGCCCGCTTGAGGTAGGTCTGGAGCACCGGCTTCGGCCCGATCTCGATGACCGTGTCGAAGCCCGCCGCCACGAGGTGGTCGGTCGCGGCGGCGAACAGCACCGGCTCGCGGACGTTGCGCCACCAGTACTCCGCGTCGAGTTCTTCACCCGCCAGCGGCTCACCGGTGACGGTGGAGACGAACTCGACCGTGGCCGGTTTGGGCGCGAGGTCCGCCAGCGCCGTCGACAGCGACGCGCGCAGCGGGTCCATGGCCGAACTGTGGAACGGGTAGTCGAGGTCCAGCACGCGGCAGAACACCTCGTCCTCGGCCAACCGGTCCGCGAGGTCGAGCAGGTCCGGCTTGGGTCCGGCCACCGTGACGTCACCGGCGCTGTTGATCCCGGCGACCTCGACCCGCCCACCGTAGCGCGCGAGGACCCCCTCCGCGTCCTCCGGCGCGAGGTTGACGGCCGCCATGCCGCCCGAGCCCGCGGTACCCGCCTGGGCCGCGCTGCGCGCCACCACCAGCTCCACGGCCTGGTCCAGGTCGAAGACCCCGGCGGCGAACGCGGCGGCGACCTCGCCGACGCTGTGCCCGTACACCGCCTCCGGGTGCAGACCGGCCTCGGCCAGCACCGCCGCGATCCCCACCTGGACGGCGAACAGCAGCGGCTGGATCACGGCGGTGTCGTGCAGCCTCGGCTCGGCCGAGCGCAACTCGTCGGCGACCGCCCAACCGACGCGGGGAGCCAGGGCGGCGTCGACCTCGGCGATGACCCGCGCGAACACCGGATCGGTGTCCAGCAGGTCGACGGCCATGCCCGGCCACTGGGCGCCGTGCCCGGAGAAGGCGAAGGCCACCCGCCCCCGCTCGGTGCCCCGCTGCGGCCTGACCTGCTGGGCCAGCCGCTGCCGCGCCTCCCCCGCGCTGGCGGCGAGCACCACGCGGCGGTGGGTGTGCTGCCCGCGCCGCTGGTGGGAGGTGTAGGCGACGTCGGTGAAGTCGGAACAGTCCGCCAGCCGCTCGTCCATGCGGGACAACGCCTCGGCCAGGGCCGCTTCGGTGTGCGCGGAGACGACGACCGGCACCGCGGAACCGGGGTTCGGCGTGGGCTGCGGGGGTGCGGGGGGTTTTTCCAGGACCACGTGCACGTTCGCGCCGCCGAACCCGAACGAGTTGACCCCCACGAGGCGACCGGTCGCGGGCCTCGACTGCTCCACCGGGGTCAGGGCGAGGCCGTCGAAGTCGATCCCGGTGCTGCGCGGCTCGGCGTACGGGGTGGCCGGGACGACGTCGTGCCGCAGCACCAGGATCGCCTTGCACAACCCCGCCATGCCCGACGCCGGTTCGAGGTGCCCCAGGTTGCCCTTGACGGACCCGATCGGCAACGGCCCACCGCGGCGGCGGACCCCGAGCGCCCGCCCGATCGCCCGGCACTCCACCGGATCGCCCACCGGGGTGCCGGTCCCGTGCGCCTCCAGGTAGGCGAGGTCGTCCGGGTCCAACCCGAAACCGTCGTAGACCTGGCGCAGCAACGCCTCCTGCGCGTCACCGCTCGGCAACACCAACCCACTGGTGCGCCCGTCGCTGTTCGTCCCCGACCCGGCGACCACCGCGTGCACCCGATCCCCGTCCGCGACCGCGTCCGCCAACCGCTTGAGCACGAGAACGCCCCCGCCCTCGGCGCGCACGTACCCGTCCGCGTCAGCGGAGAACGGGCGGCAGTGCCCCGTGGGCGAGAGGAAACCGGCCTTGGCGAACCCGACGTAGGTCATGGGGTTGAGCAACAGGTTCACCCCCGCCGCGAACGCCACCCGCCCACCACCGTGGCGCAGGTGCTCGCAGGCAAGGTGGACCGCGTTCAGGGAGGAGGCGCAGGCGGTGTCCACCTTCAAGCTCGGCCCGTGCACGTCCAGGTGGTAGGACAACCGGTTCGCGGTGTTGGACAGCGCGGAACCGGAGTTTGTGTACGGCCCGATCGAGGTCCGCAACACCATCTGCTGCGCGCCGTAGTCCAGGGCGGACACCCCGACGAACACGGCGGCATCCGTACCCGACAACGTTCGTGGATCGATCCCGGCGTCGTCGAGCGCCTCCACGGCCAGTTCGAGCAACAACCGCTGCTGCGGATCGATGCACACCGCCTCACGCGGACTGATCCCGAAGAAGTCCGCGTCGAACCCGGCGATGTCGTCGAGGTAACCACCCGCGAACGTGTAGGACTTCCCCGGCCGAACCTGGTTCGAATCCCAGTACTGCCCCACGTCGAACCGCCCCGACGGCGGCGCCCCCACCGCCTCCCGCCTCTCGGACAGCAGCGACCACAACCCCTCCAGCCCATCAACCCCACCGGGAAAACGACACGACACACCCACGACCGCAATCTTGTCCACCACACGCCGATAGTTCCGGAACCCGACGCCCCCATCCACGCCGCCACAACGGCTCACCCGGATGACCAACCGATCGAGTGACACTTCCCGCTGGAGCCATGTGGGGTCGGGCAAGGTCGTTGGATGCCTCCGACGCCGATGTGAGCCGGGGGCAGGTCGTGCCCGCTTCGCGCGATGGGGCCAAGTGAGCGCACTCGCGTGGCGTGTTCCCCAGTAGTCGGCGGGCACCGCCGAGACCACAAGAAACGTGCTATACACGGAGAGTGGCTATGCCACTACACAAGTTCGAACCTGGGGCAGGAAGTGATGCTAAAACCTGCGTCAGTCACCTAAACGCCCAGGTCAACAAGTGTCCTCCCCGCGCGAGCGGGGCTGTTCCCGCATCAACGCACCAGAACGATGTTTCGTTAAGGTCCTCCCCGCGCGAGCGGGGCTGTTCCGGCACGGCGGGGACTGGCCATCGGCACCAGCCGGTCCTCCCCGCGCGAGCGGGGCTGTTCCCTCGTCTTGCTGGGCCGACAGCAGCGCCGCGACGTCCTCCCCGCGCGAGCGGGGCTGTTCCGTACGCGGCCTGCGTGGCGGAGCTGGCGTTGAGGTCCTCCCCGCGCGAGCGGGGCTGTTCCCTCGTAGCTCAGTTCATCCCCGTAGTCGTCGATGTCCTCCCCGCGCGAGCGGGGCTGTTCCCGTCGTCCGCTTACCCTCCAGGGCGCGGTACGAGTCCTCCCCGCGCGAGCGGGGCTGTTCCGGCGCGGAAGTGGCGGGACAAGCGGTCGGCTCTGTCCTCCCCGCGCGAGCGGGGCTGTTCCCCTCGGCACGGTGATCCCGTTCGAGGTGCGGTTGTCCTCCCCGCGCGAGCGGGGCTGCTCCCTGGCCTTCCCCGCCGACTCCATGCCCGAGGCCGTCCTCCCTGCGCGAGTGGGACCGTTCCCAAGAACCCCTTTGCCCGGCGTCTCCAACAGCACCGTTCTCCCCGCGCGAGCGGGGCTGTTCCCGGGGTGGTCGCGCCGTAGGGGACCGACTGCGGGTTCTCCCCGCATGAGCGGGGTTGTTGCTTGAAGCCGGTTCGAGCACAAGAACGGGAACCCCCATCCGTCGGGACCGCTCGCGGTAGGTGTGCCTGTCAACCGCTGCGGTACCGGAAGCCGTTCGGCAAGCAGGTCATCCAGTGGCCAGGTCGGGGGGCGACGAACAGCCGAACCCGCTCTCGGAGCCTTTCACCGATCCCCCTCGGGCGCCCTCCTCCCTCCACGAGGGCCACGAGCACGCCCAGCCGATGAGCCGCAGCCGCCTCCCGCGTGCGCGGGACCAACCCGGCCGACCATCTCCACGATCCACCACCGGGTCAACCGTCCGAGCGGTGACGCCGACGGCCCCGTGCGCGGTTGGCCGGGTGAGGGCTCTGCCACCCGCACCTTTCGCCGAACTTGTCGGTCATGATAATCATTGTCAGGTAAATTGTCCCCGCAGATTGGCAGGGCCGCCGTGCCTCTCCTCCCCCCTGGTCGATGGCGGTCCCTGTTCGCCGTCCTGGCCGCCTCGGTCGTGGCGGCCGGGTGCGCCGCGCCGCCCGCGTTGAGCGACCGGGACGGTCGGGTGCAGGTGGTGACCACGACGGGACTGCTGCGCGACCTGGTGCGGAACGTGGGCGGTGCGCGGGTGAACGCCACCTCGCTGGTGCGCGACGGCGGTGACCCGCACTCCTACGAGCCGAGCTTGCGGGACGTGCGGAACGTGGTCTACGCGGACGTGGCGTTCAGCAACTACGTGATGCTGGAGGAGCACAACGTCATCAAGGCGCTGGACGCCAACCTGCGCCGGGGTGCGGCGAACGTCTCCCTGGCCGAGGCGGCGGTCAAGTACGCCGCCGAGGTGATCCCGCTGGTCGAAGACGTCTCGCTGGACGCGGTCTGGCTCGGGCTGCGGGCCACGGGCGACGGGGCGGGCCACGGTGCCGATCGGTCCTCGGAGGTGCTGCTGAGCATGACCGGCGCGCGCGGTCCCGGGAACGTCTTCGGGTACCTCACCGGGTCCTTCGGCGACACCGACGTCCACTTCGACTCCAGTGACGGGTTCGACGCGGGTGACGGGTACGGCGAGGACACCGCGACGCTGCCCGCCGACGCGCACACGCACATGTCGTGGGCGTTCACCGAGCCCGGGGTGTACGAGTTGACCCTGTCGGCGAGCCTGCGCGTGGACCGGCGGTCGCGGCCGGTGCCGGTGGGTGGGTCGACGTTCACCGTCGCGGTCGGGGTGCCCGCGCCCTCGGGGGCGGTGGTGCTGGACCGCGGGCACGCCGACCTCACCGTCGACCTGGACCGGGGGGAGGTCTACGCGCTGTACGACCCCCAGGGGGGCGGGGAGGCGGCGCAGCGGGTCGTCGCGGCGGACGAGGCCGTCATCGTGGTGCCGAACAAGGCGTTGGCCGAGGTGCCCGCCGGGTCGGGGTTCGGGTTCCTCGGCCGCCCCGGTGATCGGGTCTTCCAGTTGGCCCAGGCGGTGCTGGGCAAGCACGTGCACGGTGAGATCGACCCGCACCTGTGGCAGGACGTGCGCAACGCCATGGCCTACGTGCACGTCATCCGCGACACCCTGACCGCCGAGGACCCGGCGGGGGCGGTGGACTACCGGCGCAACGCCGAGGTGTACCTCGACGAACTCGACGCGCTCGACCGGTACGTGCGGCAGCGGGTCTCCGAGATCCCCGAGGCGCGCAGGCACCTGGTGACGACGCACGACGCGTTCGGCTACCTCGCGCGGGCCTACGGGATGTCGGTGGCCGGGTTCGTCACGCCCAACCCCGCCGCCGAGCCCTCGCTCGCCGACCGCCGGAAGTTGACCGACACGATCCGCAACCTGGCGGTGCCCGCGGTGTTCCTGGAGCCGAACCTGGCCGGTCGGTCCTCGACGCTGACCGAGGTCGCCGCGCAGCTTGGCGTGCGGGTCTGCCCGATCCACGGCGACGCGTTCGACGGCGCGGTCACCACCTACGTCCAGATGATGCGGTTCAACGCCGACTCGTTGCGCGACTGCCTGCGCTGAGGGAGAAGAGGAAACCGAAATGAGATCCGTCCTGGCGCTGCCGGGCGCGGCCGTGCTGGCGGCGGTGCTGCTGGCACCGGCTGCCGCGGCGCAGCCGCCGCCCGACGACCTGGAGCAGACGATCGCCCCCGACCAGCCGGTGGCACCCGAGCGGGCCGTGCTCGCGCGGGGGCACGTCGACCTCGGGCCCCGCCACGACGACGGTGCGTGGCGGTTGATGGTGCACGACGACTCGGCTGCCCCTGCCGTGTGGCGGGCGCTGGACCGGACGGTGCTGCGGGTGCCCGACCAGGCGGTGCTGCCGGTGCCGGACGACCCGGCGTACTCGTTCCTGGGCGAGCCGGGCAGGCCGGTGCACGTGCTGCCGCAGACGCAGGACCCGGACGTGCCGTGGATCGGGTGGAACACCCAGGACCCGCGGGTCATCGACAGCGTCGACCGCGGTGTCACCCTGACGCTGACCGGTGTCGAGGGGCCCGGCGAGGTGTTCGTCTACCTCCAGGCGGGCAACTTCGCCGGGGCCGACGTGCTGTGGGACTCCACCAGGGCCGAGCGGCAGGACATCTGGGTCGACACCAACACCCACACCCACGCCAACTGGGTGTTCACCGCCCCTGGCGTCTACCTCGTCCGGGTCGAGGTGCACGCCGACCTGGTCGACGGCGGCCGGGTCGGCGACCCGGCGACGCTGCGGTTCGCCGTCGGCGACGCCACCGACGCCGAGGCCGCCTTCGCCGCGACACCGCAGGCGCCCCCGGCGAGCCGGGAGCCCGTTGCAGGCACCGCCGCGGAGCCGGAGAGCGGTTCGGGACCGGCGGTCGCGCTCGGGGTCGCCGCGGTCGCACTGGCCTTGGCGGCCGGTGTGGTGGTCGTCGTCGTCCGGGGCCGTGCCGCGAAGCGCCGTGGGAGCGCGGGGTGAGCGCGCTGCGGGTCTCCGGCCTGGCGGTGGACCTCGGCGGGCGGCGGGTCCTGACCGACGTGGACCTCACCGTGGACCGGGGCGAGTTGGTCGGGCTGATCGGGCCGAACGGGGCGGGCAAGACCACGCTGCTGCGCGGGTTGATGGGCCTGGTGCGGCCACGGGCTGGCGTGGTGGTCGTCGAGGGCGGGCAGCCGGGGTACGTGCCGCAGCGGCACGAGTTCGCCTGGGACTTCCCGATATCGGTGGAGAACGTGGTGATGACCGGTCGCACCGGCAGGCTTGGGCTGTTCCGCCGCCCCGGGGCGGGCGACTGGCGGGCGGTTTCCGAGGCGCTGGAGCGGGTGCGGATGACCGACCTGCGCACCCGCCCGGTCGGTGAGCTGTCCGGTGGGCAGCGCCAGCGCGTGCTGCTCGCCCGCGCACTGGCCCTGCGACCGTCGGTGCTGCTGCTCGACGAGCCGTTCACCGGGCTGGACATGCCCACCCAGGAACTGCTGTCAGACCTGCTGCTGTCGCTGGCCGGGGAGCACGCGGTGCTGACGACGACCCACGACCTGCCCGGCGCGCTGCACACCTGCGACCGGCTCGTCCTGCTCAACCGGACGGTCGTCGCCGCGGGCACGCCGGACGAGCTGCGCGACGAGCGGCCGTGGGTGGACACCTTCGGCGTCGGCGCGGGCAGCCCGCTGCTCAAGATCCTGAAGGCGGGCTGATGTCACCCCCGGACTTCCTGCACGACCTGCTCAACCCCGACCTGGCGTTCCTGCCGAAGGCGCTGCTGGTCGCGGTCATGTCCTCGATCGTGTGCGGGGTGGTGGGCTGCTACGTGGTCCTGCGCGGCATGGCGTTCATCGGCGACGCGGTCGCGCACGCGGTGTTCCCCGGCCTGGCCGTGGCGTTCGCGGTGTCGGGCAACCTGATCCTCGGCGGCACGCTGGCCGGGGTGCTGACCGCGGTGCTCGTCGCGGTGTTCTCGCAGAACAGGCGGCTGCGGGAGGACTCGGTGATCGGGGTGTTCTTCGTGGCCGCGTTCGCCCTCGGCATCGTGGTCATCTCCCGGACACCGGGCTACGCCGGGTCGTTGCAGCAGTTCCTGTTCGGTTCCATCACCGGCATCCCGGACGAGGACCTGCTCACGGTCGCGGTGATGGGTGTGGCCGTGCTCGGCGTGGTGTTCGGGCTGCACAAGGAGTTCGTGGCGGTCACGCTCGACCGGGAGATGGCGCGGGCGATGGGGCTGCGCGTGTTCTGGCTCGACGTCGTGCTCTACGTCCTGGTCACGCTCGCCGTGGTGATCTCGGTGCAGACCATCGGCAACATCCTCGTGCTGGCCCTGCTGGTGACCCCGGCGGCGACGGCGCGGCTGCTCACCGACCGGTTGGCGGTGATGATGCTGCTGGCCCCGGTGGTCGGCGGGCTGTGCGCGCTGGTGGGTCTCTACGTGTCGTGGTCGTGGGACTTCCCGACCGGCGGCACGATCGTCCTCGTGCTGACCGCCGTCTTCCTCGCCACCTGGGCGCTCGCGCCCAGGCACGGCCTGCTGGCGCGCGGTCTGGTCCGCCGCCGGTCCGCGCGGGTCTGAACCGCCGGTGTCGCGGAGGGCACACCGGTCCACCCGCTTATTGAAAACGATAATCCTTTGCTTTATGTTGAGTCCGATTGGTCCCAGAAGGGGGAAATATGCGGGTTCGCGCACGGATGGCGGCGGCAGCGACGGTCACGGCCGTCTTGGCCGCGTTCACACCGGCGGCGCCCGCGGTCGCGGCACCCGGTCCCGCGCCCGCGCCCGGCGCGAGGCAGGTGCTCGCGGGCGGGCACGCCGACCTGGTGACCGTGCTGCTGGAGGGCGGCGGCCTCGTCGTCACCGGCAAGACGGACGCGGGCCGGTTCGACCCGGGCGCCACCACGCTCCACGTCACCGACGCCGCCCGGCGGCCCGCACCCTCCTCCCCCGCCTACGGCTTCCTCGGTGTGCCCGGCGGGAGCCCGATCCACGTCATCCCGCAGGCGTTCCGACCGGACGTGCTGTGGGCGGGGTGGAACACCGAGGCGGTGCCGCGCGGCGCGCTCGCCGGGGACGCGGTGGACCTGGCACTGCGGTCGGCGCGCGGGCCCGGCCGGGTCGAGGTCTACCTCTTCGGCGCGGACGGCCCGGAGCGCGTGTTCAGCTCGCACGACAGCGCTGTGCGCACGACCCGCGTCGCCGTGCCCACCCACGCGCACGCCAACTGGGTCTTCACCGCTCCCGGCGTCTACGAGCTGGAGTTCCAGGCCACGGCGACCGCCGCCTCCGGGGTCCCGCTGTCCTCGCCGCCGACCCGGTACGTGATCGCCGTGGGACCGCGCACGGCCGAACCGACCGCGACCACCCTGCGCGTGGACGGCACCGGGACGGGTGTCGAGCTGGCGAGCGCGGTCACCGGCGGACCGGAGCACCTCGACGGCGGTGTGCCGCGCGGTTGGGTGGAGTTCGTCCGGCACACCCCGGCCGGAGACCGGGTGGCGGGCCACGTCGCGCTGACCGACGGGTCAGGCACGCTCAGCCTCCCGGAGGACGCGGAGGCGCTGGCGTTCACCGCGCGCTTCGTCCCGGCGGTGGGCGACCTGGTGGCCGGGTCCCGGTCCCCCGCGGTCGCCAACCCGGCGGCCCCACCGGGCGCGGTGGTGACCGGGGTCCGCGACCGCTACGCGCCGGGCGAGACCATCGCCGCGACCGCGCTGGTCAGCCCCGAGCGGCCCGACCACACCGTGTCGTGGTGGACGCGGTCGAACGGGACCACCACCGCGCGGGACGGGGACCGGACGCTGGGCCTGACCGCGAGCGGCGACCTCGACGGCGCCGAACTCGGCTTCGACCTGCGCGACCCCCGGGGTGAGGTGGTGGGCTCGGCGCGCCCGGTCGCCCTGTCGGTGACCGCCGTCCAGCCGACCACCCCACCGAGCCCCAAGCCGACCGGGACCACCCCCGCGCCCGTCGCCCCGACGAGCACGGTCCCCGCACCCCGGGCCGCACCCGCCGAGACGGCGGCGGCGGAGACGTGCGTGCCCACGGCGGTCACGCGCCCGGCCGAGCCGCGGGAGGTCGAGGTCGTCACCGACGGCCACTTCGACTACGGGCCCGTGGTCGAGGGCGGCGCGCTGTCGGCCCGGGTCAAGGACGACCGGCAGGGCGCCCCGGTCCACCGCGACCCGGGCGGGTACGTCTTCCACCTCGACGACACCGCGCGGGCGACCCCGCCCGCGGGTTCCGGACTCGACTTCCTCGGCTCCGGTCCGGTGTGGATGGTCCCGCTCACCCAGCGCTCCGGAATCCCCTGGCTGGGCTGGAACACGCAGCACCCGTCCGTGCTGTCGGGGGTGAGCGGCGACGTCACGATGACCCTGGAGAACGTCGAGGGGCCCGGCGAGCTGGCCGTGTACGGGCAGGACCCGTTCGGTGGCGTGGGCGAACGGTACTTCGGCACCGCAACCGGCTTCCCCCGGTCCACGATTATCCCAGTAGGACAGTCAGGTGTGCACGTGCACGCGGTGTGGGCGTTCACCGAGCCCGGCGCCTACGCCGTCACGTTCTCCTTCGGCGCCTCCGTCGGCGGGCGGCAGACCAGTGCCAAGAGCACGCTGGCCTTCCACGTCGGCCCCGGCGAGCCGCGGGCGGCGCCCACCGGGCCACCGGTCGTCGAGCAGGTCGGCCGCACCTCCGACGGCCGGGAGTGCGCCCTGCCCGGCGGCGGGGGCGGTCTGGCCTCGACCGGGCTCGACGGACCGGTGGTCGCGGGCCTCGTGGTCGCCGCCGTGCTGCTCATCCCCCTCGGTTTCCTGCTCACCAGCGCGGCCACCCTGGCCGCCGCCCGGCGCGGGCGTTGAACTTCCCGATCCCCCTAGGAAAGGCACAACCGCAGTGAACGCAACGAAGGCAAGATCCAAGATCGCCGTGGCGGCCCTGACCGCCCTGGGCTTGGCCCTGGGCCCCCTCGCCGGGGTCGCGGCGGCGCAGGCGGACCGGCAGGTCGTCGCCGAGGGCCACCTCGACCTGTTCTACGTCGACGTGCAGGGCTCCGCGCACGTGCTCGTCGCCCACACCGACAGCGGCACCGTCGTGCCCGCCGACCTCGTGGTGCAGGCGAAGCCGTCGGTGGCCGCGCGCACGGTCAGCGCGACGGTCGCGACCCTGCCGGGGTGGAAGGCCCAGGGCGAGACCTACTACCTGCTGCCGCAGAACTCGCAGCCGGGCCAGGTGTTCGCGGGCTTCGGCCAGAGCCCGGCCGTGGCCGAGGGCACCTCGGTCACCTACACCCTGGACTCGGTGCGGGGCCCCGGCGCGTTCGCGCTGTGGCAGAACGGCGAGGACGGCCCGAACGTCTTCCTGGGCTCCGCCGAGGGCGCGCCGAAGTCGTTCACCAGCACGGCCGACCACGAGCACGGCAACTGGGGCTTCACCGAGCAGGGCGAGTACGCGCTGACCGTCAGCGCCACCGCCACCCCGCCCGGCGGCACCGCGACCGCGATCGCGCCCGTCACCTACACGGTCTTCGTGGGTGAGGAACTGCCCTCCGGCCCCGGTGCGGACCCGGGCACGCCCGCGACCCAGTTGTCGATCACGGGACTGTCGAACCACTACCACGCGGGCGGCATCGCGGCGCTGACCGCGGTGCAGACCCCGGAGACCGGTGAGGACCACTACCACTGGTTCACCCGCGCCGCCGGGCAGGCGGAGTGGACGGTCGTCCCCGGTGCCCTGTCCGCCAGGTACGGGTTCGTGGTGCGCACCGCGGACAAGGGCCGTGAGGTCAAGGCGGTGCTGTACGACCACGACCACGGGGTGATCGCCGAGTCGGCCCCGGCCACGATCGTCGTCGACGACCACGGCAACGACCCGGTCAACGGCCCGGCCATCACCACGTCGCTGGCGGCGGAGCAGGGCGTGCTGGCCATCAGCGTCGCCCCGGAGAACCGCGAGGTCGACCTGGGCGCCCTGGCGCTCAACGCCGCCGCCGACCGCTACACCGCCTCCGGCGCGCTCAAGCCGATCACGGTGACCGACACCCGCGCGGACAACCCCGGCTGGAACGCCTCCGGCCGCGTGCGGGCGTTCACCACCGTCGACGGCGCGCAGATCGGCGGCAAGCACCTGGGCTGGACGCCCGCGGTGCTCTCGGCATCGGCGAACCAGGCGGTCACGCCCGGCCCGCCCGTCGCCACCGGCTTCACCAGCGGCAACGGCCTGTCCGCCTGGTCGCAGCTCGGCGCGGCGCCCGCGGGCGCGGGCCGGGGCACCGCCCAGCTCGGGGCCGAGCTGACCCTGGAGGCCCCGGCGGACACCGCCCCGGGCGCCTACCGGGCGATGCTCATCCTCACCGCCATCTGATCACCGCCACCTGACACCAGGGCGCGGGCCCGCCGACCACGGCGGGCCCGCGCCCGTCTTCCGCAGCCGGAGCACCCCCTTTGAGAACCCTGCCCGCCCTGTGCGCACTGGTCGCCGCACTCGCGCTCGCCCCCGCCGCCCCCGCCGCCGCGCAGCCCGAGCGCCTCACCTGGTCGGTGACCCCGGCGCGCGCCGAGGGGCCGGACGCCCGCCCGAGGTTCGAGTACACCGTCGAACCCGGGATGCGCTACGACGACCACCTCGCCGTCCGCAACCTGGGCGGGGGTGAGCTGACCGTCGACCTGTACGCGGCGGACGCGGTCAACACCGACAGCGGCGGCTTCGACCTCCTCGCCCGCGACGAGCACTCCCCCACCCTCGGCGCCTGGGTCACCCTCACCCGGCAGCAGGTCGTGGTGGCACCGCGCTCCACGGCCGTCGTCCCGTTCAGCCTGACCGTCCCCGACGACGCCGAACCCGGCGACCACGTCGGCGGCCTGGTCGCCGCCGTGACCACCGGGGGCCAGGTGCGGGTGGAACGCCGCGTCGGCGCCCGCCTCTACGCCCGCGTCGCGGGCCCCGTGACCCCCGCGCTGCGCATCGACCCACCCGCAGCCGCCTACCGGGGCACCCTCAACCCGGCGGGCCCCGGCGAGGTCGACGTCACCTGGACCGCGGTCAACGACGGCAACATCCGCGTGGCCGTCCGCCCCTCGGTCCGCGTCCACGGCCCCTTCGGCCTCACCGAGGTCTCCTGGACCGGTGACACCCTGCCGGAACTGCTCCCCGGCAACGCCGTCACCCTCACCAGGACCCTCACCGGTGTCTGGCCCCTGGGACCGCTGACCGCCCACGTCGAGGCGGAGCCCGTCACCTCGGCCGGCCAGCCGCTCGCGGGGGCGGTGGACCCGGCCACAGCCGAGACCACCGTCTGGGCCGTGCCCTGGACGGCCCTGGGCGCGCTGCTCCTCCTCTCGGGCACCCTCACCGCCCTGTGGCGCGTCCGCCGCAGGACCCGCGCCCTGACCGCGATCGCGTAGCCCCGCGCGGGTCGGTCAGCCCCAGGTGATCGGCAGCTCGCGGACGCCGTAGACCAGGGTGTTGTCCTTGTAGCGCACCGACTCGCGCGGAACCGCCAGGCGCAGGTCGGGGATGCGGCGGAACAGCCGCGTCAGGGCCTCCTGCAACTCCACCCGCGCCAACTGCTGGCCGACGCACTGGTGGGTGCCGAAGCCGAAGGCGATGTGCTTGCGCGGGGCCTCGCGGTGGAAGTCGAGCTTGTCGGCGGCGGTGAACTGGGCTTCGTCGCGGTTGGCGGAGTTGAGGGCGGCGACGAGCCACTCGCCCGCCTTGACCGCCCGGTCGCCGACGCGGACGTCCTCGGTGGCGTAGCGCAGGACGCCGAACTGGACCACGGACAGGTAGCGGAGCAGTTCCTCGATGGCGTTCTCCGGTTCGGCGAGGACGGTGTCGCGCTCTTCCGGGTGGTCCAGGAGGGCCAGGGTGCTCAGCGCGATCATGTTGGCCGTCGTCTCGTGGCCCGCGACGAGCAGGCTGAGGCCGAGGATGATCAGCTCCGGCATGGTCAGGGGGTCGCCCGCGGCCTCGGCCCTGGCGATGATCCTGCTGATCAGGTCGTCCTGGGGGTCGCGGACCTTGCCCTCGAACAGGGTGCCGAGGTAGCCCGCCAGCTCACCGAACGCCTGTTGGCCCTCCTCCAGCGTCATGTCGGTGCTGACCAGGACCGTGCTCTGGGTCTGGAACCGGCCGCGGTCGGCGTACGGGACGCCGAGGAGTTCGCAGATCACCAGCGACGGGATCGGCAGCGCGAAGTCCTCCACCAGGTCGACCGGCCCGTCCTTGGCCAGCATGGCGTCGATGTGGTCCTCGACGAGCCGCTGGACGTAGGCGCGCATGGTCTCCACCCGCCGCACGGTGAACTCGGCGACCACCAGCCGCCGCACGCGGGAGTGCGCCTCGCCGTCGAGCTGGATGATCGAGCCGGGCGGGGGTTCCTCGTTCGGGTCACCACCCGCGTTGACGTGCACCGAGGCGCCACCGCGCGAACTCATCGACCGGTCGGCGAGCAGCGCCCGCACGTCGCCGTACCGGGTGACCAGCCAGGCGTCCATGCCGCCGGGGCAGCGGACCTTCGCCACCGGGTCGTCCTCCCGCAGGCGCGTGTAGAGCTCGGGCGGGTCGAAGGGGCACCCGTTCGGCCGCCCCGTGGGCAGGGCCGGGATCTCGGCTTCCGCGGTCACAGCAGATCACGCCTCTCGTCGGTGGGAGGGCTCCAGGACAGACCGATGATCCACACCAACGCCCCGTGGCAATACCGCCAGCCCGGCAGGATCGCCGGACCGGATGAATAAACGAAAGGTGGCCCTTGTTCGACCCGATGAGAGCAGCAACCGAGAAGGGCGGATCATGAAGGCGATCGTCTACCGCGACCACGGCGGCCCCGAGGTCCTGGAACTGGTCGACCGCGACCTCCCCGAGCCGGGTCCCGGCGAGGTCCGGGTCCGGGTCGCGGTGTCGGGGGTCAACCCGACCGACTGGAAGACCCGCTCCGGCGCCACCAACCCGAAGGCGTTCCCCGAGGTCACCCCGCACCTCGACGGCGCGGGGGTGGTCGACGCCGTCGGCGCGGGGGTCGACGGGGGGCGGGTCGGGCAGCGCGTGTGGCTGTTCATGGCCACCGCCGGTCGCCCCACCGGGACCGCCGCCGAGTTCACCGTGGTGCCCGCCGAGGCGGCGGTGCCGCTGCCCGACGGCGCCGGGTTCGACCTCGGTGCCTCGCTCGGCGTCCCCGCCCTCACCGCGCACCGCGCCCTCACCGTGGCCGAGGACGGGCCGACCCGCCTGCACCCCGGCGCGCTCGACGGCAGGGTGGTGCTCGCCGCGGGCGGGGCCGGGGCCGTCGGCCACGCGGTGATCCAGCTCGCCCGGTGGGCGGGGGCCACGGTGATCAGCACCGTCAGCGGCCCGGAGAAGGCCCGGCTGGCCACCGCGGCGGGCGCCCACCACGTCGTCAACTACCGGGAGGGCGACCCCGCCGCGCGGATTCGCTCCCTCGCCCCGGACGGGGTCGACCTCGTCGCCGAAGTGGCGCTGGGGGCGAACCTCGACCTCGACCTGGCCGTCCTGCGCACCCGGGGAACGATCTCGACCTACGCCAACGACGGTGACAAGCCGGTGGGGCTCGACGTCCGCCAGAACATGATGCTCAACACCCGCTTCCAGTTCCTGGTCCTCTACACCGTCGGGCAGCAGGCGCTCACCGCGGGCGCCGAGGACGTCGCCGCCGCGGTCGGCGACGGCGCGCTGCCGGTCGGCGAGGAACACGGCCTGCCGCTGGTCCGCTTCCCCCTCGACCGCACCGCCGACGCCCACCGCGCCGTCGAGGCGGGCGCCGTCGGCAAGGTCCTGGTGGACGTCGAGTCCTGACGACCGCGCGGTCGCCTACGCGCTGACGCAGTCCGCCGCCGCCAGGGGCACCCCGGTGCGGTCGGTGTCGCTGTGCCGGGGCTGGTGGCGCAGCAGGAACCCGTTCTCCTGGAACGAAGTGAGGCCGAACTTCTGCGCCATCCGGTGCTCCGGTTTGGGCTCGGCGAACACCTGCTCCACGGCGAAGGAGCCACCGAACCGCTCCGCCACCTCGGGCAGGCCGACGGAGAACGGGGGCGAGGGCAGCAGCGGCGCGTACTCCAGGGTGTTGAGGAACCACGCCGCCCCCGGCCGCACGAGCCGGGTGACCGCCTCGACGTAGCGGGTGCGCATGTCGGGCGGGAACGCGATGAGCGAGGCCCGGTCGAACACCACGTCGACCGGGCCGACCTCCTCGGTGCTCAGCGCGAAGAGGTCCTGGTTGCGCAGCACGACGTTGCCCGCGCGGAACACCCCGGGCGACTCCTCGACCGGGATCAGCCCGTTCTCGGCGAAGAACTGCTCGACCGCCGTCGCCACCAGCTCCACACCCACCACCTCGCGGGCGTGCTCGGCGAAGAACAGCAGATCCACCGTCTTGCCGCACAGCGGCACCAGCACCCGCGCGTCCGCCAGCAGACCGGTCTCGGCCAGCCAGCGGGCGTGCGGGTGCACGGCGGGGACGTGGAAGCTGGTCTTGGTGCCACCTTCACGCCAGGAGTCGAACCAGAAGTCGGGTTCCACCGGTATGCCCTCGTCATCGCTCGGGGCCGCTCTCCACGAGCGACTGTCCTGATCACCATCGCCGCCCGGACCGGAAACGTAAGCACCGTTCCCCGTCGGGTTTCCGGCGGTGCCGGACGTGCTGTGGCGCGGCGAACACGCCCGCACCCCCGGTTCCGTCGGTACGGTTCGGGTCATGGGCACCGTCGAGGCAGTGAGCCGCAGTGGCAGGCACTCGTTCACCAAGCCGACCGAGGAGGGCATCACCCTGCTGGCCCACCTCGGCGTCGAGGGCGACGCCCACGCCGGGGAACTGGTCAAGCACCGGTCGCGGGTGCGCCGCGACCCCACCCAGCCCAACCTGCGGCAGGTGCACCTGATGCACGCGGAGCTGCACGACGAGCTGGCCGCCCTCGGCTTCCCCGTGGCCGCGGGCCAACTCGGCGAGAACGTCACCACCCGCGGCGTCGACCTGCTGGGCCTGCCCACCGGCACCCTCCTGCACCTGGGCGAGGAGGCCGTCGTCGAGGTGACCGGCCTGCGCAACCCCTGCCCGCAGATCGACGCCTTCCAGGACGGCCTGCTCCGCCACGTGGTCGGGCGCGACGAGCGGGGCAACGTCGTGCGCAAGGCGGGGATCATGTCCGTGGTCCTGGTCGGCGGCCGGGTGCGCCCCGGCGACACCATCCGCGTCCAGGTGCCCGCCACCCCGCACACCCCGCTGCAACCGGTCTGACGCACCGGACCGGCCACCCGATGGCACCGGCGGGCCTGCGCGCGGGGCCGCCCGACCGGGCGGCCCCGCCGCACCTCACCACCGGTGGGCGACGTCCACGACGACGTGGCCGGGCAGGGTGAACACCCGGAACGGCAACCGCGCGCGGACACCCAGCCCGAGGTCCGTGGTGCCCTCCCACGACCCGGCCCAGGCGAGCTGCCGGGCACCGGGTTGCCCGACGGCGGCGGGGCATGTCGCCGCCATGGGTGAACCGGTGCCATCGACCGTCGCCGGCCCTGGTCGACACGCTGGACGAGGACGGCGACGGGTCGATCTCGAAGCCGGAGTTCATCCACCACTGGGTGGAGTTCTGGGTCGGAAACGACGCCGACGCCCCCGGCACCCACCTGTTCGGCGAGGTCTGACCGGGTCGGCTTCGGGCGGGGCAACTCGGCCCACACCCATCGTTCACCACCCCCACGATTACTATACCGTCCAGACGGTATAGTAACGGCATGACCCAGAACCACACCGTCCACGCGGCGCAGCCGCCACAGGCACCGGACCGGCGGTGGGCCGCGTTGGGCGTGTTGGTCGGGGCCATGCTGCTGCTGGCCGTGGACGGCACCGTCCTGTACCTGGCCGTGCCGTCGCTGGTGGCGGACCTGGCGCCCAGCGCCGACCAGGTCCTGTGGATCGGCGACGTCTACGGGCTCGCACTGGCGGGACTGCTGATCACCACCGGCACCCTGGCCGACCGGCTGGGGCGCAAGCGGGTGCTGCTGGCGGGCACCGCCGCCTTCGGGGCCGCCTCCGCCCTGGCCGCGTTCGCCCCCGACGCGGGGACGCTCATCGCCGCGCGGCTGCTGCTGGGCGTGGCCGGGGCGACGATCATGCCCTCGACCCTGTCCATCATCCGCGACCTGTTCCCCGACGACCGCGAGCGCACCAGGGCCATCGCGATCTGGTCGGCGGCCTCCGGCGGCGGCATGGCCGTGGGGCCGCTGCTGGGCGGGGCGCTGCTGGAGCACTTCTGGTGGGGCTCGGTGTTCCTGATCAACGTGCCGATCGTGGTGGTGTTCCTCGTCGCGGGCGCGTTCCTGCTGCCCGAGTCGCGCAACCCCCGGCCCGGCCGCTTCGACCTGCTGTCCGCGGCGCTGTCGCTGGCCGCGGTCGTGCCGCTGGTCTGGGCGGTCAAGCACGCCGTCGGCTCCGGTGTGGACGGGGCGACCCTGCTCGCCACCGCGGTGGGCGTCGTCGCCGGGGTGGTGTTCGTGCGCAGGCAGCGCCGCCTGGACACGCCGTTGATCGACGTGGGCCTGTTCGCCGACAAGGCGTTCAGCGGGGCGGTGTTCGCCAACGTCATCGCGATCTTCGCGCTCAGCGGGCTGCTGTTCTTCTTCTCCCAGTACCTGCAACTGGTCCGGGGCATGGGCCCACTGACGGCGGGCCTGGCCGAGGTGCCCACCACCGCGGCGGCCGTCCTGGCGGCCGGGGTCGTCGGTGTGCTCGTGGCCCGCCTGGGGACCGGGCGGGCCGTGGGCGCCGGGCTCGCCGCGGCCGCCGTCGGCCTGGGCCTGGTCGCCGTCGCCGAGGGTTCCGACCGCTACCTGTGGTTGGGCCTGGCCCTGGTCCCGGTGGGCCTGGGCATCGGGGTCGCGATGACGCTGACGACCGACGCCGTGGTCTCCGCCGTGCCGCCCCGGCGGGCCGGGGCGGCGTCGGCGATCGCCGAGACCGCGTACGAACTCGGCGCGGTCCTGGGCATCGCCCTGCTCGGCTCCGGCGTGACCCTGGCCTACCGGTCGGCCCTGGAGCTGCCCGCCGACCTGCCCGACCCGGTGCGCGCCGCCGTGGTGGACTCCCTGGCCTCCGCCCTGCACGCCGTCGAGCCCGGTTCCGGCGCGGCCACCGCGGCGCGGGAGGCGTTCACCGCCGCCATGCAGGTCACCTCCGTGCTGGCCGCCGTCATCACCGCCGTGGCCGCCCTCGTCGCCTGGCGCACCATCCCCTCCGGTAGGAAGACCCCGACCACGACCGACCAGGGCGAGGAGTGACGCACATGCCGCGCAAAGCCGGGCGCAGCGCCGAGGACACCCGCCGCGCGCTCCTGGACGCCGCGGGCGCGGCCGTCCGCGCCCGCGGCGTCTCCGCCAGCCTGGACGACATCGCCAGGCAGGCGGGGGTGTCCAAGGGCGGGCTGCTGCACCACTTCGCCTCCAAGGACGAACTCGTGCGCGCCCTCGCCGAGGACCTCCTCGCCGGCTTCCGCGCCGACGTCACCGCCGCGGTCAACCCGGCCGACACCGCCCCCGGCGCGCTCACCCGCGCCTACGTCCGCGTCTGCGCGGACTTCGCCCGCGACGACGTGGCCGTGCACGAACTCCAACCCCTCATCGGCCACCTGTCCACCATCCCCGAGGTCGCCGAGATCGCCCGAGCCGACGCCCGCCGCTGGCGCGACGACCTGCGCGCCGACGGCCTCCCCGACCACATCACCGCCCTGGTCGTCGCCGCCGCCGACGGCATCAGCGCCGCCCCCGACTGGAGCACCCCGCTCGACGACAGCGCCCTGCGCGGGCTGGAGACCCTGCTGCTCGCCCTGACCACCGACACCCGCCTCTGGGACCACCTCGACGTCGCGCCGGGGCAGCTCCCGCGCTGAGCACCCGGCAGGCCGCCGACCCTGTCGAAAGACAAGGTGGGTCGATGGCTTCCGGCTGAGGCCCGAGGTCGCGGATCTCCCTAGCGTCGGTTCCATGCTGGAGTTCGTCGGAAGCGAAGAGCCGAGTGGCGTGGTCGGGGTTCCCGACATCAGTGCGGAGTGGTACCTCGACGTCGCCGGTCTGGGGGCGGGGAGTCCGGGGGTCGTGCGGGTGGCCGGTGCGATCGCCACCGAGGCGGTCGCCGGGGTGTTCGCGGTGGTGTTCGTGGTGCTGTGGTGGCGGGCGCGGCGTGGTTCCGCGGCGGGTGTGGCGCGGGCGGTCCTGGCCCCGGTGGTGACCGTCCTCGCCTACGCGGTGAGCGAGGTGATCAAGGACCTCTGGCAGGAAGATCGCCCGTGCCGGGTGTTCGGGGAGGTCGCCACGATCGTGGCCTGCCCGGAGTTCGGCGACTGGTCCTTCCCCAGCAACCACGCGACGATCGCCGGTGCCGCCGCGGTCGCGATCCTGTGGTCGAGCCTGCCCCTCGGCTGCCTCGCGTTCGGCGCGGCCCTGCTGACCGCCGGGTCCCGGATGTTCGTCGGGGTGCACTACCCCCACGACGTGCTGGCGGGTCTGCTGATCGGCGTGGCGATCGCGGCGGTCCTGCCGTTGTCCGCACGCGCGGTGACCCCGGTGATCGCCCGCCTCCGCGCACACCCAGGCGGGGCCGTGCTGTTGGGCCGCGGTCCACAGGGCCTGCCCTGGGATGATGCACCGACGATCACACTGCCGAGAGCACAGGGATGAGTGGCCGGGGATGATGCCGATCGTGCGCGCGGTGAGCCTGTGGGGGTGCACGGCCCTGCCGGTCGCCTGGGCGGCGGTCACCTCCTGGCCGGGCAGGCTGGCCCCGTGGGAGGCGGCGGGGTACCTGGTCGTACTCGCCGTGGTGGTGCCGCTGGTCCGGCACCGGCCCGTCGGGGCGCTGCTGCTGGCGATCGCCGCGTGGCAGGTCGCTTTCCTCTCCCGAGCCGAGGTGGACAGCACCCTGGGAACGGTCGTGCTGGCCGCCGGGCTCGTCTCGACGAGCTTCCTGGCCGGTCGGCACGCTTCGGCAGGCCACCGGGGCGTTGTGGTGCTGGTCCTCGCCGCGGCGGGCGCGATCACCGCGGCGTTCGTCGTCACGGGCGGGGTCGACACGGCGATCGCGTCCGCCGCCGGAACGGCGGTGCTCGCGGTCGTGCCGTGGTCCACCGGCCGTTACCGGCGCCGGTACGTGGAGATGGTCGAGGCCGGGTGGGACCGCGCCGAGCAATGGGAGCGGGACGCCGACCGCGCGGCGGAACAGGCGCGGACGCGGGAACGGGCGCGGCTCGCGGCGGAGATGCACGACCTGGTCGGGCACGAGCTGGCGCAGGCGGCACTGCACGTCGGCGCGCTCGAAGTCTCCCCCACGCTCCCGGCGGAGCACCGCGACGCAGCCCACGCGGCGCGCGCGGGCGTCACCAGGGCGGCGGAACGGTTGGCCGACGCGGTCCGCCTCCTGCACGCCGAGCAGGACGAACCCGTCGAGTCCGCCGAGGAGGTCGTCGACCGGGCGCGGCGGTCCGGCCTGCTCGTGGACCTGGTCACCGGTGGTGCCGGGCAACCGGAACCGGTGATCGCGCGCACGGTCCACCGCGTCCTCATCGAATCGATCACCAACGCGATCAAGCACTCCCCCGGCGCACCGGTCGCAGTCCACCTGAGCCATCGCCCGGACCGCCTCGACGTCCGGGTCGTCAACGGGCCTGCCCAGCGGACCCCGGCCGACGCGGCGGGCAGTGGTCAGGGGTTGCTCGGGCTCGCCGAGCGCGTTGTGCTCGTCGGCGGCCGGTTCGACGCCCGCCCCCGCCCCGACGGCGGGTTCGAGGTCACCGCTTCCCTCCCGGCCAAGCCGGTCACCACGACCACGACCCGCGCCCCGGTGACCCACGCGCACCGCAGGCTCGCGGAACGGCAGGTGCGGCGCAGCGCCCGCCACACCGTCCTGCTCACCGCCTGCATCTCCGCGGCCGTCGTGGTCAGCACGCTCGGGTACCTCGTCTTCGACGCGGCGACCTCCGTGCTCCACCCCACCGACTACCAGCGCCTCTCCCCCGGGCAGGCCGAGTCCGAGGTGGCCGACGTGCTGCCCGCGCGGACCCGCGTCGACGACCCCGGCACCGGTCCGCCCCCGCGAGCCGGGGCGACCTGCCGGTACTACAGCACGCACCCGAACCCGTTCGACCAGCGGCGGCACGACCTCTACCGGCTGTGCTTCCTGGGCGGGCGCCTGGTGGACAAGGCCCTGCTCACCCGCGACCCGTGACCGGCGGGGATGATGCGGGCATGATCCGGGTTGTCCTCGCCGACGACGAGGCGGTCGTCCGCATGGGGGTCCGCGCGGTCCTCGCCGCGGCGGACGACATCGAGGTCGTCGCCGAGGCCGACACCGGGCGCGCCGCCGTGGACGTCGTCCTGGCCCACCGCCCGGACGTGGCCGTGCTCGACATCCGCATGCCCGGGCTCACCGGGCTGGACGCGGCAGCGGAGATCCGCGGGCTGGGCACCGGCACGGAGGCCCTGGTCCTGACCACCTTCGCCGACGACTCCTACATCTCCCGGGCCCTCGGCGACGGCATCGGCGGGTTCGTGCTCAAGACCGGCGACCCGCACGACATCATCGCCGGGGTGCGCGCGGTCGCGGCGGGCGCCGCGTTCCTGTCCCCGCCGGTCGCCAAGCGGGTCGTCGACCACCTCTCCGGCAGCGGCCCGCGCCTGCGCACGACCGAGCGGATCACCGGGTTGACCGACCGCGAACGACAGGTGCTCGGCCTCGTCGGCGCGGGGCTGTCCAACGCCGAGATCGCCCGTCGCATCCACGTCGTCGAGGGCACCGTGAAGGTCTACGTCAGCACCATCCTCACCCGACTGGACGTCCGCAACCGGGTCCAGGCCGCCGTCATCGCGTACGAGGCGGGTCTGATCCCCCGGTCACGCGTCGACCGGGGGCGGGACGAGCGGGGCACGTGACGCTTCGACGACCGCTGCCGCGGCGAGGCAGTCGTCCTCGCGGTACGCGCGGCCGATGATCTGCACCCCCGCGGGCAGTCCGTCGTCGAGTCCCGTGGGCACCGCGACGGCGGGGAGCCCGGCGAAGGTGGTCGCCACGTTCAGCGCCATGGCCCGGCCGTAGCGCTCGTTCGCCTCGGCGTCGGCCCGTTCCAGGTCGGGCGGTGGGGCGAGGCGGTCGTACACCGGGCCCAGCACGAGTGGGAACTGCTCGCCGAACCGCGCCAGCGCCTTCCGGACCGCCATCAGCGACGCGGTCGCGGCGATGTACTCCGGGAGCGCCGCCGGGGGTCTGCGGTCCATCGCCAACCGCTGGTAGCTCCTGTCCTCTTCGGACAGGACCGTGGCGATGCGGTCCCAGATGAGCCCGAACTCGGTGTTGACCAGCACACCGTAGGCGGACAGGGCCTCGTCGAGGCCGGGCAGCGCCTCGACCTCGGTGACCTCGTGGCCCGCCGCGGCCAGCGCGTCGGCGGCGTGGTCCAGGGCCGCTGACACCGCCGCGCTGGTGCCGACCCCGCCGGGGTCGCGGACCAGCGCCACCGGTTGGGGTGGGCTGTCCCCCAGCCGCGCGGGGACGGGGAGTGCGCGCGGGTCCCGCGGGTCCGGACCGCACAGCACCTCGTGGACCAAGGCCAAGTCGTCGACGGTCCGGGCGATCGGGCCGTCGACCGGGAAGAGTTGCGAGGCCAGGGACGGTTCGTCCGAGCCGATCCGGTGGTCGGCCGGGTAGCGGCCGGGCGTGGGCTTCAACGCGGCCACGCCGCAGAAGTTCGCGGGCAACCGAAGCGAACCCCCGGCGTCGTTGCCGAGGCCGAGCACGGCCATGCCCGAGGCCACGGCCGCGGCGTCGCCACCGCTGGAGCCGCCGGGCGTGCGGTCGGGGCGCCACGGGTTGGCCGTGCTGCCGAACAGTTCGCTGCGCGAGTGCATGCCCGCCATCGTCAGCGTCGGCATGTTGGTGTGGCCGACGAACACCGCGCCCGCCCGCCGCAGGCGCTCGACCGGTGGGGCGTCCCGCGCGGCGACGTTGCGCGCGAGGAACCGGGCGCCGTGCGTGGTGGCCAGGCCGCCGACGGCGATGCTCTCCTTGACGGTGAACGGGACCCCCGCCAGCGGGCCGACGTCCGCACCGCGCGCCTGCCGGGCGTCCAGCGCCTCAGCCTCCCCCACGGCGTCCTCGGCCCGCTGCGTGATCGCGTTGACCGTCGGGTTCACCCGGTCGATCCAGGCGAGTGTGTCGCGGACGAGGTCGGCCGCCGAGACCGTCCCCGCGCGGACGGCGGCGGCCAGCTCACGTGCGCCGATGGTGATCATGCGCATTAATATACGACGTCGTATATAACTTGTCTCCCGCGTTACCGACGGACCGCCGCCTCGAAGAACGCGCCGAGTTCCGCACCGACCCGCTCCGCCGCCGCCGCGTCGGTGACCCGGCCGGAGCGGATCTGCGTGTCGAGCGCGACCCGGATGACCTCGGCCGCGAGCCCCACGTCCAGGTCGCGCACCAGGCCCGCCCGCTGCCCGTCCCGGAGCAGGGCGACGAGTTCCACCGACCCGTCGCGGGCCAGGTCGGCGTACTCGACGCCGCCCGCCGCCCCCCGGTGCCGGACGATGGCGGCCAGCGCGCAGGCCTTGGCTGGTTCATCCGCGATGAACCGGACGCTCTCCACGATGTAGGCGGTCAGCCCCGCGAGCGGGTCGGGAGCCGCGGCGACCGCGGCGGCGAGCCGTCGCCCCGCCTCGGCGACGATTGCCGCCAGCACGGTGTCGACGAACTCGGCGCGGTCCGCGAAGTTGCCGTGGAAGGCTCCACGGGTGCAGCCCGCGGCGGCGGCGAGCCGATCCAGCGACACGTCCGCGACCGGGTGTTCCGCCCACAGCGCGATCGCCGCCGCCACGAGTCCCCGCCGGGTCTCGGCGCGGCGTTCGGCCTGCGTGCGCCTGCCCCGGGTGGTCCTCACCGGTTCGCCCGGCCCACCGTGCGACGACATCGGTTCCACCGCTCCCCTCTCGCACGAACGTACCGCCCACCTGCGCGCTCACCCGCAGGGCGGACCGGCGTGATGGTGATCGCCCGCGAATTCGGCGTTGGGCCGATTGAGGGACGGGCGGGCGGGGTATTTCCCCGGCAAGGCGAACGTCGTCGAAGGAGTGGACGTGACTGTCTCAGGGATCATCAGCGCACTGGTCGTCGGTCTGATCATCGGGGCGCTCGGCAGGCTCGTCGTGCCGGGCAAGCAGCACATCCCGATCTGGCTGACCATCGGCATCGGCATCGTGGCCGCCATCATCGGCACCTTCCTGGCCAACGCCCTCGGCGTCGGCGACACCCGGGGCATCGACTGGATCGAGATCGTGTTCCAGGTCGCCCTGGCGGGTGCGGGCGTGGCCCTGGCAGCCGGTCTGTACGGCCGCAGGGGCGCGGTTCACCGGTAACCCCATACCTCAACCGACCAGCGCCGCCACCGGAGTTCCGGTGGCGGCGCTGGTCGTTCGTGCGCGGATCGAGGGGCAGCGCACGGGGTTGACCCAACCTATTAAACAAGTTATATATGATTCGTGACATATGACAGGCAGGACCGGGCCGTGGTGCTCGGTGCCGGGATCGCAGGTCTCGTGGCCGCCCGGGTCTTGTCCGAGCACTACGACGAGGTGGTCGTGGTCGAGCGGGACGAACTCCCGGACGGTCCTGGGCACCGGCGCTCCACGCCCCAGTCGCAGCACGCGCACGGCCTCCTGGGTTCCGGTCGGCGGGCACTGGTCGGCCTGTTCCCCGGGCTGAGCGCGGACTTGGCCGCCGAGGGGGCGATCACCCCGGGCTCGGGTGATCCGGCGATGGGCGACCGTTCGCTGTTCGTCGTCCGGGGCGGCACGACGATCCGGATACCCTCCTGGTGGAGCGCGGGCTTCGCCGCCAGCCGGGTCCTCGTCGAACACGCGGTCCGCAGCCGGGTGCGGGCACTGCCGAACGTCGTCGTGCGGGAGGGGACGGCGGTCCTCGGGCTGGTGACCGATCGGACCCGCAGTCGGGTCACCGGGGTGCGGACACCCGGCGGCGACCTGGGCGCGGACCTGGTCGTCGACGCGTCGGGCCGGGGTTCGTCGCTGCCGCGGTGGTTCGAGCGGGTCGGGCACCGGCCGCCGCCGGTGTCGGTGGTGCACTCCGACGTCCGGTACGCCAGCGTGGTGACCGAGCCGGACCCGTCGTTCGAACCCGAGTGGCTGGCCGTCCTCGGTGGCCAGGCCGAGTCCGGCTCGTCGGTGGGCGGGGTGGTGCTGCGCATCGAGCACGGCCTGCTGCACATCTCGTTCGGCTCGGTCGGCGGTGGCCCGCCGATGCCGACCGACACGGCAGGACTGCGCGACTTCGCCGACCGGATGGCCGCGCCGGTCGTGGCCGAGGCGCTGCGCCGGTCGACCCCGGTCGGCCCGGTGCGCGCCTTCCGGGTCCGCAGCAGCACCCGCCGCCACTACGACCGCCTGCGCGAGGCACCACGGGGTGTCGTCGCGCTCGGCGACGCGGCCTGCGCGTCGAACCCGGTCTACGGCCAGGGGATGAGCGTGGCGGCGCTCTCGGCGATCGCACTCGGCCGGGTCCTGGCCACCGGGGGCGGAGCGCCGGGGTTCGAGCGCCGCGCGGCGCGAGCGGTCGCCGCCACGTCCGCCGAGGCCTGGCGCCTCGCCCTCGGGGAAGACCTCCGCCACGGGTGCCGCACCGAAGGCGTCCGCACACCGTGGACGACGCGACTCGGGCAGGGCTACCGCGACCGGCTGGAACGGGCGGCGGCGGTGGACCCAGAGGTGGCGTCGGCGTTCAACGACGTGCTCAACCTCCACCGGCCGGTGTCGTCGCTCGGCTCCCCGCGCATCGCCCGGCGGGTCCTGCGCCCGCTGCGGGATCGCGACCCCGGTCCCCTGTCGGCGACGGTCGCCGCCGTCCTCGGCATCGCCTGAACCCGCCCGAGCGAGGAGAACCGGATGTTCCAGCCCCAGTTCGTCGACGTCGACGACGTCCTGCTGCACGTCGAGACCGCGGGCCCGCAGGACGGTCCCCCGGTGCTGTTCCTGCACGGCTGGCCCGACCTGTGGCTCAGCTTCGCCGAGCAGATGACCGCGCTCGCCGGGCGCGGGCACCGGGTGGTCGCGCCGGACCAACGCGGCTACGGCCTGTCGTCCAAACCCGCGGCGGTCGCCGACTACGCGATGCCCCTGCTGGTCAAGGACATCGTGCTGCTCATCGAGCGCCAGGGCCTGGCGCCGGTGCACCTGGTCGGGCACGACTGGGGCGGCGCGGTCGCCTGGGCGGTGGCCATCGAGCGGCCCGACCTGCTCCGGTCGTTGACCGTCGTCAACTGCCCGCACCCTCGGGTGTTCGCCCGCGCCCTCACGCGGATGCCCTCCCAGGTGGCGCGGAGCTGGTACATGGCGGTGTTCCAGGTCCCCGGCCTGGCCGAGGCGGTCCTCGGCGCCCGTGGCGGCGCGGTCCTGGCGGCGATGCTCAGGCACGGCGCCCACCTGAGCGAGGCAGACCTGGACAAGCACCGCGCCGTCTGGCGCCACCCGGGCGCGATCCAACGGCCACTGTTCTGGTACCGGGCGATGTTCCGGTCACTGCCCGCCTCGATCCGCGCCCAGCCCGACACCCCGGTGCGCGTGCCCACCCAGCTCATCTGGGGCCACCGCGACGGCGCGTTCAGCACCCGCCTCGTCGACCCCAGCGCCGCCCGCTGCGACGAGTCCGAAGTGCACTGGCTCGACGCCGGGCACTGGCCGCACCGCGAACACCCCGAGCAGGTGACCGCGCTGCTCGAAAGCTGGTTCGCACGGCACGCGGACGACGGGTGACGATTGGTACCCTCCTGCCTGCGCCCGCCGGAAGGAACCCGATGCTGAAGTTCGCCCTGCTCGGCTTCCTGCTCCGCCACCCGATGACCGGCTACGACCTGGCCTCGGCCATCAGGAACAGCATCAACTTCGTCTGGCCCGCCCAACTCAGCCAGATCTACCGCACCCTGGGCCAACTGGAGAAGGACGAACTGGTGGTGTCCGAGGTGGAACCCCAACAGGGCCGCCCCGACCGCAGGGTGTACTCGGTGACCGACGCGGGCCGAACGGCGTTCGAGACCTGGACCGGCGAGCTGGTCACCGACCTGGACCCGGTCCGCGTCCCGTTCATGGTCCGCTTCTTCTTCTACGGCGCCCGCCCACCCCAGGAGACCATCACCCAACTCCAGGTGCTGCGCGACCTGCACGCCAAGGACCGCGACCGTCTCGCCACCGAACTGCGCGACCAGATCGCCGCCGCCACCGCCCACCACACCGGCGACGACCTCGACCCCCTGATCGTCGACTCCGTCCGCCGAGCAGGCGAGATGATGTCCCAGACCTGGGTGGACTGGATGGACGAAACCATTGAGCGCCTGCGCAACGTCCCCCCGCGATCGACCACCTGACCCGACGCCCCTCCGGCAGCGACGGCTCACGGCGAAGTGGTCCTCTCGGGCCTGCTGCGGCTATTCGGTGGCGGCAGTTCGGCTGTGCCTGGCGTAGTGCCTGGCCGCGCGGGCGCGGTTGCCGCAGGCGGTTGAGCACCACTCTCGGCGCGGGTGGTCCTTGAGGAAGTAGAGGACGCAGCCGGGGGCGAGGCAGACGCGCAGGTCCAGGTCGTTCCACCGGCCGAAGAGGGTGACGGCCTCGGTGGCGAAGGCGCGCAGGAGAAGGTCGTCCGGTGATCCGGAGGTGTGCGTCCTCTCGGTCACGGTGCCGTCGTCGGTCAGTTCGAGAGCTTGCCAGGTGTGGGCCGTGCGGGCGTTGTGGTTGACCGTGTGGAGCGCGGTGTCGAGGGAGGTCATCGCGGACGCGGCCCGGGAGCGGGGGTCGGCGGTTCGCTCGGCGGCCAGTCGCCGCAGGGCGTTGCGCAGGTCGCGGAGGCGGGCCAGTCCGTTGTCGGACAGGTTTGCCGGGTTGGGCGGTTGTGGTGCCAGTGCGGTGAGCCAGTGGCGGGCGTCCCGGGGGGTGGCGAGGGAGTCGTGGATGCCGTGCCGGTCCGCCCAGATGGTGTTCACCAGGTCGATCGGCGGTGCCTGCCCCAGCAGCGGGGGCAGGGTGAGCTGATCGGCGGTCACACCTCACCCTAGCCCTTCTAACGGATGGGGCGCAGTTCACCCGTTGACACCAGTCGATCGTCGCGCCTACTCTTCTAACGGATTGTATAGCTTCTTACCGTTAGATGCCCCTGAGCTGAGCAGGAACACCGCCATGTCTGAATCCCGTCCCCCGTTCCCGCCCTTTGACGAGGAAGGCGCCCTGCGGAAGGTCCAGGCCGCCGAGGACGCGTGGAACACGCGCGACCCGGGTCGGGTGGCCCTCGCGTACACACCGGATTCGGTGTGGCGCAACCGCGACACCTTCGTCACCGGGCGGGAAGCGATCGTGGAGTTCCTGACCGCGAAGTGGGAGCGCGAGCAGGACTACGCGCTGCGCAAGGGCCTGTGGGGCTTCCGCGGCAACCGGATCGCAGTGCGGTTCCAGTACGAGTGGCACGACGACCGGGGTCAGTGGTGGCGCAGCTACGGCAACGAGCTGTGGGAATTCACCGAAACCGGCCTGATGTCCCGCCGCGAGGCCAGTATCAACGACGTGGCCATCGGCGAGGCCGACCGCCGCTGGTTCGGCCCCCGCCCCGAAGCCGAACACGGCCGGGACATCCCGCTCCGGTGATCGCGGTACGGGTTCACACCCGACCGCAGGCGGAGCGATCGATGCGCCTCAGATGATTCCGTGGTCGCGGGCGTACACGGCCGCCTGGGTGCGGTCGCGCAGGTTGAGGCGGGTGAGGATGCGGGAGATGTGGTTCTTCACCGTGCCCTCGCTGACGTAGAGGTGCCCGGCGATCTCCTTGTTCGTCGCGCCGCCTGCCACGAGGCGCAGGACGTCCCGTTCGCGCCCGGTCAGGGGTGGGGTGTGCGGTGCCCGTGGGCTTTTCGGTGCCGTGAGGGACTTCGCGAGGCGGGTGGCGATGGTGGCGTCGAGTTGGGCGACCCCGGCGTGGGCGAGGCGGACGGCGTTGGCGAGGTCGGGGGCGGGGAGGTCTTTGAGGAGGTAGCCCGCCGCGCCCGCCGTGAGGGCTCGGACCACGTACTCCTCGTCGTCGAAGGTGGTGAGCATGATGATCCTGGTGGTGGGCAGGCGGTCGCGGAGGATGGTGACCGCGCCGACGCCGTCGAGGACGGGCATGCGCACGTCCATGAGGATCACGTCGGGGGTGGTGGCCAGGGCCCGGTCGACGGCGTCGCGGCCGTCGACGGCGGTGCCGACGACCTCGATGCCGGGCTGGATGGACAGCAGCGACGCGATGCCGTCGCGGATCAGGCGCTGGTCGTCCACCACGAGCACGCGCGTCACCCGGCCCTCCGGGGGACCACGACCGTCACCGTGGTGCCGTGCCCGGTGCTGCTGACCTCAAGGTCGCCGCCCGCGAGCACGGCCCGCTCCCGCATGCCGGACAGCCCGTGGCCCTCGCGGCGACCGCCGGTGCCCCGGCCGTCGTCGGCCACCTCCAGCCGGGCCCACGCGGGGTCGAAGTGCACGGCGATGCGGACCTCCGACGCGCGGGCGTGTCGCCGGGCGTTGGTCAGGGCCTCCTGGGCGGCCCGGTAGAGGGTGGTCAACGCGGTTTCGTCGGCACCTTCCTCATTCCCGTGGAACTCCACCGCGACCGCGGGACCCGTCGTCGACCCGACCAGCTCGCGCAGTGCCGGTTCGAGGCGGAAGCCCGCCCGCAGGAGGCGCACGGACCGCCGGACGTCCTCCAGGGCCTTCCGCGTCGACGCGCGCGCCTCGGCGACGGCCTCCACCACCACCCCGGGGTCGCGCTCCCGGAAGGCGTCGGCCCGCTCCAACTGCACCGCCACGGCGGTCAGGTGGTGCCCGAGGCTGTCGTGCAGGTCCCGGGCGATCCGGGTCCGCTCCGCGGCGGCCGACAGCTCCGCCACCCGCGCCGCCTGCTCCTCCAGCCGCGCGCGGACCCGCGCCTCCCCCGCCGCGGTCTCAGCCATGGCAAGGGCCAGCACGAGCCCGACGGCGAACATGAGCAGGTCGTTGACGTATTCGGCCTCCCCGAGCCACCCCGGCTCGACCACCTGGAAGACCGCGACCATCCCCGCTACGCACAACCCGCCCGCCAGCAACCCGACCCGGCGCCCGAAGGCCAGGTGGGCGGCGAACGGGGTCAGCACGAACAGCGCCTTCGCCAACCCCGAACCGTCCGTGGCGGCGGCCAGCCCGAACAGGACGACGTCCACCGCCAACGACAGCCGAGGGTCCCACTCCCGCCCCACGGCCAACACCCCGAACAGCACGAGCATGACCCCGCCGAACCCGAGGACGTCCACAGCGTCCCCGTGCACCATGGCGTAGTAGACCCCCGCCGCGAGCACCACCCCGTAGACCGCCGCTGACACCGCCCTGACCATGCGGCCCAGGCTACGGCCCACCCACCCGCCGGTCGCAGGCCCCGCGACGCGGTGTGGCCACCCGGCACGTGCCACCCGGCCAACGCGGTGTGGCCCGCTGGGACTCGATCACCCGGCCCCGCCGCTCCTACCGTCCACCCCGACGAAAGGAGCCACCATGGCCACTCTGACCACCCCGACCACCGGCACCACCGTCCCCCCGGGCCTGTTCCGCTTCGGCCGCGCGAGCGGCATCGCCGCGGGTGCGCTCATCGGAGTGCCGGGGGCGATCGAGGGGTTCACCGGCGAGACAGCCCCCACCAGCACCCTCGTCGGCGTGTCCCCTGCCCTCGCCTTCCCCTTCCTGATCGCCCTCTACCTCCGCCACGCCCACCCCCGCGACCGCTTCGCCCTCACCGCCTTCGCCACCAACCTGATCGGCCTCGGCCTCTTCGGCGCCTCGGCCTTCACCCTCAACCTGGCCCTGTTCCACCTGCCCCAACCGGCCTTGCAGACCCTCCTCGAAGGCCCGACCCGCCCGGCCCTGTTCGCCAGCGCCGCCCTCTTCGCCGTCGGCAGCGTTCTCTTCGGCGCCTTCCTCATCCGCTCCAGGACCGCGCCCACTGCCGCCTCTTGGCTCTACACCGGGGCATTCCCCCTGTTCGCCCTCCTGGCCCCGCTCCCCGACTCCCCGCTCACCAGCGCCCTCCACGCCGTCGTCGGCACGACCGTGGTCTGGCTTTCCCTGGACCTCGGCAGGCACCGCTCCGCCCCGGCCGCTTGAAGCCGGTGCGCGGCGAGCGGGGACACCGCCCGAACCCCTGTGGCACAGTGGAGCGGTGAACAGGACTGGGGGAGTTCTGGCGGCTCTGCTCGCCATCGTGCTGGTGGGGTGCGGCAAGGCGGAGGAGTCGGCGCCGCTCGGGTTCGCGCCGCACCCGGGGGCCGTGCAGGCGCCCTGGGCGCACGGCGACTGGGTGCCGGAGAACGTCGGTCTGCGGGACCTGGTTCCGGTCGGCGACTGCGTCGTCGGTGTCGGGACCTACGCCAACGGCTACCGGAACGTCAGCGCCAACTGGCTGCCGGACGCCGGGTGCGCCCGGTTGGACATCCGCCCCGCACCCGACGGGTCGGCGGGCGGCGGGGACTTCGCGGGAGAGCGCGGGCGCGGCTGGCCTGGTGGCGGGCTCGCGGCCACCTCCGTCGTGGCCGGGCCTGCGGATTCGGTGATCGGGGTGTACGAGAGCGGGCAGTTCGCGCGCCTCGACCGCACCGGCGAGGTCGTGCGGTTGGCGAAGCCGGGCAACGTCCAGCGGGTCACCGGTCTGGCGCGCGCGGGTGGCACGCTCGTGGCCGTGGGGACGGCGGAAGAGCCCGCGAGCAGCCCGATCGCGTGGGTTTCCACCGATGACGGCGCGACGGTGGCGGGGGTCCCGTTGCCGCGCGACCCGGCGAGCACCCACGCGACCGACCTGCCGTGGTCTGTCACGGCGGCGGGTTCGACCGTCGTCGCCGTCACCTTCGGGTCGCCGCTGAGCATCTGGTCCTCGACCGACGCCGGGCGCACCTGGACCGTCGAGCACCTCGACGACCTGCCGAAGTCCACCAACGTCGAGGGTGTGCTGCCGGTGGGTGACCGCTGGCTGCTCTACGGCTCCGCCGAGGCCGAGCGCGGCCCGAACCGGCCCGTGCTCATCTCCGGGACGCCGGGCGACTGGCGCCTCGACGACACCGCCGCCCTCGGCGAGGGCGGGATCGTCGCCGCCACCGTCGACGCCCGCGGCCTGCCCGTCCTGCTCGGCAGGACCTACCTGCCGCACGTGCCGGAGCAGAACCAGACGTACTGCTCCACCGTCTGGACCCGGACCACCACCGACTGGGCCCGCGGTTCCCTCGGCTGCGCCCAGCAACCCGCCACCGCGATCACCACCCTGCGCGACGGCAGGGTGGTGATCGCGGGCAACCGGGACCTGTGGATCAGGCCCGCTTCGGCTTGACGGTCAGCAGGGCGCCGGGATCAGGCGTTGGGGCAGGAGGCGGTGTACTCGGTCAGCCCGTCTCCGGTGGGGGCGGGGCAGAGGAACTGGTCGTAGCGGGTGTCCTCGTCGACGAAGCGCTTGAGCCAGGCGGTGGCGTACTTGCCGATCGTGGCGTTCTCGCGGACGAAGGTGCCGTGGTCGGCGCCTTGGACGTTGACCAGGGCGCGTTCGCGGGCCCCGGTCATGCTCCGGTAGAACGGGCGGGAGAAGGTGCCGATGCTTGCGACGTTGTCGGCACTGCCCGCCATGAGCATGGTCGGGGTCTTGACCGTCTGCCAGGTCTTGTCCTGGTTGTACGGTGCCAGCGGGACGGCGGCCTTGATGGTGGTCCGCTGGGAGACGGCGTACAGCGCGCCGCCGCCGCCCATCGAGTGCCCCATGACGGCGAGCCGCTGCGGGTCCAACCGCTGCCGGACCGCGGCCGGGGACGACGTGGTCAGGTAGTCCAGTGCGGACAGCAGTTCCCGGCCCCGGGTGGTCGGCTGGTCGTAGATGCTGTTGGTGGCGATGGTGATCACGACGAAGCCGCGGGAGGCCAGGCGCGGGCCGAGCCAGGCGACGGCGCTCTGCGGTGAGGTGTAGCCGGGCACGACGGCCACGCCGCCGTAGGTGCCGTGGGTGGTGTCGTCGGGGTAGTAGATGGTGGCCGCGCCGAAGCCGGGGGTCTGCGAATCCGCGATGGTGACCTGGCTGAAGGCCAGGTCACCGACCGGCTGGCGCAGGTTCGCGTCCGTGGGATCGACACCGTGGACGGGCACGGCGGCGGGAGCGACGGCGACGGGTGCCGCTTCCGCCCCGGTCGCGACGGTCAGGGCACCGGCGCTCAGCGCGATGGCGGAGGCGAGGGTGACCAGGGATTTGCGCGTGGTGAAGGACATCGGTGTTCCTCTACGTCGAGTGGCACCTACAGGGGAAACACACGCCACCAGGGGGTACATGTGTCCGGCGTGGACACCGACACCCACCGGGGTGGCCGGGCGTTCTCCTCGTTGTCGTCCGCCGTGTTCCGACTGTACGCAGACCGGCTTCCTTAAATCAACACCCGGTTCGACATTGTCGACCTATTGGGTATCGTGTACGACAATGTCGAACTACATACTTGACCTTGCGGCCCCCCTCCGGGTGCTGGTCGTGGACGGTGACCGCACCGCGGCGGGCACCCACCGCGGCCAGGTCGAGGGCCTGCCCGGCTTCACCGTCGTGACCACCACCCACACCGCCTCCGCGGCCCGGCGCGCGCTCGTGCACCGGCGGGTGGACCTGGTCCTGCTCGACCCGCGCCTGCCGGACGGGTCGGGCGTGCACCTGCTCCGGTGGCTGCGCGCGACCGGCCTGGACGTCGACGTGATCGCGGTCGCCGACACCCCCGACCCCGCCGGGCTGCGCGCCTGCGTCTCCCTCGGTGTGCTGCACTACCTGCTCAAACCGCTCACCGGCGAGCACCTGCGCCACCGCCTGGTCCGGTACGCGCAGTACCGCGCGGCGGCGGGCGGGTTCGACGGCCAGGAGGACGTGGACCGGGCGATGGCGGTGCCGCGCACCCCGCCCGCTCCCCCGGGTGGCATCAGCGGCAGCACCCTCGACACCGTGCGCGGGTCGCTGCGGGCGGCGGGCGGGGGTGGCCTGACCGCGGTCGACCTGGCCGCGCGGGTGGGGCTGTCCCGCGTCACCGCCCGCCGCTACCTGGAGTACATGGTCCTGGCGGGCAGCGCTGACCGCGTCCCGTACTACGGGACTGTCGGCCGACCACGGTTGCACTACCGGTGGTTGGGCGCCTGAACGGAACCCGGGTCAGTCGCCGCGCTGGTAGACGTCGGGTACGCCGTCGTGGTCGGCGTCGACGGATTCCTGTTCGCAGATCCGGCGGTGCGCCCGCACCCGCAGGCGCAGCAGCACCGTGGCGAAGACCGCGGCCACCACCGACCCCGTCAGCACGGCGATCTTGGCGACGTCGTCGCGCGGGGTGCCCAGCCCGAAGGCGAGTTCCCCGATGAGCAGGGACACGGTGAACCCGATGCCGCCGAGCACCGCGACCGCGACCACGTCGAGCCACCGCAGGTCGCTGTCGAGTTCGGCGCGGGTGAAGCGCACCGCCGCGTAGGTGGCCAGGGTGATGCCCACCGCCTTGCCCCCGACCAGCCCCAGGATGACGCCGAGGGCGACCGGGTCGGTCACCGCCGACACCAGCCCGCTCACCCCGCCGACGGTGACCCCGGCGGCGAAGAACGCGAACACCGGCACCGCCAGGCCCGCCGACACCGGGCGCAGGCGGTGCTCGAAGTGCTCGGCCAGCCCGGGGCCCTCCCCGGCGCGGCGGCGGATGACCGGCACCGCGAACCCGAGCAGCACCCCGGACACCGTGGCGTGCACCCCGGAGGCGTGCACCAGGGCCCAGGTCGCGGCGGCCAGCGGCAGCAGCAGCCACCAGGAGCGGATGCGCCGCTGCACCGCCGCGGTGAACGCCGCGAGCGGGACGAGGGCGAGCAGCAGCGGCCCGATCGACAGGTCGTCGGTGTAGAACACGGCGATGATGACGATCGCGATCAGGTCGTCGACGACGGCGAGGGTGAGCAGGAAGGTGCGCAGCGCCGAGGGCAGGCTGTGCCCGATGACCGCGAGCACGGCCAGCGCGAACGCGATGTCGGTGGCGGTCGGGATCGCCCAGCCGCCGAGCGCCCCCGGGTTCCCGATGTTGACCAGGGCGTAGACGACGGCGGGGACGATGACGCCGCCGACCGCGGCGGCCACCGGCACGATCGCCCGGCGCGGGTCGCGCAGGTCACCAGAGACGAACTCGCGCTTGAGCTCCAGCCCGGCGACGAAGAAGAAGATCGCCAGCAGCCCGTCCGCCGCCCACGTCCCCAGGGACAGGTCCAGGTGCCAGGCCGCGGGCCCCACCCGCAGCTCGCGCAGGGCGGTGTAGGAGTCGGCCCACGCGGAGTTCGCCCAGACCAGGGCGACGAGCGCACCGATGAGCAGCAGCACGCCGCCGACGGTCTCCTTGCGGAGGATGTCGGCGGCGCGGCTGGCTTCCGGCCAGGACCGCCGGTCGAGCGCGCGGGCCGTGGCACCGGGCGGGCGCTGCGGAGCGGGGTCGGGCATGGGGTTCTCGTCGGCCACGGGCGCCTCCAGGGGTGCGGTCATCCAGGCGCCGACCAGGCTTCCCGGCACACCACAGGCAAGGGCCTGACGCACTGACCGTAGTCGATACCGCGCTGTGCCGCAGCACACTGTGACGCGGCTCGGTGGCGGTGGTGGTCGTGCCCGCGACACGTTCCGGTGGGCACGCACCCGGTCCAGGCGGGCCACCGTTCGCGGGGTCCAGATGCGACACCGGCCCACCGGGGCTCTCCGCCCGCTCGCACGGAGGTGGATCTCAGTGTTCCCCCGGTGCGCCGGGCACCGACCGCCACCACCGCTGCCCGGCTGCCCCCTGCCCCGCTCGTGGTCGGTCGGTCCAGGCCAGGGCGAGAGCGCTGCCGATGAGGCCGCTGAGGGTGCCGACCAGGAACCCGCCCAGGTTGCTGGTCACCAGCGCGACGAGCGAGAGCAGGGCCGCCGTGGTGCCCGCGGCGATCCGGTACTGCGGTCGCACCCACAGCGACAGGCCGCAGATCGCCATGAGGGCGCCGATCAGCAGCGCCGAGACACCGCCGAGGGTCCTGATGGAGATCACGGCGTCGCCCAGGCGGAAGGTGGCGTACGGCGGTACCGCGATGGCCACCGCCGACAGCAGCAGGAACACCCCCGCGCGGAAGGGGCGGCCCCGCCGCCAGCGGGCGAACACCCTGCGCTGCCCGCCCGCCGCCGCGGCCCAGCGGCGGGCCGCCGGGCGCAGGCCCGCCAGGGTCGGGGTCCACGCGCCGGTCAGAAGCATCCCTGGTCACCCCTGCGCAACGAGAGGTCGATGTTCTTCAGCCGGATCGTCTGCGCGCTGGTGCTCCAGGACGTCTGGCGCAGTCCCACGATCGTGGCCCGGTCGGCCTGGAGGCCGAAGCTGCCGGGGTTGCCCTTGACCGGCCCCCTGTCCAGGCGGGCCGCGTCGACGCCGAGTTGCGGGCTGACCAGGGTGAGGTCGCCGCTGAGCCCGGCTACGCCGATGACCAGGTCGGTGGCGGCCATCCCGCCCGGGCCCGCGGAGACCATGACCAGGGTGATGTCCCCGACGACGGGGACCGAGCGCAGCAGCACCGACTGGCAGAAGTTGTCCAGCACCGCGCCGCGGAACCCGCTCACCGCGACCGGGTGCGCCGCGCCCGACCCCTGGTCCACCCCGACGAGCTGGACGAACCCGTCGCCCACGAGCTTGTCGGCGCTCACCTTGAAGCTGACGCCGGACACCGCGAAGGACGCCGCGACAGCGCCCTGGGCCATGCCGAGCACCAGCACCGCCGCCCCGGCCAGTCCCGCCCCGAGGGTTCCGGCGAAGCGCCCCCAGCGAGTGCGCCCACCTGTGTCGAACTGTGCCATCACACCGCACCTCTCGTATCGGTCTGGGTCGTTCCGGGTCTCGGCCGGGGAGGACGGGAACCGGTCACGCCGGTGGTGGGGTCACCGCCCGGCCCTGCGCACCGCGTCGACCACCGCCTCGAACTCCACTTCCAGGCAGCGGACGAGCATCCCGGCCTCGGCGACGGACGCGGGGTCGAGGTTGACCCCGATGCAGCAGTTCCCGTCGAACCAGACCATCGTCACCGAGATCGCGCCCCCGGGGAGCGGGCCGAACGGGTACAGCCGCTGGACCCGCGCACCGGCGAGGTACACCGGCTCGGTGAACGCCTTCATGCTGCTGAGCTGCACGTCGTGAGCGCCTGCCACGCGGCGGAACAGCGGGATGACGGCCGGGGTGGGAAGAGGAACGAGCAGTTCGGCCAGGTGCACCGGGGCCGCCGCCGCCTCCTCGGCGCGGGCGGAGGCGATCAGGTCGCTCACCACGCGCATCCGGCGGGCGTTGTCGGTTTCCCCCACCGGGGCGGGGAACCGGCCGACGGTGAAGCTGTTCCCGCTGGAGCGGGCACCGTTCTCCATCGCGATGGGGATCGCGACGGGGAGCGTGTCGAGGGTGACGCCGTGCCCCTCGTGGTAGCGCCGTATCCCGCCGAGCACCGTGGCGACGAACACGTCGTTGACCGACACCCCGTGGCGCGAAGCGGTCTCCCGCATCACGTCCAGGGGGACCTCCAACACGTCGAACCGCCGGGAGGTGCTCCGCCGGGCCAGTAGCGGGGAGGTATCGCCCAGGCCGGGGAGCAGGACGCGGAACGCCGAATCGACCAGCCGCTGCGCGTGCAGGAGAGTGCCGAACGGTTGCCGCAGCACCCGCCCGACCAGCCTGCGACCCTCGCCCAGCACGGCCGCCGAGCGCCCCAGCAGGCCGTGCCGCTCGCGGTCCTCGCCGTCCAGCGGTTCGAGCACCCGCAGCCGTCCCGGTCCCGGTCGCTCGTCCGGTGCGCGGCCGAAGGCCAGCGACATCATCCGCTGCACGCTCAGACCGTCCATGCTGCTGTGGTGCAGCTTGAGGAGGAACCCGGCCCGGTCGCCGTCGAGCCCCTCGACGAGCACCGCCTCCCACAGCGGGCGGGAGGGGTCGAACGGGGTGCGCTCCATGAGCTGGGCCAGGTCCAGTAGCTGCCTGAGGTCGCCGGGGGCGGGCAGCCGGACCCGGTGCAGGTGGTGGTCGAACTCGAAGTGCGGGTCGGGTGCCCAGCGCGGGGTGCCGATCCCACCCGCGGGCTCGACCACCCGTTCCCGCAACCGGGGGACCTGGACGGTCAGCCTGGTCCACTCCTCGACCAGGCGGGACCAGTCGGGCGCCGAGTCGAGCACGTGCACCAGCACGATGGGCGAGCGCAGCAGGGGCTCGCGCCCCGTGCGCCACATGACCGCCTCCATGCCGGTCATCCCGGAGTCGGCGCCCGGGGGGACCTCGTCGACGAACACCCTGCTGTCGACTACTTTCCCGCTGTCGGCGACTTTCCTGCTGTGGTGGCTGTGCACGTCCGCTCCTTCGGCCAGTGGGGTTGTGAACGCGGCGGGCCCGGCACCGACCGGGCTCCCGGTGGGGTCGGGCAGCGGGGTCATCGTTCGCGGACCGGTGGCGGTCGCCGCGACACCGCGCCGACGCGGTCCAGGATCAGCTCGGCGACGGCGTGCGGGTTCTCCCACAGGGCCAGGTGACCGCTCCTCGGGATGACGCTGTGCGTCATGACCCCGACCCGGTCGACCAGCGGCTTCGCGTAGACCGCCGCGGGCGCCATCCGGTCTTCCAGCGCCCAGGCGGCGTGGACGTCGTGGGCGCGGCCGTCGACCGGGCGCACGCCCGCCGACCCGACCAGCCCCCGCATGGCGGGCCAGTACGCGTCGGCGCGGACGAACCCGCGCAGCACCTCCACCGCGTCGTCCGCGGACAGGGTGTCCACCCGTTCCACCACCGAGCGGAACACGGTGTGGCGCACGGGCGCCCACCGCATCAGGAACGGCGCGTACGGGATCGTCAGGTGGGCGGCCAGGAAGATCGAGCTGAGCTGCGCGATCAGCCGCGCCCGGTGCCAGGCGTGCCGCCACGCCACCGGTGGGCACAGGACGGTCGTGGACAGCGCCCGGCCGCGGCGGGCGAGTTCCAGCGCCACCCACGACCCCAGGGAGTGGCCCACGACGTGCGCCTGCCGGAACCCGGCCAGGTCCATCCAGGCCTCCACCTCGTCGGCCATGACCTCCGGCATCGGCGATCGCACCGGGCCGTGCCACCGGGCTCCCCAGTGCCCCGCCGTCGTCGGCGCCAGGACGTCGCAGTGCTCCTCGATCAACCGCAGGACGGGGCGCCAGATCGGCCACGTCCCGCCGAGGCCGTGGATCAGCACCACGGGGTGCCCGCGGCCCGAGCGGTGGTGCGCGGGCGGGGGTGGCGTCGAATCCCTGCTCATACCCGGTCGGGTCCCTTCGCTCTCGGTCGCGTCCTGGGGCCGCCCGGGTGGCCGGGGGCTCCCCGAACGCGCGGATCACCGGTCGAGGTCGTGCTTGACGCTAGGGAACGGCTCCGACGACGGGCCGACGAATTCCGGACGCGCCCGCTGACATCCCACCGACAGGCACGTTCGGTGACAGGCGTCCGCTCACCTGGGGGAGCGGGGGAATATGCGAGCGGAACCGGCGACTGTCGGTGATGGAACACCCGCGCTGTTGGGAACTTGTTTCACGTCCAATTGCCGCCGGCCACCGCTGCGGTGCTGGCTCACCACCGGGCGGGCCCGCGTCAGGATGAGGTCGGGTGGGGCAGGCGGAGGAGGATGTGCATGCAGGTCCGGTGTCTTGGCCCGATGGTGATCGGAACCGGGCGGCGGGAGGTCGTCGTGCGGTCGTCCCTGCGGGCCAGGGTGCTCGTGGTGCTGGTGGTCAACGCGGGCGACCTCGTCTCCCGGGAGTGCCTGGTCGACGAGGTGTGGCCGAGCGACCCCCCGGCGGGGGCGGTGGGCTCGTTGCACGCGCACGTCAGCAGGCTGCGCGGGGACCTGGCCCGCTGGGGCGTCGGTGATCGCATCGACATCGCGGCCGAGCAGGGCGGCTACCGGCTCCGGATGACCGGCGTCGGTCTCGACGTCGAGGACTACGAGGGGTTGGCCGCGACCGCCCACCGGCGGCGGCGCACCGCCGCGGGCGAGGTGCCGGAACTGGCCAGGGCCGCCCTGCGGCTGTGGCGCGGCGAACCCTTCGAGGGGTTGGAACTGGGGCTGCGCGGCCACCTGGCCCGCGCCCGGCTCCAGGAGTCGCGGATGGCGTTGTTCGAGGCACTGGTCGACACGGCGCTGACCAGCGGCAGGCACCAGGACGTCGTCGCCGAGCTGCGCGAGCTGACCATGGTCTTCCCGTTCCGGGAGAAGTTCCACGAGCAGCTCATGGTCGCCCTGTACCGCTGCGGGCGGCAGGTCGAAGCCGTCCAGGCGTTCCACGGCCACCGCGAGCGCATCTCGCGGGAACTGGGCTTGGAGCCCTCACCCGCACTGCGCAGGCGGATGACCGAGATCCTGCGCCACGACCCGGCGCTGTGGCAGGCGGGCTGACCCCGGACGGGAACGCGGCCGGGCACCGGAAAAGTACCCGGCGGTCCCGCGGGCGCATTGATCCGCGCCCGCACATCAGCGCGGGAGTTGTGAGGTGAGTTACAGATTCCCAATCGGAAGCCCGCACTTGTCACCACCTCATACTTCACCGGGTTCTTCTTACGCGGTTCGAGCGCGAGGTGAGGCAAACCCTAAGTCGAGGATCACACCCGTTAGGCGCTAGCCCGCACCATCGGATCAGCGGATGATGATTTTCCGACCGAACTCGCCCACTCGCCGTAGAGGGATGGCCCATTCCCATGCGCGTTGTGCCTGACGGCAGGAAGATCGAGCAGCGTCGCCGGTCGAAAGGACTGTCCAGGAGAACACTGGCCGGTTTGATCGGGCGGAGCCAGGAATGGCTCAGGCAGATCGAAAAGGGAATGCGCCCGTTGGACAGCCTGGAGGTGCTGGGTCGCATCGCCGAGGCGCTGCGGGTGGAGAGCTGGTCGGAACTGGTCGACCTGCCGACCGGTCTCGACCTCGACGCCCGACCGGCCGGGCGCCAGGACTTCGTCCACCTGCTCTGGCGCTCGCTCCTCGGCGTGCGGGAGGGAGGATCGCGGGTCCCGGGGCCGCCCAGGGTGCCCGTGCTCGACCGCCGGGTCGCCGGTGTCTGGTCGCGGTGGCACGCGCCGGGCCGGAACCTGGGGGCGATCGCGCACGACGTCGCCTCGCTGCTGAACGGGACGCGCGAAGCCATGACGTGGTGCGCCGGGAAGCAGCCGCGCGAGCTGCCCGGCGCCCGGCGGGCCCACGTGCAGGCCCTGCAACTGGCGCGCGCGGTGCTCAGCCACGCCAACGAGCACTGGCTCGCCCACGTCGCGGCGGCGCAGTGCCTGGCGCTCACCCTGCCTGCCGAGGACGCCGTCCTGACCGGCGTCGGCGGGCACGGCGCGGCCCGCTCCCTGCTCGGCCTCGGCTTCGCCGCCGACGCCCAGCGCTTGGCGCTCGCCTCGCTGGAAGCGCTCGCCTGCGCCCCGGTGCCCGCCCGGCAGCGCTACGCCGCAGAAGGCGCCCTGCACCTGCTGGCAGCCGAAGCCGCGGCCCAGGCCAACGACGTGACCACCTGCCAGGAAATGCTGCGGGGGGCGGAGAAGCTGGCCGAGCGGCAGGTCCTGACGGGCCACCCGGTGTTCGGCCCGGTCTCCGCGCAGATCGGCGAGGTGCGCTCGATGATCCGCCTCGGTCACGTCGACCTCGCCGTCGACCTCGCCGAGAAGATCAGGGTGGACAACCAGCACCCGGCCGACGAACAGGCCGACCTCTACCTGGCGGTGGCCCACGCGCGGGCCTGCCGCCAGGACCACGTGCCCGCGCTGCTGGAACTGCTGAAACTGGAGCGCACAGCGGAGGACGTGCTCCGCTACGCCCCGCTCGCCGGGGAGACGATCCGACAACTGCTCGAAACCGCCCCGCACAGCCTGCGCGCGGAACTGCGCCGCCTCGACAACCTCGCCCGCGACGGCAACTGAACAGCCGGTGACGTCGTGACGAAGAACTTTCCGCTCCGCAATGGCGAACACCGGAGCCGCTGCCCGAACTCCATTCGGTGGAACCCCGCACGAACCGGAGTTCCGGATACCGCCGGGCGCACCACTGGGGTCAGGCGGAAGCCCTGGGTGCTTCCGCGATCCCGTCCTCCTCGACGACCTCCCGGAGGTCGTGTTCGAACAGGTCGACGAACTGCTTGGCGATCCGCCTGTCGTCGATTTCCCGCACCACGTCGATCGCGAGCCTGCCCGCGTCCGACGCCGCCTTCGGCTTGTCCTGCGGTTTCGCGACACGAACCTTGGCCAAGGCGGTGCGCAGGGGCATGACGTCGGCTTCGGACATCGCAGGTTCCTTTCCTGTGCCGTGGAGAAGCCAGCCGGCGGCAGGAGATCTTTTCCATCCGCCGGTTCCGTGGCAGTGGGATACCCCGGTTCGCGCACACCCAATCCCAGGCAGACAAGGACATGTTTTCATTTTCCGATACCACGATCGGGGGGTTTCATCGACGATTGGACGACACCGCGAACTTCCCCAAGATCGATTTCATCCCGGTTTCGGAGTTCTTTTCACATGACGCACCGGTCTCGTCCAGCGTGGACATTCATCGGAGGGCGGCGATGGCGGCCTCCAGGTTCGGTTGGGGGCCGATGTGGCGCGGGTCGGCGGCCGGTTGCGCGGCGCCGGTGGCCTTGAGGAGTTGGCGGACCCGCACCGGCGTCAGCGGGGGTCCGGACTCCTGGGCGATGCTCTGCACCACACCCACCGCGCCGACCACGATGGGGCAGGCGCCCGAGGTGCCGTTCATGTTGCTCCAGTACACCCGGTTCGGGTCGGTCTCGGTCGGGGTCAGGTCCTGGAGCGGGTCGAGACCGCCGCCGAGGGTGGCGACGCACCTGCCGTACGCCTGGAGGTCAACGCGCGACCCGTGGGTCGAGAAGGGCATCGAGGTGCGCTCGGCGGGCCTGCCGGGCACGCACTCGGCCGTGCCGGGGATGTCGGGCGGCTCTCCGGCCCCGACGACGATGGCACCGGAGTCCGGGCGGTCCATGACGGTGCGGGCCAGTGGGTCGTCGGGGTCGTCGAGGTCGTTGCCGCCGTTGCCCGCGGCCTCCACGACGGTGATGCCCGCCGCGGTGGCCAGGACGACCTCGTCGTAGACCGCCGGGTCGACCTCCCACGGGTACCAGCCGCCGGTCTCGCGGTCGTAGGACGAGATCTCGACGAGGATCACGTCGCCGGGCTCGGAGTGCTGCCTGGCGAGGGTCATCGAGCCGGGTTCGGCGCCGCTGGCGAGCTGCAACCGCGCCCGCGGCAGGATTCCGGCGACGCCGAGGCCGTTGTCCGCCTGGGCCGCCACGATCCCGATGACCGCGGTGCCGTGCACGCCCGCGGGGGTGCACGGCGAGGAGACCATCGTCTGCAAGCGCACCGGCGCGGGGCGGTCGGCCAGGTCCTCGTGGCAGGTGTTCCACAGGTTGCGCAGGCTCGCCGCGCGCTTCTGCACCGGGCTGCCGGTGGTGCTCCCGTCGCCGAGCTGACCGCTGCCGTTGGTCCCCCAGCCCCACAGCGCGCCGTCAGCGCCGACGGCCAGGCTGAACGCCGTGCCCGCGCCCACCAGCGACCGGGTGGCCGTGTCGCCGGGCGGGGACCGCACCTCGGACGGGGAGGACGCGTCCGCCGTGCCGCCGGTGCCGAGCTGGCCGCTGCCGTTCGCGCCCCACGCCCACAGCGCGCCGCCCTCGGTGACGGCGACGGTGTGCTGGTCGCCCGCGGCCACGTCCGTGGCCGAGTCGAGGTCGTCGACCCGGACCGGGGTGAGGCGCGTGGTGGTGGTCCCGTCACCGACCTGGCCGTGGGAGTTGTCGCCCCAGGCCACCAGCGTTCCGTCGAGCAGCCGCGCGACGCTGTGCCCGCCGCCCGCGCCGACCTGGGCGACGGCGCCCAGGTCCGTCACCGCGACCGGTGTGGCGCTGCCCGCGGTGGAGCCGTCGCCGAGTTGGCCGCTGTCGTTGGCACCCCAGGCGCGCACGGTGCCGTCGTCCAGCAGCGCCACCGAGTGGTCGCGGCCCGCGGCGACCCCGCCCGGCCGGGTCGAGACGCCGGAGAGGTCGTCGACCGCGATCGGGGTCGTGCTGAACGGCACCCCGGCGGGCGGTGCGCCGAGCTGGCCGTGGGAGTTGTCGCCCCAGGCGCGGACCGTGCCGTCGGAGCGGACGGCGAGCACGTGGGCGTCGTCCGCGCTGATGCTCCTGACGCCTGCGAGCCCGGGGACCGGCACGGGCGCCTGCCTGGCCGTCGTGTCGCCGAGGCCGAGCTGGCCGAGGTCGTTGGCCCCCCAGGTCCACACCGTGCCGTCGGTCGTGAGCGCGACGGAGAAGTCGGTGCCCGCCGCCACCGATTCGACGCCCGCGAGCCCCGGGACCTGCGTGAACACCGAGCTGCCCGCTGTCGTGCCGGTGCCGAGCTGGCCGCTCCCGTTGGCCCCCCAGGCGCGGACCGTGCGGTCGGCCGAGGGCACGTCGGCGTCGCTGATCACCGCCAGCGCGTGGGTCCGCCCGGCCGCGATCGCGCCGGGGCGGACGGCGACCCGGTCCGCGTGCCCGGCCTCGATGTCGGTCACCGTGACGTTCTCGCCCCCGCCCCCGGGCCGCGCGTTGGCCGCGTCCGCGCCGATCCCGGTGCCCGCGGTCGCGCCGACGGTGTTGCGGTAGACCTGGTTCGGGCGGAACGGGTCGGCCGCGGGTGACCGCGGTGGCAGTGGGGTGTAGGCGATCTCGACCGCGGGCAGGGCGTTGAGGTCGGCCACCAGCGCCCCGGCGCCGCCGGGCGCGGTGATGGTGAACCACGAGTTGAGGTCGGGCAGCTCTCGGTCGGCGCGCTGCTCCAGCCGGAGGCGTTCCCCGGTGACGACGTCTTCCGGGAGCGGTGTCATCGGGCGCATCGACGCGCCGGGGTGCCTGCTCAGCACGGTCCGCACGGCCGAGGCGTCCCGCGCGTCCTGGGCCACCGGCCGCCGGTCCCGGACGCGCACGGCGCGGTCGGCGCGGAACTTGACGGCGACCTCGGTGGCGGAGGGATCGGCGAGGACCGCCGCACGGGTCGCCTTCGCCCGGCTGTGGTCGTAGGCGGGTGCCCTGTCCGCGGTGGACACGGCCGCGGTCCACGCGGGCAGCAGCACGACCGCCAGCACGGCGAGCGCGACCACCGGCAGCCGTTTTCGGTGCTGTGCCTGCCATTCGACGGTTGCGGACATCTCACTCCCCCGGTCGACCTGAAAACCAGGATGCCCCAGACCACCGACAGAACCGTCCGCTTTCCCGGGCGATGGCCGCCGACCGAAGAGGATTCACTCGTTCGAGTGGCGCGCACCTCTGCGGCGGCGCGCCTGCGGTCTACCCGCCCGCCCCCTCCGCAGGCGTGTCCACTCGGGCGGAGTGGAGCAGTGCCCGCAGTTCGCGCGCGTTGCCCTCGCGGCCCTGCTCCTCGTACCTGCCCAGCGCGCTCTGCCAGGCCGCACGCGCTCGATCGTGCTGCCCGAGTGCCGCGTGGGCGTGGCCGAGCCGGTCGAGGGTGTCCGCTTCCTCCGCCGCGGAGCCGATTTCGCGCAGGAGGGCGAGCGCGGTCAGGTAGTGGTCGACCGAGTCGGCGTGCCTGCCGCTGTGGTGGGCGATGTAGCCGAGGCTGTCCAGGGTGGTCGCCTGCCCCTCGGTGTTGTCGTGGCGCAGGAACAGGTCGTAGGCCTCCCGGCAGTGCTCGCGCCCCGCGGCGAGGTCGCCGGATATCGCGGCGTACCAGCCGACCGCGTTGAGCGCCCCCGCCTCCCACAGCGGGTCGCCGAGGGTGCGGCAGATGCGCAGCGCGTGCTCGGCGTGGTCGCGGGCCTGGTGGCTGTCCCCCCTGGACATCGCGGCGGAGGCGAGGGTCCGGTGGGTGTGGGCCTGGTTGAGGTCGTCGTCGTGGTGCTCGGCCAGCGCCAGCGCGGCCCGCAGGCAGCGGCCCGCCTCGTCGTGCTGCCCGAGGTCGGCGTGCGCGCGGCCGAGCAGCCGGTGGGCGCGCACGTGCGCGGTCGGGTCGGACAGGTGGGCCACGGCGTCCACCGCGGCCGTCCACACGGCGAGCCGGTCGCGGAGGTGGCCGCGCCTGCGCAGGTAGGTCTCCAGCGCGCCCGCCAGGCCCCAGGTGACCCGGTGGAGCTGCCGGTCCGCCGCCGCCCGCTGGGTGGCGAGCAGGTTGTCGCGCTCGGCGCTGAACCAGCGCGTGGCCGCGGCGTCGTCCTCGGCGGTGAGCGGGGCGCAGCCCGCCACCGGTGGGGCCAGGTCCAGCGAGGGGCGGTCGGGGTTGAAGACGGCGTCGGCGTTGCGCGCCGTGTGCAGGTAGAAGTCGGTCAACCGGTCCAGCGCGGCGGTGACGACGTCGGCGGGCAGGTCCTGGGCGGTCTCGCCCGCGTGCAGCCGGATCAGGTCGTGCATCCGGTGGCGCCCGGTGTCCGAGCCGGTGAGCAGCGACGCCTGTTCCAGGGCGCGCAGCACCGCCGCCGCGGCGGTCTCGGGCAGGCCGAGCAGGCTCGCGGCGGCGGGCAGGCCGATGTCGCGGCCCGGCGCGGTGCCCAGCAGCGCGTAGGCGGTGGCCTGCTCGGGGGTGAGCACCGTGAGCGACAGCGAGAGCACCGCCCGGAGGTTGGCGGCCGGGTCGGTGTCGGCGAGCGCTTCGAGCCCGAGGTCGCCCAGCGCGGCGGCCAAGCCCACCAGCGTGAGCCGCGGCCGGGTCAGCGCGTGGGCGGCGACCAGGCTCAGCGCCAGCGGGAAGCCGCCGCACAGCTCGACGAGCCGGTCCAGCCCCTCGGCCTCCGCCGTCGCCCGGTCGGTGCCGATCCGGTCGGCGAGAAGTGCCCGCGCCTCACCGGCCGAGAGCACGTCCAGCGGCAGGTGACCCGCGCCGTGCCGGGTGAGCAGGCCGGTGAGGACGGTGCGGCTGGTGATCAGGACCGTGCAGCGGTCGCTGTCGGGCAGCAGCGGCGCGACCTGGGCGCTGTCCGCCGCGTTGTCCAGCACCACCAGCACCCGCTTGCCCGCGACCAGCCCCCGGAACAGGGTGGCCGCCGCGTGCGGGTCGACCGGGATGCGCGCGGGCTCCACGCCGAACGCGTCGAGGAAACCGCGGACGGCGGCCGCCGCGGGCAGGGGCGCCCCCTCGGGGCTGAAGCCGCGCAGGTCGACGAACAGTTGGCCGTCGGGGAAGCGGTCGGCGTGCCGGTGCGCCCAGTGCAGGGCCAGCCAGGTCTTGCCGATCCCGCCCGCGCCGGTGAGGGCCGAGATGACCACCGGTGCGCCGGGGTCCACGCCTGCCAGCGCGGCGTCCAGCCGGGCCAAGTCCCGGTGGCGGCCGACGAACCGCCGGGGGGCGCGCGGCAACTGGCGGCACAGCGCGGCGGGCGGGATCGTCGGGGCCCGGCCCGCGGCCAGCAGGGTGCCGTGCCACTGCTGGAGCCGGGTGCCCGGCTCGGTGCCGAGCTCCTCGACGAGCCGGTCGCGAATCCGGCGGTAGTGCGCCAGCGCGTCGGCGGTGCGCCCGGCCTGGTGCAGCGCGAGCATGTACTGACCGGCGACGCGCTCGTCGAGGGGCCGGTTGGCGACCCTGGTGGCCAGCTCGGCCACCAGGTGTTCGCCGTGGCCCGTCCGCAACCGCGCGTCGACCAGGTCGCACTGGGCCGCGATCCGCTCCTCGTCGAGCCCGGCGCGTTCGACGGCGGCCCACGCGCTGTCCAGGCCGGTCAGCGCCTCCCCGCGCCACAGGTCCAGCGCGTCGGTGAGCAGCCGGGCGGCTTCGGCGGGGTCGGGTTCGGACCGGGCCCGCGCGCACAGGTCGCGGAAGGCGACCACGTCGACGGCGCGGGCCCCGGTGGTGACGAGCGCGTAGCCGCCGGGTCTGCGGGCGATCTCGAGCCAGTCCACGCCCGCGAGCGCCTGCCGCAGCCGCGACAGGTAGCTGTGCAGCGTCGCCCGGCCGCGCCGGGGCACGTCCTCGGCCCAGACCCGCTCGACCAACTGGTCCACCGGCACCACCCGGCCCGCGTCGAGGGCGAGCGCGGCGAGGAGGCACCGCTGCCTCGCGGGCCCCAGGTCCACCCGGTGCCCGCCCGCGTGGACCGCCACCTCCCCGAGCAGGCGCAACACGCCGCCACCTCCCCCGTACCGCCCCTGACCCGCGGAATGCGGAAACGCCGCAAGCGATCCGCAGTGCCCGCGCCCCAGTATGGCCGCACAGCGCAAGCCGAACGGACGAGGGAGCCGAACATGATCGGGAACAGGGTGGCGCGCGGGGTGGCGAAGGTGGCCGGGGTGGCGTTGACCGCCGCGGCGGCGCTGGCGGTGGGGCCGCAGGCGGCGTCGGCCCAGGTGGCGGCGCAGGCCCCGGCGGTGGCGTGCCAGGCCGTCGGGCGGGTGTCCGGCTCGGTCGCCGAGTACACCCTCTACGACAACGCCGGGTACTCCGGCGCCTGCATCACCTTCTACCGGCTGGGGAACTGCACCGCCACCACCGGGGACGTGAACGGGCTCTACAACCTGGCCGGGTGGGGCTGGGACAACCGGGCCGGTTCGGTGCACACCTACAGCCAGTGCGACGTGATGGTGTACGACGCGCGGGACTGCCCGCGCGGCGGGGCGCACAGCACCTGGGTCGACCAGAGCGCGGACCTGCGGCTCGGCGGCGTGAACTGGCAGAACCGCGCCACCTGCGTGCTCGTGAGCTGATGGGGGTGCTCGAACAGCAGTGGTGCCCGGACCCCGACCGGGTCACCGACGAGGCGGGGCTGGTCGAACAGCTCGACCTGCTGCGGCGGCGGGCGGCCCGGGGCACCGGCAAGGCGCGGGTCGGCCTGAGCACCCTCGCGCGGCGGGCGGGCCTGCCCCGCTCGACCGTGCACACCTACGTCAGCGGGCGGGCGTTCCCCCCGGTCGACGCGCTCGACCGGATCGTGCAGGCGCTCGGCGTCCCGCCCTCGGGCCTGCGCCCGTGGGGCGAGGCGTGGTTCCGCGCCGCCGCCGACCTGGACCGGCGGCGGCGCGGAACCCGGTGACCCCGAGGGCGGCTCAGCGGGTGACGACGAACACCGACGTAGTCGGTCCGGAGCCATGAGCTGCCGCAGGTGGCGATCCGGTGGGAGTTGCCGTCCGACAGCGGACTCGTCGTGCTGCCTCAGAGGTCTTCGTTCGCCCGCGCCGCCGGTTCGGCGACCGCGCGGCGGTGGGCTGGTCCGCGCACCAGCGGGTCGGCGGTCGAGGCCGCGAATTCTCCTGGAGCAGCAAGGCTTCCACTGCGGTGAGCCAGAGGCCCACCGGGCTGCGCACCGCGGCCGGCAGGGCACCGCGGGCACCGGTGGGCACAACGCCCCGAGCACCTGGTCCCGTGCGGTGACCGGCTCCGCCGCGGCCTGCCTGCCCCGCGAGAACAGTTTCACCTGTCGAAGATCGTCGTCGCAGGTGGACCGTCGACCGGAGCCCATTCGCCGAACCCGGCCGGTGGGAGTTTTTTCACCCGGGCTGCGGGGGCAGGCGGCCAGACCCCCCGTGGGTCACCGGCCGCCTGCCCCGGTCGACACCGGTCGGACTACGGCAGTGAGCGGCCGCTGAAGAAGTCCCACACCAGGGTGCTCAGGTCCGGCCCGATCGGGTCGGCGTAGGCGCCTTCCCCGCCACCGGGCCACCGGTGTCCGAGGCCCTCGACGCTGTACTTCTCGATCAGCAGTTCGCCGGTGCCCGCGTCGGTGTAGCCCGTTTTGACGTACGGGTAGGCGCCCGGTTCCACCACGCGCTGCCGGGAGTCGGCCACGTCGTCGACGTCGCCGTCGAGCACGCCGTCCCGGGCCAGGTCGTCGATGGCGGCCCAGTGCGTGACCAGGCGGTCGCCGAAGACCGGTTCGACGGTGGTGTCGGCGTCGCCCTGCATGATGAACGTCGGCACCTGCCGGGCCCGCGGGCCCATCTCGGCGTAGGCGAGTTTCGCGGTGTCGACCGGGCTGACCTTGTCCCGACCGCCCAGGATGACCCGATCAGCGGCGTACTCGCCACCGGCGAGGCTGCCGATCGCCGCGTAGACGTCCGGGTAGGTGACCCCGAGGACCACGGCCATCGCGGCACCGGCGGACGCCCCGACGGCGTAGACCCGCTCGGCGTCGGCGCCGTACCGCGCCACGACGGCCTGGGTGGCGCCCGCCAGCAGCGACGGTTCCCCGCTGCCGCGCTTCTGGTTGCCCGGCAGCAGCCCGTTCCAGCAGCCGTTGATGTTCCACAGCCGGTTCTGCGTCGGGTAGACGACGATGAACCCGCGGGCGTCCGCGAGGTCGTTGAACCGGGTCATGGCCTTCATCGAGTTGTCCCCGTAGCCGGTCATGTCGCACCCGTGCAGGGCGACGAGCACCGGCAGCGGCGTGCCCGGCCGGTGGGACGGCGGCAGGTGGACCTCGTAGTCGAGCCGCCCCCAGAAGTTGACGAACGTGGCCCGCTCGTCGCGCCCGCCCGCCGCCGACGCCTGGCTCGACAGCGACGTCACCGACGCCAGTGCCAGCACCAGGGTGGTGAGTGCCCGCAGCACCCGTTTGGTCTTGACCCCCATGGATTTTCCTCTCGTTCTCCCCATCGGATTTCCCTGTCTTGTCAATCCTCACCAAGACCGGCCCGCGGCGACACCGGCCCCCGACCCAACAGTGGTAGACGGGAGTTGTGACTGATGACAACGAGGCGCTGACCATCGGCGGCCGGGTGCTCTACCAGAGGCTGTTCGCCGAGCGGCGCCGCATGGCGCGGCGGCTGGTGGAGCGGTTCGGCCGGGAAATCGGTGCCTACCAGCGGCTTTCGAGTGCGGAGCTGCTCGACACCATCGCCGCGGTCACCGAGGAGAACCTGCGGATCTTCGCCGAGTCGGTGCGCGACCGGGCGGCGCCGTCGCCCGGGGAGCTGGTCGGGCCGATCACGGTGTCGGCCGCCCGGCGCGCGGGCGAGGGGATGGCGCTCGACGGTGTCATGGGCGCGTACAGCATGGGGATGCTCGAAACCTGGCGCGCGATGGTCGCCGACGCGCGACCCGAGGACCTTGACCACGTCCTGGCGTTCACCGAACTCGTGCTCGGCTACATCCACGGCGCGGGCACCGCCTCGGCGGCGGCCTACCTGGAGGAGCGCCGCAGGCTGGACAGCGGCGAGCAGCAGCGCCGCCACACTCTGGTGTCGGCGTTGCTGCGCGGCGACCCGCTGGAGGAACCCGCGCGCCGCGCCGGTGTCCGGCTCGCCCCGCGCTACCTGGTGCTGCGCCTGGCCTTCGCCGCGCACGAGGACGAGACGGAGCCCGGCGTGGACGCCACGATGGCCGCGCAGCGCAAGGTCCACCGGGCCGAGCAGGAACTGGCGGCGGCGGTGGGGGAACCGGTGCTCTCGCTCCTCGACACGACCGGCGGCACGGCACTGCTCGCGGGCGAGGACTGGTCCGCGGCGGAGGCGGTCGTCGACGGGCTCAGCCGCGCCGCGGGCGTCGAGGTGACCGCCGCCGGAGTCGCCGCGGAACCCCCGGGCGTCGCCGAAGCCGTCCGCCAGGGGGGCGAGATCCTGGAACTGGCGAGTGTGTTCGGCCGCGGCCCCGGCTTCTACCGGCTGGCAGACGTCGTCCTGGAGTACCAACTGACCAGGCCGACCGCGGCGAGCGGCGCGCTGCGCGCCCTGCTCGCGCCGCTCGACGAGCACCCGGACCTGCTCGTCACGCTGGAGACCTACCTGCGGCTCGGGTTGAACCGGCGGCAGACGGCCGTGCGGCTCCACGTGCACCCGAACACCGTGGACTACCGGGTGCGCAAGGCCGTCGCGCTGACCGCGCTGGACCCGGCCGATCCCGCCCACCTGCAGCTCATCGGCGCCGCGCTCGTCATCCGCCGGATGACCGTGGGCGGGCGGGTCAGGCCGGTCCGATGAGCCCGGCGACGATGGCGGCCGACATCGCCACCAGCGGCAGGCCGCCACCCGGGTGGGCCGACCCGCCGACGAGGAACAGGCCGGGCACGGGGCCGCGGTTGCGCGGGCGCAGCAGCGCGGCGCGCGGCCCGTTGGACGACGTGCCGTAGATCGAACCGCCCACCGAGCCGGTGTCGCGCTCCCAGTCGGCCGGGGTGCGCACCTCCCGCCAGCGCACCCGGTCGCGCACGTCCAGCCCGCGCTCGGCGAGCACCCGCAGGACCCGGTCGGCGTAGTCGTCGGCCAGCCCGGGCGCCCGCCAGTCCACCGGGCCCTGGCGCGGGGCGTTGACCAGGACGAACCACGCCTCGTCACCCTCGGGCGCCACGGCGGGGTCGTCGGGTGAGCAGACGTACACCGCGGGGTCGGGCACGGGTCGCGGCGCGCGGCCGAAGATCGCGTCGAACTCGGCGTCGTAGTCCGCGGGGAACAGCACGCGGTGGTGGTGGCGCGGACCGGGGGTGCGCCCGCGCAGGGCGAGCAGCAGCACGAACCCGGACAGCGAGGGCACCGCGCGCCGCAGCGCCCGCCGGGGTCGGCGCGCCGACCGGGCGGGCAGCAGGTCGCGGTAGAGCACCTCGGCGTCCACATCGGACACGACGACGTCCGCGGCGATCCGCTCCCCGTCGCCCAGCCGCACGCCGCTGACCCCGGTCGGGGTGGCGTCGATGCCGGTCACCGGGGCGTTGAAGCGCAACCGCACCCCCAGTTCGCGGCACCGGTCGGCCAGCGCGTCGCCCAGCACCCGCAGGCCACCGCGCACGTACCAGCCGCCGAAGTGCTGCTCGACGTAGGGCACCACGCTCAGCACGGCCGGAATCCGGCGCGGGTCCGACCCGCTGTAGGTGGCGTAGCGGTCCAGCAGCACCCGCAGCCGGGGGTCGTCGAACCGGGCGCGGCCGAGCGCGCGCAGCGTCCGCCACGGCGCGATCGCGGCCAGGTCGCGCGGGTCGGCCGAGCGGCGCACCAGGTCGCCCAGCCCGCCCAGGGGGCGCTGCAGCACCGACTCGCCCACCAGGCCCCACAGGTGCGCGGCGTCGGCCATGACCCGGCGCCACTGCGCGGCCGACCGCTCGCCGAACGCCGCCGCCAGGGCCGCGGGCACGTCCTCCTCTGCGTGCGGCAGGTCGACCTCGGTGCCGTCGGCGAAGCGGTAGTGGCACACCGGGTCCACCGGCACCACGTCCACCACGGTGTCGAGGGGCGCCCCGGTCGCGGCGAACAGGTCGCGGTAGACCTGCGGCATGGTCAGCAGCGACGGGCCGGTGTCGAAGGTGTACCCGTCCCGGTGCAGGGTGCCCAGCTTGCCGCCGTGGGTGTCGCCCTGCTCCACCACGGTCACCCGGTGTCCCAGCGCGGCCAGGCGCGCGGCCGCGGCCAGCCCACCCATCCCCGCCCCCACCACCACGACACCGGCCACCTCAGCGGTCCCCCCTCGGCGCGCACCACGGGCACAGGGCGGGAGACGACCGGCCGGGAGCGGGCATGCCCGCACAGTAATCGCGGGCGGGCGGTTCGGCAGGGCGGCGTCGAGGGGCGCCGCCGACGACGGCGCGACCGGTGCGAATGGCATTCGCGGACGAGGTGATGCGGAAAAGTTGGTTTCGACAAACCGGGGCAAGCACATCGGTGGACGCCGGAGCACGTGTCGGCACTACTTTCGTCGGGTGGACGACGTCGCCGATCGAACCGGACAATCCGACCGCCGTCCGAGCCATAAGCGTGCGCCATAAGGTCGACGAACACCCGGGCCAACTGGGAAAATCCTTCCCAGGCAATGGGATCGGTGACCTTGTGCCCGGATCGCGAGCTGGTGCATATTCAGGAGGCGAAAGCACCCGGGATGATTTCACCTCCACTGGACCGACATTTCGCGAATCGTCCTCGCCCATCCCCTGCACGGCGTTCCCACGCCGATTGGAAGGCTCTCATGCGCAGATTCCTCGCAGCCCTGGCCGTCGCCGGTGCGGCGGTGCTCTCGATCGCGGGCTCGGCCTCGGCCTCTACCGAACCGTCGGGCGGGATGCAGCCGAACGTCATAGGCGGGCACAACGCGACCGAGACCTACTCCTGGATGGTCTCGTTGAGCAACGGCTGCGGCGGCAGCCTGGTGGCCCCGCAGTGGGTCGTCACCGCCACCCACTGCGGCAGCGCGAGCCAGGCCCGGGTGGGCTCGACCAACAAGAACTCCGGCGGTGAACTGCTGCGCGTCGACCGGCGGGTCAACCGGGCGGGCACCGACCTGACGCTGATGCACCTGTCCACCGCCTCGCGCCAGGCGCCGGTGCGGATGGCCACCGCGAACCCCGCCCCCGGCGGAGCGGTGCGCCTGCTGGGCTGGGGCTGCCTGAGCTGGCCGTCCTGCTACACGCCGACCACGCTGCAGGAGATCGACCTGACCCTGCTGCCCGCCAGTCGGTGCGCCGCCGGTGGCGGCACGTCCACCGACATCTGCGTCTCCGGCGACCGCGCCCACTCGGCCTGCCACGGCGACTCCGGCGGCCCGGCCGTCGTGGGCACCCGGGGCAACTGGACCCTGGTCGGCGAAACCCACGGCCCCGGCGACAACGGCGGCGAGTGCGCCACCACCACCCTCTACACCGGCATCGCGGCGAACCTGGGCTGGATTCGACAGCAGATCGGCGGCTGACGAGCCGAACCGGCAGACCGGAGGCCCTGACAACGCCCCGTGCTCGGTGGTGACCAATCACCACCGAGCACGGGGCGTCCGGATTCTTCCCACGGAACGCGCAGACGAGTAGGCCCACCTCACCCGGGAAGTGGGGGGAGCAGCCACGATTCCGCCCACTGCGGCCGGGGGCGAAGGCTGACCACCTCGGAGTTCTCCGGCGTCACGACCCCCTCGGTCAGCAGGTTCCCTTGGGGTCGGGCATCGGCAGCGACGGGTCGAAGATCCGCTTGCGGTCCTCCTCGGGGGTGGAGCCGCCCGGGTTGACCAGCTCGGCGTCCGCCGGGGCCAGGTGGCCCCGGACCGCGGCCGAGCAGCTCATCGAGTAGAAGAACCGCGAGTGGTCCAACGGGGTCAGCCCCCGGCCGACGCCCGGCCAGTCGGCCAAGCCGTAGAAGCCGTACTGGGACTGGGCCCGGACGACGCTGATGATCTGCATCGGTCCGGTCAGCACCGCCCGGTTGCGCGGGGTGAAGGCGTAGGCGAACGAGTGGTTCATGTCGATGATCAGCTCGCCGCGTCGGCCCGCCTGGACGGTCATGGTGCCGGTGACCTTGACCGGCACCCCGTCCAGCAGGGTGCTGCCCTCGGCGATCGCGGTGCGCAGGTGCGGGGAGGCGAGCACCTCGGCCCGCTTCGGCGCGGCGAACTGGTCGGCCAGCAGGTGCACGTCGGTGCCGTGGAGGACCCGGGGGTCGATCCGGGCGCTGATCAGCGCCCGGCGGGCCCGGTCGAGCGCGTCGGCGACCTGCGCCCGGGTGAACCCGGCGAGCGGCGCCGCGACGGGGGCCACGATCCCGGCCTCACCGTCGGCCCACCCCTCCACGGCGGTGCCCGCGAAGGGGTGGGCCAGGTCGACGGTGGGCGTCACCGGCACGGGCACCGCGGCGGCGGGGCCAGGACCGGTGCCGAGCAACCCGGACAGCAGTTCCGGGTGGGTCTGCCGCACGGACAGCACACCCACCACCAGCGTGACCGCGGCGAGGACAGAAATGATGATCGCGTTCCCGTGGCGCGCGAAGAAGCCGGACCTGTTCGCCGGTCGGAAGTCATCCCCCATGCCACCGGTATTGCCCGGGCCCGCCGTTGCGTTACACCGCCTCCGTCACAGGGGAGGCGAACCGCCCGAAGCGGACACCCACCGCGCTGGGCGGGTTCCCGCCCGGGCTTGGGTCCGCAGTGGCCGCACGTCGTCGACCCCGATCCGGGTGGCGGAGCCGTGGGTCGCTCAGCGACCGGGCAACCGGGGGGCGATCACCCGGCCGAGCGCGGTCACCTTCTCGCACAGGGCTTCCTCCGGGACGCTGCCGTCCTCGCTGTCCAGGCTGAGCGTGGCGACCTCCATCCAGTCGTCGTTGACCGCGGTGTGCTCGACGTACCTGCGGTGGATGATTTCGATCTCGCACCCCGTGGCGCCTTCGTCCGCATTGGAGTCGGTGCCGACGTGAGCTTCGCCGACCCCGGTGGAGACGGTGGTTTCGTCGTCATCGGCATCCTCGGGCCACTCCCGGCTGAACACGAGCGTGAGGTCGAAGGAGTCGGTCTGCCAGTAGCAGGTCCAGTTGCCGAAGTCGGGCTCCGGTGCCACCGGGGTGGTGAACACCGTGGCCAGTTCGTCCTCCGCGAGGGTGGCGCACGCGTCGGCGTTCGCCAGGGACCGCGGGTCGAACGGCTTGCCACGACGGGGGATCTGGGTGGCCTGGCCGAGCTTGGACAGCACGCTGCCCGACACGTCGGAGGCCATGGAGCACAGCTCGGACGGGTGCCCGCCCTGGTTCCGGGCGGTGACGACGACCCGGTTGCCGTCCGGGAGCGTGATCGGGCGCTCGCACTCGCCGTTGCGCTCGGGGGAAACTCGCCCGCCTCGAGTTCCCCGGGGGTGTGGGGCTGGGATCGGTACTCGTCGGGGTTCACGATCCGGACCCACACCTCCCCGACGTCCTTCTCCTCCTTGCCCAGCCGCACGGTCATGCCGCAGCGGTTGAACTCGCCGTACTCGGTGTCCTTCCGCACCACGTGGTTGCCGAACCGGGCGAGGGAGTTCGGGTCGAGCAGGGAGCACGGGTCGGCGGTGCGCTTGTCCCCCACGTTGCCGTTTCCCACCAGCGGGGAGGCGAGGGAGGACGAGCCGCTGTTCGCGTGGACGACCGCTCCCGCCGCCACCGCCGCGGCCAGGAGTGCCGACCCGACAAGGACACCCCGCTTGCGCGGTGGCGGGCCGACCGGGACGGTCGCGCCGTCCGCCGTGCCCGCCATCGGGTTGATCGGGACGGTGATCCCGGAGATCACCTCCAACTGCACCTTGGCCGCGCGCAGGGTCGGGCGGACGTCGGGGTGGTGGGCGAGCAGGTCGGACAGCAGCGGTTCGAGCGCCCCGGCCCGGGTGGTGGGGCAGCGGTCGCCCGCCATCGCCCGCCGCTGCTGGGCGTGCGGGTCGTGGCTCGGCGGTCCCCACGGGGAGTGGCCCTCCACGGCGGCGAACAGGGTGGCCCCGAGGGAGAACACGTCGGCGGCCGGGCCGCCCGGGGTGCCGTTGGCCACCTCGGGCGCCATGTAGGCGGGGGTGCCGACGACCCTGGCGTCGCCGGTGTTGGTCAGCTCGGCCCAGTGGGCGATGCCGAAGTCGGTCAGCTTGGCGGTGCCGTCCTCGGCCACCAGTACGTTGCCCGGGGTGACGTCGCGGTGGACCATCCTGCGGTCGTGCATGGCCACGAGCGCGGCGGCGATCTGCGCGCCCACCCCGGCCGCGGCCCGCGGCGTCAGCGGGCCGGTGGTGGCGAGGGTGGCGGCGATGCTGCGCGCCGGGAAGTACTCCATGACCAGCCACCGGTCGGCACCGTGGACCACCACGTCGTACATGCTGACCACGTTCGGGTGCTGCAACCCGGCGGCCATTTGCGCCTCCCGCCGAAGCTGCGCGTCGTTCCCGCCGGTGGACCGCTTGAGCGCCACCACCCGCCGCAGTTCGGAGTCGGTGGCCCGCCAGACGACACCCATCCCCCCGGCACCGATCTGCTCCTCCAGCCGGTAACGCCCCGCGATCATGTCCCCACGCTGCATGAGCGAGAAGGTAACAGCCCGAACCGCCAAGTCGAGGGGCGATGGCCTTTGCCCGTCAGGGTTTCGCGCGCCCACCCGCGGCGGCGGCAGATCCCCGGCCCGCCGCTCGGGACCGGTCCCGGGTGACCGGAATATCGTGGTCGGACTACGCACAACCGCCTGGGGAGATCGACATGCAGTTCGCGCCCGTGGAGCCGATTGCCGTGCGGAGCCTGGTGCTCGGTGCGGCGCGGGTCCCGCCCGGAGGGCTGTCCGCGCTCACGCTGACCGGTGGGGTCACCGTCGAGCCGAGCGAGGGCAGGCGGGTCCGGTTCGGCCGCAACCGACCGCGGGTGGAGGTGTGCGTCGGGGAGAACGACGTGACCGTCAGCCGCGAGCACGGCGTGCTCGACCACCGCGGCGGCCGCTGGTGGGTGACCAACACCGGTCGCTCCCCCATCCGCCTGCCCGCTTCCCCGCTGCTGCACCGAGACGGCGAACCGCTCCCCCTCGCCCCCGGGTACACGCCGCTGTTCCTGCGCGGTTCCCGGGGCCGCGAACACCTGGTGGAGCTGTACGTCGCCGACGCGGGCGGGAGCCAACTCGCCCCGCGCCCCAACGACATCACCCAGCCGCCGAAGCGCTGGCGCCTCACCGAGGAGGAACGGCTGGCCCTCGTCGTCCTGGGCAGGCGCTACCTCCTGCACGACCCGCACCCGCAGCCGCTGTCCCGGCAGCAGGCAGCCGACCAGCTCCGGGAACTGCGGCCAGCCGCCAACTGGACGACCAAGCGCGTGGAGCACACCATCGCGGGCGTCCGCGGCCGCCTCGCCGCGAGCGGTGTCCACGGGTTGCTGCGCGAAGAGGTGGGCGAACCGGTCGGGCTGACGCTGACGGTCAACCTGCTGCGCGAGCTGATCTCCTCCACCACGCTCGTCCCGCTCGACCTCGACCTCGTGGACGACCCGAACGCACCTTGACCGCTGCCCGGCGGCGGGCAGCTCACCGAGTCCACCGGGCACAGCGCCTCCCTGGACCAGGTCAGCTCCAGCCAGTACAACCCGGGCGGCGAAGCCCGAGCTCTGGTCGCGTGGTCGTCCCGCCCAGTTCGTACGCGCCGACGTCGTGGCCCGCTCCCGCCGGTCGGGGTGTGCCGTCGAGGTCGAAGGCGGGGGCCAGGCGGGGTGAGCCGGCGTCGACGGCGGGCGAGCCCGCGGTGAGGTGGAAGTCGCCCCCGGCCGGGTCGGCGAAACCGGGGTCGCCGGTCATGTTGTGGTCGCTGACGAAGGGGCCGGTGTCGACGGGTCCCTCGGCGAAGATGTTGTTGCGCAGGACGTTGTGGCCGCGGAAGCGGTCCGCGTCGATGACCACCGCACCGAGCCGGTTCCCGGCGAAGGTGTTGTTGACGATCTGGACGTCGGACATCGTGCCGGTGGATTCCACCCAGAGGCTCAGCCCGGCCTGGGCGTTCCCGGTGGAGACGTTGTTGAACACCCGGACCTTCGCGAGCCGCCTGGTGGTCGAGTAGTCCTCGACGGCCAGGGCGATGCCCGCCTTGGTGCTGTTCTCCGCACCGGAGACGACATTGTTGTACACGTCGACCGAGGTCGCGGAGTCCACGTAGATGTTGGGGCCGCGGTTGTCGGTGACCACGTTGTCGTGGATCTTCACCCGGGCGTGGTCGGTGTACTTGACGTCGATGCCCTCCTCGCCGTTGTCGTGGACCCGGCAGTGCCGGACCTCGACGTCGCGGGAACCGGACGCGATGCTCAGCGCCTCGTGGTCGGCCGAGGTGCCCCGCGCGTTCGTGCCGTGGATGTCGCAGGAGTGCACCGAGACGCGGGACGTGCCGACCAGGACCAGCCCGCCGTCGCGGGAGCCGTCGACGGTGAAGCCGCCGAACTCCAGGTCGTGGCCGCCGTTGGCGTGGGCACCGAATCCCCGCGAGCCGGACACCGCCAGGTTCAGGAACCGCTGCCAGGAGTGGTTCCCCACCGCGAGCAGCCCGTCGGGCCCACCCGCACCGGTGATGACGGCGGGGCCGCCCACGCCGGTGAAGGTGATGGGGCGGCGCGGGGTGCCGTCGGTGCGGATGGTGAGCCCGCCCGGGTAGGTGCCCGCGGCGATCGCGACGGTGTCGCCGGGCCGCACGACGTCGGCGGCGGCCTGCGGCGTGGCGTACCGGGCGCCCGGCCCGACCGCGAGGACCCGCCCGGCCGCCGCCGTCGCCGAGCCGGTGCCCGGCAGGACCACCACCGCCACCAGCGCCAACGCGCAGGCTCGTTCCAGCATCATCGCCCCCTGTTCCGACGCGGGCACTCCCGGCGTCGCCCCGGTTCTACCGCCGGTGCGCGGGACCGGTCCCCCGCGCCCGGTGGTCCGTTCAGGTGCCCCGGTCCGGGGCCGACCGCGCCGGGCACCGGCGCTGCCTAGACTGGTCCGGTGCGAGCCGACCACGTCATCGCCGACCGCTACCGCCTGGACGAAGAGCTCGGCGAAGGCGGGATGGGGGTGGTCTGGTGCGCGACCGACCTGGAACTGGGCCGAGCGGTCGCGCTGAAGCGGTCCCGCGACGGGGACACCGGGCAGATCCGCCGCGAGGCCCGGATCGGCGCCGGGCTGCTGCACCAGAACGTGGTCACCGTCTTCGACACGGTCGTCGACGGCGAGGAGCGCTGGCTGGTCACCGAGTACCTGCCCGCCCGCAGCCTCGAGCAGGTGATCGAGGCCGACGGGCCGCTGCCGGAGGACCTGGTGGCGCGCATCGGCGCGCAACTGGCGGACGCGCTGGCGGCCATGCACGCGCGCGGGATCGTGCACCGCGACGTCAAGCCGGGCAACGTCCTGGTGACCGGGGACGGCACCGCGAAGCTGACCGACCTGGGCATCGCGCGCTGGGCCGAGGTCACCCGCACCGGCGGCGCGCAGCTCACCGGGACCGTCGGCTACGTGGCCCCCGAGGTGGCCGACGGCCACGACGCCGGACCGGCCGCGGACGTGTTCTCCCTCGGCGCGACGCTGTACGCGGCCGTGGAGGGCCATTCGCCCTGGGGCACCGGGGAGGACGGCCCGTTCGTGCAGATGCGCCGCGCCGCCGCGGGCCGGGTCGACCCCTTCCACCGCGCCGACCGGCTCCGCCCGGTGCTCACCGCCCTGCTGCGCGTCGACCCGGCCGGGCGCCCGACCGCGGCCGAGGCCACCCTCGCGCTCGCGGGCGGGCAGGAGGTCCCCCCGCGGCGGCCGGGCCCGCCGGGTCGCCGGCGGCGCAGGCTCGCCGCCGCGGCCGCGGGCGTGGGCGCCATCGCCCTGGTGACCACCTTCGCCCTCACGGCGGGCCCACCGGAGCGCGACGGCGACCTCCCCGGCACGCTGGGCGCGGACCCGGCCGCGGCCGACCCCTGCGCCGCGCTGTCCACCGACGCCCTGGCCGGGTTCGGCGAGGCCTTCATCGACCCGGAACTGGGCAACTTCGGCACCTGCGTCGTCACCACCACGCTGCCGGACGAGGCGGGGCAGGTGCAGACCCACCTCGACCTGACCGGCCCACTCCGGTACCCGCCCCGGCCACCGACACCGGGGCAGGTGGGTGGGATCGAACGCCCGGACGTCCGCGACGGCGCCTGCACCCGCGCACTGCCCCTGGCCGACCTCAACCGGGTGGTCATCACGTCCCGGCCGCTGGACGACGCGGAGAACACCCCCGTGTGCGCGATCTCCGAAACCGTGGTCGGCACGGTGGCGCAGATGCTCGCCAACGGCCCGCTCCCCCACCGCGCCCAACCCCTCCCCTCCTGGTCACTGGCCCACGTCGACGCCTGCGCCCTGCTGTCGGGGTCCGATGTGGCCACCGCCCTCAGATCGGTCGAAGCCGGTGACGCGAGCCTCGGCGGCTGGCAGTGCGACTGGGACCACGACCGCAGAACGGTGCGGGTCCACTTCAGCCGGGAGTGGCCGATCGAGGACGACGCGGACGTGGTCGGCACGCGAATCCGCGTCGGCGACCGCAACGCGGTCATCGCGGCGACCGGGAAGACGTGCCAGGTGCAGGTCGTGCACAGGTTCTACACCCCGCCGTCGGTGCTGCACGGCACCGAGGAGGACCGCGAGGAAATCGTGGTCGTCGACTTCAAGGACCCGGGCGGCACCGACCAGGCGGCGCTGTGCGAGACCGCGCGCACCCCCGCCGCCGCCGCCGTCGCCCGGCTCCCGTGACCTCGTACCCGTCGCACCGCCCGATCGTGTCTTGTTGGCCCGACGGCAGGTGCTCCCCCGCGTCCCGGGGTAGAACCCAGGGGAACGGGAGGCGAATGTGAGTCGCGGTGACGAGGTGCGCCGGGTCCGGCGGGGGGCAGGCTTGGCGGTGAGCCCGGGGACCCGCCGGGTGCTGCTGGTCGTGCTCGGGGTGGTGGCGCTGGGGATCGGCGGGTGGGCCTACTTCGCCCCGGAAGCCTGGTACGGCTCCTTCCCCGGCTTCGGGTTGCGGTGGCTGCCGGTGCTCGGCCCCTACAACCAGCACCTGTCCTCCGACGTCGGCGCCCTCTACCTGGGTTTCGCCGTGCTGACCCTGCTCGCGGCGAGCAGGGCGGCCGACACCGCCCTGGTCCGGGCGACCGGCGCGGCCTGGTTGGTGTTCAACGTCTTCCACACCGCCTACCACCTGCGCCACCTGGACATGCACAGCGCCACCGACAACCTGCTCAACGCCGTGTCGTCGGGCGCGTTCCTCCTCATCAGCGCCGCGCTGCTCCTGCCGCTCCGGCGGGGTTCCGCGGCCACGGGGTGACCGCCACCCGGCGACCGGGTCGGCACCGCCTCCTAGCGGCGCAGCGTCGTGGGGCCGAGGGCGCTCTCCAGTTGCTCCCACCGCTTGACCAGGTCCGCCATCATGAGCATCAGGACCTCGGGGAAGGCGTGCAGGAAGCTCCGGTACCGGTAGTGGTCCAGGTAGAACACCAGGACCTCGTCGCTGAGGGCGGTGACCGAGGTGGTGCGGGCGTCGGCGAACAGGTCGTGGTGGCCGAGCAGGGCACCTCGGCCCAGGACCGCGCGGTCGTAGACGCCGCCGAAGTCGACCTCGACCTCGCCGCCGGCCACCAGGAGCACCCCGTGCGCGGCGTCGTCCTCGCGGCACAGGGAATCGCCCGCGGTGAACGGGATCTCGTCGAACATCGAGGCGAGGGTTTCCAATTCGGTGTCGGCCAGCGAGGTGAACAGCCGCACCCCGTGCGGGTCGGCGCTGTCCCGCAGGCACGCCACCCGTTCGGCCAGTTCCCGCTCGCCGACGTGCGCCATCCGCATCCGCGCGAAGCGCAGCACGCGGTCGGTATCGCGCGCCCGGCGGCGGGAGGTGCCCGCGTTCGGCGGGGTGTGGGTGGCGGCGTTCCCGCTGATCCGCGCCGCTTCGCGCAGGCCGGACTCGTAGGCGCTGTGCACGCACCCCCAGTGGTGGGGGTTGGTGCCCTCACCGGCGAAGAACAGCCGGTCGCCGACCGGTTCGGCGAGCGTGCCGATGTCCCTCGGTGAGGCGTCGACGCCGATGCAGGTGTAGGAACCCCTGGCGAAGGGGTCAGCGGACCACGCGGTGCGCGAGATGTGCTCGGGCGCGGGCACGCCCGCGCCGAAGACGTCCGCGACGATGGTGGTGGCGTAGGTGCGCACCTCCTCGTCGGACCAGGTTTCCAGCTCGCGGCCGAGCGAGGCGCCGAGCAGCATCACCAGGACCGGTGCGCCGTGGGACTTCCACATGCTGATGACGACCGTGGGGTGGCGGTCGGTGTCGCGGCACAGGTAGCCGAAGACGTACTGCTCCTTCGGCCAGAAGGGTTCCCGGTAGTGCAGGGCGATCTTGTTCAGGGTGCCGAAGCCCAACCGGGCGACCGCCGTCCGCTTGGCCTCGGGCAGCGGGGGCTCGAAGCGCACCGCGTCGGCCTTGAGCACCCCCAGCGGCAACGTCACCAGCACCTTGTCGGCCTCGAAACCACCCCGGTCGGTCGTCACCCGCACGGGCACGGCCCCCGTGTCGATCCGCGTGACCACGTGGCCCAGCCGGACGTCCAGCCCCTCGGCGAGGGCGTCGACGACCGACCGGTAGCCCTCGTGCAGGACGCTGTCGCCGTAGCCGTAGACCAGGTAGCCGTCCTCCCAGTGCTTCAGCGACAGCTTGTCGGGGTCCTCGGCGACGTCCTCGCGCAGGATCACGTTGAGGTGGTAGCGGACCGCCTGCTCGTCCTCGGGGGACAACCGGCGCTCGGCGAGGACCTGGCGCACGGCCTCGCCGAGCGGCGTGTCCGGGTGCCGCCCCCGGCGCGCGGCCTCGGCCCGCTGTTCGAGCTCGTGCAGCACGTCGTCGGCCAGTTCCCGGGTGCGGCTCTTGTGGCGGTGGCCCGCCGGGCGGTTGCCCGCGCCGAACAGGTCGAGGTTGTCGAACCCCCCGGTGTAGGCGCTGTCGCCACCGACGTAGCTGTGCGGGATGCCCAGGTCCTCCACCAGTTCGGTGATCGGGTTGCCGTCCGTGCCGTGAATCCAGTGCGCACCGAGGTCCACCCCGTGCCCGTCGGTCCAGATCCGCCCACCGACGCGGTCGCGCGCCTCCAGGACGGTGACGGGGTGGCCGAGTCCGCGCAGCGCCCGCGCCGCGGCGAGCCCGGCGATCCCGGCCCCCACCACCAGCACGCTGGGTGGACCATCGGTGTCGGCGTCGTGGGGCATGGCTCGATTGTCACGTGCTCGGCGGGGTCCCGACAGTCCCGGATCGTGTACTGGCGCCCGGCGGCGGGGTGCGCGGCGGCTCAGGCGCCCAGGACGAGCGCCCCCGCACCCCGCCCCGCGCCGACCAGCTCGGCGACCCGGGTCAGGCGGGGGTCCCCGGGTGCGACGTCGATCTGGAAGTGCGCCTCCCACGGGGTGGCGAACGTGCCGCCCCAGCGGACGACGCCCGCGCAGGACGCCACGATGTCGGCGATGACGGCGCGCTGGAACCCGGTCAGGTCACCGGTCGTGCCCGCCGGGTACCAGCCGGGGCGGATCGCGACCGCGGTGCCCGAGCCGAAGTTGCTGTCCGGGCCGCGCCGGGACAGGCCGGTGGCGCGGAAGCCGGTCACCTCGCCCGCGCGCAGCGCGTCGACCTCGTAGTGGTAGCGGCGGACGACGTGCACCAGGACCGCCTCCACCGCGCCCACCCGCAGCGCGACGCGCAGGTCGCTGCCGGGGACCGGGCGGGTCCACACGGCCCCGCCCGCGTCGGCGGACGACTCGACCGGCCAGCCGTTCGCACTGGTGGCACCGGTGCGCGGATCGTACGGGGCGCGCACCGGCGGCGCCGCGGGCGCGGCGGCGGCCGGGGTGGTGGACACCGCGCCCACCCCCGCCACCGCGGCGAGACCGACGCCCGCGCGCAACAGCGCCCGGCGGCCGAACACGGAGGTGGGCTCGGGTGCGGCGAGTTCTTCCGACATGACAGGGCCTTCCGGGTCGGGGACGGTTCACAACCACTGGGTGCAGCGCCAGAGCGACGGCCAGGCCAGCGCGAGGGTCCCCGGGAGCAGGACCAGCAGGCCACCCCAGGCCCACCTCCACCCCCACGGCACCTTCAACAGCAACGCCAAGCCGGAGTTGACCAGGTGGTACACCCCCGCGATCAACACCACGCCCACGCCGCCGACGACGGCGTCGACGCCCGGTTGCCCGGTGTACCGCCAGTCCGCGACCACCAGACCCGCCGGGACGAGCAGGCCCTGGCCGATCGCGTACACCAGGAGGATCAGCGGCACCAGCGCCAGGTGCCCGAGCAGCCAGTTGGCCACCGTGGCCGCCGCCCAGGCAGCCACCCGCCGAGCCCCGACCACGTTCCCCCGATCTCCCGCGCGTCACGAGCGCAGCGGCGCCTGGTACCTCTCGAAGATCCGGTACAGGTCCACCATGGCGACGCCGTAGCCGACGGAGCTGTTCGCGGTCCCGTTGTACCGGGCCATGATCCGCCTGCTGTCGTCCTCGGTGGTCAGCGGGTTCGGCCGGGCCACCCCGATGTCCGCCGCACCCCAGAGGTGCACCGCGGGGATGACGCCGACGTTGTACACCGGGTCGCCGTTGAGCTTCTGCCAGACCTCCCACAGGTCCGCGTCGGCGTCGGGGTTCCTCAGCGGACCGCCGATGACGCCCTGCCGGACGCAGTGGTTGGTGGCGGTGATCGCGGTGCGGGCGAAGACCTGCCCCAGCCCGGTGCTGGAGTCGGCCGGGCCGACCCCGGTGCCCTCGTGGTACTGCCGCACCAGCGCGTCGGCCGCGGGGTCCCCGACGTTGTAGGCGCGGTACTCCCACAGCAGCGGGCACTGGATGAGGGCCTTGCGCATGCGGTAGGACCGGGCCAGGCGGGTGATCAGCCAGTCCAGGGCGAGCACCACGTCCACGGCCTCGGTGGTGCTGTTCAGGGTGAGGGCCTGCCACCCGTCGCCACCGGTCTCCGGCACGCCCCGGCCCTCCAGGCAGGCGCGCACGTCGGCCAGCAGCGCGCCCCGCTTCGCCGGGTCGAAGCTGACGTCGAGCGCGCTGTCGGGGACCTCGGGGTCGTAGCCCGACTGGCCGGGGTCGCGACCGGAGGAGATGTTGTTGTCGATCTCGATGGCCCCGGCGCCCGACCCGACCGAGATGGTGGAGATCTGGTCGAACGCCCAGTTCGCGGGCATGGGGTAGCCGAGGTTGCCGGAGAACCCGGTGGACATGTCGGAGACGAAGCTGGCGTCGGCCAACCCCTCGGCCGCCACCCGGCCGCACACGTTGCGCGGGCCGTAGATCCCGACCCGGTACTCCGCACCGTACTGGGCCGCGGTCGCCGCGATCGCCCGGAAGTGCGGCAGGACGCTCTCGGTGACCTGGTGGTCCAGCGCGTCGAAGTCGACCGCGAAGTAGATCCGGGTGCCCGGCCGGTACCCGTGGTGGCGCGCCCGCTGCACCGCCGCCAGCGCGTCGGCCACGCCCTGCTGGTGGCTGAAGTAGTCCGCGGACCCGCCCAGGGTCTGGTAGATCGGGAACGAGTTGAGCCCGAACGACCGCAGCCGCTGCAACTCGCCGGGCTGGATCTGCTTGTTCAGCGAAGACCCCGGCGCGTTGGCCAGGTAGCGGCCCACCACCCGGTACCCCGCGGCGCGCAGGGCGACGGCCCGGTCCGCGGTGACCTCGGTGACGCAGTCGGCCGCGGTCCCCCGCCGGGTCGCGTCCCCGGTGGACACCAGCAACGACGCCCAGGTGGCGAAGTCCCCGGTGCCGGTCACCGGCAGCGCGACGAAGGACTGGAAGCCCCGGACCGCCGCGGCGAGGTCGCTGCCGAACGCGGTCGTGAACACCACCCCGGGCCGCTGGTTGAAGATCAGCGCGGCGCTGAACAGCGACACCCAGGTGCCGGTGCTGCCGGTGGCGAGCGGGTGCGCCCGGATGCCGTCCCTGGTGCCGGGCCCGAAGACCCCGTTGGCCACGTCGTCGCCCATCCCGATCTCGTACTGGATCGCGTACACCAGCGCCCTCTGCACGTCCCGCGAGAAGTGGCCGTCGCACGGGATGATGAAGAAGTTGCGGCGCGCCTGGTGGCGGCCGTTGAGCCACTGCTGCACGGACCGGATCTGCTCCCCGCCGCCGGGGAGGGTCACGTAGGCGTCCATGGTCAGCAGCGCCTTGAACACCTTCGGGGTGACACCGTCGCCCGGATGGGCGACGGACACGCCCATGTCCTGCTTGAGGCGGGTGACGGCGGCCGAGACCCGGGAGTTGAAGGTGCCGTCGATGTTGCCGCCGTCGTACCCCTTGCAGTACAGGGCGGACTGCACGATCCGGTAGGCGTTCGCGTGCCTGGTGCCCGCGTCGATCACCGGGAACCGCGATTGCAGCGCCGCCAGCGTGGTGGGCCCGAAGCTGTCGGACAGGGCGGTGATGCCCAGTTCGTACTGCAACGCGCGGGTGAGCGCGTACATCACCGGCCACCCGGTCTTGCCGTTCTCCGCCACCTTCGGAATCCCGGCCACGGAATAGGAGTTGATGAACCGCTGCGCCCGGACAACCATCTCGTCGACCACGCCACAGACCTCCCCGCCGCCCCTCGGACGGCAATGCGGACGCGCGCCGCCGAACGCGCGGGCGAAAAGCCCGCGGCGCACGCACCACGCGAATGGAATCCCCACAACGAGCCGGCCCCGCCGGCGGTCGAAGACCGGGCCGCGGCCCCCGCCCGCGACTCCCGGCCACTCCCCAGTGTCGAAAACATGCTAGCCACAGCCGGAGAACGTTGTCGAGCAACAACAGACCCGGCACGCGGAACCTTCACGGGAAAAGCACGGAATCACCACGGGAACACCTGTCCGGGATTGACAAGAATGCGAGCACGCGTCCATTCGCCGAAGACGATTGGACTTGTCGGACGCTGTCGGCGGACACCGCCGCAGTGTGATCCTTCCCGAGCCCGCACCGTGTGCGGGTCCTGGGAGGAGTCAACGATGAGCACCCATTCCCGAAGATCACTCGGACGGCTGGTCGCCGTGGCGGCGCTGGTGGTCGGCGCCACCGGGGCCGTCGCGGCACCCGCTGTCGCCGGACCCGCGGCACCCGCGCCCGTGGCCTGGGGGCCGTGCGCGTACGAGGACCTGGTCAGCCTGCCCGCCAACGAGGTGCTGCGCTACTCCTGCGCGCGGTACCCGGTCCCCATCGACCCGGCCCGGCCACAGCTCGGCACGGTGGAGCTGGCGCTGATGCGCCGGGCCGCCGACAACCCGGACACCCGGATCGGGGCGCTGTTCCTCAACCCCGGCGGCCCGGGCGGCAGCGGCTACGCGCTGCCCAAGGCCATGAAGAGCTACCTCTCCCCCGACGTGCTGTCCCGGTTCGACCTGATCGGGTTCGACCCGCGCGGGGTGGGACGCAGCTCGCCCGTGCGCTGCTTCACCACCCAGGAGGACCTCGACGCCCTCAACGCGCGCATCTCCGCGATCCCGCTCACCGAGGAGCAGGAGCGCAGCACCAACGCCGCCTACGGCGACTACGGCCGGGCCTGCGCCCAACTCGGCGGGCCGCTGCTCAACCACATGTCCACCGAGCACGTCGCCCGCGACCTGGACCTGCTGCGGGCCGGGGTCGGCGACGCGTAGCTGAACTTCCTCGGGTTCTCCTACGGCACCCTCATCGGGGCGACGTACGCCAACCTGTTCCCGCAGAACGCGCGGGCGATCGTCATGGACGGCAACGTCGACCCCCGGCTGCGCACCACCAACGGCCTGGAGTACGACCGGCAGCGCACCGAGAGCTTCGAACTGGTGCTGGACGAGGTGTTGACCCAGTGCGACCTGGCGGGCCCGGCGGCGTGCGCGTTCAGCGGCGACGCCAAGGCCAAGTTCACCGAACTGCGGGAAACCGCCGAGCGGGAGGGCACCCTGCGCTTCCCGGCGCTGAGCCCGGACTGGCGGATGACGTTCGAGGCGTTCACCAACTTCATGTCCAGGGCCCTCTACAACCAGACGGTCGACCTGCCGACCGTGGCGATCCTCCTGCAATCCGCCCACGACGCCCTGCACCCGAGCGGGACCCAGGCCCGGACAGCCGCCACACCCGCGATCACCCTGCCCGCCAACGCCTTCGACCCCGTCGTCGACGCCCTCCCGGACTCCCCCTACACCGGCGACGACTCCTACGCCGCGGTGAACTGCGCGGACAAGCCGTTCCTGCACTGGCCCGGCCTGGTGCCCCCGATCGCCGACGCGTGGGACCGCGCCATGCCCACCTTCGGCCGCGGCCTGGCCTGGGGTGACCCGGGGGTCTGCGTGCAGTGGCCGTTCGCCGCGCGCTGGGCCGACCGGTACACCGGTCCCTGGAACCGCCGCACCCCGAACCCGGTGCTGCTGGTCAACAACACCCACGACCCGGCGACCCGGTACACCTTCGCGCAGCGCATGTCCACCCAACTGGGCAACGCCCGCCTGGTGACGGTCGAGGCGATCGGCCACACCATCCTCGGCCGCAGCGACTGCGCCGACCGGATCGCCACCGACTACCTGATCAACCTCGCGGTCCCGGCGAAGGGGACCGTGTGCCAGCCGGACGAACAGGCTTTCCCTGCGCCGTGACCACCGGCCGGACGGCGGCCCGGGTGCTCCCCGATCCGCCGTCCGGCAGCGGTTCGTTGTCCGGTAGCGGTCTGCGGTCCGGCAGTGGTCCGCCGTCCGGCAGCGGTCCGCCCGCTGCGGTGATCGGTCCCCCGGATATCTTTATAGTTGATAGCTAATAGCTGCATTCTTGGACGGACTGGTGCTTTGCCGTCTTCGAGCCTGATGGGCAGGGGCAACGCCGGAATGGCGTGGCGGAACGGGTTCCGACGTTGCCCGCCACCGCCGGGGCGGCGACGGGCAACGGGTCAGACGCGGCTGCGCAGGCGGGAGACCAGGGCGGTCACGGACCGGCGGTTGCGCTTGGACAGCCTGCCATCGGCGGCATCGGCGATGATCGCGTCCACCGTCTCGGCGGCGTCGGCCTTGTTGGTGCCGATGCCGCCGGTGGGGCCGCGCTTGATCCAGCCGACGACGTACTCCCCCGGCCTGCCCGCCACCCGCCCGTCGGCGTTCGGGATGGTGCCGGTCAGCTCGTCGAACGGCAGGCCGGGCACGGGGGTGCCGTGGTAGCCGACCGACCGGATGACCTGGTCGGCGGCGATCTCGACCATGCCGTCGGCACCGGAGACGCGCAGCCCGCGCACCCGGGTGTCCCCGAGCGCCTCGAAGGGCGCGGAGTGGAAGCGGAGCACGATGCGCCTGCGGCCGGGCGCGGGTGGGGCGGACCAGTCGACGGCCTCCTGGGCCACCCCGCGCAGCAGCGCCGCCTTGTCGGGAGGAGCCGCTTCGGCGATGGTCCGCACCGTGCGGGGGTCTTCGGAGTCGACGACCACGTCGACGTCGTCCCGGGCGAGGAGGGCGATCAGCTCCGCGCGGGTGTAGGCGGCGTCCTCCGGGCCCCGGCGGGCGAGGAGGACGACCTCGCGGACCTTGCTCTCGCGCAACCGGGTCAGCGCGGCGGAGGCGATGGACGTCTCCGCCAACGCGTCCGGGTCGGCGGTGAGGATGCGCGCCACGTCCACCGCGACGTTGCCGTTGCCCACCAGGACCACGCGCTCGGCGGACAGGTCGACCGCGTCCCCGGCGACGTCCGGGTGGCCGTTGTACCAGGCCACGACGGAGGTGGCGGCCAGGCTGCCGGGCAGGTCCTCGCCGGGGATGCCGAGGGTGCGGGCCGAGGAGGCGCCGACGGCGTAGACGACCGCGTCGTACCGCGCCGCCAGGTCCGCCGCCGTGACGTCCCGACCCACCTCGACGCCCAACCGCAGTCGCAGCCTGGGGTGGCTGTGGAAGCGGGCGAACGCCTCGCCGATCTTCTTCGTGGCCGGGTGGTCCGGTGCGACGCCGAACCGCACCAGGCCACCGGCGACGGACAGCCGGTCGATCAGGGTGATGCGCGCGTTGGTGCGCAGCAGCAGGTCCTGAACGGCGTACATGCCCGCCGGACCGGTCCCCACGACCGCCACCTCCAGCGGCGCGGGGTTGCCGGGGATCGTGCGCTCGAACGTCGGCGGCCCCCACGGGTGCAGGTTCGGCGTGGCGGCCTCCGCGATCACGTCCCGGCCCGCGAAGTACTCGGCGTTGATCCCGGCGTAGACCTGCAGCGGCCCGGTCAGGGCGGCGACCGGGAAGATCGCGTCCACCGGGCACGCGTCGACGCACGCGCCGCAGTCGATGCACGTCCCCGGGTCGATGTAGAGCATGTCGGTGCTGCCGAAGTCGGGCTCACCCGGTGCCGGGTGGATGCAGTTGACCGGGCACACCGAGACGCAGGACGCGTCGTTGCAGCAGGTCTGGGTGATCGCGAAGGCCATGGCTCAGATCAGGTTCGCGCGCTTGTAGAAGACGGTGGCGGCGCGGGTGAGCAGGCCCGCGGAGTGCAGGAACTCCATCAGCCCGGCGCAACTGGAGCGCAGCATCGCCTTGTGGTGCTCGTTGACCTTGGCCTCGCGGCGGGCCCGCTCGGCGTCGAGGCCCGCGTTGGCGTAGATGTCCTCGTTCCACATGCTCGTGACGATGGCGTAGGCGGCGATCGCGACCACGAGGGCGTTGAACTGCTTGCGCGCCCAGCCCGCGCCCGCCAGCCGCTCCTTGGTCTCCTGCCTGGCGAACTTCATGTGCCGGGATTCCTCGACCACGTGGATGTTGTTGATGGTGCGCACGAACGGCACCACCCGCTCGTCGCGCATCCAGTCGCGCTGCATGACGTCGAGGACCTCTTCGGCGACCAGGATCGCGGCGTAGGCGGCCTCCCCGAAGGCGAGGGTCTTGAACCCGCGGCCGAGTTCCACGATGACCCGGCGCGGCCGGTAGGCGGGGGCGCCCAGCTTGGCGGCGCCGCGGGCGAACATGATCGAGTGCCTGCACTCGTCGGCGATCTCGGTCAGCGCCCACTGGAACGCGGGGTCGGTCGGGTCCTTGGCGTAGAAGTCCCTGAGCACCATCTGCTGCAGGATCATCTCAAACCAGATGCCGGTGCTGGCGACCGACGCCGCCTCGTGGCGGGTCAGCTCGCGCTGCTGCTCGGGGGTCATCTCGTCCCAGTACGAGGTGCCGTACAGGGTGCTCCACTCCGGGCTCGCGCCGTGGAAGGCGGTGTCGAGCGGGGTCTCCCAGTCGACCTCCTCCACGGGGTCGTAGGACGAGGTGCGCGCGGAGTCCAGCAGCGTGCGAGCGACGGCCTGCCGGTCCGGCGCGAACACGTCCGTGCGGCCACGAGGATCGACGCTGGTCATGGGGCCTCCTGACGTCATGGAGAATGTTACCCGAGGTTACTGTTACCCAAGGTAACACACCTGACGCCAGGGCCGCACGGGTAATCTTCCCTGCTCGCGCGGGTTGGTCAACACCCTCTTCCACCGGGTGCCCCACCCGGCTCGGACTTACACCACCTCGCGGGCCACGGCGGGTGGGCCGCGCGTGGCCGCTGTGCTGATTCCGCCGGTGGCGTAAGCGGGGCCCGACACCCGGTGGCGGCCCTACCTTGGTCGCATGGACCCCCTGATCACGGGTACGGCGGCGGGCGTGCCGTTCACCGCGCTGCCGCCCGCGGGCGGTGGTGCCGCGCCGCTGGTCGTCAGTTGGCACATGATGGACCCGCCGAGGTCGGACGCCGCGTTCGCCGCCGCGCTGCCGATGCTCGACCTGCCCGCCTGGCGGGTGCACCTGGGCATGCCGATGTGCGGGGCGCGCATGGTCGACGGGAGCACGGACGCCATCGTGGCGCTGATGCGCGAGGACGCCCTGATGTCGTTCCTGCACCCGTTCGTCCGGCAGGCGGCCGGGGAGTTCCCGGCCGCGCTGGAAGCGATCCGCGAGCAGTTGCCGGTCGGCGGCGGCCCGATCGGGGTGCTCGGCGGCTCGCTGGGCGGGGCCGTCGCGCTGCGGGTGCTCGCCGAGACCGACATCCCGGTCGCGGCGGGCGCTGTCGTGAACGCCGCCATCCGGATGCGGTCCGTCGTGGACCTCTTCCCGGGCGAGTACCGGTACGACGCCGAGTCCACAGAGGTCGTCGACGGCTTGGACTTCGTCGCCGAGGCGGGGGCGATCGCCGGTCGCGCGCCGCTGCTGGTCGTCAGCGGCGAGCTGGACCACCCGGCACTGCGGGCCGACGCGTTCGACCTCGTCGACGCCGTGGGGGGAGGTGCCGAACTGCTGTCGATCCCCGGGTTGGCGCACCCGCTCGCCGAGGAGCCCGGCATCGAACCCGCGCCGCAGCAGCCGCAGGCACGCGAGGTGGACGCGGGCCTGACCGCCTGGTTCCGGCGTCACCTGCCTGTGGGCCCGCAGGACTGACGGCTCGACCTCACCGCGCGCGCAGCCGGTCCAACGCGGACCGGCTGGCGACGTCGGCCGCGCGGCAGATCATCAACCGCTGGTCCGGGTCCTGCACCGGCACCAGCACCTCGAAGTCCAACGCGATCACCCCGACGTCGGGGCGCCGCACCACCTTGAGCCCCCGCCCGCTGACCTTGACGTCCCGCTCGGCCCACAGCCGCGCGAACTCCTCGTGGTGGGTGGTCAACTCGGTGATGAGCCCGGTCAACGCCCGGTCCTCCGGGTGCGCGGCCCACGCGGCGCGCAGGTAGGCGATGCCCTGCCGCACGACGTGCTCGCGGTCGTCGTGGAACCGGCTCACCTCCGGGTGCAGCAGGCACAGCCACATCGCGTTGCGCTGCGACGGCGGCAGGGTGCCGAAGTCCACCAGCAGCGCCGCCATCTCGCTGTTCCAGGCGAGGATGTCGAAGCGGTGGTTCATCAGCATGGCGGGCAGCGGCGACAGGTCCGCGACCAGCCGGGCCAGGGGCGGCGCCGCGGCGGTGGCGGGCCGGTCGGCGGTGCGGGGGCGCTGGTGGGCCAGGTCGAACAGGTAGGCGCGTTCGTCGGGGGCCAGGCGCAGCGCCCCGGCCAGCGCCTCCACCACGTCCGCCGAGGGCCGCAGCCCGCGGGCCTGCTCCAACCGCACGACGTAGTCGACGCTGACCCCGGCCAGTTCGGCGACCTCCTCGCGGCGCAGCCCGGGGGTCCGCCGGGACCGCCCGCGCGGGGGCAGGTCGAAGTCGCGCGGGTCCAGGCGTTCGCGCCGGGTCCGCAGGAACGCGGCCAGCTCCCGCGCCGGGTCGATCGTGCGGGTCGTCATGCCCGGTCCAACAGCGTGGGTGGGACTGCTCTTCCCAGGAAGTCCTCTCCCTTATCCCCGGGTCGCGGCGGTCGCAGACTCGGTCCCGACAGCGGATCACGAGCACAGGAGGACACGATGTCGCTCACCCTGGACAGCTACCGGCTGCTGGGCCGCTCCGGGCTGCGGGTCTCACCGCTGGCGCTGGGCACGGCGACCTTCGGCACCGAGTTCGGCTGGGGTGCGGAGAAGGACGAGGCGCGCAAGCTGTTCGACACCTACGTCGAGCGCGGCGGGAACTTCATCGACACCGCCAACACCTACACCGGCGGCAGCGCCGAACGCTGGCTGGGCGAGTTCACCCGGGACGACCGCGAGGGCCTGGTGCTGGCCACGAAGTACACGACGCTGCGCAGGCCCGGCGACCCGAACTCCACGGGGAGCCACCGCAAGAGCCTGTTCGCGTCGGTGGAGACCAGCCTGCGGCGGTTGGGCACCGACTACCTCGACCTGCTCTACCTGCACGTGTGGGACTTCACCACACCCGTCGAGGAGATCCTGCGCGGCCTGGACGACCTGGTCCGGCAGGGCAAGGTGCTGTACGTGGCGATGTCCAACGCCCCGGCCTGGGAAGTCTCGCGCATGCAGGCGATCGCCGACCTGCGCGGCTGGTCGCCGCTGGTCGGGTTGCAGGTCGAGTACAACCTCCTCAACCGGGCCGCGGAGCGCGACCTGATCCCCATGGCCAGGGCGGTGGGGCTGGGGGTGACCCCGTACTCGCCGCTGGCGGGCGGCCTGCTGACCGGCAAGTACAGCCGCGCCGACCTGACCGCGGCGGACACCGGGGAGGGCACCCGCAGGAGCTTCAACGCGGGCCTGGGCATGATCAACGAGCGGAACCTGGGGATCGCCGATGCCGTGCGGGAGGTCGCCGCGGAGCTGGGTCACACCCCCGCCCAGGTCGCGCTGGCCTGGACCCTGGGCAACCCGGACGTGGTGGCACCGGTCATCGGCGCCCGCACCCCCGAGCAACTGGAGGGGAACCTGGGCGCCCTGGGGGTCGACCTCACCGCCGCCCACCTGGCCCGCCTCGACGAGGCCAGCGCCATCGACCTCGGCTTCCCGCACGACCTGTTGGCCAGTGACCACATCCGCACCGTGATGAGAGGGGACCTGAAGATCGAGAGCCGCCGCTGACAGCCTGCCGGGACCGTGCGGGCGGCGACAGGTGGGGCGAGCCACCGGGCTGTTGCGGGGGTCTGCCCCATCGCCCGCAGGGCCGCCGGTTCCTACCTTCGACACCACCTACGAAGGGGGTTCTGGTGCGTCGAGTGGCGGTGGCCGCGGCTGTGGTGCTGACGGTGGGGGCGGTGGTGGGCGTTCCCCCGGCCCTGGCGGGGTCGGGGGATGCGGGGGTGGTCTGGCACGGGTGCGCGACCGGACCGGACGACCCGCTGGGCGCGGCGTTGGACGAGGCGGGCGCGCAGTGCGGTCGGGTGCGCGTCCCGGTGGACTACCGGCAGCCGCGCGGGCGGTCGATCGACATCGCGCTGGCGCGGGTGCGGGCGACCGACCCGGCGCGGCGACGGGGTGTGCTGGTGGTCAACCCGGGCGGGCCGGGGGTGCCGGGGATGGAGCAGGTGCTGCTGGCCGGGGCGGTGCCGGAGGTCGCCGCGCGCTACGACTTCGTCGGGGTGGACCCGAGGTTCGTCGGGCGCAGCGCGCCGCTGCGCTGCGACTGGGACACCGACACCTTCCTGCGGTCGGCCGGTCCGGACCGGCGGACGTTCACCGAGAGCGCGGACCTGGCCCGGCGGCTCGCGGCGGGCTGCGCCACCGACCGCGACCTGCTGCCCTTCGCCTCGACCCGCAACACCGCCCGGGACCTCGACCTCGTCCGGCAGGCGCTCGGCGAGGAGCGGATCTCCTACCTCGGGGTGTCCTACGGGACCTACCTGGGCGCGGTGTACCTGCAACTGTTCGGCGCGCACGCCGACCGGTTCGTGCTGGACTCCGCGGTCGACCCCACCGTCTATGGACCCGGTCTGCTGCGCCGCAGCGCCCCCGCCATCACCGCCGCGCTGCGGAACTGGGCGGGCTCGGCGGCGGCCCGCGAACTCGGTGCCGACACCGACGCGGTCCTGGCCACCGTCAACCGGGTCGACCAGGCCGCCACCCGGCGACCACTTCGCGTCGGACAGTACTCAGTGGACGGACATGTCCTGCCCTACCTGCTGCTCGCAGGTCTCTACGACGACAGCCCCGAGGCGCAGGCCGACCTCACCGCCACCGTTCGCACGCTCGACGCGGCGGCCCGGGGGGTCGACGTCACCCCGCCACCGGCCCTGGACCGCACCTTGGCCGGTGTCCTCACCGGTGCGGGTCCGGCCACCGACCGGGCTGGCACGCCCATCCTGTGCGCCGACCGGGCCGTGTCCCGCGACCCGGCCACCTACTTCCGCGACATCCAGGCCCACCGCGCCGACGAACCGCTGTTCGGTCCGCTGACCCGCAACACCACCCCGTGCGCGTTCTGGCCGGTGCGCCCGGTCGAACCGCCCACGACCATAAACACCGGCGCCCCGGTCCTGGTCGTCGGCGCCGACGGTGATCCCGTCACCCCGCACGCGGGGCAGCTCGCCCTGCACCGCGCCCTTCCCGGTTCCCGCCTGGTGACCCTGCGCGGTGCGTTCCGCCACGGCGTCTACCTGGCCGCGGGCAACACCTGCGTCGACACGGCGGTGCGGGACCACCTGCTCGGCGGAGCACTCCCCGCGACGGACCTGACCTGCGGCTGAACAGGCGGTTTAGGTCCGGCGGATGCGCCACGACGCCCGGCCCGGGTGAACCGGGCCGGGCGTCGTGGGCGGTCGGGATGGGTGGTCGGGGTGGGTCAGTCGGCGAGGGTCAGGACCACGGCGGCGCGGGCGCGCATGCCGTCGTCGTCGCGGTCGTCGTCGTCACCGTCGTCGTCGCCGCAGGCGGCGAGCAGCGGGAGCAGTCCGAGAACGGCCGTGGCCGCCAGCATGCGCAGCGAGCGGCGGGTGGTGTCGGGTGCCATGGTGTGCTTCCCATCCTCAGCGGACATACCGGTCACTCCTCCCATACCCCCTCCGGCGCGCGCTCAAGCACCGCACGCACGACAGTGGCCGGTCACCGCCCGTGCGCGGGCGGTGACCGGCCACCGGTCGCTCAGCCCGCGGTCACCGGGGCGGGCAGCGCCGCGACGATGTCGACCACGCGGTCCTTCGCGTCGCCGAAGAGCATCTGGGTGTTCTCGCGGAAGAACAGCGGGTTCTGCACCCCGGCGTAACCCGAGGCCATCGACCGCTTGAACACCACGACGTTGCGCGCCTCCCACACGTGCAGGACCGGCATGCCCGCGATCGGGCTGGCCGGGTCCTCCGCCGCGGACGGGTTGACCGTGTCGTTCGCGCCGATCACCAGGACCACGTCGGTGTCGGCGAGGTCGTCGTTGATCTCGTCCATCTCCAGGACCACGTCGTAGGGGATGTTCGCCTCGGCCAGCAGCACGTTCATGTGCCCGGGCAGGCGCCCGGCCACCGGGTGGATGCCGAAGCGGACCTCGACGCCCTGGGCGCGCAGGCGGCGGGTCATCTCCGCCACCGGGTGCTGGGCCTGGGCGACGGCCATGCCGTAGCCGGGGGTGATCACGACCGTGCGCGCGGAGGTGAGCATCTCGGCGACCCCGGCCGCGTCGATCTCGCGGTGCTCGCCGTCGACCTGGGCGGCGCCGGACGCGGTCGGGGCGCCGAAGCCACCGGCGATCACGGAGATGAACGAGCGGTTCATCGCCTTGCACATGATGTAGGACAGGTAGGCACCGGAGGAGCCGACCAGCGCGCCGGTGATGATCAGCAGGTCGTTCGACAGCAGGAAGCCCGCGGCGGCGGCCGCCCAGCCCGAGTAGCTGTTGAGCATCGACACCACGACCGGCATGTCACCGCCGCCGATGGAGGCGACCAGGTGCAGGCCGAGCAGCAGCGCCACCACCGTGACCACGCCGAGCACCCACACCGCGGGCCGCACCACGAACACGACCGTGAGCACCGCGAAGGCGACGAGGGCCAGCAGGTTGAGCACGTGGCGGCCCGGGAGCTGCAACGGGGAGGAGTTGATCCGGGCGGAGAGCTTGAGGTAGGCGATGATCGACCCGGTGAAGGTCACCGCGCCGATGAACACCCCGATGACGACCTCGGCGTGGTGCACCCCCAGCAGCGATCCCGTCAGCCCGTCCTCGGCGCCGTGGTCGAGGTAGCCGTTCCACCCCACCAGCACCGCGGCCAGGCCGACGAAGCTGTGCATGAGGGCGATCAGCTCGGGCATGCCGGTCATCTCGACGACCTTGGCCCGCCACAGGCCGATGGCGGCCCCGACGACCAGTGCGATCACCAGCACCAGCAGGCCGGTCGCCCCGGAGTCCAGGTTCGCGGCGACCGCGGCCACCAGCGCGATGGTCATGCCCGCGATGCCCGTGCGGACGCCGGTGCGCGCGGTCTCGTGCTTGGCCAGCCCGGCGAGGCTGGCCAGGAACAGCAGCGCGGCCAGGAGGTAGGCCGCGGTGGTCAGTGTCTGTGCGGTCACCGGTCAGCTCCTCGAGAACATGTTGAGCATCCGCCGGGTGACGGCGAAGCCACCGACGATGTTGATGGTGGTGAGCAGGACGGCGGCGCCCGACAGCCCGGTCACCAGGGCGTCGCCGGTGCCGATCTGCAGCAGCGCGGCCACCACGATGATCCCGGAGATGGCGTTGGTGACCGACATCAGCGGCGTGTGCAGCGCGTGGTGCACGTTGCCGATCACGTAGAAGCCGATGACGACCGCGAGCGCGAAGACGGTCAGGTGACCGGCCAGCGGCGCGGGCGCGACCGAGGTGATCCCGAACAGCACCAGCGCGCCGAGCACGGCACCCGCGGCGCGCAGCCACGGCCGCCGGACCGGCTCCTCCTTCGCGGTGGCCGCGACGGCGGGCGCCGCGGCGGCGGCGGCCGGGGACGCGGTGACCGACACCGGGGGCGGCGGCCACAGGACCTGGCCCCCGTGCGCGACGGTCATCCCGCGCTGCACCACGTCGTCCAGGTCGAGGGTCAGCCGACCGTCCTTGCCCGGGGTGAGCAGGCGCAGCAGGTTGACCACGTTCGTGCCGTAGAGCTGCGAGGCCTGCGCCGGGAGCCGCCCGGGCAGGTCGGTGTAGCCGATGAGCGTGACCCCGTTGTCGGTGACGACGACCTCACCGGCCACGGTGCCCGCGACGTTGCCGCCCTGCGCGGCGGCCATGTCGACGACCACGCTGCCCGGCTTCATCGAGGCGACGTGCTCGGCGGTCAGCAGGCGCGGGGCGGGCCTTCCGGGGATGAGCGCGGTGGTGATGACGATGTCGACGTCGGCGGCCTGCTCGGCGTAGATCTCCGCCGCGCGCCGGTTGTAGTCCTCGGAGGTGGCCTTGGCGTAGCCGTCGGTGCCCATGTCCTGGACGACGTCGACGGCGAGGTACTCCCCGCCGAGGGAGCGGACCTGGTCGGCGACCTCCGGCCGGGGGTCGGTCGCGCGGACGATGGCGCCCAGGCTGTTGGCCGCGGCGATGGCGGCCAACCCGGCCACGCCGACCCCGGCGACGAGCACCTTGGCCGGGGGCACCTTGCCCGCCGCGGTCACCTGGCCGGTCAGGAAGCGGCCGAAGGCGTGGGCGGCCTCGATCACCGCGCGGTAACCGGCGATGTTGGCCATCGAGCTGAGCACGTCCAGCGACTGGGCGCGGGAGATCCGCGGCACCGCGTCCATGGCCAGCGCGGTGACCCCCTGCTCGGCCAGCACCGCGACCCGGTCGGGTTCGAGTGCGGGCGCGAGCATGGAGATCGACGTGGCACCCGCGCGCAGCCGCCGGATGTCCTCGGCCGGGGGCGGGTTGATCCCGATGACGACGTCGGCGTCCCACACCGGGCCGTCGACCACCTCGGCGCCCGCGTCGCGGTAGGCTTGGTCGTCGAACCCCGATCGCGTGCCCGCCCCGGACTCGACGGTGACCTGGTAGCCCAGCCCCAGCACCTTCCCGACGGTGTCCGGGGTCAGTGCCACCCGGGTTTCGGCCTTCTCGGTCTCGGCCCGGACCCCGACGCTCGGCGCGGCGCCCGCGGTCGGTTCACTGTCGTTCACACGATCTCCTCTCACGCCGGTGCGCGGCGCCGGATGGGTCAGCCCCGGTGCGGGGCGTGTCGATCGCTGCGGGTGCGCGATCCCACCGTAGGGAGGGAAGGTACCGCGAAAACCGGCCGTTTCTGGATATGGCGATGCTCGCACCGGAGCGGAATCAAGCCGTTCCGAAGAGTGGGAACCGCATCGGTGAATCCGTTCCGGCACCGCCGCGCGGCGGATCGGCCCACCGGTTCCGGGCGGGACGCGGATTTGCCCGGCCGCGCTTTTGTCACCTCGGCGCGCACGCTTTCGGCCAACACGCCGACAGTTCTGCGCCCTGTGCTGCCGCATCCCGGCGGGCAGGGCGACCCCGGGGTCCGCGTGGCCGATTTCATCTCGTCACCGCGGGTGCGCGACGCGGGCGACCGGTGGGTGGTGATCGGCATGTCAACGGTGGACGCCACCGGGGGGTTCCGCGCGGTCCGGACGCGGCACAGGACGTCCGTCACATTGACTCGGGGGTCACGCGGCAGTATTCGGCTCATCGTCCCCGGTGGTCGCGCCGCGGTGAAGGGGCGCCACGTCCCACGTGGACGGTCCGGGGTCACGGTTCGCCGGGTACCGCCGGGCGGGTGATGGCGGCCAGGACGAGGCCGCGGATCTCCTCGGCGATGGCGGCGGTGTCCAGGGGCGGGTCGTGCGCCTGCCACTCCCGCAGCAGGCCGGTGATGGCACCGACGACGGCGTAGGCAGTGAGGCGGTAGTCGCGGTCGGGGGCGTCGCCGCGGGTGGCGGCCAGGCGGGCTTCCGACTCGATGAAGTCGGCCCAGCGGCGGACCCACTCCTGGTGCTGCCGGTCCAGGTCGGCGCTCACCCCGACGGCCTCGACGTAGTTCAGGCGCGGCAGGCGCGGGTCGGCGGTGATGCCCGCGATGAAGGTGTCGATCAGGACCCGCACCCTGGTCGCGGTGCTCGCGCCCGCCACCTCGGTGAGCCTGCCGCCGACCCGGCGCAGCGCCTCGGCGTTGATCCGGTCGTGCAGGGTGAGCAGCACCCGCTCCTTGGCCGGGAACTCCTCGTAGAAGTTGCGGGTGGACACCCCGGCCAGCGTGCACAGGTCGACGATCTTCGTCTGCTGGTAGCCGCGCGCGGTGAACAGTTCCAGCGCGGCCACCAGCAGCCGGGCCCGGCGCTGGGCGCGGCGGTCGTCGGCGGAGACGCCCCCGTAGGCGCGCCTGGGCGGGGTGGTCACCGGTGCTCCCGTTCCCCGACCGGGACAAAGTGGTAATCGGACTTGTCGCTTCGGCGGTGCGGACCTAGGTTTCCGAAAATCGGAGTTTCCACAATACCGGAGGCACCATGGTCCGCCGATCCGCCCTGGTCTCGTCCCTGGTCGCGCTCGCGTTGTTCACCTCCGGGCCCGCGCCCGTGGCGGGCGCCGCCGAGCCCCTGCCGGTGCCGTCGCAGGACGCCTTCTACACCCCGCCCGCCCCGCTCCCCGCCGGTTCACCGGGTGACGTGCTGCGCAGCAGGCGGGTCGACTGGCACCCCGAGCCGTTCCGCGTCCTGCCCGCGCCGGTGGACGCCCACCAGGTCCTGCACCTGTCCACTTCGGCCACGGGCGCGCGCATCGCGGTGTCGGCCACGGTCCTGGTGCCGCCGGACGCCTGGCCCGGTCCCGGCCCGCGCCCGGTCGTCGCCTACGCCATGGGCACGCAGGGACTCGGCGACCAGTGCGCGCCGTCCTACCACCTGCGGGCGGGCACGGAGGTGGAGATCGCGTTCCTGGCGCAGGCTCTGCTGAAGGGCTGGGCGGTGGTCGTCACCGACTACGAGGGCCTGGGCACCCCGGGCACGCACACCTACGCGGTGGGCCGGTCGGAGGGCCACGCGCTGCTCGACGCGGCCCGCGCCGCCACCCGGCTGCCGGAGGCGGGCCTCGACCGGTACGCCCCGATCGGCGCCTTCGGCTACTCCCAGGGCGGGCAGGCCGCCGCCTGGGCTGGTGAGTTGCAGCCGACCTACGCGCCCGAGCTGAACCTGGTCGGGATCGCCGAGGGTGGCGTGCCGTCGGACCTGAACGAGGTCGCCGCGTTCAACGACGGCAACCTGGGTTCCGGTCTGCTGGTCGCGGCCGCCGTGGGCTACGCCGCCGCCTACCCCGAATTGCCGTTCGCCGACCAGCTCACCCGGCGTGGCAAGGACCTCACCGCCAAGGTGCGGGACGCCTGCGTCGCCGAACTCGCCCTCGCGGCGCCGTTCACCCGGCTCAACGACCTCACCACAACCCCCGACTTGATCGACTCCCCCGCCTGGCAGGCCCGGCTCGCCGAGAACCGGCTGGGCACCACCGCACCCACGGCGCCGGTGTACCTGTACCACGGCACGCTCGACGAACTGATCCCGTACGCGGCGGCGGAAGCACTGCGCGACCGCTACTGCGCGCGCGGCGCCGACATCCAGTGGACGCCGATCCCGCTCGCCGGGCACATCACCGCCGTCTCGGTGTGGGGCACCGCCGCGCTGAACTGGCTCGGCGACCGCTACGCGGGCAAGCCGACCCGACCGTCCTGCTGATCCCGCGAGCGGGGTGATCACAGCAGGGGGGTGATCACCCCGCCCGGCGCGGGTCCGCCCGGACGCCGACGAGCCCGGCCGATCCACGGGGATCGGCCGGGCTCGTCGGGTGGATCAGGCTCAGGCGAGGTCGAACCGGTCGAGGTCCATGACCTTGGTCCACGCCTTGGTGAAGTCCGCGACGAACTTCTCCTGGGCGTCCTGGCTGGCGTAGACCTCGGCGAGGGCGCGCAACTGGGAGTTGGAGCCGAAGACGAGGTCGACCGCGGTGGCGGTCCACTTCACCTCGTCGGTGGCCGCGTCCCGGATCTCGTAGGTGTTCTCCTGCGACTCCGACGCCTTCCACCTGGTGCCCGGGGACAGCAGGTTGGCGAAGAAGTCGTTGCTGAGCACACCGGGCCGGTCGGTGAGCACACCGTGCTCGGCGCCGCCCACGTTGGCCCCGAGGGAGCGCAGACCGCCGACGAGCACGGTCATTTCCGGCGCCGTCAGGTCGAGCATGTAGGCGCGCTCGACCAGCAGCACCTCCGGCTGGAGCTTCTCACCGGGGCGCAGGTAGTTGCGGAAGCCGTCGGCGCGCGGCTCCAGGACGGAGAACGACTCGACGTCGGTCTGCTCCTGGGTGGCGTCGGTGCGACCCGGGTGGAACGGCACGGTCGTCTCGACACCCGCGTCGCGGGCCGCCTTCTCGACCGCGGCCGAACCGGCCAGCACGATCAGGTCGGCGAGGGAGATCTTCGCGCCGCCCGCGTCGTTGAACTCCCGCTGGATGCCCTCCAGGGTCTCCAGGACCGTCGCGAGCTGTTCGGGCTGGTTGACCTCCCAGCCGCGCTGGGGCTCCAGGCGGATGCGGGCGCCGTTGGCGCCGCCGCGCTTGTCCGTGGCGCGGAAGCTCGCCGCGGAGGCCCAAGCGGTGGAGACCAACTGGGCGGTGGTGAGGCCGGAGTCGAGGACCTTCGCCTTGAGCGCGGCGATGTCGGACTCGCCGACGAGGTCGTGGTCCACGGCGGGCACCGGGTCCTGCCAGAGCTGCGGCTCGGCCACCCACGGGCCCAGGAAGCGGCTGACCGGACCCATGTCGCGGTGCAGCAGCTTGTACCAGGCCTTGGCGAACGCCAGGGCGAACTCCTCGGGCTTCTCCAGGAAACGGCGGGAGATCTTCTCGTACGCCGGGTCCACGCGCAGCGACAGGTCCGTCGTGAGCATGGTCGGCTTGTGCTTCTTGGCCGGGTCGAACGGGTCCGGGATGATCTCCTCGGCGTCCTTGGCGACCCACTGCTTGGCGCCGCCGGGGCTGGTGGTCAGCTCCCACTCGTGGCCGAAGAGGATCTCGAAGAAGCGGTTGCTCCACTGCGTCGGCACGTCGGTCCAGGTGACCTCGAGACCGCTGGTGATCGTGTCACCGGCCTTGCCGCTGCCGTGGGTGCTCAGCCAGCCCAGGCCCTGCGCCTCCAGCGGGGCGCCCTCGGGCTCGGGGCCGACGTGGTTGTCGGCGACACCGGCGCCGTGGGTCTTGCCGAAGGTGTGGCCACCGGCGATGAGGGCGACGGTCTCCTCGTCGTTCATCGCCATCCGGCCGAAGGTCTCCCGGATGAAGTGCGCCGCCGCGGCGGGGTTCGCGTTGCCCCGGGGACCCTCCGGGTTGACGTAGATGAGGCCCATCTCGGTCGCGCCGACGTCCTCGGCCATCTCCGAGTCGCTGACGTAGCGCTCGTCGCCCAGCCAGGTGTCCTCGGGACCCCAGAAGATCTCCTCGGGCTCCCAGACGTCCTCGCGGCCGAAGCCGAAGCCGAAGGTCTTGAAGCCCATCGACTCCAGGGCCACGTTGCCCGCGAGCACGAGCAGGTCGGCCCAGGACAGCTTCTGGCCGTACTTCTGCTTGACCGGCCACAGCAGCCTGCGCGCCTTGTCCAGGTTGGCGTTGTCGGGCCAACTGTTGAGCGGGGCGAAGCGCTGACCGCCGTCGCCCGCGCCGCCGCGGCCGTCGTGGATGCGGTAGGTGCCCGCGGCGTGCCAGCTCATGCGGATCATCAGGCCGCCGTAGTGGCCGAAGTCGGCGGGCCACCAGTCCTGCGAGGTGGTGAGCACCTCGGTGATGTCGCGCTTGAGGGCCTCGACGTCGAGCTTGGCGAACTCCTCGGCGTAGCTGAAGTCCGGGCCGAGCGGGTTGCCCTTCGACGAGTGGGCGTGCAGCACCGACAGGTCGAGTTGGTTGGGCCACCAGTCCTTGTTGGTGTGCGGGCGGCCCGAGGTCTTCGGGGTCGGCGAGTCGATCGCCGGGTTCTCGCTCTCGCTGCCGTGGGCGGTCACCGAGTCGTGCGCGACCGGGCAGCCGGCCGCCGCCTTCTCGTCCACGCCCTGAGCGCTGGTGGGGGGCGTTGCCCTGGGGTCGCTCATCTGCGTCCTTCCGAACTTGCGCTGGCTGTACTGGTGTTCTATCGGCTGTGCTGGTGTTCTATCGGGTTGTGCGTCCGGCCGAGCAGTCGGGGCAGGTGCCCCAAAAGACGACCTCCGCCTCGTCGACCGCGAAGCCGTGGTCGTCCGAGGCGGTGAGACAGGGGGCGTGGCCGACGGCGCACTCGATGTCGGCGATCGCGCCGCAGGAGCGGCACACGACGTGGTGGTGGTTGTCGCCCACCCGGGACTCGTAGCGGGCGGTGGTGCCCGCGGGCTGGATGCGGCGGATCAGACCGGCGTCGGTCAGCGCGCGCAGGACGTCGTAGACCGCCTGGTGGGACACGGTCGGGTGCTGGACCCGCACCAGCGCGATCACCGTGTCGGTGTCGACGTGCGGGTGGTCGCGCAGCGCGGTGAGCACCGCCAGCCTGGGTCGGGTCACGCGCAACGAGACCGCCCGCAGCTGAGCCTCGAAGTCGGACGTCACACGGCACACCCTAGAGACTTTTCTGGAGTAGTTCAAGTTCCCTGGTCGCCCGGGGCGGCGGGGTCCGGGACGGTCACCATGATCAAATCACAGTGCCGCGCCCGCGTGGCGGCGCACCCCGCTCACGTCCGAGTGGACGGCCTCCCCCATCGCCCCGCGACCGCCCGGCGGGAATTCCGTCAACCCCGACCCATTGGCGCACAGCCGCGGGAGTTGCGGAAAAACAAGGGGAAAACGTTCTCCGGTTGCCCCTGTTGCACCTTTTCGCGACCGTCCACAACGATTATCGTCAGTCGCATGGACAAGGGTGACATCGCACCGGACTTCAAGCTCGTCGACCAGGACGGGAATCCGCGCTCACTCGGGGAGTTCCTGGAACTCGGCCCCCTGGCGCTGTTCTTCTACCCCGCCGCCATGACGACCGGGTGCACCGCGCAGAGCTGCCACTTCCGGGACCTGGCCGCCGAATTCGCCGAGGTGGGCGCGCAGCGGGTGGGGATCAGTTCCGACGGGGTGGACAAGCAGCGGGAGTTCTCCGACGCGCACTCCTTCGGTTTTCCGCTCCTGTCCGATCCCGACGGCGCTGTGGCCGCCGCCTACGGGGTCCGGCGGAAGCTGGGACTGCCGGACCGGTTCGGCGCCGTGCAGACGCGGCGGCGGACCATCGTCATCGACACCGACCGGACCGTGCTGGCCGTGGTGAAGTCCGAACTGCGGATGGAGGTGCACGCGGACCAGGCCCTCGCCGCCCTGCGGGCCCGCGCCGGGAAGTAGCACGACGCCGGGGGCGGGCCCACGTGGGCCCGCCCCCGGCACAACGGGCCGATCAGAGCCGGACCAGCACCTTGCCCTTCTTGTCCGCGCCGTCGGCGAACAGCGACCCGTAGGCCGCGGGGATCGAGTCGAAGCCCTCGTGCATGGTGTGCTCGTGGACGACGGCGCCGGAGCGGACCAGGTTGCCCAGGTCGGCCTCCAGGTCCACCCAGCAGGCCGAGTCCTCCATCCACTCCAGGGAGAACACGCCGCGGACGGTGGCCTGCGGGCGCATCAGCAGCGGCAGCAGCCTCGGGCCGACGTGGTCGCCGCCGACCTGGCTCTCGAACTGGGCGCAGATGGCGATCCGCGCGCCGATGGCCAGCATCCCGAACACCTCGTCGGTGAGGGCGCCGCCGACGGTGTCGAGGTAGCGGTCCACCCCCTTGGGCAGGGCGCGGCGGAGGCGGTCGCGGACCTCGTCGCGCGGCTCGTCGCGGCTGTAGACCACGACCTCGTCGAATCCCAGGCCCAGCAGGTGGTCGGTCTTGGCCGCCGAGCGGGTGGTGGCCACCACCCGGCCCGCGCCCGCCAGCCTGGCGAGCTGGCCCGCCACCGAGCCGATCGCCCCGGACGCCCCGCTGATCAGGACGCTGTCACCGGGCCGGACCTGGAGCACCTTGCGCATCGCGCCCCAGGCGGTCATGCCCGGGCCGCCCAGCACGCTCAGCGCCGTGTGCAGCGGGAGGGCGTCGCCGTAGTGGGCGGGGTCGAGCAGGCGGTAGGCGGGGAAGACCAGGGGCATGTTCTCGGCGTGCCAGGTCGAGTCCCAGCGGGTGGGGCCGCCCGTGTCGACCACGTGGGTGCGCCAGCCGCCGAAGCCCTGGACCAGGTCGCCCGGCCGGAACAGGGCGCGGGGGCCCGCCTGGAGGACGCGCATCACCGAGTCGGCGCCCATGTGGTCGCCGACGCGGGTGTCGAGGGCGAGGCCCTGCTGGTAGGGGTCGACCGAGACGTACAGCGTCTCCAGGAGCATCTCGTCCTCGGCGAGGTCGACGACCAGCTCCTCCTCGACCCTCTCGTAGATGCGCGCCGGGTCCGGGACACCGCGCATGTGCTCGCGCACGACCCACTTGGAGACCTTCACGACGCACCCCCGCCCGCCAGCGAGACCAGGTTCCGGGGCGTGCGCTCGTGCTGCGGGCGCACGGCTATCACGCGGTGCGTCGGGGGCGGTCCGTGATCGTCCACGTGTGCGTCGAACTCCTTGTTGTCGTCCTTGCAGATGAATTGCACGACCTGCCTGCCCGCCGTGGCGGCGCGGATCAGGCCGCCGGTGGTGGCCCAGACCCCGGACTGGTAGAAGTTGCGCAGCCCGGGCAGGCCGGGGCCGTACTTCTTGACCAGTTCCTCCAGCGTCTCGCCGCTGTCTACGAACGGCTGCCAGCCCAGCACGGTGCCGTTGTAGTTGCCGGTGTAGCGGACCTGGGTGAGCGGTGTGGACACGTCGCGGGCGACCACCGAGGCGGTGATGCCCGGGTGGCGCTTCTCCAGGATGTCCATCAGCGCCAGCCGCGCCTTGCGCTTGGCGGCGTAGTACTGCTTGCCGTGGCGCACCGGGAGCGTGTGCAGCTTCTCCCCCGCCCGGACCCGGGTCACCTGCTCGGGCCCCTCGTCGACCTCGCGCCACGGCGCGATGTCGGCGAAGTAGGTCATGTAGACGATGGTGGTGCCCTCCGGGGACAGCTCCGGGTAGTGGGTGCTGCGGAACTGGACGTTGATGCTGGGGTGCTTGATGCCGACCAGGTCCCGCGCCTCCTCCTCGGTCAGGAGGTGGGTGGTGCACGGGTCGCCATCGGGCACCGGCCGGTCCAGGGCCAGGAAGAGGCAGACGTAGCCGGGGAAGACCATGCCGGGTTCGTGGATGGTCTCGGTGTAGAGCTTGCGGTATTCGTCGGTGAGGTACTTGTCGTCGAGGAACTTCGTCATCGTGGTGGGCCCGTCGGCGGCGGAGACCACGATGTCGGCGTAGTGCTCGGTGCCGTCGTCGAGCAGCACCCCCACCGCGGTGTCGTCCTCGACGAGAATCCGCTGCACCTTGGCGTTGTAGGTGACCTCGCCGCCCAGGCGCCGGTAGCGCTCCTCGATGGACTTGGCCAGGCCCAGCGAACCGCCCTCGGGCACCCCGGCGGAGAGGTTGGCGTGCGAGGCGAGCTGGAAGTAGATCGGCAGCACCGGGAAGTTGGCGTGCTTCTCGTAGAGGACGTAGTTGAACGCCTCGCGCAGCAGCGGTTCCTCGAAGCGGGCGGAGTAGTCGGTCATCAGCGTGCTGATGGACTTGCGGACCACGTTGAAGTACGGCAGGAACCCGGCCAGCATCCGAATCCGCTCCAGCGTGCCCATGATGCCGACCGGCTTGAGGAACGGGTACACCGCCAGCGCCTTGCGGAACTTGCGCAGCCCGCCGCAGAAGTCGCGGATGAGCTTGGCGTCGGCGGGCGAGATTTCCAGCAGGTGGGCTTCGAGCCGGTCCGGGTCGGAGTAGAAGTGCACCTCCCGGCCGTCGCGACCGCGGACGATGTTGAACACGTCGAAGTGGCGGATCTCCTTGCCCTGCAGCGCACCGAGTTCCAGCCAGATCTGGTGCATCTCGTTGCCCGGGCCGCTGCCGAGCAGCCAGCTTATGCAGCAGTCGAACCAGAAGTCGCCCCGGTCCCAGGCCGTGCAGCAGCCGCCGGGGATCTCGTGCATCTCGAAGATCCGGCTGTCGTAGCCGTTCATCTGCGCGTAGCAGCCGGTGGACAGACCACCGAGGCCCGCACCGATGACGATCATGGTCTTGCGGCTCATGAGGACGTCCTCGCTTCTTCCCCGGATGGCACCTGCTGTTCGGTCCACCGGTCGAGTTGGGGCAGTTCGCCGAGGCGCTCGGGGCCCCAGGGGCGGGTGTCGGTGCTCTCCTGCGCCCGGAACGGCACACCGAGTTCGCGGCAGAGGTACTGCGCGGCGAAGCGGCCGGAGGCGGCGGCCTTGATCAGGCTGCCCCCGCCGACCCAGTGCCCGGCCAGGTGGAACCCGCGCAGACCGGGCAGGCTCAGCCGGTCCTTGCCGATCATCCGGTCGATCAGGTCGTCGGCGCGCGGCGACTTCCAGGCCAGGATCGCGCCCCTGGCGTTGCCGGTGTAGCGCTCGGTGGTGGCCGGGGTGGACACCTGCACCTGTTCGACGCGGTCGCCGATGCCGGGGTGCAGGCGTTCGAGGTATTCCAGGACGAAGGCCGCCACCTCCTGCTTGCGAGCCCGGTAGGCCTTGCGGTCACCGGTGCGCAGGTCCTTCCAGGTGTCGAAGTCGCTGAAGTAGTTGCACATCAGCAGCGAGTGCCCCGGTGGGGCGATGCCCGCGATCATCCGCGACCGCAGGTGCACCACCAGGCTCTTCTGCAACGACCCGGGCAGCCGGGCCGCGTCCTCGTCGGACAGGAAGTAGGTGGTGCTGTGCGACTCCTCGGCGGGCAGGTCGCCGCGGATGCCGACGAACACCGACACCAGCGCCGGGTACAGCTCACCGGGGGCGGGCATGACCTCGGTGAGCATCGTGTCCAGCGTGGGGCTGCTGTGGCTGCCGCCAAGCAGGGTGGACACCGTGGACAGCGCGTCGCACGCGGCGACGACGTGGTCGGCGTAGTGCCGCTCACCGCCGCGCAGCTCCACGCCGACCGCGCGGCCGTCCTCGACCAGGACGCGGGCGACCCGGGACCGGAAGTCGATCCGGCCGCCGAGGGCGGTGTAGCGGTCCTCGATGGACTTGGCCAGGCCGAGCGAGCCGCCCTGGGGCATGCCCACGTTGCCGTTGTGCGCCTCGGCCATCGTGTAGTGGTACGGGATCAGCGCGAAGTTCTCCGGGTCCTGGAAGAACATGTTCCGCAGCGCCTTGGCCAGGAACGGGTCGCTGAACCGGGCGGTGAAGTCGGCCATCTGGGTCCCCCCGCTGCGCCAGAACAGGCGGAACGCGGGGAGCACCGTGGCGAGCATGGCCAGCTTCTCCCGCAGCGGCGTCAGCGGCGGCGGGGTGAGGAACGGGTGCAGGGCCAGCTTGGTGAACCGGCGCAGGTCCGCGCAGAACCCGCGGATCAGCTTCTCGTCGGCGGGCGAGCAGGCCAGCAGCTCGGCCTCCAGCCGGTCCGGGTCGGTGGGGAAGGACACCGACCGGCCGTCGGTGTCGACCACCTTGTTGAACACCTCGAACCGGGTGACCGACTTGCCGTCGAGCGCCCCCAGCTCCCGCCACACCTGGTTCGCGGCGTTGCCGGGCTTGGTGCCGTTGAGCCAGTCGATGCAGTAGTCGAACAGCCAGCCGTCTCGGCCCCAGCCGGTGCAGCAGCCGCCCGCGATGACGTGCTTCTCGAAGATCCGCGTCTCCAGGCCGCTCATCTGCCCGTAGGAGCCGACCGCCATGCCGGAGACCCCGGCGCCGACGATGATCACCCGGGGAGGCTGCCCGGGGCGGCGCCCGCGCCGCTCCCAGACCTCCCGCCTGCTACGCGACATCGCGCTTGCCCCCCTGGCCCAGGACCTCCAGCAGCAGGGCGGCGTTGTGCTCCAGGTGCTCGCCGTCGAGCATCTCCTCGTGCGCCCCGGAGCCGCGCAGCACGACCGTGCCCGCGGTCGAGGTGCCGTGCCAGCTCCCCTTGGCGCCCTGGGCGTACTTCTCGGCCTTGGACTCGTCGGACAGGACCGTGACCGGGGCGCCCACCACGCCGGTGTTCGGGGTCTGGCTGGAGTAGCCAAGGTAGTCCCGCGCCTGGGCCACGGTCTCCTCGGTCACCGTCGCCGACCCGGTGTGCCGCCGCAGGTGGTCGGCGAGTTCGCGCTCGAACTCGGCGATGTGCTCCTCGGCCAGCTCGAAGCGCTCCGGCACCCGGTAGGAGTCCATGATGACCACGTGCGCGGTGGCCGCGCCGCGGCGCTCCAGCTCCTTGGCCACCTCGAAGGCCAGGTTGCCGCCGAGGGAGTAGCCGAACAGCGTGTACGGCCCGTCGGCCTGGCAGGACTGCACCAGGTCGGCGTACCGGGCGGCCTTGTCCGGGCCGGGGATGAAGTTGAACGCCGTGAGCCGGTGCTCGGGCAGTTGCGCGGCGAGCTGGCGGTAGACCAGGCCGTGCCCGCCCGCGGGCGGGAAGCAGAACACGGTGTCGGTCCGGTCGGGGTTGAACTCCAGGAACGGCTGCGAACCCGCCACCCGGCCGGTCACCACGTGCTCGACCGCGGTGGCCATGCCGTGCAGGGTGGTGAGCCGGAACAGCATGCTCACCGGGACCTCCACCGCGAACTCGGTGCGCAGGTGGTGGATCAGCTCCACCAGCTTCACCGAGCTGCCGCCCAGCTCGAAGAAGTCGTGCCGCAGCCCGACCCCCTCCACGCCGAGCAGCGACTGCCACAGCGCGGCCGTGCGCACCTCGTACAGGGTGACCGGCGGTTCGAACGCGACGGTGCCCGCGCTCGCCTCCGGCACCGGCAGCGCGTCCACGTCGACCTTGCCGTTCGGGGTGAGCGGCAGCTCGGGCAGCGCGGCGAAGTGCGTCGGGATCATGAAGGTGGGCAGCCGCTCGCCGAGGTGGGCGCGCAGCGCGCGCCAGTCCGGGGCGGCCCCGTCGGCGGGCACGCAGTACGCGCACAGCACGTCCTCGCCGCGCTGGTCGGGCCGCACCAGCACCACCACGTGCGCCAGCCCCGGCCAGCGCGACAGGTGGGTCTCCACCTCGCCGACCTCGACCCGGTGGCCGTGCACCTTCACCTGGCCGTCGGCGCGGCCCAGCAGCTCCACGTGCCCGCCCGCGCCCCAGCGCGCCAGGTCGCCGGTGCGGTAGAGCCGCACCTCGCGGCCGTCCAGCTCGCGGGTGGTGAAGCGCAGCGCGGTCTGCTCCGGGTCGCCGACGTAGCCCGCCGCCACGCCGGTGCCGCCCACGAACAGCTCGCCCGCCACCCCCGGGGGCACCGGTTCACCGCGCTCGTCGAGCAGGTACAGCTCGGAGTTCGGGAACGGGCGGCCGATCGGCACCATCCGCCCCGGTTCCAGGCCGTCGACCGGGCCCTCGAACCAGGTGCTGTCGATCGTGGCCTCGCTCAGGCCGTAGGAGTTGACCACCCGGGTGTCCGGGCCGCACAGGTCGACCAGGCGCCGGTACTCGGCGACCTTCCAGGCGTCCGAGCCGACCGCGAGCAGCCGCAGGAAGTCCAGCCGGGCCCCGGTCCGGTCGCAGTGCGCCATCAGCGCGCGGACCACCGCGGGCACGAACTCGGCGCACTCGACCCGCTCGGTGACCATGGTGTCGTACAGGCGGGCGGTGTCGAAGAGCAGGTCGCGGTCGACCAGCACCAGGGTGCCGCCGGAGCCCAGCGCCCGGACCAGGTCGCCGGTGAACACGTCGAAGGCGAACCCGGCCATCTGGAGGTGGACCCTGGCGTCGGTGTCGAGCCGGTACTCCGCGCGCCACGCCTCGAACGCCGAGGCGAGGTTGCGGTGGGTGACCCGGACGGCCTTGGGCAGGCCGGTCGAGCCCGAGGTGAAGATGACGTACGCGGTCGAGTCCAACGGCACTGCGTCCAGCGGCACCGGTTCGAGCACCGCGGCCGGGTCGGGCTCCAGGTCGGCGAGGGCGGTCACCGCGCCCGGCAGCCGGTCGGCGTACCGGTCGTCGGCCAGCACCAGCTCCGCGCCCGCCGTCTCCAGCATGTGCGCCAGGCGCTCGGCCGGGTAGTCCGGGTCCAGCGGCAGGTACGCCGCACCGGACTTGAGCACGGCCAGCACGGTGACCACCAGGTCCGTCGACTTGGGCAGGCACAGGGCCACGACCGACCCCGCGCCGATGCCCCTGGCGCGCAACCCGCCCGCCAGTGCGCGCGCCCGGCTCTCCAGGTCGCCGTAGGACAGCCGCTCCCCGCCCGGCACGACCACCGCGGTGGCCTCCGGGGTGATCGCCGCCGCGGCGGAGATCAGCTCGGGCAGCGGGATTTCGGCCGGGACGACCCGGCCCGCGCCGCTCCACTCGGTGAGCACGGTCCGGCGCTCGGCCGCGTCCAGCACCGGCAGGGCGGTGGCCGGGGCGTCGTCGGCCGCCTTGGTCAGGCCGTCGAGCAGGGTCACGTAGTGCCGGGCGAAGCGCTGGACGGTCTCGGCGAAGAACAGGTCGGTGTTGTACTTGAAGACGCAGTGGAAGCGGTTCTCCGCCTCGTCCTCGTACACCGACAGGGTCAGGTCGAACTGGCCCTCCTCCTCCGGCAGCTCAATGTAGTCGAGCTGGTAGCCGTACTTCTCGGTGGAGACCTTGTGCGCCAGCAGGATGAACATGGCCTGGAACACCGCGGACCGGCTCGGGTCGTGCTTGAGCTTGAGCTGCTCGACCAGCAGGACGAACGGGAACTCCTGGTTGTCGAGTCCGTTGAGGACGGTGGAGCGCACCTGCTCGATCAGCTCGCCGATGGTCGGCTCGCCGGACAGGTCGGCGCGCAGCGGCAGCGGGTTGACGAAGTAGCCGTAGACGCCCGCGAACTCCGGTTCGGTGCGCCCGGTCACCGGGCTGCCGACGATGATGTCGTCCTGGCCGGTGTAGCGGTGCAGCAGCAGGTAGTAGGCGGCCATGAGGACCACGAACACGGTGGTGTCGTGGGCGCGGGCCACCTCGTGCACCCGGGCGGTCAGGTCCCCGTCGACGGTGAAGAACTCCGACGCGCCGTTGTCGGTCTGCACCGCCGGGCGCGGCTTGTCGGTCGGCAGCGCCAGCACCGGCACCTCCTGGGGCAGGTGGTCGCGCCAGTAGGCCAGCATCCGCTCGGCGTCGGGGCTCGCCAGGAACCGGTTCTGCCAGTTGAGGAAGTCCAGGTACTGGGCGGCGGGCTCGGGCAGCTCGACAGTCTCCCCGCGCTTCATACCCTCGTAGAGCGACAGCAGCTCCTCGATGAAGGTGAAGGTGGAGATGGCGTCGGAGATGATGTGGTGCACCGCCTTCATGATCACCCAGCGGTCCGGGCCCCTGCGGAACAGCCGGAACCGCACCAGCGGGTCGGTGCCCAGGTCGTACGGCCTGCGGTACTCGTCGATGATCGTCCGGTAGATGTCCTCCCACGGCCGGTCCTCGACGTCGAACAGCGCCACGTCGGCCTCGGCGGTGTCGGCGATCCGCTGCACCGCCTGGCCCTTCTCCAGCACGAAGTTGGCGCGCAGCAGCGGGTGGCGGGCCACCAGGGCGCGCACCGCGTCGAACATCAGCTCCGGCTCCAGCTCCACCCGCACCTCGACCGCGCCGCCGATGTTGTAGGCGAAGCCGTCCGGGTTGAGCTGCTTGAGGAACCACAGCGCCTTCTGGTTCTGGGTGAGCGGGTAGCGGTGCTCGTCGGTGAAGACCTCCACCTCGGCACCGTCGTCGCCGCCCGCGACGCGGGCGATGAGCCCGGCGTGCACCTGCTCGACCAGCTCGGCGACCGGGGCGCCGCTGAGCAGCGCGACCACCGGCAGCGACACCTTCAGCTCGGTGTTGACCTTGGCCCGCAGTTCCATCGCCAGCAGCGAGTCCAGGCCAGCCGAGGTCAGGCCCGCGCCCTGGTCGACCTTCTCCGGGGCGACCCGCAGCACGCCAGCGACCAGCGCGGTGAACCGCTCGGCGACCAGCTCGCGCCGGGTGGCGTCGTCGGCGACCCGGAACACGTCGAGGAAGCTGCCGCCGGTCTCGGTGACCTCGGTCGCCGCGGCGGCCAGCTCGGCCACCAGCGGCGGCGGGTCGGCGTACCAGGACAGGAACGTCGGCCAGTCCACCACCGTGGCCACCAGAAGCTGAGCCTGCTCCTGGCCGAGCACGCGTTCCAGCACGGCCATGCCCGCCTCCGGCGACAGCGAGCTCATGCCGCGGCTGACCCGGTAGTGCTCGACCAGGCCCAGCTCCTCGATCATCCCGGTGGCCCACGGCCCCCAGTCCAGGCTCAGCGCGGGCAGACCCCGGGAGCGGCGGTGGTGGGCCAGCGCGTCGAGGAAGGCGTTGCCCGCCGCGTAGTTGGTCTGACCCGCCGTGGTCAGCAGCGAGGCCACCGAGGCGAACAGCACGAAGTGGTCCAGCGGCTCGTCGCGCAGGTGGCGGTGCAGCAGCCACGCTCCGACGACCTTGGGGTCGTGCACGGCGTCGAAGGTGGCGCGGTCCATGTCCGGGACGAGGGTGTCGCGGACGTGACCCGCCAGGTGGAACACCCCGCGCAGCGGCAGCCCGTGGTCGCGGCGGTACCCGGCCAGCCAGCGGGTGAGCGCGGCCTCGTCGGTGACGTCGATCGGGGCGAGGATGACCTGCGCGCCCGCCTCCTCCAGGTCGCGGACGAAGCGCACCGCGCCGCCGACCTTGCCCGCCGGGTCGAGCGCGTCCCACCACGCCCGCTCCGGCAGCGGGGTGCGGCCGAGGAGCACCAGCCTGCGCGCCCCCCGGGAGACCAGGGTGCGGCACAGCAGCCTGCCCAGGGCGCCGAACGCGCCGGTGACCAGGTAGGCGCCGTCCTGGCGCAGGCGCGGCGGCAGCGGCGCGGTGAGCGCGTCGGCGGCGGGCACCAGCCTGCTGGTGTGCCGCACTCCCCCGCGCAGCGCGACCTCGTCGACGTCCGGGTCGGCGGGGGCGGCCAGCTCGCGCAGCAGCGCGTCCGCCTCGGCGGCCCGGTCCGGGGCGCCGGGTTCGAGGTCGACCAGGACACCGCGGTGCGCGGTCAGCTCCTGGTGCCACAGCACCCGGCTGATGCCCCAGGCGCGGGCGCCGATCGGCTCCACCGGGTCCTCGGCGCGCACGGCCTGGGTGCCGCGGGTGACCACGTGCAGCCTGCCGGTCAGCTCCCCGGCCAGCACCGACTGCGCGGTGGTGATCAGCGAGTAGGCGCCCGCCGCCGGGTCCAGCGCGGCCCGGTCCAGCGCGTCCGCGCCGGGCAGGTCCAGGTTCCACAGGTGCACCACGGCCTCGAAGCCGGTCTCGGCGCCGTCGGCCAGGTCCGCGGCCAGCCGGGACAGGTGGGTCGGGTCGCCGGGGACCACGGTGGACTCCCAGCGGCCCGCGCGGTAGGCGGGCCCGGTGCGCACCAGGTGGCAGTGCCCGCCCTCGGCGCGCACCCGGGCGGCCAGCTCCTCGGCCACCCCGCCGCGGTCGGCGAACAGCAGCCAGCGGCCCAGCGGGCCCTCGATCGGGGCCGGGTCGGGCACCGGCCGCCAGGACACCCGCGACAGCCAGCCGTCGATGGTCTGCCTGCCGACCGCGGTGGCCGCCTTCTCCACGTCAACGGCGCGGAACCCGCCGACGCGGCCCAGCGGCTCGCCCGCCTCGGTGTAGAGGGTGATCTCGCCGACCAGCTCGTCGGCCTCGCGGCCGGTGAGCACCGCGTGCGCCCACAGCGGCCGGGCGCCGACCTCGTCGACCCGGATCTCCCCGATCGACACCGGCAGCCGGATGCCGTCGCGGGCCTGCTCGGTGATCAGCGGGGTGAGCAGGGTCTGGAAGCAGGAGTCGAGCAGCACCGGGTGCAGGTGGTGCCCGGCGGCGTCCACCCCGGCCGGGGCCTCGATGCGGGCCAGCGCCTCGTCCCGGCCCACCCACACCTCGGTGATGCCCTGGAACGCCGGGCCGTAGTGGTAGCCGAGCCGGGCCAGTTCGGCGTAGGCGCCGGGGCCGTCGAGGTGCTGCCGGGCGCGGGCACGCACCGCGTCGGCGTCGAGCGGGGTGGCGGGCAGGGCGCGCTGCTCGGCGCGCAGCACGCCGCTGGCGTGCACGACCCGCTCGCCGGTGTCGCTCGCGGTGGCCACGGTGAACGACGCGTCCTCACCGGACAGCGACAGGTGCACCGGCCGCGGGTCGCTGTCGGAGAGGAACAGCGCCTTGCGCAGCCGCAGGTCCGCCACGGTGGCGTCGGTGCCCCCGGTCAGCGCCTTGACCGCCTGCAACGCCATCTCCACGTAGCCCGCGGCGGGGAACAGCGGGTTGCCCTGGATGCGGTGGTCGTCGAGGTAGGGCAGCGCCTCGGTGTCGAGCCGGTTCTCCCAGGCTGCCTCGGCGCCCGCGCCGCGGCGGCCCAGCAGCGGGTGGTCGCGGTGGCCCAGGCGCACCCTGGCGACCGGCTCGGGCTCGACCCAGTAGCGGTCGCGGCGCCACGGGTAGCGCGGCAGCGGCACCGGCGACCCGGCGGGCTGGAGCACCGACCAGTCCACGGTGGCGCCCGCGGCGTGCAGGGCGGCGACCGAGCGGGCCAGGCGGACCGGCTCGTCCTCGGCGCGGCGGATCGACGGCACGCTGGTGCCGGTCAGGCCCCGGGCGGCCAGGCACTCGCCGATGGAGTGCGCCAGCACCGGGTGCGGGCCGATCTCCAGGAACAGCCGGTGCCCGTCGGCGGCGAGCGCGTCCACGGCCTCGCGGAAGCGGACCCGGTCGCGCACGTTGTCCCACCAGTAGCCCGCGTCCAGCTCGGGTCCCGCGCCCCGGCCGGGGCGGCCGGTCAGGTACAGCGGCACGGCGGCCGGGTCGGCGGTGATCCCGGCGAGCGCGGCCAGCAGGTCCTCCCTGATCGCGTCCATCGCGGCGCTGTGGTAGGGCACCAGCACGGACAGGAACTTGGCGAACACGCCGTCGCCGTTGAGCGCCTGGTGCAGCTCGGCGAGCGCGTCCCGCTCACCGGCCAGGGTGACCGCGCCGGGGCTGTTCACCGCCGCGATCGACACCCGGTCGCCGTAGGGGCGCACCCGCGCGGTGGCCTCCGCCTCGGTCAGGCCGACGGCCAGCATGGTGCCCGCGCCGACCAGCTTCTGCTGCAACCGGCTGCGGTTGAGGATCACCGTGACGGCGTCCTCGAACGAGTACACGCCCGCCTCGTAGAAGGCGGCGGCCTCACCGGTGCTGTGCCCGACGATCGCCGCCGGTTCGACCCCGCGCGAGCGCCAGACGGCGGCCAGGGCGATCTGCACGGCGAAGTTGGCGGGCTGCGCCAGCCAGGTCTCGGCCATCTGCGAGTCGGCCTCGTCGGCGCCCATCAGTTCGACCAGCGACCACCCGGCCTGGGCGCGGATCTCGGCGTCGACGCGCTCGATCACCGCCCGGTACACCGGGTCGGCGGCGAAGAGCTGCCTGCCCATGGCCCACCACTGCGGGCCCATGCCGGTGAACACCCACACCGGTCGCTCGTCGGTCCCCGCCCGCCCGGTCAGGACGTCGGGATGCGCGGTGTCCGCCTCGGCGGCGGCCAGCGCCGCGTCCAGGGATTCCCGATCGGTGTAGACCACGGCGGCGCGGTGCTCGTGGTGCTGGCGGCGGTGGGCCAGGGTGTGGCCCAGGTCGGCCAGGTCCACCCCGGCGGCCAGCTCGGCGCGCAGCCCGGCGGCCAGTTCGGCCAGGGCTTCCGGCGCCTTCGCCGACAGCGGCAGCACAGCGGGCACGGGGACCTCGACGCGCTCGGCCGGGGCCTCGCGGGCGGGCGGCTCCTCCAGCAGGACGTGTGCGTTGGTCCCGCCGAACCCGAAGGAGTTCACCCCGGCGCGGGCCGGGCCGTCGTGCTCGGGCCACGGCACCGGCTCGGTCGGGATGTCGAACGGCAGCGCCGCCAGGTCGATCTCCGGGTTGACCCGGTTCAGGTTGATGTGCGGCGGGATCACCTTGTGCCGCAACGCCAACGACGTCTTGATCAGCCCGGCCATGCCCGCGGCGGCCTCGGTGTGGCCGATGTTGGCCTTCACCGAGCCGATGTAGCACTTGGCACCCGGCGCGCGGCCCTTGGCCAGCACCCGGCCCAGGGCGTTGGCCTCGATCGGGTCGCCGACCGGGGTGGAGGTGCCGTGCGCCTCCACGTACTGCAACTCGCCGGGAGAGACGCCCGCCTCCGCGCACACCCGCTCGATCAGCGCCGTCTGCGCGTCGCCGCTGGGCACGGTGATGCCCGGGGTGCGGCCGTCCTGGTTGACGCCGGTTCCGATGATCACCGAGTGGATCGGGTCGCCGTCGCGCAGCGCGTCGGCCAGGCGCTTGATCGCCACCACGCCCACGCCCTCGGCGCGCACGTAGCCGTCGGCGTCGGCGTCGAAGGTGCGCGACTTCCCCTCCGGGGACAGGAAACCGCCCTTGGTCTCGGCGATGGTGTACTGCGGCGCGGAGTGCAGCAGGGTGCCGCCCGCCAGTGCCAGACCGGTCTCACCGCTGCGCAGGCTCTGGCAGGCGAGGTGGACCGCGACCAGGGAGGAGCTGCACGCGGTGTCGATGGACACGCTGGGGCCGCGCAGGTCGAAGCAGAACGAGATCCGGTTCGACACCATCGTCATCATCGTCCCGGTCGCGGTGTGCGCGGCCAGCGTGGTGAAGCCGAGGTCGGCGAACTGGAGGATCTTGTAGTCCAGGGTGAAGGCGCCGACGAACACGCCGACGTCGGTGCCCGCCAGCTCGGCGGGCTTCTGGCCACCGTCCTCCAGCGCCTCCCACGCCACCTCCAGCAGCTTGCGCTGCTGCGGGTCCATGTGCTCGGCCTCGCGCGGGCTGATGCCGAAGAACTCCGGGTCGAACTCGTCGAAGCCGTCGATGTAACCGCCCCGACCGCCGACTAAGCGCCCCGGTTTCGCCTTGTCGCGGCTGCCCAGGGTGGTCCGGTCGTAGCGGTCGCGCGGTGTGTCGGTGACGCAGTCCTTGCCGTCGAGCACGTTGCGCCAGAAGGTCCGGTAGTCCGACGCGCCGCCGGGCAGGCGGCAGCCGATACCGACGATGGCGAAGCGGTTGTCCTCGGGAACGGGCGTGCGTGGGTGCATCGCGGGGCTTTCCTTCGTGTGTCGGGAAACCGGGTGGACGCGGACCGGGACCGCGCGGGCGGACCGGGCGGCTCAGCCGCCCGGCCTCGGCGCGCGGCCCCGGGGTCGCAGCGGGTGCAGGAACGAGGCGACGACCTCACCGGTGCGCGGGAACGAGGTCGGGTCGGACAGGCCGATGGCGGCCGGGGTGCGCCCGGGCCGCCAGGTGTAGCTGCCGAACAGGTGGTCCCACACGGACAGGTCCGAGCCGTAGTGGCCCGCCTCGGCCAGGTCGGTGCTGTGGTGCAGGCGGTGCTGCTCCGGGCTGGCCAGCACGTGGTTGAGCCAGCCGATGCCGACATCGATGTTGGCGTGGGTGAAGTAGCCCTGGAGGACCACGAACAGGCCGACGGCGAACACCGACTGGGCGGAGAAGCCGACCAGTGCCAGGGAAAGCTGCACGACGACCTGGGTCATGGTGATGTCGAGGACGTGGTTGACGCCGTTGTTGCCCACGTTCACCTTGTCCGGGACGTGGTGCACGCCGTGGAACCGCCACAGGAACGGGTTGCGGTGGCTGAACCGGTGGAAGGCGTACCCGCCGAGCGAGCCGAGCAGCAACGCCGTGGGCAGCTCCAGTGCCAACGGCCAACCCGGTTCCAGCGGCGCGATGGCCTCGACCACAGCGGCCACCAGGGTCTGGGCGAGTGCGGTGCCGAGGGCGGTGAACAGGAAGTACAGGGCGTACACGCCCCACTCACGCGGCCTCGGCCGCCACCGCGGCTCGAACGGGATCAGGTGTTCGAGCAGGGCGAACACCGCGATGATGGTGAACGCGGCCAGCGGGCTGACCACACCGGGGTCCCAGTCCTCGGCTATGGCGACCACGGCGGTGGTGAGGGTGGCCAGGAGCAGCGCGGGGTAGGCGATCCGGCGCAGCACGGGGTGCGGCGAGGTCCCCCGCCGGGACAACGAGTCGACCATTGAGCGCTCCTCACGATCACCGTCCGGGCACGCGGACGTGCGCCTGCCACGGGAAAGTCGTGGCAGGCAGGGGAATGAGCGGGACGGTCCACATCGGCCGTCGGGAGTGGAACGCGGAGCCGGACCGTTCCGACCACCGCGAGAACTTCCGCGCGGTGGCGTGCACCCGTCCGAGCGCCACCCGAAGATCAGGTCGCGGCAAACGTTACCGATTATTTCGAACACCGGGCAATGCACCGTTCGGTTGACGGGGATTTTCCGGGTACAAGCACGTCCGGGCAACAGTTGTTCTGCGCCTCCTGGCCCATGCGGTGATCCACTCGGAGTACCCCGGGTACAGCCCCGCCCGACGGCCCCCGTGCGCCCGGACCCCAGAACTGGGCTGGTGGCAGTCCCGGCTCGCAGCTTCCGGACAACACGCGTGCGGTTTCGCGGTTCCGGACACCGCCGGAGCAGGCCGCCGCGGGCGGGGACAGCCGATGATCACACAGCGCCACGACGGGCGGAGTGGTCCCGCACCCGCTGCGCCACAAGGAGGAAGCGGTGCGATCGACGCCACAGCCCCGACTGAGGCCCGCTCAGGAAAGGCGGTTCCCATTTCTCTGGGAATGGGGTACGGCTGATTTCCGCGTCATGAACGACATTTCAAGAGCCGGACATCTTGTCGTCACAATGCGCGGATTAATCCAGAACGGGGCGGACTACGCGGGGGCGGGCGGGTCGGTCCGCACGGGGTCGACACCGTTCCACGGGATGACGCGGAGGGTCTGGGCGGCCTGCTCCCGCGCGCGCGGGTCGGTGATCCGCTCGTCGTCCACCAGGAGCGTCTCGCGGATGAAGTCGCCGGTGAGGCGGGTCGAGGCCGGACCGCCGGGGTTGATCAGGACGTCGACGCCGTCGGCGAGGTGGACGACCAGTTCGTCCAGGTCGACCCGGTGCCAGCCGGGCGGGGTGACGCGGTCGCGGTGCGGTTCACCGGTGACCACCACGACGCAGGGGACGTCGTCCGGGGACTTGGTGATCAGGGGGCGGCCGTCGGCGTTCACCGCGAGTTCGAGCGCGGCGTCGCGCAGGACCAGTTGCAGGTGGGAGGTCTCGGCGCGGGCCTGGAGCACCAGCCGCAGGACGGCGTCCAAGGGGTCCGTCGGGGAATCCGCACCGGTGGGGCGGTAGTCCCGGTTGGGCCGGAAGCGGCCGAGCCCACCGCCCTCGTCCACCGGCCACAGACCGACCACCGCCTCCGCCGGTGGCGTCGCGCCCTCGGCGGGCCGCCAGGTGGGGTCCATCAGCAGGAACCAGTTCTCCAGCGAGTCCTCGCCCCGCTCCGGGTCGTCGGTCATGGTGTCCATCGTGGTCCCTCCTCCTGGGCGTGGTCCACCGGGGTCACAGCCACTCGGGCCACTGCAGGGACGCCGCCACGGAGTGCTCACCGGGGCGGGACACGACCGGGTCGCTCGCGAACTCGACCAGCTCGGCGGCGCGGGGCGGCAGGACCACCCGTCGGGGGGCACCGGTCTCGTCCACGCCCTCCAGGGTCACCGAGCGCACCAGTTCGGCGAGTTCGGGGCGGGTCGCCAGGAAGGCCAGGACGACCGTCCACAGCTCACCCGCGCGCGGGTGGCCCGCGATGGCGTCAGCCACGGCGAGCAGGTTCAGGTCCCCGTCGCGCTCGCGCAGGTCCCGCACCAGCTCCTCGATGACCCGCTTGGCCGCCTCGTCCACCGGGAGCCCGGCGAGCGACCCCGCCGTGGGCTCGTCCACCGGGCCGGGGTCGCCGGGGCTGAACCCGGCCAGGCCGGGCAGCTCGGCGGCGTCGGCCAGACCCGCCAGGCGGGCCAGGTCGGGCAGCACGCCGTCACCCGGGAGGCCGCCCGGGAACGGTGCCGCGCCCGGAACCGCCCCGGGTGCGGCGGGAACCCCCGTGGACACCGGGGGAACTCCCGCGAGGGCGTCGCGGTGCAGGTCGGCGATCGGGTGGCCCTTCGGCACGGCGAGCAGACCGCTGCCGCCCGCCCAGCCCGCGGGGCTGTCCACCACGGCCTCGGCCGGGTCCAGGTCGTCCGCCCGCAGCCGGGGGTCGGCGTGGACACCGCCGAAGCGGGACAGGATCTCGTTGGCGGCGATGGCCGCCGCCGCGTCCCGGCTCTCGCGGGTGCCGCGCTCCAACTCGGAGGCGAACCGGTCGTACTGGTCCATGGGCGCCTCGTCGTGGAAGACCTCGTTCACGTCGAGCAGGGCGATGCCCGCGCCCGCCGCGAGGTCGTACAGGTCGGCGACGTTGGTCAGGTAGTCCAGGTCCAGCTCGTCGTCCTCACCGCTGACACCGTGGCGGGCCTGGGTGAGCACCTGCCACCGCGCCGCGGCGCGGGCGATGTCGGCGCGCGACACGTCGGTCCACAGCACCGCCTTCCACCGCTCCCCCGCGGTGCGCGCGGTGTGCAGGAGGTTGTCGCGGAAGTGGGCCACCGCCCCGGCGGTGCGCAGCGCGCCGCCCAGCACCACCGAGTGCACCAGGCGCGGCAGCTCCAGCAGCTCCGGCAGCGGCGGCAGCCCGCGGTCACCCGCCCAGGTGTAGCGGCGCTCGCCCGCGGCGGACCGGGTGACCGCGTTGTCCGGGGCCGCCGCCAGGGCGGCCGGGGTCAGGTCGGCGTGGGAGGGGGTGGGCTTGGTGAGGTCGAGCCGCTTGACCAACTCGGTCCGCTCGGCCGCGGAGAGGTCGGCGTGGTCCTGCCCGGCCAGGTGCGGCTGGGCCGCGCGCGGGGCGGGCGGGGCGAACACGCCCTCGCCGCGCGCCTCGTCGGTGGCCACGTGCAGGTCAATCACCGTCGAGGGCACCGAGTCGGCGTCGTCGTCGGTGGACCGGGACAGCTCGTCACCGTCGGTGGACCGGGATGGCGCGGCGCCGTCATCGGACCGGCCCTCCATCACGATACCGGGATGCCCGGGGGTGGGGGTGGGGCTGTCGGTGAGCGGGCCGGGGACGTCGGGCCGCTCCCCCGCCGTCCGGAGCCCGCCGCCGTCGGGGAAGGACCGGGTACCGCTGGCGAACAGCGTCACCGGGGAGTCCGGGCCGCGCACGTCACCGCGGTAGCCGTCCTCGCGCAGCAGGTCCGCCAACCCGCCGAGCCGGTTGCCCAGGGCCGGGTCGGCCACGCGGCAGCTCAGGAACACCAGCTCCGAGTGCCTGCGCCACGCCTGCCCGCCGGGCAGCGCGGAACTCGCGAGCAGCCGGAGCACCCCGGCCTCGTCGATCCGGACCTCCTTGCCGTCGGACCTGCGCCGGACGGCGAACCCGTCGGCGGAGTGGTGCATGGCCACCGAGTAGGCGCCCGCGTCACCGACGCCGTGCGCGAAGGCGTCCGACAGGATCTCCGCCTCGCCCGCCCGGGGGAACGCGACGCCGACCACCTCGCCCGAGGCGTCGGTCAACGGGGTGAACACCACGTCGTTGGCGTCGACGTGCTCGGGGGCGAGCAGCTCGGTCAGCGGGACGGGGTTGTCCAGGGTCCCCGGCGCGCGGGTGGTCGCGTCCTGGGTTGTCGCGTCCTGGGTGGGCGCGGCGTCCGGGGTGGCCATCTCGACGCCGGGGCGGCCACCGCCGAGCAGCAGGACGTCCGACAGCGCGACCACGTCGATGATGACGGTGCGCCTGCGGGTGGCCAGGTCCGGCCCGTCCGGGCGCGGGTTCCGGCTGCGGCCACCGGAGTGGACGGTCGGCTCGAAGGACGCCGGGTTCGGCAGCGTGGCGCGGTCGTGGCCGTGCCGGGTGTACCGCTCGTGCTCCGCGGCCAGGGTGTCCATCAGCAGGTCCCGGACGGCGCGGGCGCGGGCCTCACCGGTGCGCACCGCGTGGGTGCGGGAGTTGCCGTAGCCGACGATGGAGATCCGCGGCGGGAACTCGTCCGGCCCGCGGCGGCGCATGTCCTCGAACAGGCCGTAGGCCAGCTCCTGGACCTGCCACCGGGCCTGGTCGTCGAGCCGGGTCTGCTCGGTCTGGAACAGCACGGTGGTCTGCTCGGCCGGGGAGACGGCCGTGGGGCGCACCCCCATGGCCTCCTCGTAGAGCACGTCGTAGGCCGCCGGGTCCATCCCGCGCGGCGGGGCGGCGGGACCGGGGTCGGCGGGCTGGGGACGCGCGGAAGGCTGGCCGGGCTGCGGCCGGGTCGGCTGGGCCTGGGTGGGCTGCGCCTGCGGGGCTGCCCGGTGCCGTGCCGGGGCCTGCGGGGGCGCCTGCGCCGGGGCGGGAGCGTTGCGCTGGGCCTCGGCGCGCGGGCGGGGCTCGCGGGCGGGGACCTCGAAGACCTGGTTGTTCTCCTCGGCGATGCGGACCCGCGGCTGCGGCCTCGGGTCGAGGTGGAACGGGTCGCCGTGCGAGGAACCCGAGGACGAGGGCCGCGAACCGGTCGAGGCCGCGTCGAAGTCGCGGGCCAGGTCGTCGAGGTCGAAGGGGTCGGAGTGCCGCGACTGCTCGGGCAGGTCCGGCAGCACGGCGCGGGCGGCGTCCCAGTTCACCAGGGCGAGCGCGTGCTCGTCGGGGAACAGCCCGTCGACGGCGACGTTGGCGCGCAGCTCCTGCTCGCTGAGCGGGCCGAAGCGGTGGTAGCGGCCGAAGTTGTCGTCGTAGAGCAGCGCCGGGTCGACCAGCTCCGCCGCGCGCATCACCTCGTGGTAGGTGTGCTGGTAGTGGTTGGTGCTGCCCAGGAAGCCGACCAGGCCCATCCGCAGCACGTCGAGGTTCAGACCGGCGTTGCGGTGCTGGTTGAGCATCGACGCCAGGGTGAGCACCAGGTGCGTCGACCCGGAGGAACCGGTGCTGACCAACCCACCGGTGTTCTCGGCCCGCTGGTGCAGCCCACCCTCCCGCGACCCGCCCGAGGGTCCGGGCTGCCCCGGCTCGGTGGACGGCCCGGGGTCGACGTGCAGGGCCATCTCCATGCGGTTCTCAGCGGGAACCCACTGGAGTTCCCCGTCGCGCACGCCGGTGGCCAGCTCGCGCTGGCTCAGCGGCGGGTGGACATCTTCCGGCCTGGTCCGGGTGCGGATGCTCCGGGTGATCTCGTCGATCTGCCGCTGCCGCTCCGCCCGGGACAGGGACGTGTCCTGGGTGAGCCGGGTGATCTCCTGAACGGCGTCGGTGGGGCGCCGCTGCGACCGCTCCGCCTCGATCTGCGGGTGGCGGGTGTGCAGGTCGGGCAGCGCGCCGAGCAGGTCCTCCCCCCGGGCGAGGGACCAGATGAGCGTGATCCGCTCACGCAGGTTGCCGGACTGCACCACCTGCTGGTTCTGGGTGCCGACCCCGACCGCCCCGATCAGGGACGGCTCGTTCTCCCCGGCCCAGCGCTTGCGCCGCTGCGGCACCACACCCCAGACCGCCTGGGCGAACCGCCCGAACTCGGCCTGGACGTCCTCGCGCCGCATCAGGTAGTCGGCCAACCGGCGCTCGTACTCCTCGGCCCGCCGCTGGAACTCCAGCCGCGCGTCGAACCAACTGCGCGAGAACTCCCCCAGGTCGGACAACCGCTGCGGCCGACCGGCGGACCCGCCGTCGTCGTCGCCCAGGGTCACCGAGCGGGCAGCCGGACCACCCGCCGCGTCCGCGCCGGGCGCGGGCACGCTGCTGCTGCGGACAGCCGACCCCGTGGCGGGGTTCGCCACGGCGACCGGCGCGCTGTTGCGGCGGCGAGGCGGGGTGTCGGCGGGGGTGCGGGTGCCGTTCGTCGTCGACTGCTCGACCGCGTGGGTGGGGATGGCGGACGAGTCGGTGGGGGTCGTCCTCGCCGTGCTGGTGGTGACCGGCCCGGGGGTGGTCAGGTTGAGGGTGGGGGGCCTGGGGTTGTTGGTGGTGGGCGTGGAGGAGGCCTGCTTGGGAGCGGTCGAGGTGGAGTTGGCCGGTTCGGGGGTGGCCGAGCTGGGGATGGCCGAGTCGGTGTTGACCGGCTCGGGGGTGGCCAGATCGGAGTTGACCGACTCCGGGGTGACCGAGTTCAAGGCGGCGGGCTCGGGCGTGGCCCGGCTGAGGTCAATCGGCTCCACATCGGCCGGGTTGGAAGGCGCCGAATCGCGGCTGACCGACTCCGGGCTGACCACGCCGGAGTTGACCGACTCCGGGGTGACCGAGTTGGAGACAGCGGGCTCGGGCGTGGCCCGGCTGAGGTCAACCGGCTCCACATCGGCCGGGTTGGAAGGCGCCGAATCGCGGCTGGCCGAGTTCGGGGTGACCGAGTTCGAGACAGCGGGCTCGGGCGTGGCCCGGTTCGGGTTGACCGACTGCGGGGTGACCGGGTTGGTGATGGCCGAGGCGGGGTTGACCTGCTCGGGAGTGCTCCGGGTGAGGGTGGCCGAGTCGGGGGTGATGGGTTCGGGGGTGGCCGGGGTGGACTCCTGGCCGTTCGAGGTGTGGGACTGCTCGGGGGTGGGCTGGTTGCCGGGGCGGTGGGTGGGTTCGGTCGGGGTGGGGGCGGCCTCGGGGTCGACCTGCGCGGGCTCGCGTGCCGCGCTCGCTTCGGGAGTGTTGCTCGCGGGGTCGGGGGTGGGCGCTTCCGGGGCGCGGGTCGTGCTGGGGTTCTCCTCCTGCCGGGCGACCTGGGCCGACTCGTTCGCGGGGTCGGTGAGCGCCGACTCCGGGGTGGTGTCCGGCAGGTGGCCGTTGGCGGGGGTCGAGTTCTCCTCGGCGAGGGCGCCGTTCAGGTCGCGGGTGGCTCCTTCGGCGTTCGAGGAGGTGCGCACCGGCAGGCGGGTCGGGGTTTCGGGGGTGGCGGCGCCCTGGGGGGTTCCGCGCCGGGGCGACGAGTCGCCGTGGTCGGTGGGCGTCCGCGGGTCCGGGACCGAGCGGGTGCGGGTCGGCGTGGTGGGGGTGCTGTCGGACGAGTGCCCCGCGGTCCGCGGTCGATCGCCGGGAGAGGTGGAGCCTTCGGCACCGCCCCGCCGCTGCTGGGCGCGGTCGGCCGCACGCTCCAACTGCTCCTGCACCTCACGCCTGCGCCCGGGCGACTCGCTCTCGATCTGCTGCTGGACGCGCTCCTGCTCGGCCTCGAACCAGGCCCGCTCCTCCGCCAACTCCCGAGCCGCGGCACCATCCTCCCGCGAGGGTCCGGCAGGCGTCTCCCCGGAGCCCTCCTCCGAAGCCCGCTCAGCAGTCGCCTCCACCACGGGACGCTCCCCGGCGGGAACCTCACCCTCGGCAACCTCATCACCCACGCGCTGCCCGGCAGCCAACTCCTCGGCCCGCTTGGCCGCAGCCTCCTCCTCGACCTGCCTCGCCGCAGCTTCCTCAGCCCGCCTCGCCGCAGCCTCTTCCTCAGCCCGCTTCGCAGCAGCTTCCTCAGCCTGCTTCGCCGCAGCCTCCTCAGCCCGCTTCGCCGCAGCCTCCCTCTCAGCCTGCTTCGCCGCAGCCTCCTCAGCCCGCTTGCGGTCGGCTTCGGTCTGGTCGGCTTGGCGTTGCCGCTCCGCCTCAACACGCCGGCGGTCGGCCTCTGCCGCCTGGCGCTGCCGCTCCTCGTCTGCGGTGCGCTGGGCGCCGCCGTCGTCGGAGTCGGTGCTGTTGTCGGAGCTGGTGTCCGATTGGGAGCTGCCGTCGTCGGGGGTGGTGTTGGTGGGGGTTTCGCCGCGGGCCGTGGCGAGGGCGCTCTGGTAGGTGTCGTAGGCCGACCACCACTTGCCCGCGGCCTTGTCGGCTTCGGCCTTGCCCTTCTCGACCTCCGCGAGGCCGTCCTCCAGGGCCTCCGGCGTCAGCACGTCGTCGAGGGCGTTGCGCATTCCCTCCAGCTCCACCACGGCCTTGTTCCAGGCTTCGCCGGTCTCCTTGAGCTTGTTGACCGCGTCGACCAGTTCCTTGGGCAGTGCGGTGGCCGCGTCCGGGGTGCTGCGGATGACGTAGGCGTCGTGCACCTTGAGGTCGGCGGCGCCGGTCTTGAGCGTGCTGAACAGGCCGCCCGTGGGGCGGAAGACGAAGCGGAACTCGGCGGTGCGCAGGTCGGCGCGGGTGACCTTGTCCTCGGGCTTGACCGCCTCGGGGGACTGGGGGGTGGTGACACTGCCCGCGGGCTTGGTGACCTCGGTGGTGCCGACGAGGTCCTTGGCCGAGATCGGCAGCCGCTTGCGGGTGTTGCCGAACAGCGACTGGAAGTTCCGCCGCCCCTCGCTCAACGAGTTCGCGCCCGCCGGGTGGCCCGCGCCCACGCTCATCGCGAGTGCCGTCGCCCCGGTCCTGTACTCGTTGCCGGACTTGAACTCGACCTTCACCTTCCGGCCCGCCTTCTCCGAACCCTTGACCTGCACGCCCGCGCTGGCCGAGGCCAACCGGGGCGGGTCGGGGAAGCGCACGTGCACCTCGAGTTCGCCCTTGACGTGCGAGGGCAGCGGGAGCGAGAACTTGCCCTTGTTCATGGCGCCGAGGCCCGCCTTGGCCGCGACGACGTTGAGGCCCGACCGGAGGGCGGCGACCGTGGCGGCGTCGACCTTGGCCCCGCCGTTCTCGATGGCCTTCTCCGCGCCCCGGCGCAGGTCGCCCACGTCGCCGAGGAAGTGGTCGACGAAGAAGGTGCCGTCGGAGGGCAGGCCCGTCGCGTCCTCCCCCTTGTGCCAGGCTGCCAGCCCGTCCTTGCTGTGCTGCGCCCGGTCGGTGACCGTGACCGCCGGGTCCGCCTCGCCGTAGGTCGACTTGCCCGCGGTGCGGGCGGGCAGGGAGTCCTCGGCGAGCTGGACCACGGTCACGTCCTCCGTGGTGCCCTTGACGGTGGCCAGGGTCTCGTTGGCCCGCTCCTGGCCGGTGGCGTCGACCTCGACCTTGCGCTCGATCGTCAGGTCGAACGACAGCGTGCCCCGGTAGGCGGCCATCGGGCCCGCCGCGGTGGCCGACTGCTTGCGGTCGGTCTGCTGCTCCACGGAGGTCTTGCGGTCGAACTTGCCCAGTTCGGCCCCGGCGTCGGGGCCCGTGCTGAGCGTGCTGCCCGGCTCGCCGAAGCCGGTCTTCTTCCCGGCGTTCGCCGGGTCGCCCTGCTTGGTGATGGCCATGGCGGGGCGCACGGAACCGTTGACCGACGCGATGGTGACGCCCTTGGAGCGGTCCGAGGTGCTCTTGGTGGTGGTCTTGTTCGCCGAGGTCGCCTCGGAGACGTGGTCGATCCCGGCGAACGTCGGGGTGCCCTGGAAGCTCGCCTCGAGCGTGGCGTAGTAGGTCTTCCCGGAGATGCGGTCCTCCAGGCGCAGCGGGAGGGAGCGGCCGCCGTTGAGGGAGGAGTTCACCGATCGTTCGGCGTGGGCCAGGAACTCGTTGAGCGCGCGGACGTTGTCGTGGTTCTCCGCCAGTGCCGAGTCGGGCAGCAGCCTGGCGGCGAGGTCGGCGCCCAACTGGCTGCGCAACTGCGGCATGACGGAGTGGCTCAGATCGATCGGCGTGGTGACCCGGCCGATGCCGATCGACGGCTTGGCCGAGCCCGCCAGGCCCGCGGGTGCGGGCAGGGTCCGGTCACCGTGCTGGGATGGTGCGGCGGGAGCCGGGGCCGGCTCGTTGTTCATCTTGGCGATCTGCTCGTCGGTGGCCCACATCAGCACCGCGTTGTCCATGTGGAAGGTCTCGCCGGACCTGCCGATGTCGGCCGGGTCGGGCTTGGAGAACCGGCCCAGGAGGTTGCCGTGGTGGTGGACCTCGGCCACCACCGCGACGTCGAGGTCGACGGCCACGAGCGACTTCTTCACCGGCACGCCGTTCTCCATGACGGTGCGCTCGACGTTGGTGGTCTCACCGCCCTCCTTGCTGCCCCACCGCACCGACAGGGGGGTGAAGTCGGCGATGAAGATCCCGCGCGGGCTGACGATGTTGCCGGGCTTGGCGGTCGAACCCGTGCCCGACACGACCGCCACGCCCGTGCTGGTCGCCCCGAGGCCGTTGTCGACGCCCCGGCCCGAGCCCGCGGTGGTGCGGCTGCCCGTTCGCTCCTGGATCTTCTGGAACTCCACGGGCCCGAGCTTGCGGGCCCCGGTGGGGGTGAACACCGCGGCCGCCCGGCCGCGGGCGTCGGCGAGCCTGCGGCCGTGGTGGATGCCGTCGACCTTGGTGACCTCGCTGAACAGGGTGGGGTTGCGCTTCATCGCGTCCGGGCTCACCTTCGCCTGGATCAGCCTGGTCCTGCCCCCGTCGGGGAAGCTGAAGGCCTGGTCGTTGCCCGAGGCGCGCAGCAGCGAGTCCTCCATGGACTGGTTGATGTGCTCGGTGCCGAACACGGCGACGACCTCGGCGTTGTCGAAGACCTTCGTGTCGGGCGCGAAGAGGTTGTCGATGGCGGGCGGCCTGCTGGTGACCCGGTGGTTGTTCGGGGTGATCATCAGGGGGTCGGGCGGGGTCGTGCTGACCAGCTTGTCCGGGACGTGGACCTCGATCGGCACGACGTGCGGCGCCACCGGGGTCGAGTCGGTGGACAGGCTCAGCGTCTCGACCTCGGGCACGGTGCGCCCGGGCTTGCCGAAGGTGATGGCGCGGGTGCGCTCGTTGAGCCGGTTGTAGGTGCGGACCTCCTCGGTGATCTCGAGGGTGCCGCGGAACTTGTGGAGCTTGCGCTTGTCGACGGTGCCGTCCGCCTTGAGGCCGTCGCCGTCGGTGCGCACGACCGAGCCCTTGTCCCCGACGCTCAGCTTGTCCGTCCTGGACCTGCTGTGGGTGCCCTTCACCTCGCCGATGTAGACGCCGAAGGCGCTGCCGATCGGGCCCTGCACCCGGGCCTGGCCGCCGAAGGCGAAGGACTTCTTGCTGCCCTTGCCGAACTCCACCTCGGACTTGGACTTGGCGGTGCTGCCGCTCTCGGCCTCGGTGAGCGTCTTGCCGGGCACGTCGGTGAAGTCGGTCAGCTTGGCCCTGAGCGTGACCAGCGCGTGGTACTCGCGGAAGACGCCCTTCTTTACGACCTCCATGGTCAGGCCGTTCGGCGACAGCATGGTGTCGACCAGTTCGGAGAGCTGGGCCGAGGTCAGCTTGGCGGCCAGGTCGTCGCCCCGGGACAGCAGCTCGTTGACCCGGTTCTGGGTGGTGTGCCACTTGGCCAGGTCCGGCGAGTCGAACGTCCGGAGGAACTTGCTCGAGCTCAGGTGGTACCAGCGGTGGCCGGGGGTCTTCTGCAGCAGTTCGGCCACCTTCTCCCGGATGTGGCCGTTGTCGTAGAGCTCGTTGATCTTGCCGCCGCTCAGGGACAGCTTGGACTCCATGTGGGGAGGCCCGTAGTGCACCCGCGGCGGAGTGGCCGCGGGAGGAGCGGGGGTCGAGTCGGTCGCGGTGTTCGGAGTTGCGGTGTTCGGGGTCGCGGTGTTCGGCGGGTTGGGCGTCGTGCCGGGTGCCGTGTCGTCCGGGAGCATCCCGGCCCGCTCGGCGCGGTCGCGCCGGGTCCACTGGATGGCCTCGACGTGGCCCACCAGCGGCACGGGGTCGTGGCCCACCCGGCGGACCTGGAGGTCGTAGACCGCCCGGTAGCGCACGGCGTCGCCGGTCGTGGACAGGGTGTCCTTGGCGACGTCGTTGCGGGTGATGTTCTGGGAGTTCTCCTTCGACACGCTGATCCCGCCCGTCGGCCCACCGCCGACGAAGAACGCCGGGGTGTCGACGCCCCAGCCGAAGAAGGCGATGCCCCCGGTGGTGCGGGAGGTGGTGTGCTTGTCGCCGGAACCGAGGTCCAGGGCACCGGTGTCGGTGTGCTTGACGTCCTTGGGCTGCTCGATGACCTGCACGTACCGGGTCACCGCGCGGACCTCGACCTGGTCGACGGCCTGCGACCAGCTCTTGCTGTGCTTGCCCTTGTGCAGGACCTGGTCGGCCCGCACCCAGCCCTCGTCCTTGCCGACCGCCGTCGGGTCGGACACCGCGTTGGGGACGACCTTGTCCGTGAGGGTGGACTCGGAGAACAGCTCCCGCAGGGCCGTGCGCCCGTCGGCGCCCACCGCCACGAGCTGCTTGGCGAACAACCCCTTGGCCTGGTCGAAGAAGCTCTTGCCGCCCTCGGTCTTGGCGTGCGCGGTCTCGACCGCGAACCGCCTGGGCATGGTGCTGGTGGGCGCGACGAAGGGGCCCGCGGTGCTCTCCTGCTGGAGGGTGGTGGGCACGCTGAGCCCGACCTTGCCGGTGGTCGTCTGGGCGTCGCCAACCCTCGCCCCGGAGGCGTCGAAGAGCGTGTAGGTGAACTTGATCGGGACCTCGACGTCCTCGAGGGCCTTCAGCTCGACGGTGGAGCTCTGGGTGGCCTTGTAGGTGGACTTGTGCTCGTGCGCCCCGCTGGGCGCGGCGGGCACGTCGAGGCCCGCCCCGACGAACATCGGCGGGATGGCGGTGAAGCCCGCCTGGACCCGCGCGACGCCGTCCCGGGAGTTGTCGACCTTCTGCTCGTTGGTGGACTCGACCTTGGCGGTCGGCTTGGCCTTGCCGTACTCCTTGGCGTCCTCGGCCTTGGTCGTGGTGGCGTCCGCGCTGTCGTCGGTCTTGGTCGTGGCGGCGTCGGTGCCGTCGGTCTTGGCCGCGTCCGCCTTCTTCTCCTTGAGCGTGAGGCCGTCCCAGAGGGGCTCCGAGAGGATGTGCAGCTCCATGTGCTTGCCGTTGACCCTGATGGGGGTCGTCTTCCCGGCTCCCATCAGGGTCAGCGCGGCACCCTCGACCTGCTCCTCCTGGATCTGCTTGACGTCGGCGTTGTCGGCCAGGCCCTTGATCAGGGCGTCGAGGCCGGAGCGGATGTCGGCACCCACGACCTTGTCGATCTGCTTCGCCTTCCCGGGCGAGCGGTTGTCCCTGGAGTAGGCGGGGATCTTGCGCTTGACCTCTTGTGCGGCCGGGTCGGTGGTGGTGCCGCCGTTGGTCGTGGTGGCGCCGTTGTTGGGTGTGGTGGCGCCGTTGTCAGTACCGGTGTTCGTGGTGCCGGAGCCGGTGCCGTTGTTGGTCGTGGTGCCGTTGTTGGTGGTGTCGTCCCCGGGCTTGGTGAGGTTGTCGAGTTCGATGGTCTCGATGATGTCCGGCAGGAGCGCTCCGGGGCGCGTGGCCGGGCGCCGCCCGCCGCGCGACGACGGGTTCGCGTCGCTCGGCGGGGTGGGCGTCGGGGGCGTGGGCGTCGGCGGGGTGGGCGGCTTGGGCGGCATCTCGGCCGGGACGTGCATCTCCGAGTACGGGCCCTGGCTGACCACGCCCGGCCGCGCGGTCCACGGCCGCGCCGGGACGGGGCGCGGGTTGGCCGGGGCGCCGAGGGAGTGGTCCACCACCTGGCCCGCGCCGCGGGACACCTCGTCGATCTTCCTGATGTCCTCCGGGGGCAGGAACAGGCCGCGGCTGGACCGGGGACCCATGATGCCCTCGCGGTCGGCCCGGTTGAACAGCATCTTGGGGTCGGCGTAGCCCTCGCCGAGGCCCGCGAAGTGGAACAGCTCGTGCAGCAGGCTCGCGGGGCCCTCGCGCAGGTCCCACTGCACCTGGTTGGTCTCGCGCGTGTCACCCTTCGCCGAGTCGAACACCTCCACCGGCACCGAGCGGTGGGAGTCGGTGTCCCAACCCGACTCCGGGCCGTTGGAGAACTTCGCCTCGATGGTGAAGTGCGCCTGGTCGCCGTTGGCGAAGTGCGAGCGCTGGTTGAACTTCTCGTCGAGCACCTGTTGCATCTGCTCGACCAGCGCGCGGCTGCCCGCGGGGTCGACCGCCCCGGCCTTGGCGTGCACCTCGACCGGGATGGTGAACTCCCGCACCCACTTGCCGGGCGCCACCTCGAAGCGGCGCAGGTCGAAGCGGATCTGCGTGATGGTCCCCGCCCGCTGCCCGTCCTTGGTGCGCCCGCTCGCGAACGGGTCGAACCGCTCGGCGCTGAACCGCGTGGGCTGCGCCGAGTCGCGCCGCCCGTTCCAGTCCTTCGGGGCGACGAAGTCCGGTCCCGGTCCACCTGCGGACCGCCCACCGGGGGCGTGCGGGGTCCCGTCGAGGGCGAGGCTCGCCGCCGCCGCGGCCGCCAGCGCGTCCTGCGCCGGGGTCGGCGCGTCGGGGTCGGTGCTCGACCGCTGCGCACCGGGCCGGTTCTGCGGCTGGGTCGCCTGCTCACCCGCCTTGGCCGTGGCCTGCTGGGACCGCTGCTCGGCGGCGGGGGTCTCCGGGCGGAGCGTGGACTCGGCCTTGGGGGCGGGGCCCGTGGAGGAGGTGGCGGTGGACTGACCGGCACCCGCAGCGGGGCGTGCCGGGGCGTCGGTGCGGGAGGACGTCTCGGGGCGCGACTGGCCCTCGGACCGGGGCTGGGCCTCCGGGCGGGCAGAGCCCTCCGGCCGCGCTGAGGACTCCGGGCGGGCCGAGGACTCCGGGCGGGCCGGAGCCTCCGAGCGGGACGAAGAATCCGGACGCGCCGGAGCCTCCGGGCGAGCCGAGGACTCCGAGCGGACTGGCGCCTCCGCCCGGACTGGGGCTTCCGACCGAGCCGTGGCCTCGGAACGGGTGGGGGCGTCCGAGCGGGTCGGGGACTCCGAGCGCGCTGGTGTCTCCGAGCGCGTCGGGCTCTCCGAGCGGGCGGGGGTGTCGGCCCGGCTGGGAGTGGCGTCCGGGCGGGGTGCCTGCTGCTGGGGGGAGGTGGGCTCGGCGCCGCCGGGGGTGCGGTTCGGGGATTGGGTGGTGGGGATTTCCGGCATCACCGGGCGTGAGGTGGAGGACTGGGTAGGCGAGGCGGGCTTCGCCTGCTGGTCGGGGGTGGTCGCGTCCGAGCGGGCGGGCTGGGACTGGGTGGGGACGGGGCCGGACTGGGCAGGCGTGGACACCGGACCGGACTGGACCGGGCCGGGCACCGGACCCGGCTGCGCGGCACCGGACTGCACCGGACCGGACTGGGTCGGGGTGGGGACCGGGCCGGACTGCCCCGCACCGGAGTGCGCGGGTCCGGTCTGCACCGGACCGGGCTGGTTCGAGCCGGGTTGGACCGAGCCGGACTGGGTCGAACCGGAGTGGGCTGCGGCGGGGATCGGACCCGGCTGCCCGGAACCGGACTGAGCAGGACCGGACTGGGTGGAGCCGGACTGCGAAGGGCCGGACTGAGCGGGGCCGGACTGAGCAGGGCCAGCCTGCGCGGGACCGGACTGCGCGGGACCGGACTGGGTGGAACCGGACTGCGATGGGCCGGACGGAGTGGAGCCGGACTGCGCAGAACCGGGCTGGGTGGAACCGGGCTGAGTGGAACCGGGTTGGGTGGGGCCGGACTGAGCAGGGCCGGGTTGGGTGGGGCCGGGCTGGGTGGGGGCAGCAGGAGCGAGGGGGCCCGCCGCGGGGCGGTCGGTGGGCGGGCTGGGAGGCGTGGACGGGGTGGTGTTCCCGCCTCGGGCGGGGGTTTGTGCCGGGTCGGCGGGGTTCGTCGACTGGGGGCGTCCGTCCGATTGGGACGGAATGGTGCCGGGCTGCTGGGTCGTCGGGGTCGAACCCGTCGTGGTCGTCTGGGACTTGCCGGTGTCGGGGCGGGAGCCGCTGTCCTGGGTGGGGGCGGTGTCGGTGCGGGTCGGGCCCGAGGTGGTGGTCTGGGGCGTCGCGTTCGTGGAGGTGCCCGACTGCTGACCCGTGGCCGGGCCGGACGAGGACGTGCGGTCCCCCACCGGGCTCCCCTGCGCGGGGGCCGCCGGGGCGGACGAGGTGCCCGGGCCGCCGGACGTCGTGCTGGGCAGGCCCTGCCCACCCGCGCGGCCGCCCGCGGACTGCTGGCCCGCGCTCTGGCCCTGCCCCGCGCTCTGCCCTTGGCCCGCGCTCTGGCCCTGCCCCGCGCTTTGGCCTTGACCCGCGCTCTGGCCCGTGTTTTGGCCCTGGCTGCCACTCGGGCTGCCACCCTGACCCGCACCCTGGCCGGCGTTGTTCCCGCCCGCGGCGTTGTTGCCACCCACGGTGTTCCCGCCGGGGTTCACGCCACCGGCGACCGCACCGGCCGGGTTGCCGTCGCCCGTGGTGGTGGAGTCAGCGGGCCTGGTGTCGCCGAAGCCGTCCCGGCCGCCGACGTCGGACCGCCCGCCGTCCGCACCGGCACCGTCCCGGCCACCGGTGTTCGACCCGTTCTCGCCGAAGCCCTCACGGCCACCGGTGTTGGACTGGCCGCCGTTCTCCCCGAAGCCGCCGCGGCCGTCGGCGTTGGGCTGGCGGCTGTTCTCGCCGAAGCCCTCCCGGCCGCCGGTACCCGGCTGCTCGGTGTTCTCCTCGAAGCCGCCGCGACCGCCCGCGTTCGACTGCCCGTTGCCCTCACCGGAGCTGCCCCGGCCACCACCGTCGAACTGGCCGCTGTTCTCGCCGGAGCCGTTGCGGCCACCGGTGCTCGACTGCCCGCTGGTCTCACCGGAGCCGCTGCGGCCACCGGTGCTCGACTGCCCGCTGGTCTCACCGGAGCCGCTGCGGCCACCGGTGCTCGACTGGCTGCCGGTCTCCCCGGTGCTCCCGCGACCACCCGCGTTCGACTGGCCGCCGGTGTCGCCGTGACCGCCCGCGGTGTTCGTCGTGGTCTGGGGGGTGTTCTCGCCGAGGGTGACGGCGGCGGGCTTTCCGTTGGACGAGCCCGCGGTGGACGACTGGGTGTTGTCGCCCGACTGGTTCGAGCGGTCCGCGCCCTGTGACTGGCCACCGTCGGAGACGGTCGTGGGTCGGTCGCCCCCGGTCGAGGTGTCGCCCCGGGACGGGGTGTCGCCCCGGGTCGACGACGGGTCGCCCTTGCTCTCGGTCTGCACCTCGGGGGGGTCGAAGACCGTTCCGAGGGACTTGCCGGAGCCGTCGACGACCGGCTGGCCCTTCTCCGAGGTGGGGCCGCCGTCGGACGAGGTGGTGCCGCCGGGGTCCCCGTCCAGGGTGACGTTGATCGGCGTGCCGTTGCGGATCTTGTCGAAGACGGCGGCGAGCTTGGCGCCGGTGCCGCGGCTGTCGCCGTAGCCGGAGTACTCGCCCTTCTTGTACATGCCCTGCGCCGGGCCCATGGCGCCGAGCAGGCCGTCCCACACGTCGCCGTGGCCGCCGGTGGCGATGTTGACCACGGGGTTGCTGGCCGCGACCATCGCCACCTGGCCGACGGCGTAGCCCGCGTTGCCGCCCAACTTGAGGCCGATCTGCACCTTCTTGGGCAGGCCCGCCCGCACCCTGGGGTTGATCGCCCCGGCGACGCCCTTGGCCACGCCGTGGAAGACGCCCGCCGCCGCGCCGCCGATGGCGCCGCCGATGACCGAGCCCTTGAAGGAGTCCCAGTCGAAGTCGTCGCGGCCGCCCGCCGCCATCTGGCCGAGCTGGATGCCGCCGTCGAGCGCGCCCATGAAGATCGCGCCGAACGCGCCCATCTTCAGGGCGTTCACGAGCACGTTCGTGGCGACCTGCTTGATGCTCAACTGCATGATCTTCGACAGGAGCAGCCGCAGGATGCCCTGGAGCGTGAACCTGGCCGTGGTGAGCACCGGGCCGACGAAGAAGGCCCCGAACAGCGAGGAGAGCAGCGCGATCACCGTGGCCAGCGCCAGCGCCGCCATGGCGATGAGCATGATCTTGGCCTTCTGGATGTCGGCCGCGGCGGTCTTGGACGACTTGGCCAGGTCGTCGGCCTGGGTGGCCAGCTCCTCCAGGCCCTTGACCATGTCCTGGTTCAGGTAGTCGACGACGTTGGTGGCCGTGACGCCGTCCATCGCGCGGTCGACGTCGCGGGCGGCCCCGACCACCTCGTCCCTGACCGCGCGCAACTCCTTGGCGAAGTCCGTCCAGGCGCGGCTCATCGCCTTGAGGCCGCCCTCGTTGCCCTCCGGCCACTCCATGCCCAGGGTGACCTTGAAGAACTTCTGCAGGCCGTCGGGGAGACGGGTGACCTCGTCCGAGCCGCTCATCCGCCCGCCCTCCTGACCTGAACCGAATGGGAACCGCCAGCAGGTGGCGGGGAAGTCGAACTACTCGGGCGGCGTCCGGTCGATCCTGGTCGCGTGCTCGTGGTCGACGGACTGGAACGTCGTCGAGGCGCTGTCCAGGTTCTCGCCGGTCTTGACGATCCCCGTGCCCGCGTCCGCGCCGTACTTGCGGGTGTCGGTGGCGGGCTTGACGTACTTCTGCTCGAAGGCCTTGCCGATGTCGTCGGTGCCCCAGCAGCCGTCGTGGTCGTCGAGGACGACGTTGAGGGCGGTGACGGCCGTGTTCAGCCGTCCCCCCGCGCCCTTGAGCTTCTTGGTGCCCGCGGCGACGCCGTCGGGGTCGAGGCGGAACTGCTCAGTCATCGGACTTGCGCCTTCCGTTGTCGGCGGGCTTGCCCGCGGTCCCGCCGAGGGCTTCCAGGCCGCCGAAGCCGTCGAGCATCGGGCCGAGCAGGGAGTTGACCATCTCCATCGGGTCGACCTTGCCGCTGGCGAGGCCCGCGACGTCGATGCCGGGGATGGCGGGGTCGCCCATCGCCTCGCTGATCTTGGCCATGCTCTCGGCCTTGGCCCGCCCCAGCGTCTCGACGATGACGTGGGCGAGCTGGGCCGGGGGCATCGTCTTGTACTTGCCGCCGGTGAAGGCCATCTCCAGCAGCTCGCCGCGGCCGTCGACGGTCATCGACAGCGAGCGGTCCTTGGCGTGGACGGTGGTGTTCTCGTTCCACAGCCTGCCCAGCTCGCCGAGCTTGGCCCGCTCGCGGTCGAGGTCGGCCATCGCGTCGTCGGCCATGCGGCGCAGGTCCGCCTCCGACATCGAACTCCAGTTCACGTCATCTCTCCCGTTCGCTCGTCCGGCCCAGCATCCGCAACGCCTGCTCCCGCGCCTGTTCCAGCAGCTTCGCGTCCTCCTCGGACCGCTGCGGTCCCCCGGTCGGCTGCTCGGCGGGTGGGCTGCCGATCGGCGACGGGGACTTCTGCTCGGTGGCCGGGGGCCTGCCGAGCACGGTCGCGCCGACCGGGTTCTGCCACACACCTGCGTCGGCCTCCAGCGGGATCTCGGCGAAGCGCTCGTTGTCGCGCTCACCAGGACCACGTCCGCCGAGCCCCATCGGGTTCATCGGCCCGTAGCCGGGTGCCGCGGGCGGGCCCGTGTGCCCGTTGAAGGACGTGTGCGCGGCGGGTGCGCCGGAGAGCCCGGTGCCGGGTTGGACGGCGGTCAGGTCCGTGGCCAGGGGCCGGACCGGGGGTGGCCCGAACTGCCCGGACGCCGGGGTGACGGTGCCGCCCGGCATCCCGTGCCCGCCCGAGGAGGTCGCGATGGCGGGGATGGTCGGGGTGCCCCCCGGATGCGCCGGGGGTGCGGCGACCGCCGGGACAGCGGGGGCGGCGGGGGGCGCGGGAACGACCGGGGCCGAGGTCGCGGCGAGGGTGGCGGGCGCCGCCGCCGTGACCGGTGGGGCGGCGGTGACCGGCGGGGCCGCCGAGACCGTCACCGGGAGGACCGGGACGACGGCGGGGACGGCGTGCTCGGTGCTCGGGTCGGAGGTGACCCGGACCTGCCGCTCGTCCAGCGCCTCCCCCCGGTCCTGCGGCCCGCGCGTGGATTCCTCCTCCGTGGACTCGTCCTCCTGCTGGGTGGCGATGACGGTGCGTTCGCGCTTGCCCGTGGGCTGGGGCGCGCCTGTCCCGAGACCGGAGCTGCGGCCGAGCACCGCGGGCGGCAACCCGACGGAGGCGGCGGTGACCGCACCTTGCGCGGGCGAGATCGCGGCGGCCCAGGGGTCGCCCCCGGCCGCCGTGACCTGGTCGCCCGACCCGGCGGCCGCCCAGGTGGTCCCCGCGGTGGTCTCGACGGGTGCTCTGCCGACCACCGGGGTGCCCGCGAAGCCCCACTGGGTGTCGCCGGGACCCCCACCGGAGGTCACGGTCTCGCGCCTGCCGAAGGCCCCACCGCCCACTCCACCGAAGGTGCCCGACCCGGGGCCGCCCGCGGCGAAGGCGCCGGGGCCGAACCCGGCGCCCACCGCACCGTAGGTGCCCGGGTCGCCCTGGCCCTGGAACAGGTCCACGCCGGTCTGCGTGAACGAGTTCACCGGCTGGGGCCCCGGAGCGGCCTGATCGGGGGCCTGCCAGGTCTTCGCCCCGTTGATCAGCGGCAACGGGGTGATCCTGGTGCCGATGTCCCGGTAGGCGGTGCCCAGGTCGCGCACGATCTGCAACGCCGACTCGGCGTGCTGGGCCTGCACCACCTCGGGCGCCGGTGCGTCCGGGGCCGGTGGCGCCGCGGCCTGTTCGGCCTGCTTGCCCTGCAGGTCCCGGAAGCGCTGCTGGCTCGCGGCGAGGGCGTCGCCCGCCGCGCGCAGGGACGCGGCGTAGCCGGGGTTCCACGCGGCCTGCAGCACCGCGTCGACCGAGGCGCCGAGGCGGTGCGACACGTCGTCGAAGGCGACCAGCACCTCACCGTCGAGCGCCTCGTGGATCAGGCGGGCGTCGTGCCGGATGCCGTCGAGCACCTGCTGGAGCCGTTCGGTGGCGGCGTCGATCGCCCTGGCCTGCTCGTGGTACACCTCCGGGTCTCCCGCGAAGACGAGCGCGGCGAGCTGCTCGGTGGTGAGGTTGGCCAGGTTCGGGTCGTCCGCCGGGGGCGGCGGGTCGAGGGGTGCGAGTACCACGGGTCAGCTCCGTCCCAGAACGGGCGGCCGGGGGCCGTCCTTGTCCTCGTCCCAGGCACCGTCCTCGGCCTGAATCCAGATCTGCGGCTCGCGCTCCTTGTCCTGCTGGCCGCCCATGCCGCCCATCCCGCCCATGCCGCCGCCCATCGGCATCCCGCCCATGGGCATGCCGCCCATCTGGCCCGCCTGGGACAGGCCGCCCGGGATGCCGGGGGTCGCGTTCGCCGCGGCGGTGGTGACCCCGCCGGGGACGGTCAGGCCGCGGTCGCGGGAGACGTCGGTGTCGAACCGGGCCTCCCCCGCCGCGCCGACGGAGGCCGGGACGTGCCCGGCGCCGCCGCCACCGCCGAGGGACGGCACGTGCACGCCGCCACCACCGCCCGCCCCGCCGCCGCCCAGGCCGCCGGAGGAGGTCTTGATGTCCGGCTTCTGCGCGCCGAGCGGGTTGAGGAAGCTCTCCAGCGCCGAGCTGGTGCCACCCGCGGTGTCCCCGGCGGCGCCGATGCCGTCGATGGCCCGGCGGGCGGCCTCCTTGGCCTCCTCCAGCGCCCTGGTGCGCTCGGGGCTGTCGCCCTCCTGGGCGAGCGCGTCGATCGCCTTGTCGGAGGCCGCCTTGGCGTCCTCGACGGCCTTGGCGTAGTCCGGGTCGTCGGGGTCGATCGCGCTGTCGAGGCCGTCGATGGCCTCCCGCGCCGCCTTGGCCGCCTCGTCCAGGGCCTTCTGCTGCTCCGGGGTGTCCCCCGGCCTGCCGAGCTTGTCGATCGCGGCCTCGGCGGCGTCCTTGGCGTCCTCGACCGCGCGGTGGTGCTCGGGGCTGATCAGGTTGTCGATCGCGTCCTGGGCGGCCTGCTTGGCCTCCTCCAGCGCCGCCTTCTGCGCCGGGTCGTCGGTCTTGGCGATCATGTCGTCGAGGGCCTTGGTGGTGGCGTCCTTGGCGTCCTGGAAGGCCTCGCGGGCCTTCGGGTCGAGCGGTTCGGAGCCGGAGCCGGGGCCGTCGGAGGAGGTGGAGGGCTTGTCGCCCAGCCCGCCCGCGCCGCCGCCGATGTCGTCGATGGCCTTCTGCGCGGCGTCCTTGGCGTCCTCCAGCGCCTTCTTGCGCTCGGGGTCGTCGGTCCCGCCGGTGAGGTCGTCGATGGCCTTGCCCGCGGCGTCCTTCGCGTCGTCGAGCGCTTCCTGCTCCTCGGGGGTGGGCACACCGGAGCCGCCGCCGAGCCCGCCGGATTTGTCGCCGGACCCGCCGGAGCCGCCGGTGAGGTCGTCGATGGCCTTGTTCGCGGCGTCCTTGGCGTCCTGGAGGGCCTTCTGCCGCTTCTGCTCGGCGGGGTCCGACCCGCCCGGGGTGCCGCCCATGCCCGGGGAGCCGCCGGTCATGCCGCCGCCCGCGCCGGTGTCGCCGCCACCGCCCGCGCCGGTGTCACCACTGCCGCCCGCACCGGTGTCGCCGCCGAGGCCGCCGGACTTCCCGCCGCCCATGAGGTCGTCGATGGCCTTGCCCGCGGCGTCCTTGGCCTGCTCCAGCGCCTGGTCGCGCTTGGCCTGCTCCGCCGAGCCCGCGCCGCCCGCGCCGGTGTCGCCGCCGCCCGCCGCGCCCGAGCCGGTCTCGCCGCCGCCTGTCGCGCCCGAGCCGGTCTCGCCGCCCGCGCCGCCCTTGAGGCCGTTGATCGCGTCGGAGGCGGCCGCATTGGCCTTGTCCAGCGCCTCCTTGTCGGAACCGCTCCCGCCGCCACCCGTGCTGCCGCCCCCGCCGGTGTCGGAGCCGCCCGACTTCGAGCCGGACCCGCCGGAGGAGCCGCCGCTGCCACCCGTGCCGGAGTCGTCGCCCAGGTCGTCGATCGCCCCGGTCACGGCCTTCTTGGCCGCCTCGAGGGCGGCCTTCTCCTCGGGGTCGTCGGTCTTGGCGATCAGGTCGTCGATCGCCTTGACCGCCGCGGCCTCCGCGTCGTCGAGGCCCTCCTGGTAGTCCTCGTCCTCCCCTTCACCGCCCCCGGTGTCGGTGTCGTCGTCATCGTCGTTGTTGTTGCCGTTGCCGTTGTTGTTGCCGTTGCCGTTGTTGTTCCTGCCGCCCGTCGAACCGCCGTAGCGGGGGTCCTCGGACTTGGCCAGGCCGTTGATGATGCGCAGCGGGGCGAGTTCCTGGCCGCGCGAGTCGTACTGCGTGCCCAGCCCCGAGGTCAGCTCCTGCAGGCTCTTGATCAGCGCCGCCTCGGCCTCGTCGTTGAGGGCGACGATCGCCTCGTTGGTCTTCTCCGCCAACTTGTTGATCAACTGCTGGATCTCGGAGGCGTTCGTGTCGTCGGCCAGGTCCATCAGGTTGTTGATGCCCTTGATGCCCGCGTTCTGGATGCGCTTCTCTTCGCTCTCGCGGTTCTTGTCGGCCTCGTCGACGATCTCCCACCACCGGTTGGCGTAGGCCTGGATCGCGTGGCCGACGTTGCCGATCGTGGTGCCGTACTGCTTGCTGTTGAGCGTGGTGTAGAGCTCTTCGCTCTCGCTGAGCAGGTCCTTCGTGTACTTCTCGAAGGCCTCCCCCGCCTCGCCCTCCAGCGCGGTGCGCACGTTCTTGATCTCGGTGGCGAACGCCTCGTTGACCTCGCCCAGTCGCTTGGTGGCGTCCTTGACGGCGAACTCGAGGTCGTACCAGGCCTCCGCCGTGTTGTTGGTGGAGAGGCTGCCCTCGACGCCGCGGCCCCGGTGCGCGGTGTAGAGCAGGTCCTTGACCGCGTCGCTGAGGGCCTTGTACGTGGTGTACTTCCCGGGGAGGAACGCTGGGGCGGACGCCTGGTAGACGCCCACCAACTGGGGTTTTTTGGAGTCGGCCATGGGATCGGTTCCTCACCGGGGAGCGGTTGGCTTGGGTGGGTCGGTACGCGCACCAACCCGCCGTCGTCCTGCCGGGACGGTGCCGGGCCGGGGCGGAGGGCGGGTGGGTGGGGAAGGGCGGAAGAGGAGGGCTCAGCCGACGCTGTCGTTGTAGCCGTCGCCGTCGGCGTCGTTCTTGCGGCCGCCGAAGTTGCCCTGGTCCTTCTCGGTGTTCTGGTCCAGCGTGGTGATGCCGGAGGTGATGTTCTTCTTCAGCTCGCCGATGCTGTCCTTGATCTTCTTGGCGTTGTCGCCGTCGAGGTTCTCGAAGTCGTCGGCGATGTGGGTGAGGGTGGTCTCCATCTGCTCGAGCGCGATCTTGAGGTGCTCGGCGTGGGCGACGATGCCGTTGCGCCGGTCGTCGACGACGCGCTCGAGCCACTGCGCCAGCTCGAACTGGCCCGCGTTGGGCCAGTGCGGCTTCAGCTTGGAGAAGGCACCCATGTCGTCCATGAGGGCGCCGAGCTTCTTGGCCGACGTCCGGATCGCCTCCGGGTCGAACTTGGTGGTCATGATCGGGGCTCCTTGACCTTGTTCTGCGGGAGGGGGAAGGGTCCGCGGTGTGCCTGCGACCCGGCAGGCACACCGCGGACCGATCAGCCACCGTTGGCGAGGATCTTCTTGCCCCAGTCGCTGTCGGAGCCCTGCATGCCCGAGGCCGCGGCCTCCAGCTTGACCTTGAGCTGCTCGAGGTAGTCGTTGTGCTTGCCCAGGTCGGCCACCAGGTCGGTGGACAGGCTCTCGTAGGCCTGGGCGCTGGTGCCCTCCCAGTTGACCATGATGTTCTTGACGTCGGTCTGCAGTTCCTTCACGTCACCGGCGATCTCGTTCGCCTTGTTCTTCATGAGGGTGACGCACTGCTCGATGACGTCGTAGTCGTAGAGAACCTGGTCGTTCGCCATGATCGGGGTCCTTTGCTCGTGTCGGGGTGGGTTCGGGTGGGATCAGGGGGTCGCGCGGTGGACCGGGCCGGGGCCCGGCGCTCAGCCGCCGAGGAAGCTCGAGCTGGACATGGACAGGTTCGTGATGTCCCGCGCGCTCGTCAGGTCCATCTCGGTCTGGTCCGCGGCCGCGCCCTTGATCGCCTGGATCATGCCGTTCATGTTCGTGATGACGCCCTGCTTCATCTGGTTGATCCACTCCTCGCAGACCTGGTCCAGCGCCGTGGTGACCTTGCTGCCGCTGTTGGCCAGGGTCTCGGCGATCTGCTGCCGCAGCGTCCGGAGGTGGGTGTTCTCCAGGGTGTCGATGAAGTTCTGGTGCCGCCCGGCGGCGTCGTCGATCTGTGTCTGGCTGAACTTCGTTGCCATTGCGGTCCTCCTGGGTTCGGTGTGCGACTGCCTTCATCCCCAACACGGTCGGGGAGCTCCGGGTGGTTCACCCCCGGAACGGGGAATTCGGATCAGGGGGCCTGGGTCTGCAACGCGGCCTGCGTGCTCAGCAGCGGACCGGTGGGCAGCAGGGCGAGCAGGGCGGCCGGGACCGGCACCGCGGCGTTCTCGGCGTAGCCGAGCGCCCCGAGCGCGGCGGCGTCGGCCACCGGGTAGCGCATCCCGTTCTCGGTGATCAGGTGCAGGGCGCCCGGTGCCGCGCCGGGGGCGGGCAGGTCGCGGGCCAGCACGCCGCCGCCCGCGGGCACGGAGGCCCGGTCGGCCATCGTCCCGGCGTCGTGCGGGGCGGTGGGCACCGCTTTGGCGTCGACCTCCGCGGCGGGTCGGACCTCGGCCGCGACGTCCATGTCGCCGTCGCCGGTCGGCCCGTAGCGGACGCAGGCGTAGGAGTCGCGCGGCGGGGTCACCAGGGTGGGTGGTTGCGCGGGCAGGCCGCTCACCAGGTCGACCCCCGGTGCGACCGGGATGCCCTGCAGGGCCGCGGGTCCGACCTCGATCGGCGTCACCGCCGCGCCCGGGTACGCGCGCTTGGTGTCCGGGGCGGCCAGCAGCAGGGCCGCGGTGGTCCGGCTCAGCGCCGCGACGCCGTCGGCGCGCAGCAGGTAGAGCTGGTCGGAGTCGATCGCGGGGTTGCGCACGCGGAAGACCTGGCCCACCACACCGGGTTTGCCGTCGACCTGCGGGCCCGCCGCGCCGATGCCCGGGGTCACCGGGGCCGCCACGTCCCTGCCCTGCTCCAGCGGGTTGAGCCAGGCCGCCGACACCGGCAGGGGCCGGGTGTCGCCGTAGCCGAGGGTGTCGAGCACGGCGCGGTCGCCGACGCGGTGCCGCTTGCCCTGCCACACCAGGTGGACCCCACCGTCCGGGGTGGACACCAGGAGGGCCTGCGCGTCGGTCAGCCCCGGTCGGGACGGCCCGCCGATCAGCAGGGTGACCTGCGGGCCCGCCTGGGGTGTGCCGTCCCCGGGGGTGACGCAGGCCGTCCAGGGGCCGCGGTTGAGCCGGTCGGCGCCGGGGAGCATGTCCGGTGCGCCCGTGATGCCGATCGGCTGGCCGACGGGGGTGTCGCCGAGGGAGTTGCGCGACACGGACTTCACCTGGCCGCCGCCACCGGCACCCCCGGTCGCCAGCCTGGCCGAGGAGTAGTTGAGCACCGGGCGCAATTGCCCGGCGAGGTAGACGTACCGGGTGCCGGTCGTCTTGTCCATGACGATCGCGCCGTCCTGACGCCAGGAGTTGTCCCCGCCGGGGACGAACAGCCCGTAGATGCCGAAGATCGCCATCAGCACCGCCGCGAGCAGCACGCCGAACACGGTGCCGGTGTTCAGCCGCCGGTAGGGCGACTGGATGGCGTCGGGCCTGCCGGTGGTCACGGCGGACACCAGCCGCCCCACCACGAAGAAGTAGGCCTGGACCTGGTCCCTGCGCGACTGCATGTCAGCCCGCCAATCCGCGCATGGCCGCGTACACGCCCAGCACCTGCAACAGGATCGGCACCACGGCGATGGCGGTCACCGATTCGAGGATTTCCACGGCCCGGCCCCAGTAGGGGCGCAACCGCCGCCCGGGCAGGCGTTCCCCGGCCAGCAGGAGCAACAGCCCGACCACCAGGACGGGCAGGAACACCACCAGCAACCGCGCGCCACCGGTCTGCTCGGCACCGACGTGCAGCAGGTTGGTCACCACGACCACGAGGGCGGGCACGACGAACGCCCACCGCGCGGCCAGCCCGCTGGGGTGGCGCGAGCGCAGCAGCAGCAGGAACGCCATCACCAGCGACAGCACCATCGACCAGCCGTGGCCGCCGACGACCAGGAACGGCACCAGCACCGACTGGGCCAGGCCGAGGCCGGTGTGCAGGGCGGTGGAGTAGCCGACGGTCGCGGCACCGCGTTCGATGACCACCTTGTGCGGCACCGGGTCGATGTCCTCGCTCAGCTCGTCGGCGCCACCGGGCAGCATCGGCAGGGTCAGCCCGGAGAGCCGGAACGCCGTGGACGGCACGAACGCCCCGGCGAGCAGCGTCAGGGTCAGGCCGATCGCGACGGCCTGCGGCCCGGTGACCTCGGCGAGCGACCCGATGAGCCCGGTCACCGCCAGCACCCCGGTGAACAGCAGGGCCCCGGCGAACAGCAGGGCCGAGTCGGCGACCGCGACGACCCCCGCGGCCAGCGCCACGAGCGCGGCGGCGGCCGCGGCGGTCAGCCGCACCATCGTCCCGGACTCCGGGCTGAGCACCCGCACCAGCAGGTCGCCGCCGAGCGCCGCGTAGACCGCGCAGGCACCGGCCAGCACCGTGGCGGGCTGCGGCTTGGCGGCGCCGCGCGCCACCAGGGCGCTCGCCCCCAGCAGCAGGACGGCCACCACCCCGGCAACCAGGGCCTGGAGGCCGACCGCGCCCACACCGGGCACCAGGAGCACGCCGAGCACCAGCGCGGCACCGGACACGACGCGCAGCAGCACCCGGGTGCGGGCGGCGTTCCACGCGCCGGGGTGCTCGCGCACCTGCTCGCCGACGCCGTCGACCAGGTCGTCGAAGTCGATGGCCGCCAGCTCGTCGGCGCGCGGCCGGAAGTGGACGGTGTCGCCGTCGAGGAGTTGCAGCTCGGCGAGGGTGCGGTCCTCGTCCAGCGGCGGTTCCCCGACCCGCTGCACGACCCACCCCTCGTGGTCGGCGCCCTGCTCGATCCACTCGGCCCCGAACTGGGGCAGGACGGCGGGCAGCAGGTCGGTGAGGGGGACGTCCGCGGGCAGGGCGACGTCGGTCGCCTTCTTCCCGAGCACGAACCGCAGCCTCACGGCGGTGGTCGTGCGGTGCTGTGTCTGCTCTTCCATCGGTGTCCGGGTCCTTTCCTGCCGGTGCGAGGCAGAGCACGGCTGCGGGGCGGTCCCGGGTTCACCCGCGGCGGCGGTGACCCTTTTCGGGGTCGGGAGCCGTGCAGGGGTGGAGAGCACCGACCGACCGAGGAGAGCACGTGGGCACAGTCCTGTTCGCGCGGAGGTCGCGGCGGCCCAAGCCGACCGCCCCCGACTCCGAGATCGAGATCCAGGAGCCGCCCGCCGTACCGGAGGACACCGGCGGCGGCATGAGCTCGGTGCTGATGTACGCCCCGATGGGCCTGGGCTCGATGGCCATGGTGATGATGTTCGTCCGGCCCGGCGCCGGGGCGATGGCCTACATCGGCGGCGGCATGATGGTGCTGTCGGTGGTCGGGATGCTCGTGGTGCAGCTCATGCGCAGCTCGGTGACGCACAAGCAGAAGCTGCACGGGCACCGCCGCGACTACATCCGCTACCTCGCGCAGCTACGCGGCCGGGTCCGCAAGTCCCTGCACGCCCAGCAGCGCGCCGCCCGGTGGGTGCACCCGGACCCGCGCGCCCTGTGGTCGATCGCCCTGGGCTACCGGCTGTGGGAGCGCAGGCCCGCCCACGACGACTTCGGCGAGGTCCGCCTGGGCGTCGGCGCGCAGCGCTCGACGCTGAAGCTGCTGCCGCCGAGCACCAAGCCGATCGAGGACCTGGAGCCGATGTCGGCGCACGCGCTGCGCCGGTTCCTGCGCGCCTACTCGTCGCTGCCGGACGCGCCGATCGCGGTGTACCTGCGCGGTTTCGGCCAGATCCAGTTCAGCGGCGCCGACGCGGCCGTGCTGGACCTGGTCCGGGCGGTGCTGGCCCAGTTCGCCGTCGCGCACGCCCCCGGTGACGCCCGGATCGCCGTGTGCGCCTCCGCCGACCGGGTGGACCGCTGGGACTGGGTCAAGTGGCTGCCGCACAACCAGGACCCGGAGAGCCGCGACGCGGCGGGTCCCCGGCGGCTGGTGGCCGCCGAGGTGGCCGAGGTGGAGCTGCTGCTGGGCGGCCCGTCGTTCACCGGCAGGCCCCGGTTCGAGGCCGACACCCCGATCACCGCCTCCGAGCCGTTCGTGGTGCTGGTCGTCGACGGGGTGTCCGTGCCGTCGGACCACCGCATGGCCGACGAGGGCTACCGCAACGCCGTGGTGCTGGACGTGTCCGGTTCGCTGCCCTGGCAGCAGCGCCCCGGCGTGCTGTTCCTGGAGGTCGACGCCGACGAGGCGCGGACGGTGTCGTTCGACCGGTTGGGCAAGCCGAGGACCAGCCCGCTGTGCAGGCCCGACCGGCTCAGCGCGATCGCGGCGAGCGCCCTGGCCCGCACCACGGCCCGGTTCCGGGTCGGCGAGGTGTCCGAGGACGACGAGCCGATGGCCGCCGACTACGACCTGGCCGGGCTGCTCGGCCTCGGCGACGTGGCCCGGTTCGAACCGGTGAAGTACCGCCGCGAGCGGATGACGGCCAAGCGGCGGCTGCGGGTGCCCATCGGCATCGCCGCCAACGGCACGCCGCTGGAACTGGACCTCAAGGAGGCCGCCGAGGACGGCATGGGCCCGCACGGGCTGTGCATCGGGGCCACCGGTTCCGGCAAGAGCGAACTGCTGCGCACGCTGGTGCTGGCGCTGGCCGCCACGCACACCTCCGAAGACCTGAACTTCGTGCTGGTGGACTTCAAGGGCGGCGCGGCGTTCCTCGGCTTCGACGAGCTGCCGCACACCTCGGCGGTGATCACCAACCTGTCCGAGGAGCTGGAGCTGGTCGACCGGATGCAGGACGCGCTGGCCGGTGAGATGAACCGCCGCCAGGAGCACCTGCGCGCGGCGGGCAACTACGCCTCCCGCCGCGACTACGAGGCCGCCCGCGCCCAGGGCGTGCCGCTGGAGCCGATGCCCGCGCTGTTCATCGTGGTCGACGAGTTCTCCGAGATGCTCTCGGCCAAGCCCGACTTCATCGACCTGTTCGCCATGATCGGCAGGCTGGGCCGGTCGCTGGGCGTGCACCTGCTGCTGGCTTCCCAGCGGCTCGACGAGGGCCGCATCCACAAGATCGAGACGCACCTGTCGTACAAGATCGGCCTGCGCACCTTCTCGGCGATGGAGAGCCGCAGCATCCTCGGTGTCCCGGACGCCTACGAGCTGCCCAACAGCCCCGGCAACGGCTACCTGCGCCCGGACACCCAGTCGCTGATCCGGTTCAAGGGCGCGTTCTCCTCCTCCCCCTACCGCACCAAGCAGCGGGCGCAGTCCGACGACGGGGTCGAGCAGCGGGTCGTGCCGTTCGGCACCGCCTACGTCGAACCCCCGGCGACCCTGGAACCCGAGCCGGAGCCGGAGCCGGTGAACGGCGAGGTCACCGAGACCATGCTGGACGTGCTCATGGGCAGGCTGCGCGGGGTGGGCCCGCGGGCGCACCAGGTGTGGCTGGCCCCGCTCAAGACCTCGGCCACCCTCGACCAGCTTCTGCCGCCGCTGGTGGACGACCCGAAGCTGGGCCTGCGCCCGGTGGGCGACCTGATGACCTCCGAGCTGACCGTGCCGCTGGGCCTGGTCGACCTGCCCGCGCAGCAGAAGCGCGACCTGCTCGTGGCCGACCTGTCCGGCGGCAAGGGCAACGCCGCGGTGGTCGGCGGCCCGCAGAGCGGCAAGTCCACCGTGCTGCGCACCATCATCTCGGCGCTGGCGCTGACCCACAGCGCCGCCGAGGTGCAGTTCTACTGCCTGGACTTCGGCGGCACGCTCAGCTCGCTGGCGAAGCTGCCGCACGTGGGCAGCATCGCCAACCGGCTCGACCGCGACCGGGTCACCCGCACGGTGCTCGAGGTCACCAACATCATGTCCAAGCGGGAGGAGCTGTTCGCCGAGCACAACATCGACTCCATGACCACCTACCGGCGGGCCCGGCGCGAGGGCCGCTTCTCCGACCTCGACCCGTACGGGGACGTGTTCCTCGTCGTCGACGGCTGGTACACGATCAAGCAGGACTTCGACGAGCTGGAGGAGAGGTTCACCGAGATCGCCGCGCGCGGGCTCAGCTTCGGCGTGCACCTGCTGATCTCGTCGAGCCGGTGGGCGGAGATGCGCCCGTGGCTGCGCGACGTGCTCGGCACCCGCTTCGAGCTGCGCCTCGGCGACCCGACCGACTCCGAGATCAACAGCCGGTTCGCCGCGACCGTGCCCGCGATCCCCGGCCGGGGCATCACCCCGGACCGGCTGCACTTCCTCGCCGCCCTGCCCCGCATCGACGGCCAGTCCGACACCGACGACCTCGCCGAGGCCACGGTGGAGCTGGCCGAGGCGCTGGCGGTGCCCGGCGGCCCGGTGGCCCCGCAGGTGCGGCTGCTGCCGCACACCCTGTCGGTCGCCGAGCTGCCCCCGCCCACCGCGCCGTCGAAGGCCGCGGAGGTCCGCATCCCCCTCGGCGTCGACGACGTCGAGCTGGGCCCGCTGTGGCACGACTTCGACGCCAGCCCGCACCTGCTGATCTACGGCGACACCGAGTCCGGCAAGACCAACCTGCTGCGCCACATCGCCCGCTCCGTCGTGACCCACCACAGCAACGACGAGGCCCGCATCATGTTCGGCGACTTCCGCCGCGAACTGCGCGACTGCGTCCCCGCCGAGCACCAGATGGAGTACGCGGTCGGCGCGGAAGCCCTCGCCAAGTCCATCGAGGGCGCGGCGTCGGTCATCCGCAAGCGCGTCCCCGGCCCGGAGATCACCCCCAGCAGGCTCCCCAAGCGCGACTGGTGGCAGGGCGGCAGGCTCTACATCATCATCGACGACTTCGAGATGACCGAGACCGCGGGCGGCGCGGGCGCGCTGGCCCCCCTGCTCCCCGTCCTCGCCGACGCCGCGGACGTGGGCGTGCACGTGATCATCGCCCGCTCCACGACGGGGGCGGGCCGGTCGATGGGCAACGCGGCGGTCCGCAAGATGTGGGAGCTGGGCACGCCCGCGCTGCTGCTGTCGTGCCCGAAGCAGGAGGGCGCGTTCCTGGGCAACCTCAAGCCCCGCACCCTGCCCGTCGGCCGGGGTCAGTACATCAACCGCCGCCGCTCGGTGCGGCTGGTGCAGACCCCGCTGGTGGACCTGCCGGAGGCCACGGACTGACCGGTCGGGGCGAAGGGGTGGTCACCGCGCTCGCGGTGACCACCCCTCTCCCGTGCGTTCAACCCGAACCGGTCGCGGGCGGCCACCCGTCCCGCGACGGGTTGAGCCGCCTGGCGCGGCTGTCGGGGAACTCCCGGTTGTCACCGACCGGGCGGGCCCGCGGCACTAGCATGCCGGTGCCCGGCGGTGTCAGCCCGGATTCCGCCCCGGACCCGACCTGGATGGACCCGTGAGCCAGTACCCGCCGTACCCACCTGCCGGGTACCCGCCCCGGTTCCCGCAGCCGAGCCCGAGCGGTGCGACCGCGTACACGGCGGCCGGGGCCGGTGTGGTGTTGGCGATCGCCTGCGCCTGGGGGGCCTTCGTGACGTTCGGCGCGGTCTCCGAGTGCGTGGGGCGCTGCGTGGCCAGGTCGGGCGCCTCCTACCCGATCTCGATCGCGTGCGCGGTCGGCCTGAGCGTCTCGGCGCTGCTGCTGCTGGTCGGCGCGGCACTGATCTTCGCGCGCCAGACCGCGGGGGCGGTGCTCACGGCGGTCGGGGCCTTCCTGCCCTCGGTGACGGCCGTCCTGTTCTTCCTCGTCCCGAACATCCGGATCTACGTCGCGTACCTGGACATGACCGCGGTGGTCGTCCTCATCGGCCTGACAGCGCTGTTCGAGATGATCCTCAGCCTGCTGCCGCCGACGTTCGCGTTCCTGCGGCACACCCCGCACAAACCCCACTTCCCCGGGCACGCGCCGTACGGCCAGTACCCGCCACCGGGGTACGGGCCTCACTGACCTGCTCCGAGGAGCAGCTTCGCGGCGACCACCGCCCCGTCGGTGCGGATCTCGCCCGCCACGGCCCGCGCCCGCGCCCCGGTCCCGGGGGCCAGGGCCGTGGCGAGCGCGGCGGACAGGGAGTCGGTGGTCGGGGTCGGACCGTCGTGCGCCGAACCGATGCCCAACCCGGCCACCCGGGCGGCCCAGTACGGCTGATCCGCGATCCGGGGCACGACCACCTGGGGCGCACCGGCCCGGGCGGCGGTCGTGGTGGTACCCGCACCACCGTGGTGCACGACGGCGGCCACCCTGCCGAACAGCGCCTGCTGGTTGACCTCACCGACGACGAAGCAGTCCTCCGCGTCGTCGACCGGCGCCAACCCGGCCCACCCGCGGGCGAGCAGGACCCGGCGCCCCTGCGCGCGGACCGCCTCGGTGGCCACCCGCGCGGTGTCCACCGGGGACTGCGCGGCCCTGCTGCCGAAACCCACGTACACCGGCGGCGCACCGGCCCGGTCCATCAGCGCCGCGAACTCCTCGTCCGGAGGGGCGCACACCCGCGCCTCCGCGCCGAGCAGCCGCAACGCGACCGCGAGCGCCGCGAGCGGCTCGACGTCTCCGCGTGATCCCCACGAGGTCAACAAAACACGCACTGTGCACACCCATTCCGCAGATTTGGCCTGGAGGCGGCAATTCTGCGACCTGACCGGGGGTCTTGCCACAAGCCCCCCGGCGCGCTATATGTTGAAGTGGGGGGAAGTGGGGCCTTCTTGCCGCCGTCGCGACTCGTCCACTCTGGACACTGTCGACGAATCGGACACTGTCGGCGAATCCCGTGGTGGACAGCGTGGCGGAGCAACATGACGGACCGGCTCCATCCGGTCACCCCTTACCACGCCCGGACGAAAGTGGTGCCGCGCCATCCACAGGCCCTGGGGGACCCCCGATTTCTATTCTTCCGCAGGGTGAAGGGGCTGGTCAAACGACTATCCACAGGCGATTGCGGCTGCGATCTGGGTGGGCTGCGCTCTGCGAAGGTCGAGCTTTGAGGCGCTGAGTGGAGGACGTGCTTCGTCGTGGCTGCGTGGCTGCCCGGTCTTTCGTTAAGGTACGCCCGGGTGGGTGGATGTGGTCGGCTGTTCCCCGGTTCAAAGCCCGGGGCTTTGTGTGGGGTGCCCGGCTGGGTGGATGTGCTCGGCTATTCCCCGGTTCAAAGCCCGGTCTTTTCGCTGTGGTGCCCGGCTGGGTGGATGTGCTCGGCTATTCCCTGGTTCAAAGCCCGGGGCTTTGTGTGGGGTGCCCGGCTGGGTGGATGTGTTTGGCCGGGGCCCCTATGGCGATCATGTGCTCCAGTGTGACCGGGTGGGGCTGAAAAGATGCCCCACCGCCCAGGCAGGCTGTCACATGATCGCCACCCCCGGCCAAACACATCCACCCACCCGGGCAGTTGGCTCGCCGGGCTGTCGGTTTTTGGAGTGGTCGGCCTGCGTTCAGGACCTCCACCCACCCGGGCATTCGCCCGCCGGGCCAACGGTTCTCGGGGTGGTCGGCGGCTGCGCCGATGGAGTTCGGCGCGGCTGGTGGTCGGGCCGTAGGTTCGGGGGGTGGCTGGTTGTTGCTGCGCCTGGTGGGGTTCGGGTGGCTGGTTGCCGGGCTGGCGGTTGCCGGGCTGGCGGTTCGCGGCTGCGGCCGTGAGGTTCGGGGGCTGGCCGTCGGGCCTGTGGTTTGTGGGGTGGTGGGCGGCTGCGCCGGTGGTGGTCAGTGGCTGGTGGCTGGGCTGGCGGTTGGTGGGGTGATCGGCTGCCTTGCGGGCAGGTCTTGTTGGCAACCACCAGGTGCCCGGGGTGGGGCACCGCGAGGGGGCACCGCTGTCGCGGTGCCCCCTCGGGTCGTTGGAGCGGCTGGCCGGTCAGGCTGCGGGATCAGCCCGTCTTCGCCGGGCGGGAGGGCACCACCTGGACGATCCTGGCGCGGCGCCAGCGGCGGCCTCGGCCTGCGGACATCAGGCGGGACGCCAGCACCATGGCGGGGACCAGCAGTGCCACAGCGGTCACGCCCACGCCCGCGAGCACCGGGCCGAGTTCGTCGTGCGGTGCGGCCACGGGTGGTTGGGCCGCGGGGGGTGCGACGAGGGGGCCTGCCGGGGCGCCGCCCTCGGCCGGGAGGACGGCGGTGACCGCGGCCATCGGGTTGACCGTGCCCCAGCCGAGGCCGGGGTCGGGCAGGGCGGCGGCCGGGTGGTTGGCGGTGGCCTCCAGGCGGTGCTTGACCTGTGCCGCGGTCAGGGTGGGGCGGTAGGCGCGGACCAGGGCGGCGGTGCCCGCGACGAACGGGGCGGCGTAGCTGGTGCCGCTGCCCTGCCAGTGGCCGGGGCCCTTCGGGCCGGTGCTGACCACGTCCACCCCGGGGGCGACCAGGGACAGGTAGGGGCCGGTTTGGGAGAAGTCCGCGCGGGCGCCCGCGGCGTCGACGGCGCCCACCGCGACCACGGTGGGGTAGGACGCCGGGTACGTCACCGGGTCGCCGTCGCGGGCGCCGTTGGATGCTGAGGCGACCACGACCACGTCCTTCGCCGCGGCGTGGTCGATCGCGGCGGCCAGTTCGGCTGAGGGGGCGGTGGTGCTGGCCGAGACGTTGATGACGCGGGCGCCCGCGTCGACGGCTGCCCGGATGCCGCGGGCCATGCCCGTGGGGGTCAGGGCGCCGGGTTTGTCCTTCTCGGCGGAGGTGGCGACGCGGACCGGCAGGATCGTGGCGTCCGGTGCCACGCCCGCGAAACCCGTGCCCGTCTCGGTGCGGGCCGCGATGATGCCCGCGAGGAACGTGCCGTGGCCGTAGCAGTCGCTGTCGGCTCGGCCGCCGCCCGGGGTGATCACGTCGATGCCGGGCAGCACGCGGCCGCCGGAGAGCTGCGGGACCGAGGAGTCCACCCCGGTGTCGACGACCGCGACGACGACACCGGCACCCCGGGTGACCGGCCACACCCGCTGCGGGGCCAGTTGCTTCTGCGCCCACGGCACGTCGGTGGCGCTGCCCTGGGGCGCGGGCAGGCAGGCGTCGCTCGTGGCGGGCAGGGCGGGGACGGACTGCTGGGCGGAGGCGGTCGGGGCCAGCAGGACGGTGGCCAGCCCGGCGGCCAGCGCGCACCGCAGGGCGCGCATCAGGCACCCACCGCGGTGCGGTCGGCGCTCGCGTGCTGCCACCGCACGAGCGACGAGGTCAGCCGGGCCGCCGCCTCCGGGTCGTCCACCAGCCGGAGGGGGGCCCGCTGCCTGCGGGCGAGCACGCGGTCGAGCTTGGCGAGCACGGCGAGGTCCTGTTCGTCGAGGTCGGTCGTGGTCGGCAGCTCGCCGGGGGCGAGTTCGCGGAACAGCGCGGCGACCCGGGGCGCGGCGGGGCCCTCGCGCTCGGGGTCCTCCTCCCCCTCCGCGGTGCGCACCGCCAGCGCCTTGAACCGGCCCGCGGCGGCGAACACCGCCTCACCCACCGGGCGGTTGACCAGCAGCTCGGAGGTCCGGCGCGCGGTCGCGGGCCAGATCAGCACGTCGAGGTCCGCACCGGGCACGGTCACGTCGAGGTCCATGCTGGCGCTGAGGAACCCCGGTTCGGTCAGCACCACCCCCGGGGCGGCCTCGTGCTCCGCGGACCCCAGCCTGCCCTGGCGCAGCACCGCGCGGCGGTGGACGGGCAACCTGCGGATGCCGGAGACCAGGCACGGCAGCAGGCCGGTGAGTTCGGCCCCGTCACCGGCCCGCACAGCCTGGTTCAGCTCGGTACCGGCCAGCGGTCCCCGCCCGAGGTACAGGCACACCGCCACGTAGTCGGCCTTGATCCCGGCGGCCCCACCCTGCCGCAGCGACGGCCAGGTGGCCAACGCCGCGTTCACCGTCGCCAATGCCTCCCCGAACAACTCACCCGCCGACGCGGCGAACCGCGCCTGCTCGGCCGCCGAACTGGACCGGTCCGCCAGCACCAGCGGCACCACCGCGGCCACCGCCTCCGAACCGGCCTCCCGCACCGCTCCGACCGGCGCCGCGGGCTCGACCGGCTCAACCGGCGCAGCGACCTCGACCGGCGCGTCGGGCTCGGTGGTCACCACGGGCTCGACCCGCACCGGCGCGGGCAACTCGTCGACGCGCTCCGCAGGCCCGGAAACCGTGGGCACCGGCGACGACGACGTGGTGACGATCGGCGGCGCGGAGTACGAGACAACCGACGGCCGCGACGGCACAGCACCACCCTGCTCGACCGACCGGGCATCCACCGCGGGTGCCGCATCACGCTCGGCGGCAGACCGGAACTCCGACCCCGGAACGGCCCCAGGGACTGCGGAGTCCGAAGTGGACTGAACCGGAGTGGCCTCGGCGGGCTCGCGGCCGGCGGCACCGGGCACCACGGGGATCGACCCACCCGGATCGAGAACCGCACGCGGCTCAACCGCCTCGACCGGAGCAGTTTCGGAGTGGATCGATCCGAGCGGCTCGCGCGGCGGAACCGGCTCGGCAGCAGCGGGCGCGGCCGGGACAGGACTGACGGGGGCGGCCTCAGCCGGGGTGGGTAGATCCAGCGGCGCAGCCGAGACCGGGGTGGGAAGCGGGCGGAGCGAAGGCGCCGGAGCGGTCGCCGGAGCGGAGCCCACCACAGGGATCGGGAGCGGCTGTGCGGCAGGCATCGGACCGATCGCCGCAGCAGGGTCCACCGAGGTGGGCAGCGGCCGGGGCGAAGGTGTCGGGCCGGGTGCTGTGACCGGGTCCGCTGCCGGGGTGGGGCGCGGCTGGGCAGGAGGCATCGGGCCGGTCGTGGTCGCGGGGTCCGTCGGAGTGGGGATCGGCTGAGACGAGGAATCCGGTCCGGTCGCCGGAGCGGGACTTGCCGCCGGGGTCGAGAAGGGCGGGAGCGAGGGCGCCGGGCCGGTCGCGGTGGTGGGGCGGGCCGGGGAATTCGGTTCGTCGGTCGCCGCTGCCGGGCGGTGGGGGTTGTCGGGGGTCTGGTGGGGAGGGGTGGGCGTGGAGGCGGTGATCGGGCGGAAGCGGATGGTCGCCTCTGCGCAGGCAACCGGGCCGGACACGGTCGCCGGTACGGCGGGGGCGGGGGGCAGGTCCGCCGTCCCGGAGCGCGGGCCGCTCGCGGTCGTGGCGAACACCGGCGGCATCGTCCCGGCACCGGGCGAGGGGGGCGCGGTCTGCGGGCGGGCCTCGGGGGTCGGCTCGGCGGGGGGCGCGTGGTCTGCCGGGCGTTGGTCGTGGTCGGCGCGGACGCGGGTGAGGGTGGCTGCGGCGTGGGCGTCGAGGGTGCCGAGGACGCGGATGCGGGCGGCGGCCCGCTGGTCGGGGTCGAGGGCGCCCAGCAGGTCGTCGGCGGCGGTGAGCATGGGCAGGTCGACCGGTTCGCCGGGGTTGCCGAGGTGCAGGAACCAGCGGGTGGGGTCGAAGGGCAGCGGGTCGGGGGCGGCGCCCGCGGTGGACGAGTGCAGGACCAGGCCGGAGGGGACCACCTCGGCGACCACGCCCGCGGGCACGCCGTCGAGTGGGCGGTAGGCGCGGACGCCGTGGCGCACCCAGCCCCGGGGTGCGGGGGCGATCTCCACGACCTGCTGCCCGCCACCGTTGGTGAGCTGGCGCAGCAGGGTGGGGAACGGGCGGAACCCGGGGTTGCCGTCGGCGGCCGGGACGACCGTGGAGGTGGTGTCGACCGGCATCCCGGTGGTGAACAGGACGTCCGCGCCCGCCTTGGCGGCCAGGTCGCGCTGCCAGGCCGATGAGCAGACCTCCGGCACGGCCGGGACCAGCACCGCCCGGATCGTCCCCAACCTGAGCAGCACCGACGCGACGGATGCCGGGGTGGGGACGGTGTCGCCGCCGCCGACGACCATCCTCGGGAAGCGGTGGTCGCCGACCACGGTGAAGGCGGGGTCGGTGGCGTGGACCGGTTCGGGGCTCCCGGCGCGCACCAGGATGCCCGCGGGCACGGGTTCGACGACGAGGTCGGCGACGGTGACCGGGGTGGTGGGCAGCACCGATTCCCACGGTGCGGCGGGCCAGCGCGGGCCCGCGTACTCGGGGTCCGCACCGGCGCGGACGCGCCACCAGCCGGAGGCGCCGGTGCCGTGGCCCGCGTACAGGACGGCGGGTCCGGTGGCCAGGGGGCCGTCCGGGGCGATGACGTCGACGCCGAGTTCGCGGGCCAGCCGCTGGGCCGCCGGGTGGCCCGCGAGACCGGGCAGTCCGAGCCACAGCGACGTCGCCCGGACGTCGGCGAGGACCGAGCGCAGCAGGGTGGGCAGCAACCGGGCCAGGGTCTTCTCCTGGCGGGCCTGCTCGGAGACCACCACGAGCAACTGCCCCGCCACGGCGGGCACCCGGTGCAGCACCGGGTCGTGGCCGTGGGCGCCCTCGTCGCGGTGGCGGAGCAGCACGTGCGCGCCGATCGGCTCGGCGACGAGCGCGTCGAGCGCCTCTTGTGCGAAAAGCCGGTGCATCATCACTCCCGCCGTTGAAACTGTGTCCATTTCTCCCGCCACCCACCCCCTCTTCCCCGCCCGGCACCGTCCCCGACGCGGGGGCGATGACTTCGCCGCGGCGGTCGCGTGCCGGTCCTAGGACGCGGGGGCCGGTCGGGCGACCGCTTCCAGGTCCTCGACCGTGAGCAGGGTGAGGTCCACCGAGTCGGCGGTGGTGCTCGTGGCCAGGCGGGAGGCCTGGCGGTCGGTCATCCGCTCGAACACCCGGCGGGCGGTGCGGCCGTTGCCGAACGTGCCGTCCTTCGGGATGTCCTCGAAGTACCGCAGCAGGGCGTTGACGACTTCCTCGTCGAGCCGGTAGTCGTGTCGCGCGCACTGCGACTGCACGATGGTCACCAGTTCCTCCGCGGTGTAGTTGGCGAACTCGATGGTGCGGCTGAACCGCGACTCCATGCCGGGGTTGGCCGCCAGGAAGCCCGCCATCTCCTTGGAGTAGCCCGCGGCGATGACCACGATTTCGTCGCGTCGGTCCTCCATCAGCTTGACCAGGGTGTCGATCGCCTCGCGGCCGAAGTCGGGGCCGCTGCCGCCGCCGCCCTGGCTCAGCGTGTACGCCTCGTCGATGAACAGCACCCCGCCGAGGGCGCTGGTGAACGCCTCGGTGGTCTTGATCGCGGTGCCGCCGATGATCTGCGCGACCAGGTCGGCGCGGGCCACCTCGACCAGGTGCCCCTTGGCGAGCACGCCGAGCTGGGCGAGGATCTGGCCGTAGAGGCGGGCGACGGTCGTCTTGCCGGTGCCGGGGGCGCCCGCGAACACCAGGTGCCGGGCCATCGGCGGGGCCGACAGGCCCGCGTCCTGGCGGCGCTTGGCCATCTTGTTGAGGTTGACCAGCGAGGTGACCTCGCTCTTGACCCCGGCCAGGCCGACGAGGTTCTGCAACTCCACCAGCGGGTCGGACCCGGCGGCGGCCCGCTGCCTCGGGGCGTCGGCCTCGGGCGGGGGCGCGTCGGCGGTGGCCGCGGTGCCGAAGGCGTCGGGGGTGCGGTTGCCGCCGCTGATCACGTCGAGGACCTCGATGGCCGAGCCGGGCCGGGTCTGGCGGACGCCGCTGCCGCGGTTGTCGCGCACCGTGCAGCCGGAGACCCGCACCGATTCCTCGGTGTCGACCCGGATGCCGTCGCCCGCGCCGGAGGAGAACTCCGAGTCCACGACCGACCCAGAGGAGCCCTCGGCGAACAGGCAGCCCGCGCCCTCGCTGCCGTGCACCCGGCACCGCAGCACGGAGACGTCCGCGCCCGCGCCCGCGTGCACACCCTCGGCGCCCGCGGCCTCCACTGCGGAGTCGACCAGCGCCAGCGCCGCCTCCTGCACCCGGACGCCCGCGGCAGCGGTCCGGCGCACGCCCAGCCCGCTGACCGAGGGCCGGGCGCCGCCGGTGACCACCAGGCCCGCGCCGCGCCCGCCGTCGACCTCGACGTTCTCCAGGGTGCCCCGGGCTCCGCCCGCGATCTCGATGGCGTCGCCGTCGCAGCCGACGACGCGCAGGCGGCGCAGCAGCGGGTCGGCGCCGTCGTCGAGCAGGACCCCGGTGGCGGAGCAGCCGGAGACGGTGGTGCGGTCGAACTCGGTGACGCTGCGCCCGCTGACCGCGACGCCGACGCCGTCGACGTCGGCGACGGCGCAGTCGGAGACGCTGCCCGCGGCGCGGCCGCCGAAGTACAGGCCGCGGCCGCGGGTGCCGCGCACGGTGCAGCCGCGCAGCACCGGCGCGCACGCCTCGGCGACGAACACGCCTTCGCCGCCCGCGCGCTCCACCGTGCAGTCCTCCAGCAGGACCTGGTCGCTGCTGGCCAGGTAGAAGCCGATGGCGGCGACGCCGGTCACCGACAGGCGCGACGCGGTGAGCACGGCCTGCTGCTCGACGGCCACGGCGGGTTTGCCCGTGCCGGAGACGGTGGTGTCCTCGACGGTGAGCCTGCCGCGGCCGTTGAGGCAGATGCCGTTGCCCGCGGCGGTGTCCACCGAGCACGCCCGCATCAGCAGGGCGCCGTCGTCGGCCACGACGACCGCGGAGGTGCCCAGGTCGACGAAGCGGCAGGTGTCGAGCACCCCGCCGCGCGGGGAGGTGACCACGACCCCGGCGCCGACCGCGTTGCGGATCTCGCAGTCGCGCATGACCACGCTGCCGTCGTCGCGGGCGAACACGGTGGCCCAGCTCGACGCGGCCAGCGAGCACTCGGTGAGGTCGAGCTGCCCGCCGCCGACGAGCACCGCGGGGCTGTCGGCGTCGGCGGCGACCACGACCAGCCCGGACAGGGCGGCGGAGTCGGCGCCGAGTGCGACGGCGACGCCGGTGGTGGCCACCAGGCGCACCGTGCCGGGGCCGTCCTCGGCGGTGATGGTGACGGGCCGGGTGATGACCAGGTTCTCGCTGTAGCGACCGGGGCCGACGAGGATGACGGCGCCGTCGGGCGCGCTCGACACGGCGTCACCGATGCTGCGGTGGCCGCGACCGGGGGTCTGGGAGACCAGCACGACGTTCCGACTCACGATCGGTTCTCCTCCGCTCCGCTGTGGTGCCCGGGACTCGCGCGCTCCGGACTGCCTTCGGCCGCGCACCGGACCCGGCCGGGTGCGGTGCTCCTCGGTCTCGACGGGGAGGGACCCTCGCGGGCGGGCCTCCGTCACCGGGCCGACAACACCTCCACGTGCCGCCGGTCCGGTTTGGTTCACCGGTCCGGCGAGCGGTGTGCGCCCGTGCACCGGTCGCGCCGCCCCACCGGCGGTTACCGCCCCTGGTCCGCTTCGCGGTCAACCGCCGCGATCGACCGGACGACCTCGGCGGGCATTCGCATGGCGGCGGGACCGCCGGGGTTGAGCAGGACGTCGATCCCCTGTTCGGGCAGCGATTCGGCGAGCTGCCGCACGTCCACCGGGAACCAGTGGGGGGCGTCCACCCCCGGCCGGTGGCCGGGCGCGGTGGTCACCAGGACCGCGTGGGCGCCGTCGGGGGTGGGGCCGACGACCGCGTTGCCCTCCTCGTCCACGGCGATGCCGAGCACGGCGTCGCGCAGCAGGGCGGGCAACTCGTCGGCGGAACCGCCGCGGGCGGCCTCGCGCAGCACCGCGTCCACCGGGTCGAGCGGGGAGTCCGGTGAGGAGGGCTGGTAGACGGGGTTGGGTTGGAACCTGCCCCGGGTGCCGTCGGTCACCGGCCAGGCGCCGAGCACGGCGGACACCGGGGGGTCGGGTTCGGCGGCCGTGGAGCGCCACTCGTTGTCGATGAGCAGCAGCAGCCCGTCCTCCACGGGCTCGGCGGGTGTCGTCGTCACGGGATTCCCTTCGCGGTTCGGGTTCAGCTCAGGCCGGGCAGCAGCCGGAAGCGGTCCGCGGCGGCGGCCGGGACCCGCTCGCGCGGCTCCTGGCGCGCCCAGCGGTCGACCGCGCGCTCCAGCGAGGTGTGGGCGAAGCGGTCCAGCGACGACCGGTTCGACTCGGCCCCGCCGTCGGCGTCGACCTCGGCCGGGGACAGTTCGCGCAGCACGATGCGACCGCGCTCCCCCGCCGCGGGTTCGCTGAGGTCGAGCACCTTGAACCGGGTTCCCGGCAGGAACAGCACCCGGTCGGTCACCGCGTCCTCCGCCGGTTCCAGCGGTGCCGTGCGCCTGCCGGTCATCGACCACACCAGCAGGTCGACCTCACCGCGCTGCGCGGCGCACGGGGCGGCCAGCAGGTGCAGGAAACCCGGCTCGACCACGACCTCCCGCTCGCGGTAGGACTCCCACTGCGCGGGCGTCAGGGACAGGGTCGTCACGGTGCCGCCCCGGTGGACGGGCAACCGCGCGGCGGCGGACGCGGCGCAGCGGCCGAGGCGGAGCACCGGCGCTCCCGAGGCGTCGCGCAGCGCCGGGTCGAGGTCGTCGGCGCCACCGGCCAGGTACAGCCGGAGGGCGGCCGCGTCGGTGAGCGAGTCCTCGGGGGCGGCCGGGTCGGTGAGCTTGGGGTGGCGGGCCAGCACGGACGCGGTGGACTCGGCGGCGGCGAATTCCGCGGCCCAAGTGGCTCGAACCCACGCCCGCTCACCCCCCGGCTCGACGTCAGCGCCCTCCGGTTGCACCACCGGCTCGGCCTCAGCGGTCGCCACCTCGATTCCGGCACCTGCTGGGCTCGCCACCGGCTCGATCCCGGCGTGCTCCAGGTCAGCAGGCCCGATCCCGGTGCCCTCGGGGGACACCACCGGCGCGACCTCGGTGTCCTCGGGGGCCGCCACCGGCTCGGTCTCGGCGCCCTCCGGGGCGGCCACCGGCTCGACCCGGTCGGCGTCCGGGGGCGCGTGCTCGGTCGGCGGCTCGGTGAGGTGACCGGTGACCGGTTCCCAGACCTCGTCGGCGGCGGGGTCCAGCGGTTCGGCGGGCCGCTCGCCGTCCGCTTCGGGCAGGTGGATGGCGGCGGGCACGGGGGCGAGCACGCCGCGGAGGATCTTGCCGATCAGCCCGTCGTCGGGCTCCCCCACCGGGTCGGCGGGCGGTGCCAGGTCCTCGACCGGCTGGGGGCGGCGGGGGTGGGCCAGGACCACGGTCTCCGCGACCGCCGCCACAGCGGGCGCCGGGCCGACGGCGCGGACGAACCGACCTGCCCGCGCGGCGGTGACCGGGGGCTGCGGCGCGGTGGGCGTCGAGTCGGTCCGGATGAGCTGGGCGAGCCACGGCAGGTCGACCTCGGCGGGCACCGCCGGGGCGCTCTCGTCGGCCGGGTTCTCCGATTCCGGCGCGGCGCGTTCGGTCGGGGCGGGGACCACGCGGTTGACCAGGCGGATCTGCACGTCGAGCTGCTCGGCGACCGCGCGGGCCAGCTCGCGCACCCGGTCGTCCGCGTCGTGGAAGAGCTGGTGCGCGGCCGGGTCGACCGGTGCCGCGCGGACCGCGGCGGCGTGTGCGGGTTCCTCCGGGGAACGCACCCAGAGCCCGGCGCGCACGACCTCCACCACCGCGTCCGGCTCCCACCGGTACACCCCGGGGGTGACCTCGTCGAGCCCGTCCACCGGCGCCCGGTGCCCGCGCAGCCGGGGTGCCGCGGGCTCCGCGCCCGGTTCGTGCGGGAGGTGGGAGAACAACTGGGCGAAGGTGTCCCAGCCCAGTGAACCGTTCGGCTGGACGGTGCGCACGCGCGGTGCGCCCGGGTCGCCCGCGGGGATGCCGTTGTAGCAGGCGACCTCCTCGCCGAGGACGTCGGCGAGGGCCTGGCCGAGGTCGTGCCCGGCGGGCAGCCGCACCGAGCCGTAGCGGGCGAAGCGGGCCCGGGCGCGGTCGGCCGCGGTGAGGGTGGACCAGAACCGGGCGACCGCGTCGAGGGTGAGCGGGGGCAGGTGCTGGCCGCCGAGGACCAGGGTGAGCGTCCCGGGGACCTCGGGCACGGTGCCGGTCAGCTCGGCGCGGTTGACCGCCAGCCAGCGGGGCTCCCCGTCGGGGCGCAGCCACACACCCGCCGGGAGCGGTTCGGCCGTCTCGGGTTCACCGGGGGCGCGGCTGCGCGCCACGACCGACGCGAAGTCCGCCGACCGGGGGAAACCCGCCCACCCGCCGTCACGGCCCGCCCCGACGAGCAGCACCGCGGTGGCCCCGCGCGGCAGCGGCTCCGCGGCGACCACGACCGGGCGGTCGAGCCGCGCCGAGAACCAGCGCGCCGCGTCGGCCGGGGAACCCACCGGGGTCCCGGTGAGCACCAGGCGGATGCCGCGGGGACCTCGGGGCAACGCGGCGACCAGCGCGAACCTGGTCGCGGTCGCGGCGGAGGGCAGGTCGGCGACCACCAGGTCGCGGTCGACGTCGGCGGGCAGGGCCGGGGCCACCGCCCGCGCGACGTCGCCGATGCCCCCGGGCGCGTGCAGCACCAGCGCGTGCCCGACCGGGGTGGCGGCGAAGTCGACGTGCTCCTGGTGCCGGGTGCGGAGTCTGGCCAGCAGCGACATCGGGTCCCTTCCGGTCGACCCCGGTGGGCGCGGGGCGGGGTTGCTCTACCCCCTCCACGGACCGGGGAGCCCGCCAGGTTCACCTGCCTTCCCCACTCGCAAGACAACAGGATTACGATCCGGTCTGCGTTCCGGTCGGAGCGGGACGCGCGGGGCTCCCCGACGAGACGATGAGCCCGGGAACGGCCAGGCAGAGCACAGACGCAAGGGGAATGCGGCAGTGGGCTACGGGCTCGGCATTGATCTCGGCACGACCTTCACCGCGGCCGCGGTCGCCCGGGAATCGGGCACGCGGATCGTCCCGCTGGGGCAGGACGGCATCAGCCCGTCGCTGGTGTACGCGCGGGCGGACGGCACCCTGGTCACCGGCGAGGCAGCCGAGGCCGAGGCGACCGACCCCGTGCGGCTCTCGCGCGGCCACAAGCGCAGGCTCGGCGACCCCACGCCCCTGGTCATCGGCGGTGCCGCCTACTCCCCCGCCGCCCTGCTGGCCGCGCAGCTACGCGACGTCGTCGCCGCCGTCACCGCCCAGGAGGGCGAGGCGCCCGAGTCGGTGGTGCTGACCTGCCCGGCCGTGTGGGGCCCGTACCGGCGCGAGCACTTCGACGAGGTGCCGCGCCTGGCCGGGCTGTCCGGGGCGCGGATCATCACCGAACCCGAGGCCGCGGCCACGCACTACTCGGTGGAGCGCAGGCTCGGCGACGGGGAGCTGGTCGCGGTCTACGACCTCGGCGGCGGCACCTTCGACACGACCATCCTGCGGGCCACCGCCGGTGGCATGGAGATCCTGGGCACCCCCGAGGGCATCGAACGACTCGGCGGCATGGACTTCGACGAGGCGCTGCTCGCCCACGTCGACACCCGCCTCGACGGCGCGGTCAGCGCACTCGACCCCGCCGACCCCGAGGCCGCGGCGGCGCTGGCGGCGATCCGCGCCCTGTGCGTGCGGGCCAAGGAAGAACTCTCCACCGAACCGGACGTCCTGCTCCAGGTGCCCCTGCCCGGCGGCGGGCGGGAACTGCTCGTGTCGCGGATCGAGTTCAACGAGATGATCCGCCCCGCCGTCGCGCTGACCACCGAGGCCCTGGACCGCACCATCACCTCCGCCGGGCTCAAGGCCGACGACCTCGCCGCCGTCCTGCTCGCGGGCGGGTCGTCGCGCATCCCGCTGGTGACGCAGATGGTCTCGGAGGCCTTCGGCAGACCGGTCCGGTTGGGCCTGCACCCGAAGTTCACCGTGGCCCTCGGCGCGGCCGCGGTCTCGCGCACCCCGGCGGCCGAGCAGCCCGCCGCGGTCGTCCCGCCGTCCGACACCCCGCTCCCCGGGCCCACGAGCGGCAGGCCGAAGTGGCTGGTGCCCGCGGCGGCAGCGGCGGCGGTGCTGCTGGTCGCGGCGGCCACCACCGCGACCCTGATCGGCGGCGGGGAAGACACCCCGACCCCGCCCCAGGGCGGCGCGCTCGCCTCGCCCGTGCCGCCGACCACGACCACGTCGGCGGCCGCCACGACCCCCGCGCCGCAGATCGCCGCGAGCACCTCGCAGGTCATCGCCGGTCCCCCTCCGGTCGCCCCGACCACCGCGCGGGCCGACGCGCCACCCGCCTCGCAGGCCACCCCGGGCATCCCGGAGGTCAAGGTCTACGACGGCTCCGACGTGTCCCCGTTCCGGAGCATCATCGGCTCCGAGGAGAACTGGGACGGCACCTACCTCGGCGGGAGGCGGGCCGCCGAGCACACCGAGATCAGGGTGGGGCCGGACAAGGTGGGCGGGGCGGACGGCCTGCGCGCCACCTGGACGGGCCGGGGCCCGGCCCAACTCTACTTCCAGGACCCCGGGTTCCGGGACATGAGCGCGTACCTGGACGACGACGCCGCGCTGGTGTTCGACGCCGTGGTGCACAGCCCGCCCACCTCGTGGGCCTCCGTCGCGGTGCACTGCGAGTACCCGTGCGGGGGTCAGGTGGAGTTGACGTCGCTGCTCAACGACCTGCCCCCGGGCCGGAAGACGACCGTGCGAATCCCGATCTCGTGCTTCGTCGCCGACGGGCTCGACCCGAAGCACGTGGACACGTTCATGCTGCTCTACACCGAAGAGGCACTGGACATGTCGGTGGCGAACGTCCGGTGGACGCCGGGCGCGGCCGATGAACCGGACGCGCTGGACTGCGGCGGTCGGGAATAGCTGTCGGAGTCGTCGCCCCGTCACCCGGGGCCGGGCCACTCGCGGGTCAGCTCGCCCGCCACAGGGAGTCCTGCTCCGCGAGCGGGGTCGCGCTCACGCGGTAGTGGTCGAGGTGGGCGGGCTCCGCGCCGCCGAGGTAGTCCAGGAAGTGCTGCCGCTCGTCGACGTCGGCGAGCACCTCGGTCAGCGCGGCCAGCGCGGCCAGCTCGGTCAACTGGTCGGTGTCGCGGTCGGCGGGCACCTCGCGGGCCGGGGTGGGCAACCAAGTGTGCAATGTGGACATCAGGACCCGTCCGATCTCGTCGGGAGCGATACGCCCGGCACACGGGCCGCGGGCCGCCACGGGTTCGCGGTCCCCGGATGGGGTTGACGGGCCCGGCGGGTTGCCACCGGTCGCCTTGTGCGGGGCCGCACCGTCTTGACCTGGTCCGATTGCCGTCGGAGTGGGGATTCCCCTACCCGGGGCCGGGGCAGCCCCGCCGGAAATCGGCGGGCTCACCCCCGGGGCCGGAGGGCTGGTCCCACCGAACTCCCCGGCGATTTCCGCGAGTCTTCTCCCAACGCCGAAACGGGCCGGACACCAGGGGAGACACACGATGACCACCACCGCCAGCACTCTGCTCGACGAGATCGTCCGCGCCCACGGCCCCGCCCTCCTCGCCCACACCACCCGCCTCACCGGCGGCGACCGCCACCGCGCCGAGGACGTCGTGCAGGAGACCTGGCTGCGCGCCTGGCGCAACCTCACCCGCCTCACCGACGACCAGGGCTCCGTCCGCGGCTGGCTCAAGCGCGTCGCCCACAACATCGCCGTCGACCAGCACCGCGCCCGCGCCGCCCGCCCCGCCGAGGTCGAGATGCCCGCCACCGACCCCACCGCCACCCCCGAACGCGCCGACGAGGTCGTCGACCGCCTGTTCGTCGCGGACGTCCTGCGGTCCCTGCCCACCGCCCACCGGGCCACCCTCGCCGAGGTCTACCTGGCCGACCGCAGCACCGCGGGCGCCGCCGTCGCCCTCCGGGTCCCCGTGGGCACCGTCAAGAGCCGCGTCCACAACGCCCTCCGCACCCTGCGCACCACCGTTCCCGCCCTCGAAGCCGCCTGAGGGCACCCACCCGATCCGACCGCGCCGACCCGCCGTCAGGGCGTCGGCGGCGGACAGACCGCAGACCCCCGCGATGACGGCGGGCGGCGCGGTGGCCAGGTCGACCAGACCGTCCTCGTCGTGGGCGAAGCCGAGGTCCAGGCAAACCCGTTTCACGACCGCACTCAGGGGCGCGGAAGACGACGTCGCAGCACCGCCTCGTCCGATCCGCGAAACCCGTCCACCTCGACCGCGACCACCACGTCCCCGCATTCCCGGACAGCGAGCGCGGGCACCAATCGACGCCGTCCTGGCACTCCTCCAACGACAGCGGGCCCGGGATCGACACCGAAGGCCCGCACGACCTCGTCCGGTGTCAGCCCGATGACCGAGGTGATGGTGGCCGCCACGGACAACCGACCCTGGTGCACCCAGCGGAACGCTGCCTCCGGCGCGGTCACGCCCGGCGGTTCGGGCTCCCCGCGCAGGCGGTGCCCGAGCCGATCGATCCGCTTGTGGACGATCGACGGCGCGGCGGGTGCCACCCACACCACCAGGCGGTGCCCCTCCACGTCGTCACCGTCCCGACCGCGGACGTGCGCCCCGACCCGGTACGGCCCCGGCCACGGCGGGGTGCGGCAGTCCTGCGGCCACCGATGAGCGTGGCGAACCCGGCCTTCGCCGTCCAACTGACCTCCACCACCTCGTCCCAGACCGCCGGGGCGACCTCGGACGGCGGTTCGGCGAACACGTCCAAGCCGACCTTGACCTGCCCTGCCGCCACACCCGTGCGCACCGCCACCCCGCCGAGGATCGCCACCACCAAACCGTTCTCGGCGAAATCCGGGGTAGCGACAACACCGGGTTCGGCCAGTGCGAAGTGGCCACCGGTCGCCACCGCCTGCATGGAAACCCTCAGCGGCAGGAGGTAGTCGGCCCGGCGCTTGTCGAGCGCGGCGCGGCGTAACAGGGCGGTGCCCCGGCATCGCGCAGCAGCGCGGCCGTGCCCAGCGCCGTCGCCACCACGGCGATGAGATCAGCACCGACCTCCCGCAGCACCGCGCCCGTCGTCACCACCACCAGGGCCAGGTGAGCCCAGCCGTGCTGGGCGATGATCGCCTCCTCTCCCACGACCTCGGCACCGACCGCGAGCAGTTCCCGGATCTCCAGCTAGCGGACCAGAGCGCGGGCGGAGACTCGGCCGCAGTCGCTCTCCACTGAGGACATTGCGATGGATCGCAGCGCCTCTGCTCACTTCATTCTCCTTGGCGCCAAAACCACATCTCATTCATGTTGTTGTGGGTGAACAGGTCCAGCTTGATGGCTCGGCGATAGCAGATCACCGCGCAAGTCAGCCGGACGAATCCACGAAAGTGGGCGGCTGTGCGCTCATGGCGGCGTGCTGGCCAGTGGAACCGGGAAACCCACTCGAAGGTGTCGACAACGTCAGCAACCTGCCCAGCGCGCGAGGAAATCGACGACGTGCCCGCGCAGCAGGGTCACGGCCCACCGCGGTGGCAGGTTGCCGACGAGGCGTTCCCGGTCGGCCGCTGTGACGAGCCCGCGGGCTTGCAGTTGTGGCACCAGGGCGCCGAGGTCGGTCAGGCCCCAGTGTGCGGCGCCGTCGACCTGTGTTCGGGCGGCCGGGCCGTTGTGGGCCAGCAGCGCCGACCAGGACCGGTCCAGCCGTTCGTCGCGGAAGCCCTCCGAGCCGACGAGCAGGAGTGGCTTGGTGACTCCGTCGCGGGCGGCGGGCAGCAGGTCGCCGGGGGTGCCTGCGGTGTCGGGCGGGTAGTCCAGGTAGCCGTCGAGGTTCACCGCGGCGTCCAGGCGCGGGTCTTCGTGGAGTGCTTCGGTGGCGGTGGTGCCGCCCAGGCCCTGTCCGTGGATGCTCAGGTGGCGGACATCGAGGGCGCGGTCGAGGCCGGGTGGCAGCGGGTGGCCCTCGGCGTCCGGGTTGTGCCCCCGGGCCAGGGATTCGACCTGGTCGAGCACGAAGCGGGTGTCGGCGAGCCGCGTGTCGACCAGGCTCCGGTACAGCGCGGGGCTGGTGCGGGGGTCGCCCGGCAGGGCGATCGTGCGCACCCGGCCGCCGGGGAATTCCACGGCGCTGGTTTCTCCCGGGTGGTCCACGGTCACCACCACCGCTCCCCGGCTGGCCAGTTCCTCCGCCACGACCGTGCCGAGTGAGCGCGGATCGGCGAGGCCCGGGCTGTAGAGCACGACCGGCGCCCGCACCGCCCGCGCCGGGGCGTCGGTGTGCGCGTGGGTGCGCGTCGCCGCCCAGTCGACCCCGGTTGCGGGGATGCCCGGCAGGTAGAAGGGGGCGACGGCGCCGAACCCGGCCGCGGTGCCGGGGCTCAGGTGGGGTGCGACCGGGTGGTCGCGCACGGCGGTGGCCGGGTAGAACACGCTGACCACCAACTCCCTGGGGCTGCCCGCGGCGTCGGGCCACGGGTCGGCCCTGGCGGGGTCGACCAGGTGCAGGGTGGTGACGCCGACGTGGTGGCGGCCGGTGGGTGCGGGCAGGTGCAGCGGGTCGGCGGGGGTGGCCTGGGCCGGGGTCGCCCCCAGGACGAGAGCGGCGGCGAGCACCGCGGCTCCCGGGATTTGGCGTGGCATGGTGTGTCCTCTCGTTGTCGTGGTTCAACCGTGGCGTGTGCTCGCGCTTGTGGACACCAGGGTGGCTTGAGTGTCGACTGGAGGTTTTCTCCATAGGAAGAGGGAGGAAGTCGGCTGGTCGGGCCGGGCCGCCGTGCGGGACGATTCGGTCATGGTCAGAGAACGCGGGCGGACACCCTGGATGTGGGTGCCCGTCGTGCTGGGTGGGCTCGCCGTGCTGTGCGCGGTGGTCTTGGGGCGGTCCCTGGGGCCGCTGGCGGTGGTGATCGCGGTCGCCGGGCCGTTGCCGTGGCACGTGGTGGGTGTGTTCGTGTGGTGGCACGCCCCGGAGCACCCGGTGGCGCGTCGCCTGGTGGTCTCGGGCGCGCTGTTCGCGGTGGTGATCGCCTTCGCGTTCGCCGTGCCCGAGGTGATCGGCGGTCCCGGTTCGGGGCCCACGGCACCGAGGGTTGTGTTCGGTGTGCTGATGACAACCCTCGTCGTGCGGGTGGTGCACCTGCTGGCGTCGCTGCCGGACGGTCGGCGGCGGTTCGCGCACGAGCGCGTGGTGCTGCCCGCGCTGTGGCTGCTGGTGCCCATTGACGCGGTGCTGGCGGCGACGGAGACGCGGCTGCCGCTCGGTCCCGTTCCGGTCGGGATGTGGGTGTTCCTGCTGGGGCCGGTGCTGCTGGGGGTGCGGTACCGGCTCCTGCCCCGGGATGAGCGCTCGGAGTTGCGGTGGATGCTGGGCGTGGTGCTGCTGACCGCTGTCGCGGTGGTGGCGCCGCTGGTGCTGGCGAGCTGGGTGCGACCGCAGGACGTGGTGACGACCGTGGTGGTGGTCTTGGTCGACACGGTGGTGGTGCCCGCCGCGCTGGTGGTGGCCGTGGTCCGGTACCGGATGCTGGGCGCGGACGTGGCGGTGCGCCGGTCGACCAGGTACCGGTTGTCCTGGGTGTTCATCGCCCTCTGGTACGTCGGGGCGGTGGCCGGGTTGAGCCTGACCGCGAGCGCGTACCTGCCGGGCGGTCTGGTGGTGCTGGTGGCCGTGGCGGCCACCGTGGCGGCCGAGCCGGTCCGAGCGCGGTTGACCAGGATCGCCGCGGCCCGGGTGTACGGCCACCGGCCGAGCGGGCAGGAGCTGCTGGTCCGGTTCGGCGCCACGTTGGAGCAGGTGTTCCACCCGTCCGCACTGGCGGCCGAACTGGCGCGCACGGTGGCGGAGGCATTCGACCTGCGGTGGGCGCGAGTCACCCTGGAGACACCGAACCGGGCCGTCGACATGGCTGGGGTACCCGGGAAGGCCGAGGAACCTGCGCTGGCGGTGACCCTGTGCCACCGGCACACCGTGGTCGGGTCGATCGAGTGCGGCCCGAAGGTGGAGGGCGCGCTGACGCCGTCGGAGCGGGCGCTGGTGCAGACGCTGGCGCGGCAGACCGCGCTGGCCGTGCACAACCTCGGGTTGGCCGCGCAGCTCTCGGCGCACGTGGCGCGGGTCGAGGAGCAGGCCGGGGAGCTGGAGGCGTCCCGGGCGCGGATCGTGCAGGCGCAGAACGCCGAGCGGCGCCGGGTCCAGGGGCAACTGCACGACGGGGTGCAGCAGGACCTGGTCGCCATGGTCACGCGGCTGCGCCTGGCCCGCAACCAACTGCGGCGCGACCCCGACCGGGTGGACGCCATGCTCGATGAGGTGCAGGAGGACGTCTACCGGGTGATCGCCGAGGTCCGGGAGCTGGCCCACGGCATCCACCCGCCGGAGTTGACCGACCAGGGCCTGGCCGCCGCGGTGCGCTCGCGGGCGCGGCGGGCCCCGATCCCGGTCACCGTCCACGCGGGACCGGAGGTGACCGGTTCCAGGTTCGTCCCGGACGTGGAAGAGGCCGCGTACTTCCTCATCTCCGAAGCGCTCACCAACGTCCTCAAGCACGCCGAGGCCACCCGGGCGACGATCCGCCTCAGCGGCTGCGCCGACCTGCTCGACATCGAGGTCACCGACGACGGTGTCGGTTTCAGCGGCGAGGTGCGGCTGACCGGGCTCCGCGACCGGGTGGACGCGGTGGGCGGTGCGCTGGTGGCCACCAGCGCACCGGGTGCGGGTGCCACCGTGCGGGTCCGGCTGCCGGTTAGGAGGAGCGGTGCCTGAGCGGCCGACGACCCGGGTGGTCCTCGCCGAGGACCACTACCTGGTCCGCGAGGGCACCCGCCTGCTGCTGGAGGACTCCGGTGAGGTCGAGGTGGTGGCCGCCGTGGGCAACGCGGTGGAACTGCTGCACGCGGTGGGCGAACTCCGCCCGGACGCGGTGGTCACCGACATCCGGATGCCGCCGGGCCACCGCACCGAGGGCATCACCGCCGCGCACACCATCCGCGCCGAACACCCCGGCACCGGGGTGGTCGTCCTGTCCCAGCACGCCGACGAGTCCTACGTCTTCGCCCTCTTCCGCGACGGGACCGCGGGGCTCGCCTACCTGCTCAAGGAGCGGGTCGGCGACCTCGACCACCTCCTCGGCGCGATCAAGGAGGTCCGCGCGGGCCGCTCCAGCATCGATCCCCGGGTGGTCGACATCCTCCTGCGCGGTCACAGCCGCGCCGCCGACTCGCCCCTGTCCCGGTTGACCAAGCGGGAGTACGAGGTCCTGCGGCTCATGGCCCAGGGCCACAACAACCGGGCCATCGCCGCCGCCCTGGTGATCGCCGAGTCCACAGTGGAGAAGCACGGGCACTCCACCTTCGCCAAGCTGGGGCTCGGCGAGGAAGACACCCTGCACCGCCGGGTGTCCGCCGTGCTCACCTACCTCCGCCACGACCCGCCGACCTGAGGCGCACCGGGGGTGTGAGGTGCTTCACGCCGCGACGGGTGGGCCGCGGCGGATGTGGACTGTGTTAGCTTTCGCGGGCCAGCCGAGGCCGTGGAAGCGGGTTCGGGCGGGGGAACTCCGGTGCAAGACCGGGACTGACGCGCAGCGGTGAGGGACGGCTTCCGAGCGTTCCAAGTCCGATTACCCACTGGCACCCGCTCCGGCCTGCGGCCGGGGTGGGCGACCGTGCGGTTGGGCTCGCGTGGGGCCCTCGAGGGTGAAGGATTCGGCGTGCGCGGAGCGTGGCGGTTTCGGGTTCTGGTGGGTATCGCGGTCCTGGCGGTCGCCGGGTGCGGTGGGGGTGGGGCGGACACCGCGGCCGGTCAGGGCACCGGGGTGGACAACTGCGGGCGGACTGTCCGGGTGAGCGAGCCGCCGAAGCGGGCGGTGGCACTGAACCAGGGCAGCGCGGAGATCATGCTGGCGCTCGGGTTGGCCGACCGGATGGTGGGCACCGCGACCTGGACCGACCCGGTGCTGCCCGAGCTGGCCGAGGCGAACGCGAAGGTGCCGAGGCTGGCGGACAACGCGCCGTCGTTCGAGCGGGTCCTGGCGGTCGAGCCGGACTTCGTCGCCGCCTCGTTCGAGTCGGTGCTCGGGACCGGTGGGGTGGCGACCCGGGAGCGGTTCGAGGAGCTGGGTGTGACCACCTACCTGTCCCCCACCGACTGCGGCACCAAGGACAACAGCGGCGACGGGGACGGGGTGCGGTCCACGGCGCTGACCATGGACGACGTGTTCCGCGAGATCCGGGACCTGGCGGAGCTGTTCGACGTCACCGAACGCGGAGAGCAGGTCGTGGCGGGGTTGCGGGAGCGGCTCGACACCGCAACCAGGGACCTCGACGCGTCGGGGGTCAGCATCCTGTACTGGTTCGCCAACTCCGAATCACCCTACCTGGCCGGGTGCTGCGGGGCGCCGGGGGTGATCACCGGGGCGCTGGGGGCGAAGAACGTCTTCGACGACACCCGCGCGGAGTGGCCGCAGGTCAACTGGGAGACCGTGGCCGAGCGCGACCCGGCGGTGCTGGTGATCGGGGACCTGACCCGCAAGTCGCAGACCGCGGAGACGGCGGCGGCGAAGATCGCGTTCTTGGAGTCCAACCCGGTGACCTCGCGGATGCGGGCCGTGCAGGGCAGGCGGTACGTGCCGCTGAGCGGGCAGGCGCTCAACCCGACCATGCGCACCGTCGAGGGCGTGGAGAAGGTCGCGGCGGCGCTGCGGGGCTTCGGGCCGCTCGGGTGAGCGCGGCGCCCACGCGCGCCCGGGCCGGCCTGCGGTACGCCGCGGGCCTGGTGCTGCTGGTCGCCTCGACGGCGGTGGTGATCACCATCGGCCCGGCCGACATCGGGGTGGGCGAGGTCTGGCGCACCGTCTTGGCCCACCTCGGCGGCGGGGAGCGGGTGCTCTCGCCGATCCGCGACAGCATCATCTGGCACCTTCGGCTGCCCAGGACGCTGCTGGCAGCCGTGTGCGGGGCCGGGCTCGCGGTGTGCGGGGTCGTGCTCCAGTCGTTGCTGCGCAACCCGCTCGCCGACCCGTTCGTGCTCGGCGTGTCCTCCGGGGCTTCGACCGGTGCGGTGGTGGTCGTCGTCCTCGGGGTCGGCGGCGGTGCGGTGTCGCTGTCGGCGGGGGCGTTCCTGGGGGCGGTCCTGGCGTTCACCCTGGTGCTGGTGCTGAGTCGGCTGCTGGGCGGGCAGTTGGACCGGGTGGTGCTCTGCGGGGTGGCGGCGATGCAGTTGTTCTCCGCGCTCACCTCGTTCATCGTGCTCACCTCGGCCGACGCCGAGACGACCAGGGGCGTGCTGTTCTGGCTGCTGGGGTCGCTGTCGAGCGCGACGTGGACCGAGGTCGGCGTCTGCGCGGCCGTGCTGGCGGTGGCGCTGGCGGTGTGCCTGGGCCACGGCCGCACCCTGGACGCGTTCGCCTTCGGGGAGGACGCCGCGGCGTCGCTCGGCATCCGGGTCGCCCGGGTGCGGGTGGTGCTGCTGTGCGCGACGGCCCTGCTCACGGCGGTGCTGGTGAGTTCGTCGGGGGCCATCGGGTTCGTCGGGTTGGTGCTGCCGCACGCCGCGCGGGCGCTGGCCGGGGCCGGGCACGCCCGCCTGCTGCCCACCTCGGCGCTGGGCGGGGCGATCTTCCTGGTGTGGGTGGACACCGCCGCCCGGTCCGCGCTCGACCCGCAGGAGATCCCCGTGGGCGTGCTGACCTCGCTGATCGGCGTCCCGGCCTTCGTGGTCATCCTCTACCGCACCAGGAGCAGGCGATGACCCTCGCCGCGGACCGCGTCGTGCGCACCGCCGGTGGCCACCTCGTGCTCGACGGGGTCACCGTGGACTGCCGGGCGGGGGCCACCATCGGCCTGCTCGGGCCGAACGGCGCCGGGAAGTCGACCCTGCTGCGGGTGCTGGCGGGGTTGTTGCCCGCGGGCGGCGGCGTGGTCACCCTCGACGGCGCTCCCCTGGCCGACCTGCCGCGGCGCGTGGTCGCGCGCAGGCTGGCCGTGGTCGAGCAGCAGGTCGACACCCAGGTGGACCTCAGCGTGCTCGACGTGGTGCGGCTCGGCCGCATCCCGCACCGGCGCGGCTGGGCGGGCGAGTCCGCGGCGGACACCGCGGCGGTGCGCTCGGCGCTGGCGGCCACCGGCCTCGCCGACCGCGGCGGGCAGTCCTGGCACACGCTCTCCGGCGGCGAGCGGCAACGGGTCCAGCTTGCCAGGGCGCTGGCCCAGGAACCCCGCGAGCTGCTGCTCGACGAGCCGACGAACCACCTCGACATCGCCCACCAGCTCGACCTGCTGCACCTGGTCACCACGCTGCCGGTGACGACCGTGGTGGCCCTGCACGACCTGAACCTGGCGGCGATGTTCTGCGACCACGTGGTGGTCCTGCGAGCGGGGAGGGTCGTGGTGGCGGGGGCGCCGGTCGACGTGCTCACCGAGGACCTGATCGCGGACGTCTACGGCGTCCGCGCGGTGGTCTCCACCGAGGACGGGCAACTGCACGTCCGCTTCCGCCGCACCGCGGCCCGGTGACGACCCGGCCCGCCTGCCACGGGGGCGGGGATCGTCCTCCCGGACGCACCGGCGATGGGCTGCGGCGATACGCCGATCAGTGCCACGAGCAGGGCACACCATCTGCCGAATGAGGCAACCTCCGGCGCAGAGCTTGTGCGCTCCGAGTTGGGGGAGCTACGTTCCGTGAACGGTCCTGCCCCTGTCTCGGGACCGTCACCCAGGAAAGGAACGGCAACGATGACGTTGCGTTCACTGGCCGCTGCCCTGCTCGCGGCCACCTCGCTCGTGTTCGCCTCGATGGCCGTGCCCGCGACGGCCGCCGCGAGCCCGCCGACGGACGGCGGTGTGCTGACACCCCAGGTGGTCGGCGGCACCCCGGCCCCCGCCTACTCGTTCTCGGGGTTCCCTGCAAACCCTGTCGGGCAGCCACTTCTGCGGTGCCTCCGTCGTGCACCCGAGGTGGGCCGTCACCGCCCGGCACTGCGTGCAGGGCAGGTCGCCCTCCAGCATGCGGTTGCGCGTGGGCAGCAACAACCGCACCTCCGGCGGAGCGCTGGTCTCGGTGACGTCCGTGGCCACGCACCCGACCAACGACCTGGCGGTGATCGGGCTGACCACCGTCCCGTCCGCCTACCTGCCGGTCGTCATCGCGGCGACCTCCGGTCCGGTCGGCACCTCCACCCGGATCATGGGGTGGGGCCAGACCTGCCCGACCCCGGGCGGTTGCGGGGCGCCGGTCCAGTTGCAGCAGTTGAACACCTCCATCGTCGCCGACGGTTCCTGCGCGGGGATCGTGGGCGCCACCGAGATCTGCACCAGCAACCCGGGCGGGGTCGCGGGTGCCTGCTACGGCGACTCCGGTGGCCCCCAGGTCAAGACGGTCGGCGGGGCGTGGCACCTGGTCGGGGCCACCAGCCGCTCCGGTGGCGGGTCCGCCTGCGCGGTGGCGCCGTCGATCTACGTCGACGTGCCCGCGCTGCGGCCGTGGATTCAGGGCGTGACGGGACTGCCGCTCTGACCCGGTCCCCGTGCACGGAAGGAGTTCCATGAGACGCGGTCGACGACGACCGCGACGCACCCGGACCCTCGGTCGCACGATCGCCGCGGTGGTGGCCCTGGTCGCCCCGCTGCTGTCCAGCGCGTCCCCGGCGGGGGCGGCGGACATCGGCACCACCGCCGCCACCGACGTCTACATCCGGGACCACGTCGGCGACACCGGGGTCGAGCCGCACTCGGCCTCGGTCTGGACCAGCCCGGACGTCAAGGTGTGCCCGACGTCCGTGGAGTGCACCACCAGCCAGAACCCCGAGGTCGGCTCGGTCAACCACATCTTCGTCAAGCTGAACAACCCCGGCCCCCGCGGTTCCGGCGCCGACGTCGGCAACCTCGACGTCTACCGCTCGACGCCCGGCGGCGGCACGGGTTGGAGCGCGGACTGGACCAGCATCGGCGGCGTCCTCGGGGTGTCCGTCGCGGCCTCGGGCACCACCACCGTGGTGATCCCCTGGCCGGACGTCCCCGGCCCCGACCTGTTCGCCCGGTGGCGGGAAGGCGGCGGCCGGGCGGCCGGTCTGAAGCAGGTGGGCCCGACCAGCTTCGAGGTCGGCGACTTCAAGCAGGCCAGGCTGTTCGGCGTGCTGCTGGCGCCGCGGACCAGACCGGAGCTGAAGCTCCAGTTCGGCCTGGGGGCGAGCGTCCGCAAGGGATCGCACGTCATCCGGGTGACCCAGTTCGCCCCGCTCGGTGCGGATCAGCCGAGCACGGCGCTGACCGATGTCGGCGGCGTCGAGTACCAGGTCGCCATCCGCTAGTGCCCTGCGAAGCGCCGGGGTTTTGTGGGTGTGCCCGGGTGTGGCCCCCGGTCGGTCCTCCCCTCTGGACAGGGGAGGACCGACCGGGGGTTGTCCCACGCGGCCGTCGCCGAGGATTCGCGGGAGCATGGGTGGATGACCGTGCGCAGGTGGGCAGTCCTGTCGTCCTTGCTCGCTCCGGTGGCGCTGATCGGGGGCTGGACCGCGGCCGCCGCCGTGCGCCCCGACTTCGACCAGGTGCGCGACACGATCAGCGCGCTGGCCGCGGTGGACGCGCCGAACCGGTGGATCATGACCGCCGGGCTCGCGGTGGTCGGTGCCTGCCACGTGGTGACCGCGGCCGGGTTGACCGGGGCCCGCCCGGCGGGGCGGGTGCTGCTGGCGGTGGCCGGGGTGGCCAGCGCCGCGGTCGCCGCGCTCCCCCAGCCCGCCGCGGGGCACCAGGTCGCGGCTGCCGTCGCGTTCGGTGCGCTGTCGATCTGGCCCGCGGTCGCCGCCGCACCGGGTGTCCGGTCCTCGTGGGCGGCGACGGCGGTGTTCCTGCTCTGCCTGGCCGGGTTCGGGCTGTCGTTGCACGCCGATCACCTGGTCGGGCTCGCCGAACGGGTGCTCGCGGGCGCCCAGGTCTTCTGGCCCGCCGTCGCCGTGCTCGCCCACCGCGACGGCGGGCACCGCGACCGGTGATGCGCCATCCACAGTGGACAAGAATGGGCGACCGCGGCCCGCGTTGTCGCCGAACCGGCCCCCGTGGATGACCGCGAGGCGCGTGGTGGGTGGGTTCCGCCGGGAGGGGTCGTGCCGGTCAGGCGCCCGCTCCCGCCGCGGCGCCGGTGGTCGTCCTGGTCCACAGCGCCCGTGCCGCCGGGACGGACAGGTGGGCACGGAGGTGGGTGCGCAGCGCGTCGGAGGCGGCGTCGGCGCGGGCGGAGGTCAGGGCGGGGTGGTCGTCGAGGAACCGACCCCAGGCGCGGCACGCGTCCTCGACCTGCCCCTCGGCCAGGTGCAGTTCGCCGAGCCGGGCCAGGGTGAGCGCCCGGGCGCGGCGCTCGGGGGTCGGTCGGTGGCGCAACGACGCCCGCAGGGCGTTGATCGCCGCAGGGCGGTCGGCGGCGCAGGCGGCCACCTCCGCCCGGTGCTGGGCGAGCACCGCCCAGTGGTGACCGCGGGTGCCCGGGAGCAGGAGGTCCGACGGCGGGGCGTCCGATCCGGTGTCGCGTTCCAGTGCCCGGTGGGCCGCGGTGAGGTGGCGGGCGGCGCGCTGCCCCCGGTCCGCGGCGGCGGCCGACGCGGCGAGTTCGCCGTGCAGGGACGCCGCGAGGCGCGGGTGGGCGTCGTCCCCGGCGGTGCGCACAGCGGCTTCGGCGAGGCGGTCGGCGTGGTGTGCGTGGCCGAGCAGCCGGGCCTGTTCGGCGAGCCCGCGCAGCGCGACGGCGTGGGCGGGGGCGTTCCCGGCCTCGGCGCTGAGCCGCAGCGCGGCCAGGTAGTGGCGTTGGGCGCAGGCGTTGGCCCGGTCGTCGACGGCCATCGCGCCGCACAGGGTGGCCAGCCCGGCCGCGGTGGACAGCAGGGCCTGCCGCACCGCCGGGGTCGCGTCCGCGCGCAGCCAGGGTGCGACGGTGGCGCTGAGGTAGGAGGCGAGGGTGTGCCGGGAGTGGCCGCCGCCGAAGGCGGTGTCCGCGTCGGCGAACAGGCGGGCCATCAGCCTGGCCGCCGCGACCTCACCCGCCCCGACCCGGGGGCCGGTGCGCGGGTCGGCCGCCGGGGGCTCGACCGGGTGCGCGGTCCACGGCGGCACGGCGAGCGCGGCCACGCTGTAGGCGCCCACGCCCGCGTCGAACAGCGCGCCCACGGGCACCACCTGCCACCAGTGCGGCGAGCGGGCGCCGGTTTCCGCGGCGACCAGCCCGGCCTCCTGCGCGGTGACGCGGCGACCGGCCCGGCGGGACAGCACCTCGGCGACCAGGTCGGGCACCGGTGGCCGGGGACGCATCCCGGCCAGCCACCGCGACACCGCGTCCCGCCGGTAGCGCAACCGCAGCCCGGTTCTGCCGCCCGCGGTGTTGACGGCCCGCGCCAGTGCTTCGCCGGTCCAGCCGCTCTCGGCCATCAGGTCGCGGAGCCTGCCGTTGGGGTGGTGTCCAGACGTCATGCCATCTCCACATCAGGTCCACAGTGGAGCAGCGGTTCACCCTGCTCCACAAGCGAGTGCTCCTCATCGTGGGGCACGACCACCCGGGATGGCTAGCGCCGGAAGGGGTTGCACTACACGGACCGCGTCACCCGGTTGCCGGGCGCCGACCACTGTGCGCACGAGTGGGACTCACGATCAGGTGAACGGGGTGACCGTGTTCTCCACTCCTAGCAGCATCTTGCCGTGGACGCCCTCCCCGGCGGGGCCGCTCAGCTCGACGGGCGGCGCGACCGGGCGAGGGCCACGGCCAGGTGTGCCGCCGCGACCGCCTTCGCCGCCACGCCCGCGGGCCGGACCTGCCCGAGGTCGTCCGGAGCGGTGTCGTCCAAGCGGGCCAGGACGCGGCGGAAGCTGTCGACCTGGCGGTGCAGCAGGTCCGGGTCGACGTGGTCGCCGGGCCGGGTCGACAGCAGGTCGATCGGGGCGCTGACCAGTGAGATGGCGGGGATGCCGTGGTGCAGCAGGGGTTCACCCTCACCGAAGTGGATCAGGGGGCTCGGCCTGGACACCCGGGTGCCCGGCCACTCGGCGGCGGCGAGGTCGCGCAGTCGCGGTGTGGTGGCGTAGAGCAGTTCGGGGGCGCGGGCGCCCAGGTGTTCCACGCCCAGGCCCGCGACCGCGCGCCGCGGCCCCGACCAGAGGTCCGGGTGGTCGCGCAGCCACCGGGTGGCCGCCTGACCGGATCGGGTCACCGCCGGGATGCGCAGGTGGCCCGCGACGAAGGCGAACACGACCGTGCGCCGGGGCGGGGTGGCCACCGCGTCGCGGGCGAGGGCGAGCAGCCCGATGTGGCCGTTCTCCTCCACGACGTTGGTGCCGTCGGTGTGGGTCACGACCAGCACCGTCTCATCGGGACGCTGCGTGCCCTCGACGGTTGTCCACAGTGTGCGCATGGACGCCCCCGGGGTCAGGGTGGCGGGCACGTCCAGGTCGCCGGAGCGCCCCCGCGCGGCGGCGTCGAGCACCGCGTCGGCCGCCTCGCCCGCGACGAACGCGGCGGGGATGTCCTGGTACGGCAGGGTGAACGGCACGTACTGGCCGCGCGCGTCCTCGGCGGCCAGCCCGCGCCAGGCGAAGACCACCCCGCGCACCCCCGCCCGCCGGGCGCGGTGCAACCCGAGTCCCGCGATCGTGGCCGGGATGAGCGGGTGCGCCAGGGGTTCCCACGGCTGCTGCGACCCCCACACCCGGACGACCTCGGCGAACGGCAGCTCCCGGTTGCGCACCTCGACGACCGCGATCCCGCCCCGGGCCCTCGACCACCGGGGCACCGGCCCGCGCAGCCGGACCAAGGGCCCGGTCACCCGCCCGGTACCCGAGTAGGGGAACACCGACGCCACTTCGACCGGCTCCCCGCCCACCGACAGCCCGGCCGCGCCGGTGAGGTCCCACCGGGTGAACCGGTGCCGGTCCTCGGCCACCGGCAGCCCGAGCGCCCGGACCTGCTCGGCGACGCGGTCGACCAGCCGGTGGTGCTGCGGGGAGCCGGTCAGCCGGGGACCGAGGTCGCGCAGGAAGTCCAGTTCGGCGTCCACCCAGTCGCGGTCCAGCGGTAGCACATGCCCTCCCGATCCGGTTGACACCCTCGCGGGTCACTGCGACGATACCCTAACAGTCGTTAGGGAGGGTTCACCGATGAAACTCCGCCGTCCACTCGTGGCCGCGCTCGCGGTCACCGCAACGCTCGTCTTCGTCGCCCCGAGCGGGGAGGCCGCCCAGGTGGCACCGGCCGCCGCCACCACCGACTGGGCCGCGCCCGGCCCGTACGCCGTGACCGTCGAGGTGGGGTTGAACAGCACCTACTACCGACCGACCCGGCTCGACGGCAAGCACCCGGTCATCGTCTGGGGCAACGGGACCGGCGCCTTCCCCGGTGTCTACTCCGGACTGCTGCGCCACCTCGCCTCGCACGGGTACATCGTGGCCGCCGCCAACACCGCGTTCTCCAACAGCGGCAAGGAGATGCTGGCGGGCGCGGCGTGGTTGCGCCTGGAGAACGGCAGGCGCGGCAGCGCCTACTACGGCAAGGTCGACCTCGAGCACGTGGGCGCCATCGGGCACTCCCAGGGCGGGGCGGGCGCGATCAACGCGGGCGCCGACCCGGTGGTCGACACGACGGTCGCGTTGGAACCGGGACCGCTGGCCGACCCGACGAAGCTGCGCGGGCCCGCGCTGTTCCTGGCCGGGGAGAAGGACACCATCGTCGACCCGGACAGGCTGGTGCTGCCGCTGTACGAGAAGGCGGCGCGCGTCCCCGCCTGGTACGCCGAACTCGGTGGGGCCACCCACTTCACCCCCGTCCCGGACGGCGGCGGGTTCCGCGGCACCATCACCGCGTGGTTCCGGTACAACTTGTCGGGTGACCAACAAGCGGCAGCCGAGTTCACCGGTGCTTGCGGCATCTGCACCGATCCGGCGTACGTCGACGTCCGACGGAACTCGCGGGCAGGCGGCTGACCCGCCGCCGCCCGCCCGCGACTTCACCGCGCTGACCAGGGTCCGCGCGGTGGAGCCGCGCCTGCCCCCCGGCAACGGGACCGGCACCGAGCTGCGCATCCTGCTGGAGTCGCTGCGGCTGTTCGCCCACCAGGGCTACCCCGGCACCAGCACCCGCCAGATCGCCACCGCGGTCGGGATCAAGGCCCCCAGCCTCTACGAGCACTTCCCGTCCAAGCAGCACATCCTGGAGCGGCTGGTGCTCATCGGCCACCGCGACCTGCTCGAGGCGCTCGAGCGGACCCTCGCCGAGTGCCCACCGGACCCGGTGACCAGGGTCCGCGCCCTGGTGCGCACCCACGTCCTGAGCCACGTGACCTACCCGCTGCTCGCCATCGTCACCAACGACGAACTGCACCACCTGACCCCCGAGCGCTCCGCCGAGGCGCTGGAGCTGCGCAGGCGCACCGAGCAACTGGCCACCGAACCCGGCATGCGGGGCGTCCGCGACGGCGTGTTCGACGCGGCGGAACTGATCACCACCACCGCCGCCATCTCCAGCATGGGCGTCCGGGCCCCCTACTGGTTCGTCCCCACCCCCACCCTGGGACCGGAAGACCTGGCCGACGCCTACGCCGAACTTGCCATCAGGATGCTCCAGCCCAGTTCCACCTGAACCCGGCAGCCCGCCTCCCCCGGCCGCGCAACGGCGTGCTGTCGCGTCCGGGCGCCCGCCGAGATGTCGGGAGTGCCCGGGAGGGGGAGGATGGTGGCATGACGACCACAGCGTTGAGCAGGCCCCGCGGCAACCGCAGGATCGCGGGGGTGTGCGCCGGACTCGCCGAACAGTGGAACATGCGACCGGGGAAGGTCCGGCTGCTGTTCGTGGTGTCCTGCATCCTGCCCGGGCCGCAGTTCATCATCTACCTCGCCCTGTGGGCGATCATCCCCTCGCGCTAGCAGGCCGTCTGCCGCGCTGTCGACCGCGCCGACCCGCCGGTACGGCCACCACCGCCACCAGGATTCGCCGTGGCGCACGCCCTTCGACGGAACCACCTTCCGCACAGCATTACTGTACGCGTATATTTACGCGTACAGAATCTATGGGGGTGGTCTCGTGGGAACGACAGGACTCAAGCGGGGGACGGCGCTGTCCGCCGTCGCCCTGGCTCAATTCATGGTCACGCTGGACATGACGATCGTGAACGTGGCGCTGCCGGGGATGCGGTCCGGACTGGGGATCGACCCGGTGGACCTGCCCTGGGTGGTGAACTCCTACGCGCTGCTGTTCGGCGGGTTCCTGCTGCTCGGCGGGCGCGCGGGCGACCTGTTCGGCCAGCGCCGGTTGCTGCTGTCGGGCACGGCGCTGTTCGCGGTGGCCTCGCTGGTCGGCGGGCTGGCCCAAGCGCCGTGGCAGTTGGTGGCCGCCCGGGCGGCGCAGGGGTTGGGGGCGGCGCTGATGGCGCCCGCCGCGCTGGCGCTGCTGACGCTGACCCAGCGCGAAGGCCCGGAACGGGCGCGGGCACTGGGCGTCCACGCGGCCGTGTCGGCGGTCGGCGGTTCGGCGGGGGTGCTCGCGGGTGGCCTGCTGACCGAGTACGCGGGTTGGCGCTGGGTGATGCTGGTGAACGTGCCGATCGCCCTCGCGGTGGCGCTGCTGGCGACGCGGTCGGTGCCGAGCGGGGCGTTCGGCGGCAGGCCGGGCAGGCTGGACGCGACCGGCGCGGTGCTGGCCACCGCGGGCGTCGGCCTGCTGGTCCTGGGGGTGGTCCGCACCGAGCAGCACACCTGGACCTCGGCGACGACGGTGCTGACCCTGGGTGCGGCGGCGGTGCTGCTGGTCGCGTTCGCGGTGTGGGAGGGGCGCACCCGGACCGGTGACCCGCTGATCCGGTTGGGGTTGCTGGCCCAGCGGAACGTGGCCGGGTCGAACCTGTTCATGCTGCTGCTGTGCGCGGGCCAGTTCGCCTCGTTCTACTTCGTGTCGCTGTACCTCCAGGAGGTGCTGCGGCTGCCGACCGCGCGGGCGGGCCTGGCCTTCCTGCCGATGTGCGGCGCCGTGGTGGTGGGCATCTTCGCCTCGACCCGGCTGCTGCGCCGGTTCGGCGTGCGGGCGCTGCTGGTACCGGGCGGGCTGCTGGCAGCGGCGGGCTTCGCCTGGTTCGGGCTGCTGAGCCCCGACGGCGGTTTCACCACCGACGTCCTCGGCCCGTCGCTGGTGGCGGGACTGGGCATCGGCCTGTGCTTCGTCCCGCTGACCGCCGCCGCCACCGGCGGGCTCCCGCCGCACGAGGCGGGCGTGGCCTCCGCGCTGCTGAACAGCTCCCGCCAGATCGGCGGCGCGATCGGGTTGGCCGCACTGGTGACCGCCCAGGTCTCCGCCACCGCGGCCGGGCTCGCCGAGGGCGCCCCGGTCGACCTGGCGACCACCGACGGCTTCGGCCTCGGCCTCGCGCTGGCGGGCGGTTGCCTGCTGGGGGCAGCGCTCATCGCGGTGTTCGTGCTGCCGGGCGGGCGGGGGGAGGACCGGGCCGCGCCTGAGGAGAGGACCGCCCGGGGCGCACCGGTGGACGCCTGAGCGCTCCGTCCACTCCGGACCGGCCGGGGTCGGCACCCGACCGACCCCGGCTCACCGGCCCGCCCCGGTGACGGGCACCGGGACGGGGCGTGCCGCGGGGGCGGGGCCGTGGATTAGGGTTGCCGCGCCAGCAGCGCGCGGGGAGGGGACCGATGCCGACCGAGGACGCGGTGCCCCGCAGAGCCGGACGGCCCGCGCGGCTGTCCAAGGAGGCCATCGTGGCCGCCGCCGCCGCCATCGTCGAGGCCGACGGCGTCGAACAGCTCTCCATGCGCCGCCTGGCCAAGGACCTGTCCTCCACCCCGATGGCGCTCTACCACCACGTCGAGGACAAGGACGAACTCCTGCTGCTCCTGCTGGAGGCGCACGCCCGCGGGTTCCCCCGGCCCGAACTGCCGACCGAACCCCGGCAGCGCCTGCTCGCCGCCGCGCGGACCCTGCACGACGTCCTCGCGGACTGCCCGTGGATCGTCGAGGTGCTCGCCTCCGACGACCTGGTGGCCCCCTCGGCGCTCTGGATCGTGGAGGACATCCTCGACGCCGCGGTGCGGTGCGGGCTGACGCCCGAGGAGGCGGTCCACGCGTACCGGGTGATCTGGTACTACACCGCGGGCGAACTCCTGGTCCACTTCACCCGGTCCAGGCGACGCGCGGAGGCGGGGACGCCCACGCACCGCGACCGGGCGTTCGCCGCGCTGGACCCCACCGCGTACCCGCGGCTGACGTCGATGTCCGGTCGGTGGGTGGCGCTGACGACCGAGGACAGCCACCGCAGGGGGCTGGCGGCCATCATCACCGGCCTGCTGTCCACCGACACCACCCGCTGACACCTCGCGGCGACACCTGCCGGCCGGTCGGGCGGGCACCCCGAACCCGGCGTCGACCCCGAGCCCCGTGGAGACGCGGAGTGATCACCGGTCGGGCGAATCGACCACCGGTGGGGGTGCGCGGGCGGTGACGACCCGCCCCACGTCCTGGCTGAGGTCGGTCGACTACTGTGGGTGCCCCCCGATCGACTCCCCCACGAGGTCCCCATGGTTGATGTGTCCCCCGAGCCAGCCCCGTCAGCCGCGATCGACGAGACCGTGCCCAGTGTGGCGCGCGCCTACGACGCCGCCCTCGGGGGCAAGGACAACTACGCGGTCGACCGCGCGTTGCTCGCGCAGCTCGACGCGGCGGTGCCCGAGGTGCGGTCCATCGCCCTGACCAACCGGGCGTTCCTCATCCGGGCGGTGCGGTTCCTGTGCTACCACGCGCACATCGACCAGTTCCTCGACTGCGGGTCCGGGTTGCCGACCGCGGAGAACACCCACCAGATCGCGCAGCGGCTCAACCCGGAGGCCGAGGTCGTCTACGTCGACAACGACCCGGTGGTCCTGGCGCACGGTCGGGCGCTGCTGGAGGAGAACGACTACACCCACTTCATCGCCGCGGACATCTTCCGGCCGGAGCAGGTGCTGGAGAACGCGGTGGTGCGTTCGCGGCTCGACTTCGACCGCCCCCTGGCCCTGTTGCAGGTGGCCACGCTGCACCACCACGGCGCCGACGAGGGGTTGCACCCGGTGGAGGTCATGCGGCGCTACATCGATGCCCTGCCCTCGGGGTCCTACGTCGTGTTCAGCCACTTCCTCGACCCGGAGAACGAGGACAGCGCGCTCGCCCAGCGCGTGCAGGGCATCCTCAACGCGGGCATCAGCCGGGGGTACTTCCGCACCCGGGCGGAGATCGAGGAGATGCTGGTCGGCCTCGACCTGGTCGACCCGGGCATCGTCGTGGCCGACGACTGGTGGTCCGACGGGCCCCGGCTCGGGGAGCTGCCCGCCGCGGCGCGCTGCATCGTGGCCGCGGTCGGCCGCAAGCCCTGACGACGTCCGCGGTGGTGCGCACCCCGCCGGGTGCGCACCACCGCGGCACCGCGGTCAGCCGCCCCGGGGTTCGCCCGCGCGCACGCTCCAGCGCCCGCCGGTGCGCGTGAGGCGGATCGGGTGGTCGAAGCACGTGCTGACCCGGTCGCTGGTCAGCACCTCGTCGGCGGGTCCGGCGGCCAGGCAGCGCCCCCCGCGCAGCAGCAGGACGTGCGTGGTGCCGGGTGGGAGTTCTTCGAGGTGGTGGGTGACCAGCACCGACGCCAGGTCCGGCAGGGTGGTCTGCAACAGGTCGACCCGTTCGAGGAACTGCTCGCGGCCCGCGACGTCGAGGCCGGTGGCGGGTTCGTCGAGCAGCAGCAGGCGCGGGCTGGGCATGAGGGCCCGCGCGATCAGCGCCCGACCCCGTTCGCCCTGCGACAGGGTGGGCCACTGCGCTTGGCGGCGCTCCCCCAGCCCGAGCAGGTCGATGAGCCGGTGGGCCAGGGCGACCTGCTCGGCGGTCGGACCCCACCGGGGAACCCACTCGGCGGTGTTGGTCAACCCGGTGAGGACGACCTCCCACAGCGCCAGCGGTGACCTCGGGGCGTGCCGCGGGTCGACGTGGCCGACGTGGGAGCGCAGCTCGCGCATGTCCACCCGGCCCAGCCGGTGGCCCAGCACCTCCACCACACCCCGGGTGGGGTGGGCGAACGCGCCGAGGAGGCTGAGCAGCGTGCTCTTGCCCGCGCCGTTGGCACCGAGCAGCGCCCAGTGCTCGCCCGCCCGGACCGTCAGGGACACCCCGCGCAGGATCGGGTTGCCCTCGCGGACGAAGTCGACGCCCTCGACGCGCAGGACCGGTGTCACGACGCGGCCCGGTTGACCGCGGCCAGCACGGCGTTGACGGAGGCGGTGAGGACCGAGGTGTCCCGGCCCGCGCCCCAACGCGCGACCCCGCCCACCCGGCACTCGGCGTAGGCGACGGCGTCGCTGCCGGTGGAGTGCTCGGTGCAGCCGAGGACGTCCACCTCGATGCCTGCGGCACCCAGCGCGTCGGTGAGGGCCGACAGCGGGCTGCTTCCCACTCCTCCGCAGGACAACCGCTGTTCCCCGGTGTGCAGGGTGCCGGTGAACCGGTGCTCGCCGGGTGCGGTTTCGTTGGTGCTCCAGGACTCCAGCGTGGTCGGGCCGTCCTGGGCAGGCGCGATGTAGGTGGTGCGGAACAGTTCCCACAGCTCCTTGTCGGACAGTTCCCGCCCGGTGGTGTCGGTGACGCGCTGCACCGCGCGGGAGAAGTCCGGGCGCAGCGCGTGCGGCAGGTCGAGCCCGTGGTGGGTGAGCAGCAGGTGGGCGATCCCTCCCTTGCCCGACTGGGAGTTGATCCGGATGACCTCCTCGTAGGTGCGGCCGATGTCGGCCGGGTCGATGGGCAGGTACGGCACCGCCCACGGCGCTTCGCCCGGGTCGACGCCCAAGGCAGCGGCTTGCTCGGCGTGGTGGGCCATGCCCTTGGCGATCGCGTCCTGGTGGGTGCCGGAGAAGGCCGTGTGCACCAGGCTGCCCGCGTAGGGGTGTCGCTGGTGCACGGGCAGCCGGTTGCAGTGCTCGACCACCTCGCGCACCGCGTCGAGGTCGGAGAAGTCGACCATCGGGTTCACCCCCTGCGCGTACAGGTTCAGCGCCAGGGTCACCAGGTCGACGTTGCCGGTCCGCTCGCCGTTGCCGAACAGGCAGCCCTCCACCCGCTGCGCGCCCGCCAGCACGGCCAGTTCGGCGCAGGCGACGCCGGTGCCGCGGTCGTTGTGCGGGTGCACCGACAGGATCACCGATCCGCGCCTGCCCAGGTGCCGGTGCGCGTACTCGACCTGGTCGGCGTACACGTTGGGCGAGGCGATCTCCACCGTGGCGGGCAGGTTGTGGATGACCGGCCGGTCCGGGCTCGCGTCCCACAGCTCGGTCAGGCCGTCGCACACCTCCAGGACGAAGTCCGGTTCGGTGAGGTTGAAGACCTCCGGGGAGAACTCGAACCGGGTGTCGGCGCGGGGCCGCTCCTCGGCCCGCCGCAGCAGGTGGGTGGCGGCGTCGCTGATGAGCGCGTGCACCTCGGTGCGGGAACGCCCGAGGACCACGTCCCGCCACACCGGGGCGGTGGCGGTGTAGAGGTGGACGACGGCGCGCGGCAGGCCCTCGATCGAGGCGATGGTGCGGTCGATCAGGTCGTGGCGGGCGGGGGTGAACACCGAGACGGTCACGTCGTCGGGCACCTCACCGCTGCGGGCCAGGTGGCGCACGAAGTCGAAGTCGGTCTGGCTGGCGGAGGGGTAGCCGACCTCGATCTCCTTGTAGCCCACGGCGACCAGGAGGTCGAAGAACCTGCGCTTGCGCTCGGTGTCCATCGGCTCGGCCAGCGCCTGGTTGCCGTCGCGCAGGTCCACCGGCACCCACAGCGGCGCCCGGTCGAGGGTGCGCGACGGCCAGGTCCGGTCGGTCAGCGGCAGCGCGACCCTGGCGTGGGCGGGCCGGTAGCGGTGGTGCGGCATCGCGCTCGGGCGCTGCGGGTTCCACGCGGGCGCGTCCGCCGGGGGCGTGCGGGTGGTCTCGGAGAGGGAAACCATGGTTGGGGAAGCTCTTCCACTCGGTCATCCTTCGGTGACCGGCGCAGCCCGACACCCGCTGCGGGGAGCCGGTCGGATCAGGCCCCGCAGCGGCGGTGAAGGAGGAACCCCCGTGGCGACATGCGGGTACCGTAACCACAACCGCACTCCTCAGACAAGCTGACAAGTGGGAGACGTACGCCATGCCCCTGGGTTCCCTACGACCGTCCCCCCTGGTGGAGCAGGCCGCCGAACGGCTCCGCGAGCAGATTACCGATGGCACCTGGGACATCGGCACGAAGCTGCCCGGTGAGACGACGTTGGCCAAGACCCTCGGGGTGGGCCGGTCGACCGTCCGCGAGGCCATCCGCGCACTGGCGGGCGCCGGGCTCGTGCAGGCGCGGCAGGGCGCGGGCGTGTTCGTCGTCGCGACCCGGTCGGAGCAGGACTGGTCGATCCGGTTGCGCCAGGCGGCGATCACCGACGTCTACGAGGTGCGCGTGCTGGTGGAGGTCGCGGCGGCGGAGCTGGCCGCCCGCCGCCGCACCGACGACGACCTCGCCGCCATCGACGCGGCCCTGGCCGGGCGCCGCGCCGCGGCGGGCGGGACCACCGCCGAGTTCGTCGAGGCGGACACCGCCCTGCACGCGGCCGTGGTCGCCGCGGCGCACAACCCTGTGCTGACCGGTTTGTTCACCGAGTTCCTGCCCGTGTTGCAGCGCGGCCTGGTCGACCTGGTGGACCTGCTCGACCTGCGCGCGGACGACCCGAACCACGGGGACGCGGGCCACGCCGAGCTGGTGGCCGCCATCGCCAGGGGCGACGCCGAGGCGGCCGGACGCGCCCTGCGGGACGAGCTGGAGCAGACCCTCGCCCAGCTCCACGCCCGGTGATCGACCACCCCTCGGGACTGTTCATCTCCCGTTCACGTCCGCGATGTCGCATGGACAGCCGAAGCGGGCAGGTCACCACCAGGAGGTTCACATGAGCGCATCGCATTCCATGGACGACCTTGCCGAGCAGGTCAGCACGCAGCTGCACCAGATGGAGGCCCGCCTGGTCGACGACTACGGCCCGGCCCGCGAAGCCGACATCCACGCCGCCGTGCAGGAGGAGCACGACCGCTTCCGGGAGGCCAAGGTGACCACCTTCGTGCCCATCCTGATCGAGCGCCACGTCCGGTCCCGGCTCGGCCGGACCGCCTGACCGAAGCCGGAACCGGGCTGGGCGCGCCCTCGGGTGCGCCCAGCCCGGTTCCGGCAGGAGCCGGTCTCAGCCCGGGAGTTCGCCGTCCATCAGGGCGTCGTCCTCGTGGACCGAGCGCAGCGCGGTCACCGTCACGTGCCCGCGGCCGAGCAGGTCGGCGTCGGTGCCGGGTTCGAGGTCGCCGTCCACCACGACGTTGCCGACCTCGATCGTGCCGTCGTCGACCTGCGTGACCTTGCTGCGCACCCGACCGTAGGAGGCCAGCCGGGCCCACCGGGCGGGCAGGAGGCGGTCGGCGGGCACGTCCGGCACGTTCACGTTCAGCACGGCCCCCACCTCCAGCGAAGCCAGCAGCGGCAGCAGACCGGCCACGACCGACGCCGCGGTGCCCCAGTTCGGCGGGGCGGTCGGGTCGAGCGGCACGTCCAGGGAGACGGCGAGCGCGCGGGCGCCGTTGATGGAACCGGTCAGCGCCGCCCCCACGGTGCCGGAGTGCAGCACCGCGCGGCCGATGTTGGCGCCCCGGTTGATCCCGGAGAGCACCAGGTCCGGCCGGTCGCCGAAGCCGCCGTGGCAGGCGGTGAGGGCGATCAGGCCGGGGTGCGCGGCCACCGCGTACGCGGGTGCGCCGGGGAGCCCGTCGAGGGTCCGGCGCTCGACCGCGAAGGTGCGGTCGTCCGTGGCCGCGGTGAGCCCCGCGCTGGTGCCGCTGGCCTCCGCGGCGGGCGCGGCCACGAGGGTGGTCCAGCCGAGGTCCACCGCGCAACGCGCCAGCGCCAGGAGACCGGGTGAGTCGATGCCGTCGTCGTTGGTCACGAGCACTCGGGGAGACATGTCGTAGGTGCTACCCCACCCGCGCGATCTCTACCCGTTCGACCAGCGACCGGACCGCGTCGCCGCTGCCGCTGCCCAGGCCGTGGCGGGTGATGTTGAGGGCGCCCGCCGCCGCGCCGAGCCGCAGCGCCGCCTCCAGGTCCGCGCCCTGGGCGAAGGCGGCGGCCAGCCCCGCCGTCATCGAGTCGCCGCCGCCGCGGGTGTCCACCGGGTCCAGCGCGGGGGCGGTGACGAGCAGTTCGTCGTCGGCGGTCACCGCCAGCGTGGGTTCCGCGGCCCGCGACACCACGACCAGTTCGACCCCGGAGGCCACCAGCTCGCGCGCCGCGCCGGTCAGGTCCGCGAGGTCGTCGGACTTGGCCCGGCCGTCCTCGATCAGCTCCTCGTGGCTGACCTTCACCACCGCGGGCGTGCCCTCCAGCGCCGCCGCCAGCCGCGCGCCCGCGAGGTCGACGACCACCCGGCAGCCGTTGCGCCCGAGGTCGGCCGCCAGCCGCTCGTAGACCGACACCGGGACGACCTCCTCGGTGGCGACGTCGACCGAGCCGCCGAGCACGGCCACCCCGGCCGCCAGCCCCGCCACCACGGCGAGTTCGTACAGGTCGTCGACCTCGTGCCGGGTGAGCCGCCCGGGGTACTGCTCCACCAATTCCTCGCGCTCGCCCTCGCGCCGGTCGTGGATGTAGGCGCCGTTGCGCGCGGCCACCTGCCGGGAGCGCACCTCCAGGTCGGGGGCGGTCAGCAGGTGCCCCAGCACCGAGCCGGTCTCCCCGCCCAGCGCGCAGCAGAACACCACCGGCGACCCCAGCGCGGTGATCATCCGCGCCTGCCAGTACCCCTGCCCGCCCGCGTGCAGGTGCAGGTCCGGTCCACCGTCGAGGTCCTCCACCGTCACCGTGAGCTGCGGCGACGGCGCGAACACGCACACCTGGTTGTCCATGATCGGACTAATACCCCGAATCGCCCAAAACTAGTCGCGGCGTCGGGGACCCGGCCATCGCGAGCTGACCACGGGGATCACCCCGAGCCCAGCGCGATGGTCAGCTCCAGGACCGTCCTGGGGTCGTCGAGGCGGGAGCCGTACAGCTCGCGGAGCTGCCCCATGCGGTAGCGGACGGTCTGCGGGTGCACGAACAGTTCGGCGGCGATCTCCTCGCGCCGCCCGTGGTGCAGCAGCCAGGAGCGCAGGGTTTCCTCCAGCTTGGCCCGCTGCGGGGCGCGCAGGCCGTCGAGCGGGGCGAGGACCTGGGCGCGCAGGTCGTCGAGGGCGTCGGCGTCGGAGCGCAGGACGAGGTCGGCCAGGCATTGCTCGGTGTCCACGGTGGTCTCGGGCGTGGGGCGCAGGTTGAGCCGGGCGGCCCGCTGGGCCCGCAGGTAGGAGGCGCGCACCCCGGTCCACGGCCGGGCCGGGCCGAGGACGGCGCCCAGCCCCGCGAGGCCCGCCACCAGCGGACCGCGGAACGGGCCCTCGGCGTCGGGCACCAGGAGCACCGCCGTCCGGCCGTCGGGCAGGTCCAGGGCGCCCTCGAAGGTTTGCAGGGTGCGCGGGTCGAGGCGGGGCAGCACCCCGCGGGCGCGGGCCTCGGGGATGATCACCGCGGTCAGCGAGCGCGGCGGCTCCCAACCCGCCCGGTCCGCCGCGACCGCCAGCTCGTCCGGGCCGCTGCCGGTGAGCAGGCCGTACGCCAGGCGGTCGAGGTACTGCTGCCGGGCGCGGCCCGTGGTGGCCAACCCGTCGGCGTGGCCCGCCACGCTGATGGCGGAGAGCTGGTCGATGTAGGCGAAGAGGAGTCCGGCGAACCGGGCCATCCCGCCTGGTGAGAGGTCGCCGGAGGTGGCGATGGTGCTCAGCTCGCGCCAGGCGATCCGGGCGCCGACGCGGTAGGCGGCCTGCAACGCGTCCATCGACCGGCCGCTGCGGGCCTCGCCGACGCCGAGTTCGTAGGCACCGTCGAGCGAGGGCACCATGGGGGTGCTGGCCGCCGCTCCCCCTGCGCCCGAGGTCAGCTCCAGGAAGCCGCCGAGGGCCAGCCGCACGGCCGTTTCCAGCTTGCGACCGGTGCCGCCGGTGAAGACCTCGGTGTAGGCGGGCACCTCGGCCACGATCGCCGCAACGGTGCGCTCGGCGACCGACGGCAGCACCGACCGCATCGCCTCCGCCAAGCCCTCGGGCAGGCGGAATTGTTCTGATTCGAGTGAACTGTTCCCTGCGAACAAGAGCTGCTCCCCGATTCACGTCCCGGACACAGGAACTTACACCGCCGGTGCAGTCATGCTGAACCCATGGCGACGACGCAGACCCCGGTTCCCCTCCGCGACACGCTGCGCGCCCGCGCACGCCGGTTGGCCCGGTTGGTCACCACGCCGCTGGTGCCCGGCGACTACTGGTCGATCCTGGACCCCCTGGGGTCGAGCACGGACCTGCGCGGACGCGTGGAGGCGGTGCTGCCGGAGACCGCCGACGCCGCCACCCTGGTCATCCGGCCCGGCCGCGGCTGGGCGGGCCACACGGCGGGGCAGTACCTGCGCATCGGAGTCGACGTGGACGGGGTCCGGCAGTGGCGCTCGTACTCGCTGACCTCACCGCCGCGCCCGGACGGCACCGTGACGATCACGGTCAAGGCGCTGCCCGGCGGCACCGTGTCCCGGTTCCTGGTGCACCACCTCCAGGCCGGGACGGTCGTGCAGCTCGACCAGGCGGCGGGCGAGTTCACCCTGCCCGCCACCCGCCCGGCGAAGGCGCTGTTCGTGACCGCGGGCAGCGGCATCACCCCGGTCATGGGGATGCTCCGCGACGGCGCCGACCGGCTCGACGACGTGGTGCTGGTGCACTCCGCCCCCCGGCCCGAGGACGTCATCTTCGGCGCCGAGCTGCGCGGCCTCGCCGCGCGCGGTGGCCTGCGGCTGGTCGAGCGGCACACCGACGTCGACGGCGTGCTCGACCCGGCGGAGCTGGCGGTGCTCGTCCCGGACATGACCGAGCGGGAAACCTGGGCCTGCGGTCCCAACGGGATGCTCGACGCCCTCCAGGACGCCTACGACGCCGCGGGCAGCGGGCAGCGCCTGCACACCGAGCGGTTCCGACCGGCGCTGGTCGCCGTCGGCGACGGCGGCACCGTCACGTTCACCGGCTCGGCGGTCACCGCCGAGGCCGACGGCGCCACCTCGCTGCTCGACACCGGCGAGTCCCGCGGCGTGCTGATGCCGTCGGGCTGCCGCATGGGCATCTGCTTCGGCTGCGTCGTGCCGCTGCGCGAGGGCGCGGTGCGCGACCTGCGCGACGGGCAGGTGACCAGCGCCGTCCCCGGCGACGGCGTCCTCGTGCAGACCTGCGTGTCCGCCGCCGCGGGCCCCTGCCAGCTCGACATCTGATCCCCACCAGCGATCCGAGGACCACAGCATGACCACGATCCAGAAGCAGGCGAACAACCAGATCGCCCACCTGTCCGCCGAGGACATCGAGCGCATCGGCGTCGAACTCGACGCGATCCGCGAGCAGGTGATCGCAGACCGCGGCGCCGACGACGCCGCCTACATCCGCCGGGTGATCACCACCCAGCGGGTGCTGGAGATGGGCGGCCGCACCGTCCTGCTCGCCTCCCTGTTCCCGCCCGCCTGGTTCCTCGGCACCGCCGCGCTGACGGTGGCGAAGATCCTGGAGAACATGGAGATCGGCCACAACGTCCTGCACGGGCAGTGGGACTGGATGCGCGACCCGAAGATCCACTCCACCACCTGGGAGTGGGACCACGCCACCCCCGCGGAGCAGTGGAAGCACTCGCACAACCAACTGCACCACACCTACACCAACGTCCTGGGCAAGGACAACGACCTCGGCTACGGCATCATGCGCGTCGACGAGGGCCAGCGGTGGCACCCGTTCCACCTGGGACAGCCGCTGTGGAACTTCGTCAACGCCTGCATCTTCCAGTACGGGATCGCCGCCTACGACCTGGAGCTGGGCAAGAACCTGGCGAAGTCCCGGCGCGGCGCCCCGGAGTTCCGCGCCCGCGTGAAGCAGACCCTGCGCAAGATCGGGCAGCAGGTCACCAAGGACTACGTCGTGCACCCGCTGCTGTCGGGCCCGTCGGCCGCCACGACGATCACGGCCAACCTCACCGCGAACTTCATCCGCAACCTGTGGTCGCACTCGGTGATCATGTGCGGCCACTTCCCCGAGGGCGTCGAAACGTTCGAACGCACCTCCATCGAGGGCGAGACCCGCGGCGAGTGGTACCTGCGGCAGATGCTCGGCTCGGCCAACATCAGCGGCAGCAGGCTCATGCACGTCATGACCGGCAACCTGTCCTACCAGATCGAGCACCACCTGTTCCCGGACCTGCCCAGCAACCGGTACCAGGAGATCGCCCCGAAGGTGCGCGACCTGTTCCAGCGGTACGGGCTCAGCTACACCACCGGCAGCCTCCCCCGCCAGGTCGCCTCCGCCTGGAAGAAGGTCATCCGCCTGTCCCTGCCCAACAACTTCTTCGGCCACTCCGAACCCGTCCGGCCGCGCGGGGCCGCACCGGCCCCCGTCGTCATGCGGGTGCCGAACACCCCCGAGGCGGAACTGGTGTCCACCTCCTCCCGGTGAGGCACGGGGCAGGCCGAAACCCGTTCCACACCGGCACGGCAACCGGCCGCCCCGAACCCAACCGGCGCAGCAACGTCCACCCGGCCGAGTACACCCGCGAAACCCCGACGACCCGAAGCCGTCACCGGGTCAGGTCAGCCGTGATCGGCCCCGGACGCCGGTCGGGGACGAAGCTGTAGCTCAACCCCGTCGCGGTCTGCTTGATCGTGGTGTGCCCCGCGGTGCGGCACTGCTGGTTGGGTGAAGCGGGATCGGGTTCCCGCGCCTCGCGCAGCACGATCGCCTCCTGCGTGCCCCGTTCCAGCGTCAGGACGCCAACGCAGCCGAGCCCACCGTAGGTCGCCGTACCCACCTGCTCCCCGAACTGGCCTTGTTCCAGCGAGATCTCAGCGGTGTAGTCCTTCGCGCGCGGGTCCTGCGCCGCCATCGGGTCCTGCACGCGGCCCGCCTTCCAAGCCCCGAGCCAGTCGGTCGGCACGCGCCCCACCTGTTCGGTGCACTGCGAGGTGGTCAGCAGGGTGGACATGTCGCGCTTCGGGTAGGGGCCGACGATGCCGCTGTTGACGTCGATCAGCGCCGTGTCCCCCCACAGGCCCCGGTACCCGTACCAGGGTTGGTCGCGCAGGGCTCGCACGTCGGCCCAGGTCGGCCAGCGGGTGTTCCTGGCGGTCTTGTCGGTGCCCACCTGCTTCCCGTCGGCCCGTGAGAACTCCCCCGCGAAGCCGTAGGAGGCGTGCGAGCCACTCGCCGAGAAGGTCACGGGGTGGTCGCCCTCGGTGTCGAGGCGTTCCCAGGTGACCTGGCAGGGGGGCACCTCGTGCTTCGAGAACGCCACCGCGACCGGCCGGTCGCCGTCGACCTGCACGGCGACCCGCTCCCAGTCGGCCTCGTGGTTGTTGAGGAAGTCGTTGTAGGCGTACAAGAACCAGTAGACGTACGCGCCGACCCCCGGGCGCTGACCCGGCAGGTACTCCCAGTACACGGGTGCGGTGACCGTCCCGTCGACGGGTTTGGCGCCGTCCCGGGCGTCGTCGTCGAGGTCGAGGAGGAACCCCTTGCCGCTGCCGTCCTCGGCCGCCAGGTCGGAGCGGAACACCACCGGTTCGTCGCTCGGGGAGCAGTCGCGCTGGTTGCGGCGCAGCGCCGGGCTGGTGTGCTCGCCGCGGCCGAGCTTGACCGGGTCGGCGCGCTCGGCGACGAGCCTCGGGTCACCGCAGGGCGGGCCGTGGTCGAACCGCAGGGTGGAGCGGCGCACGAACTCCCCCGCGTCGACGGGGAAGTTCTTCTCGTCCTGGTGCAGCCACACCTCCGGCGCGAACCGCTCGGCCAGGGCCTGGTCGCCCTGCTCCACCGGCACCGCGGGCAACGCCGGGGTCCACACCTGGTCCACGTCGCTTACCACCGGGGTGCGGGTGCCGCCGTTGACGAGGGAGAGGTCCTTGTCGCGGGACAGCTCCACCGACGTGCCGTCGCCCAGTTCGCGCACCGAGGCCAGGTCGCGGTCGTCGGTGCGGGTCCAGTCGACGCCGTCGTGCCGCCACTGCTGGTGCGGGACCAGGTCGGTGCACCGGGGCTGCTCCAGCGGGTCCGCCTGCTCGCACTTCCAGGTCCACGCGGTGGTGCGGATCGTGCCGTCGGACGCCCACCACAGGTGCTCGCGCGCACTGTTCCACGACTCGTCGGGCACGTCCGGCGTCTGCTCGCGCAGCCGCCGGTCGGTGGTCACCACCTGCGGCGCCGGACTGGTCGGGTCGAACCAGACGACCGACGCGGTCCCGGTCTGCGCGCCGGTCGACCCACTGGCGAGGTAGGCGTACCCGGGGGTGTCGCGCCACCCGCGCGGCGTGTACGCGCCGCCCGACGGTGTGCCGAGGTGGCCGGTGTTCCCGACCGTGGTGCTCGTGCCGGTGGCGGGTTGGAAGACGACGACGTCGGTGAGCGGCCTCGCGCCGTCCTCGCTGATCCGGAACATGACCAGGCGGTCGCCCGCGCCGTCGATGCCCAGCAGCCCCTTGCCCCCCGCGAGGTCCGGTCGCACCGCCTCCTCCGCGCGCAACGTGGTGACGTCGTGGACGGCCATCTCCTTCGGGCTGTACCCGTCGATGGAGTAGACCTTGCCGTCGGCGACAGCGAGGTGCGAGCACTCGCAGGGCGCGGTCGCCGTGGCACCGGTGGCGGTGTCGATCGACACCAGTCGGGTCGAGGTGGCCACGACCACCCGGGAACCGCCCGGAACCCACTCGGCGTCGACGACGTTCTCGTTCTCCGCCAAGGCGATGTCGGCGACGGCCGCGGCGCCGCGCAGCACCCGCACAGCGTCAGGCGTCGCGTAGGCCACGACAGGTGGGACGGCGACCTGCTGCGGCGCGACGCGCTCGGTCTTCGCGGGAGGCGTTGGCGGAGAGGAGGTGCACGACGCAGCCGCCATCACCGCCATACCCCACACGATCGGTTTCAGTCCACGCACAGCAGTCCCCTTCCCCCGAAACCCCTGGGTGGACAGTAGCGCTCGGGTCCGACGGAAATGGGGCTTTCGGCTCAGGCGAAGACGACGGCGTAGGTGAGGGCGACCGCGGTGACCGCGACCGGGTAGACGACGCGCGCCCCGACGGTGATGCGGGCGGCGATGTCGTCGCGGCCGGTGGAGGTCAGCCGCTGGCGCACGAGGTGGGTCAGCAGGCAGCAGGTGGCCATCAGGATGAAGGCGTAGTAGGCCCATTCGATGGCCACGGTGTAGCTGACCTCGGGCAGCGGGGAGGTCACCGCCGCCAGCAGGACCGCGCTGGTGAGGATGGCGGTGATGCCGATGCTGTACCCGGCGGCGAAACCCGGGGGGAAGTACAGCGACAGGTAGGTCAGGGCGACGAGCAGCGCCAGCGGCAGCAGGTTCTTGACCAGGAACCCGCCGATGTCGCGCTGCACGCGGACGTCGGCGACGTACTGGCTGTAGTAGGTGCCGGTGCCCGTGTCGAAGGCGGGGTCGCCGAGTTCGGCGGTGCTGCCGACCGTCTCGCGGTAGAACTGGACCTCCTCGGCCGTCCAGTTCGGGATGCCATCGATGCTGGCGGAGGCGTTGGCGCCCCCGCGCAGCCGCTCGGACTGGGACCGGGTCAGCACCGCGGGGTCGGTGACGTAGACCAGTTGGGTCTCGGGCAGCAGCCGGTTCTGCAGGACCAGGGTGACGTGCTGGTGGTCGAAGGGGAAGTCGCGGAAGTCGAAGGCGGCTTTGAACTCCTCGGCCACCCGGTAGAGCCGGTAGTGCTGACCGTCGGTGGTCGAGGTGCGCAGGGGCGCGCCGAGGGCCAGGTCGGGGTCGACGGCGTTGACGAAGGTCAGGTCGGCGGCGGTGTCGTCGCCGGTGTAGCGCAACCACAGGAAGAAGTCGGCGAAGAAGGTGCCGTCCTCGGTGTCCAGCTCGCCGACCTCGTTGAGGTTGACGCCCGCGGTGACGACCCGGCGCGCGGTCAGTAGCTGCCCGTCGAGCTCCACCGCACGCCCCGCCGCGACGTCCTCGGCGGCGCCGACCCCGGGTCGCGGGGCGTAGGGGGCGAGCTGCACGGGGGCGGAGACGAACCGGGACCCGTTGCTCCTGACCACCGCGATCTCCCGCCCGGCCGACCCGCCCGGGTCGAACCGGATCGGGCCCAGCACCCCCTCGGGCGCGGTCTCCGCGCTGGTCATGGCGGCCAGCGCGGCGCGGACCCGGCGCCGGTCGCCCGCGCGGCCGTCCTCGGTGGCCTCCAGGTCGGGGGTGCGCAGGGCGTGCAGCGCGGCGATGGCGCTCTCGTAGGCGGTGGCGGCGTGCCAGCTCGGGGTGTAGCCGTGGACCGCCCGGAACGAGGTGGCCCACTGCAACGCGGAGCCGGTGAGGGCGTCGCGGGACATCGGTGCGACGGCGTAGACCTCCCCCAGCGGTGGCGCTGGTCGGTGCTGGGCCAGCTTCGCCGAGACGGCGTCGTGGAAGTACTCGTCGGCGAGCGCGTCGGCGGCGAACAGCGGGGCGGTGATCCCGGCGGCGCGCAGGGCGGTGACCGCCCGCAGGCCCTGCTCGGCCTGGGCCGCCAGCAGGATGGGACCGGGGTCCGGGTCGGCGCGCAGGGTCGCCACCGCTTCCGCCAGCGCGTCCCCGGCCCGGGCGTCCTCGGCCCGGGCGGGGGCGATGGTCAGGTCGTGCGCGACGGTGCCCCGGGCACCGAACGCGGCGACGAAGCCCTCGTGGATGCCCCGGCCGTACTCGGTGTCCTCGCTCAGGACCGACACCCGGGACGCGCCCAGGACCTCGGCCAGGTAGACCGCGGCGAACCCGCTCTGCGCGTGGTTGCCGAACACCGTCCGGAAGTACCACGGGTTCTCGGTGGTGAGCCGGTCGGCCGTGGCGCTCGGCGTGATCGCGGCCAGCTCCGCCCCGGCGTAGACCGGGGCCGCGGCCAGTGAGGTGTCGCTGAGCACGTGCCCGACCACCGCCAGCGCGCGCCCGTCCTCCACGACCTCCTCGGCCCGCACCCGCGCCCGGCCGACGTCGTCACCGTCGTCGAAGACCAGCAGCTCCACCGGGTGGCCGTTGACCCCACCCACCTGGTTGGCCTCGCCCAAGGCCATCCGCACCGCGTCCACCACGCCGCGCGCCACCTCGGGTTCCGGGCCGGTGAGCCCGGCGACCAGCGCCAGGTGCACCGGGTCCGGGTGGCCCGCCCGCTCGATCCCCCACCCCGCCCCCGCCAGCACCACGAGCACGCCCGCCACCGCCACCCACCGCCACCGCCGCCGCTTCCCCACCGCCACCTCGGGTTCCGGTTCGGGCGGCAGGGGCGGTTCGACCGCCCACTCCACCTCCACCGGCGCAACAGCCTCCACACCGCGCAACCGCCGCAGGGACCGCCGGGTCCGCGTGCTCGGCCGGGCGGCCAACGCCTTCTCCAGGCAGAACCTGCGCTCACCGTCCCGCTCGACCAGAGCGGCCAACCACACCCAGGCGGGCTCGTAGCCCGCGTCCTGCAACAGCGCCTCCCGCAGCACACCACGCGCGCCGGCGGCATCACCCGACTCCGCCAACCCGATCGCCCTGCGGGTGGCCTCGGCCGCCCGCAACGCCTCACCGCCTGCCACGCCGACCTCCTCGGAGGTCGTCCACGGCGCCGGGGGTCCCGCGCCCGCGCTGCGGCCGGTCCGGGATCACGAGACACCTCATTTCGCGGCATTGGTTTTCGAGGCAGTTCTCGCGCTCTCCCCCTGCTTAACGCATCCCCGGCGACTGATCCACAATCGGGGCGGGCACCACCCCTCCTGACGCCATCAGCCCCTCCGCGAGTGACCCCCGTCCGGGAACCGCCACCGTCGGTGACTCGGCGGCGGTGGGACTGATGCGGGGTGGTTGCCGGGGTTCCGTGCTTCGAGGACCCGCCCCAGGAGTTCAGAAGAGGGTGACGGGGTGTGGGTCTACCCCTGCTCGGACAGCGACCACGGGGAGGTCGTCGTGCGCGGCCTGACCACCTCGCACTCCTGACCGCCGCGGAATCATGCGTGAGCCGCCCTCCCGCGGGTAGCCCGTGACCATGGAGGACAACCAGTTCGAGGACAACCACATCGACACCCCCCTGGTCCGGTCGTTCGTCGCCGCGCTGCGCCGGTTCGAGCAGAACTCCGAACCGGCGGACCTGGTCGACCTTTTCGCCGACGGCGCGACCGCCACCCGGCTCGACTCCCGTGGTGACCGCACCGATGTGGAGGCCTTCTGGCGGGAGTACCGGGAGCAGTTCCAGGACCTGTCGACGACGTTCGTCAACGCCGTCGAAGGCCCCGACCAGTGCGCTCTGGAGTGGACGAGCAAGGCGACGATGCCGGACGGGCGCCCGGTGGAGTACCGCGGCGTCACCGTCCTCGACCTCGACGGTGAGCGGATCGCGCGCCTGCGGACCTACTACGACTCGGCCGTGTTCGTCACCGTCCCGGCGGGCGTGGGCCGGTGAGAGCACGGCGCCCGGGGGCTCGGGTCACCGCCGGAGCTCCCGGGCGCCGTGCCGCGCGTCAGTTGATGAAGTAGCCGAACACGTCGACGACGAGGTCGAGCGAGCCGCCGCTGCCGTCGTGGAACGTCTGCCGGTCACCGCCGACGAGGGTCAGGTTGGGCACCGTCTGCCCGGGTCCGAAGTTGACCGTCGAGGACAGCGGGCGGGGCAGGGTGGACCGTCAGGTAACCGCCCGCCTGCGGGTTGGTGACCGTCGAGTTCGCCACGACGGCGAACGGGAGGGTGGGCCCGGAGTACTCGACGGTGGCGAAGGCGCGGTCGCCGCGGGCCGGGATCGCCTGCGGGGTCCCGCCTTGACCCAGGCCGGTGCGGGTGTCGACCCGGCGGGTCGGGGTCCACGGAACGTAGCGGCCCGCGTCGGCGGTGGCGGCGGTGAAGTAGCCGGTGACGTCGACCACGACGTCGGTGGTGGCGTTGGCGAACAGGGAGACCTTCCCGTCCGCGCCCACCGGTGCGATGACCGCGTTCGACACGGTCTGGCCCGGGGCGAAGTTCACGTTGGACACGGGAGGCCGGGCGGTGCCGTCGGGTACCCGCCCAGGGTGGGGTTGGTGACGGTCAGGTTGAGCACCACCGCGGTGGCGCCCACCGGGACGCCCGCGCTGCCGCCGACCTTCAACCGGGCGGTGGCGAAGACCCGGCGACGCGGACACCCTCGCTCACCGGGGCGTGCAGGACGTTGCCCGCGACGACGTTGTCGGACCCGCCCTCGACCGCGATGCCGTTGCGGATGTTCTCGGTCATCCAGGCCCGGGTGATCGAGTCGATGACGACCCGCTGCCCGGGTTCGACGACGTCGGCCGCGCGCTGCGGGGTGCAGAAGGGCACCGCCTGCGACCCAGGTCCGGTGTCCGAGCAGGACGAGGTGCCCGGGTGGACGTACAGCACCGCGGGGGCGGCCTGCGCCACCGGACCGGTGATCAACCCGGCCGCCACGACGGCAGCCGACACCACGACGCGCCTGCGCGACATGCGTTCCTCCGAGAGCCCCAGTAGCCCCCGGAACGGGCGGGCGGCGCCAGCATAACCGGCGGCGTTTCGGGAGCAGGAACGCAATGCGATGTGACTGTCCGCCGTTTTCCCGGCGATTCCAGGGGCTTGGGAACCGACGGCCGCGGGTCGGTCGCCCGAACCGCTGTGTCCGGCGGCGTCGCCCGGCCCGTGCGGGCGGGGCGACGCCGCCGGGTGGGTCAGGCGCGCGGGGCCAGGGTCAGGCTGGCGGTGTTGCCGGAGCCCGCCACGAAGGCGCTGAGCAGCGGTGTGGCGGAGCCGCAGCCGGTCAGCTCGGGGATGGCGAAGGTGCCGGTGAGGGTGCCGCCCGCGGACGGGGTGAAGCCCGCCGCGGTCAGGTTGACCTCGGCGGGGCGGTGGGTGTGGCAGGTGTTGCCGGTGGTGAGGGGGAAGCCAGCGAAGGTGACCTTCGACAGGCCGATGTCGACCGTGGCGGAGGCGGTGAGGGCACCGTCGGCGAGGGTGCCGGTGACCGGGCCGGTGGGGGTCAGGGTGACGTCCGCGGTGATCGGGATGATGCCCGCGATCGTGGCCTTCACGGTGGTGGGGTCGAGCGCGAGGGTGGTGGTGTGGGCCCCGGTGCCCGCCGTCAGCAGGCTGTCGGCCGTGCCGGAGAGGGCGACGTTCGCACCGATCTTCTTGACCTTGGCGGTGCCGGTCGCGGTGTAGTGCAGTTCAGTGTCGGCGGAGGGGGCGGGGGCGGTGCGGATGCGCACCGGCTTGCCGCGGCCGGTGATCGGGTAGTTGTTGTGGAGGCCCTGGATGGTGATCCAGTGATCGGTATCGGGCTGGAGGCCGGTGACCGTTCCGGTCAACTGCGGGCCGGTGGTGACCAGCGCGGGGGTGGCGCCCTCGTCGACGGTGACCCGGTAGCCGGTGGTGTCGCCCCAGATGGAGCCGGACTCGGTCCAGGTCAGGGCGATGCTGTCGCTGGTGACCTTGGCGTCGGTGACCGCGGAGCCGACCCACGTGTCGGACGACCCGCCCTGGAGCCTGTCCCACTGCGCCCAGCGGTCGGTGCCGCCGGTGCAGTTCACCTCCGTCCGGGGCAGCGCGCTGCCGTCGGCGCGCTTGGCGTCGACGCGCACCGCGATGTCGGCCACGTCGAAGGTCAACGGGCTGGCGGCGGTCAGGGTGTCGGGCATGTCGGGGGTGTAGGCGAGCAGGTCGGTGGCGGTGATGTCCTGCCCCGCGGTCACCGGCAGGTTCCGCGCGAGCAGCGACACCACGCCGTGCGACACGGTCGACCCGTTGGTGATGGTGACACCGACGTCCACCGCGGCGTCGACGGTGGCGGCCCCGGCAGCGGCCAGGCCCGCCGACGGCAGCGCGATGCCACCGCGCACGGGCAGCCACCCCGTCTGCGGGTAGATCCACACCATGTTCCACAACGACCCCGTCAGGTCGGCGTGCACGCTCCCGACCACCGGCGACCCGCAGGCCCGGTCCGCGGAGACGGCGGTCTCCGCCGCCGACGCCTGCCCCTGCACCGCGACGGCCACCCCGGCGGCGACCGCCACCGCGGCGGCCCCGGCCCCGAACCTCGTTCTTAATCGCATGTCCCAACCTCTCCGATACCAGTGGCGAGATGATCGCAGCGCTCGATCGTAGGGAGGTTTTCCCAAGTGCCACAACAGTTTTCGCACACCAACCGACGGAATCCGGGAACCGCGCGTTCCACACAGCGAAATCCCGAGGCGTTGTCACCGTGCGCCAATCGGCGCCACCGGCCGAGCACGCGGGCACGCCCCGGCGTCGCCGCACGGCGCTTTCAGACGCCCGCCCCCTGCAACTCCGGAATGCGCGTCTTGTGCGGGTTTTGTCGACGCGGCGGGCTCGGATATGGCACCCGTATCAACCCGGGATCGTCCCTTCGCCCACAAGGGTGACTCCCCGGGAGGACCCTGCTTTACTCCACGGTAAAGAGGCGCTCGACGGAAGAGGACTCGATGAAGCGTTCGCGCTGGGCGGTCGCCTCGGCGGCGGCTGTCGTGGTGGTCGGCGGCGTGCTGGTGCCCGCCGCCATGGGCAAGACGTCGGCGGACGGGGACCGGGTGGAGACGCCGGTGGTCTCCTCCTCACCGGTGCCGGGCGTCGTGGAGAGCGTGGTGAAGGTCCGCGTGCCGCTGCCAGCGGAGGTCGGTCCGCACCCGGAGGCCTGCGACTGGGTGTCGTACCTGCGGTGGCGCAGCGCGGCCGGTCCGGCGGACTCGGCCGCGGCCGACCGGGTGCTCATCGCCCAGCCGGGCATCTTCGAGGGCGCGGGCGCGTTCGACAGCCTGGCCCGCAACACGATCACCCAGGCCGCCGGGCAGGGCGCGCACGTCGAGTTCTGGGCGCTGGACCGGCGGTCGAACTGCCTGGAGGACAACACCGGGCGGATGGCCGGGCTCGCCGCCCGCGACGTGCACGTGGCGGTGGACTACTACTACCGGGACAAGCAGGTCGACGGGAAGACCTTCGCCGGGTTCCAGACCAACGACCAGGTCGGCTGGCTCGGGCACGTCGGCATGGCGCAGACCCTGCGCGACCAGTACGACCTGATGCGCCACGAACTGCCCGACCCGGCGGTGCGCAAGCAGAAGCTGTTCTGCGGCGGGCACTCCCTCGGCGGCATCATCACCGGCTACTTCGCCACCTGGGACTTCGACGGCGACCCGGCGACCACCGACGACGCGGGGTTCAACCAGTGCGCCGGGTGGTTCGCGCTGGACTCGCAGGTCCGCCCCGGCCTGCCCGGCGGCGGGATGACGTCGCTGATCCCCTCCGGTGACCCGGCTACCTCGCCGATCCTGGCGCTGCCCGCGCTGATCAACCCGGAGACGATGAGCATGCTCGGCCTGGCGGGCCTGGCCGCGGTCAACGACCCGACCGGCAAGTCCGACCTGCTCAAGTACCTGCCGCAATCCGACAACATCAAGACCACGCTGAAGATCCTGTTCGCCAAGGACCTGGTCAACCTGCTCACCGGCATCCCCGTGGTGGACAACTTCGCCTTCACCAACCAGACCGCCATGGCCGCGCTGATGGACAACAACTCCATGCCCCTGGGCTTCCTCCAGGCAGGCGTCGGCTTCTTCGACGGCGGCCGGATCGCCGACAAGGAGTTCCCGATCGCCGGTGAGGTCGCCGACCTGCCGTTCCTGGCCGACCTCAAGGGCCTGCTCGGCCCGGACCGCAAGGCCATCCCCACCGACGCCGGGTTCCCCCTGGGCACCGGGCCGACCTACACCTGGCGCAACTACGACCAGATCGACGCGCCCGGTGCCCCGGTGCACAAGTCCCGCGACGGCAAGCCGTTCACCACCGCCGCCCAGGAGGTCACCGACGTCCAGCAGCTCGCCCGCAGCCTGGGCGAGGCGCCGCTGGACTTCACCGAGTGGTACTTCCCGGCCAAGCTCTCCGGCGACAGCGGCAAGCCGGACGCGGAGATGACCGCCCACTCCCTGCACCCCGGGGGCATCAACGCCCGCCCGATCCTGACCGTCCGGGCGGGTTCCGGGGTGAACTTCGGCGCGATGGACCCGAGCCAGCCCCCTGCGGTCGTGGCCCCCGGCTACCACCACCTCGACGTCCTGACCGCCGCCGCCAGGCAGAACGGTGGCCGCCAAGAGGTGGTCTCGGTCAACCTCGCGCAGTTCGTCCTGGGGAACTGACCCGCGGCGCCGCTCACGCGGTGCCGGTCAGGTACTGGCGACCCGACACGGACGGGCGCGGGTGTGATGTCCTGGCAGGTCGTCGCCCCCTCAACACTTTGCCCTTGCGCTAAGTGTCGCGGCGATGGATACTTAGCCTCATGGCACAGTGTCCGGCTGAACTCGACGGGGTCTTCCTCGCTCTCGCGGACCCGACCCGGCGGGCGGTGATCCACCGGCTCGGGCGCGGGCCCGCGAGCGTCAGCGACCTGGCCGGTGCGGCCACGATGACGCTGCCCTCGTTCATGAAGCACGTGCGGGTGCTCGAGTCGAACGGCCTGATCCACACGGTGAAATCCGGCCGCGTGCGCACCTGCCTGCTCAACCGGGAGCGGTTCGCGGTGGTGGAGGACTGGTTGGCGCGGCAGCGGCGCCTCTGGGACGAGCGCACCGACCGGCTGGAGCAGTTCGTCACCGATCCCAAGGAGGAGAACACCCCGTGAACCCCGAACTCGACCTCGGCATCGACCGGGTCATCCGCGCGCCCCGCAAGGTCGTGTGGGACGCGTGGACCGACCCGGACAGCCTGGCGCGGTGGTGGATTCCCGCCCCGACCGTGTGCCGCGTCGACCGGTTGGAGGTCCGACCCGGCGGCGGGTTCGTCACGCGGATGAGCGACGACGGTGTCGCGTTCGCACCGCACGTCGACGCGTGCTTCCTGGTGGTGGAGGAGTTCGAGCGGCTCGTGTTCACCACCGCCGTGGACAGCCGCTGGCGACCGGCGAACCCCGAACCGGTCGCGATGACCGCCGAGGTCGTGTTCGCCGACCACGCGGACGGCACCGACTACCGGGTCGTCGTGCGCCACGGGGACCCGGCGGCCAGGGACCTGCACGCCGAACTGGGGTTCGCCGACGGGTGGGGCGGCGTCACCGACCAACTGGCCCGGTTCGTCGAGAGCACGCGGTGAAGGTCGCCCCGGTGCGGTCCCCCACCCTCGACGGGGTGGGCCAGGGGCCCGGTTCCCGCACCGGTGACCACGGAGGTGCCGCCGACCTGCGGTAGGCCCCCGCGCGGACGAGCAGACGGCAGTCGGTCAGCGGTCGACGGCGTCCAGGACGGTCGGGTCCAGGCTGGTGAGGGCGGCGGTGATGAAGCCCGCGGCCAGTTCGCCCGCCGCCCCCGGGTCGAGGTCGTGGTGCAGGGCGTGGCGGGCCGCGGCGCCGCACAGGCCGACCATCATCGCGGCCAGCAGGGCCGGGCTGGGGCCGGGTTCCCGGCCGAGGTCGGCGAGGGCCTGATCGATCTCCTCGGCGACCCGGCCGGTGATGACGTCCACCACGGCCTGGCGCGCCGTGGTCGTCTCGTCGGTCGTGGTGGCGTCGAAGAGCATCCGGAAGCTCTGCGGGTTGGCGGCGGCGTAGTCGAACAGGGCCATCACGTAGACGCGCACCCGGCCCGCGACGTCCAGGCCGGGGGCGGACCGGTACGCCTCCACCACCCACCGCCGCAGCGCCTCGGACTCGCGGGCGAACGCGGCCTGGTACAGCGCCAGCTTGTCGCCGAAGTGCGCGTACAGGGTGGGTTTGGTGGAGTTCGCCCGCTCGGCGACGGCGTCCATCGTGGCCTGCCTGAACCCGCGCTCGGCGAACACCGCGCGGGCGGCGTCGAGCAACTCGTCGTCGGTGGGCCGGGTACCGGGGCTGCGCCGACGACGAGTCGACCGGTCCTGGCCTGCGGGCTCGCTCATGGTGGGGAACTCTACGATCCCCCGCCGCCCAGCCCGTGAGCGAAGATCGCTCCGACCGATCCCCCGGCGGCCCCCACCCGGGTCTGCAGCACCCGGGGGCGCAGTACCCCGCGCAGCCCCACCCGGGTCAGCCGCGTCCCGGCCACCCCGCCCCGGGTCACGGCCCGCAGCCGCCGAGTGGCTGGTTCCCGCCGCAGGAGCCGCCGCGCGGCTGATCCGCCCACCGGGCCACCGATCGGCGCACCACACCGACACGGGCTCCGACCGGGCACCCGGTTCCGTCCCCTGTGGATTCGACACCGCTCCGAACAGGGGTGTCCTGTCCCACGGGGGCGGTTCCACCCTCGCCGGGCGGTCGGTGGTGTCCGGCGCGATCATCGGGTGGAGGGATGGCTGTGGCTGCTGCCAACCGCCCGGCCACGGTGGCAGGTCCGCCGCCGGGGATGGGCCCCGACGGCCGGGTCCCCGCCCCGGGCGGTGCGGTGGACGAGCGGGTCACCGTCGGTGGCCAGGCGGACGGGGTCAGCGGACCGGTACCGCCCGCGACCCGCTCGTGACCGAGCCCGGGGTGCGGTCACCCGACCGCGCCCTGGGGTCTACCCTCGACGGCGGACAACCGCCCCGGTGGCGCCCATGTCAACGGGGCAGCCCCCGGCGGCCCACCGATGCGAGAGGCGTCTCCCGAGCACCGCATGACTGGACCACCCAGCGCCGTCGACCCCCGGGTCCGGTGCTTCCACCTCGCCCCCGAGGCCCCCGCCCGCGTGGCCTGCTTCCCCCACCTCGGCACCACGGCGGGGCTGCTCGACGAGCCCGCCCTGCGCCGCGCGGTCCTGCCCGGCGACCACTTCCACCCGGTGGCGCGGCAGGAGGCGGTGCGGGACGTGCTCCCGGGAACCCTTCGACGGCTGGAGGTGGGCCGGTGACCGCGCCCGAGGACCTGAACCGGCTGCGCGCCGACTGCGGCTCGTGCTTCGCGCTGTGCTGCGTGGCGCTGCCGTTCCAGAAGTCCACGGACTTCGCCATCACCAAGCGCGCGGGCCTGCCGTGCGTGAACCTGCTCGCGGACTTCCGCTGCGGCGTCCACACCCGGCTGCCGCAGGAGGGTTTCCGCGGCTGCACGGTGTTCGACTGCTTCGGCGCGGGGCAGCAGGTCGCCCAGGTCACCTTCGGCGGTGTGGACTGGCGGGCGGCGCCGGACACCGCCGGGGGCATGTTCGAGGTGTTCGGCGTGATGCGGCACCTGCACGAGCTGCTGTGGTACCTGACCGAGGCGGTTTCGCTGCCGCGCACCCGCCCGCTGCACGAGGACCTGCGGCGGGCGCTGGGCAAGGTGCGCAGGCTCACCGAGGGCAGCGCGGAGGCGGTCGCCGCGGTGGACGTGGACGCGGTCCGCGGCGAGGTCGACGCACTGCTGACGCGCACGAGCGAGCTGGTGCGCGGCGGGGTGAAGGGCCCGACCAGGAACCACCGCGGGGCGAACCTGATGGGCGCGAAGCTGCGCGGCGCCGACCTGCGCGGCGCGCACCTGCGCGGCGCCCTGCTCATCGCCGCCGACCTGCGCGGGGCCGACCTGCGCAACAGCGACCTGATCGGCGCCGACCTGCGCGACGCCGACCTGCGCGGAGCGGACCTGACCGACTGCGTCTTCCTGACCCAGTCGCAGGTTAACGCCGCCCGCGGTGACGCGGCCACCCGCATCCCGTCCTCGGTGGGCCGCCCGCCGCACTGGACCTGAGCGACAGCCGCCATACCGGCTGCGCACCAGGACGCCGAGGGTGGCCAGTTCGGCGCGCAGCGCGGTCAGCCGGGCCGCTCACCACGAAGTTGGTCGCGAAGTCCACCGCGGCCAGGTCCAGTCCCCCGAACAGGTCCGGGCGGCGGCCGTGGCCGGGCTCGTCCGACCGCCCGGAACCCACCCCGGAGAGCCGGGGTCACCGCCCGCACCGCGACGTCCGGCTAGCAGCTCTCCGCTTCGTCGCACCACTCGGCGAACGGGTCGACGAACTCCAGTTCGTCCGCGAGGGCCAACTCCTCGTCGGTGACGAGGGCGGCGCGCAGGGCACCCGCGACGCGCTCGGCGGCGGCGGGGGTGGTCGTGATGGCGAAGACCTCCTGCGCGCGGTCGCCCGGGGCGGGCCACGGACCCAGGTCGTGCACGACCAGCCCGCCGCCCGCCGATTCCACCCACAGCGCCGCCTCCGGCCTGCTCACCACCCACACCCGCCCCTTGACCCGCACGACGTCCTCCAGCAGGCAGTCGAACGCGAGGTGCAGCCGCATCGGGTGGAAGGGCCTGCTCTCGGCGACGCGGACGACGCACACCCCGTGGGCGGACCCCAGCGGTGGTCGACCGCACACCAGGGGGTCGAACCCGTCGTCGACCCGACCGCGGCGCGCGTCCGCGGGCACGGCGGCCAGCAGCTCGGCGACGTCCAGCCCGCTCCGGGCCCGTCGGGGCGCGAGCGGGTTGAGGCGGTCGAGCACCGCGTCCAGCACCGGGTCGGCGGTCCCGTCCACCACGACCGCGTCGGCGAACTCGGCCTGCCCGACCACGACCTGGGCCACCGTGCGCTCGTCGGTGTCCGCGGCGGCCAGGCCGCGTTCGGCCATGGTCTCGTCGCCGGTGGCGTCCGCCAGCCACGTCCGCGCGTCGACCACCGCGACCACGCCCGCCACCGCGATGCCCGCCTCGTCCAGGGCGAGGCAGACGTGTTCGAGGTCCAGGGCCGGGTCCAGGGCGACCACGGCCCGACCGCCGATCCGTTCGAGCAGCGGGACCAGGTCCAGCCGCAGGGTGCACGACACGCAGCCGTGGGCCAGCTCGACCGTCTCCACCTCCGCGTCGACCCAGCGGCGGACCACACCGTCGGCCAGCCCGCGCAGGTCGTGGCGCACCAGGACCGACCCGTGCCACGCCCGCCACACCTCCTCGGCCACACCGCAGTCGTCCGGACCGGCCACCAGCAGCACCTCGGTTCGCATGCCACCAGATTAACGGAAACGATTTTCATTTCAATTCGGCCCCCGAAGACCGCCCGCCACCCGTCTCCTGGTTGCCGAGATGCGGCACTGCTCGCCGTGGGACATCACTACGATCACGCACATGGCCCGCTTCAAGCACTCCGAGTCGCTGGGGATCAGTGACGAGTTCCCGGTGCGGGTGACGGCGATCCGCCGCCTCGGTCCACTGCTCAGCGCCGCCGCGCTGCTCGCCGCCTGCGGTGGCCCCGAGCCGATCCCCCTCCCACCAGCCCCACCCCCGACCAGCGCGACGGCCGCGTGCCCGGCATCGGGGGTCGCGATCACGGCGGGCGAGGTGGACAGCGCCTCGGGCCTGCGAGCGCTCGGCATCATCCTGACCAACTGCGGCACCCGCGACTACACCGCGAACGGCCACCCGGCGGTCCGGGTCCTGGACGAGAACCGGACCCCGCTCGACATCACCGTCGGCAACGGATCAGCCCCGGTCAGCGCACCGGACGCCTACGACGCCCCACCCCGGCCGGTGACGGTGCGCCCCGGTCAGCGGGTGACGGCGCGAGTCCTGTGGCGCAACACGGTGACCGACTCCACGGTGACCGCCACCGAAGGCCACTACCTGGAGATCACCCCGGGCCCCGGGGAACCCGCCCAACTCGTCGCCCCGAACGGCGGGATCGACCTCGGGAACACCGGGCGGCTGGCCGTGAACCCCTGGGCCGCCCGCCCCTGACCGCGCGCCCCGGCGGTTCGCGGTGACCGGCGCGGACACTTCCACAAACCGAGGTTCCGTCGATAAGGTCACCCCGGGGGACGGCACGGCTGCCGAGGGGGAAGGGGAGGTCGTGGCCGAGGAACCGACGCTGCTGGTGGTGCGCCCGCGATCGGTGCTGCGCCGCAAGCGGTTCACCTGGGTGCTCGTGCCCGCGGTGCTGGTCGCCGTGGTCGGGGCGATCACGCTGTCGACGAACGGGGGCGTCACCGCGCCGATCCCCGACGTCGTCGTGGTGGAGGCGAAGATGGCTTCCAAGGAGGACTTCTTCAACGACGCCGTGGTGCGCAGGGTGCTGATGGAGAACGGCATCCAGGTGCACCTGACCGCGACGGGTTCGCGCGAGGTCGCCACCGGTGACCTCGGCGGCTACGACTTCGTCTTCCCGTCCGGCCAGCCCGCGGCGCTGCTGATCAAGCAGCAGCGCAAGGCCGAGCGCAGGTTCGTCAAGCCGCACAAGCCGTTCTTCTCCCCCGTGGTGCTGGGCACCTACCGCGCCTACGCCGACGCGCTGGTCGAGGCCGGGGTGGCGACGCCCCAGCCGGGCGTCGAGCCGCCGATGTACTACAACGTGAACCTCGCCGGGTTCCTCGGCCTGACCAGGGCGGGCAAGACCTGGCAGGGCCTGGGCGGGGACGCGCCCCTGGGCAACGGCAACCGGGTGCTCGCCCAGACGTCGGACGTCTGCTATTCCAACTCCGCGGGCACCTACATGGGCATGGCGGCCTTCGCCGTGAACGACCGCAGGCCGCCCGCCGACGAGGCCGAGGCGGTCGCGCTGGCCGAGGAGATCCGGCCGCTGCTGACCGCGCAGGGCTTCCCCGGCGACGACATGGCCCAGGCGTACCTGGCGCCGGAGGGCCGGGGGCTGGCCCCGGTGTCGGTGTTCTACGAGCACCAGTTCCTCGCCCACCAGGTGCGCACCAAGGACCTGCACGGTGGGCCGGACTCCGACCGGGTGCTGCTCTACCCGGAGGACCAGGTGCAGGCGGTGCCGGAGCTGATCGCGCTGACGCCGAACGGGGAGCGGGTCGGCGAGCTGGTCACCAACGACCCTCGGCTGCGCCGTCGAGCGCTGGAGCTGGGGTTCCGGGTGTTCGAGACCGACGACGTCAGCACCAGCGGCGAGTTCGGCGCGTTCCTGCGGGAGAAGCGACTGCCGATGCCGGTCTCCGGGATCGGCGACACCGAGACCTTCCTGCCCCCGCTGGACCTGCTGGAGAAGATGATCAAGACGGTGGGGCGGTGCTGACCCGGTGGGCGCTGTGCGCGCTGCTCGTGGCCTCGACCCTGGTCGGGTGCACGGCGGACACCGGTGACCCGGTGCGGCTGACCGTGCTCGCCGACCGGGAGCTGGGCGACCTGGGTCCGCTGCTGGCCGACCTGCGCCGCGACACCGGGGTGGACCTCGTGCTCGACCTGCGCGACAGCCGGGACGTCGGCACCGGCCCGGCTCCCGGCGCGTCGGGGCACGACCTGGCCTGGGTGGGGTCGGAGGCGCTGTTCAGGCTGCGGGCGGGCCGCGGCGGGCCGGTTCCGCTGTCCACCAGCACGATGGTCTCCCCCGTGGTCGTCGGGCTGCGCCCGGCGGCGGCGCGGCGGCTGCGGGCGGTGTCCGCGCGCCCGAGCTGGGCCGACGTCGCCGACCGGGTCGCGGCGGGGGAGCTGCGGCTGGCGGTGCCGGACCCGCACCGGTCCGACGTCGGGTTGACCGCCCTGCTCGGCCTGGCGACGGCCGCGGCGGGCACCGGGCAGGCGCTGCGCGCCGAGGACGTGACCTGCGACCGCCTGGCCGGTCTGCGGTCCGGGCAGGAGCCGACCGGCCCCGACCCGGCCGCGGAGTTCGCCGCGAGGGCGGACCGGCTCGACGGGGTGGTCGACCACGAGTCGGCGCTGCTCACGCTCAACGCATCGGGTTCGCTGGACGAACCGCTGGAGCTGGTCTACCCGCGCGACGGCGTGGTGCTGTCGGACTTCCCGCTGCTGCTGCTCGACCCGGGCGAGCGCGCCGCCTACGACCGGGTGGTGGCGTGGCTGCTCGACCCGGCGCACCAGCAGCGGATCATGGCCACCACCGCGCGCAGACCGGTGGACCCGGCGGTGCCGCGCGAGCAGCGGTTGAGCACCGACATCGGCACGGGCATGTTCCTGCCGGAGAGCGCGGACGTGCTGGACCGGTTGCTGGCGGCCTGGGACGAGCCCACCACCGCGCACGTGGTGTTCGTGCTGGACTTCTCCCTGTCGATGGCGGGCGAGCGCGCGGCCGGTCTGCGGTCGGTGTTCGGCGCGCTGAGCGGCACCGGCACCGGCGGCTTCGCCCGGTTCCACCCCGGCGAGACGCTGACCGTGGTGCGCTTCGCCGGTCAGCCGCTCGACGAGCGGACCGTGACCGTGCACGGGCAGCCGGACCTCGACCGGCTCGCCGCCGCCGTCGCCCCGGACGACTTCGGGCGGAACACGGCGATCTGGTCGGCGGTGCGGCAGGCCTACGCCCGCAACCCCACCTCGGTGGTGCTGGTGACCGACGGGGAGAACAACGCTGGCATCAGCGCCGACGACCTGCTGGCCGGGCTGCCCCGACCGGCGCCGCCGCTGTTCGCGGTGCGGATCGGCGCGGCGGACCCGGTGGAGCTGCGCCGGGTCGCCGAGGCCACCGGTGGCGCGCTGGTGGACGCCACCGGCGGGTCGCTGGTCGACGCGGTGAGGGGTGTCCGTGGCTGTTGACTGGTCGCTGTGGTGGTCCATCTGGCTGTTCCGGGTGCTGGTGTGGGGGGTGACCGCGCTGGCCCTGGTGGTGGCGCTGGTGACCGCCTGGTTGATGTGGCGGGCCCGCCACCGCTACGCCGAGTCGTCCAACAGCCCGGGCATCATGCTCTACCTGCGCGACGAGTCGGTGCTGGAGATCGCGCGCGCCAACGGTTTCAGCGAGGCGGTCGAGAAAGAAGTTCAGGATATTGTCGGCAGCGCCTCGGAGGGCCGGATGTCGATGGAGGCGATCAGGTTCGGCGCCTCGGGCGGCCACACCCGCAGCCGGGAGCGCACCGAGATCTACATCAAGTCCGCCGACCCGGTCGAGCTGATCGGCGTCGTGCTGCGCAGCCTCACCACCGGCAACGGGATGGTCCGGGTGGACCTCACCACGGGCACGATCACCCGCAGCGACGCGCTGGCGCAGGCGCTGGGCCCGGACCACCCGCACCGGGTGCGCCTGCAGGACGTCGACACCTACGTCCTGCTCAAGGGCCGCTTCCGCCTGGTGGGCACCGAGGACGGCCGCACCACCCTCGTCGCCCCGTACGGGACGGCGGGCGCCCACGTGCGCCTGGACTGCCGCACCGAGAGCCTGCGCCGCGAGGACATCCCGCCCGACGCGTTCAAGGCCCAGGCGCTGGGCCGGGTGCAGTCGTGGAACGCCGAGCGCGGCGAACTCCTGGTGCGCCCCATCGCCCTGTTCCAGTGAGCCGCAGGGCTACCGCCGGACCCGCTTCCCGGGTGCCCGGAGGGTGCCCGCGGCGGCGAGGATGCCGCGGAAGGTGGGGCACTCCAGGTGGCTGGGGGCCGGGCACGCCGCGGCGTGGCGGAGGCCGTCGCGCACGGCGGTGAGGTCGGCGATGGTCGCGTCGAGTTCGTCGGCCTTGGCGGTGAGCACCGCCCGGTCGGGGGCGGGTCGGCCGTCCGGGCCGAACATGCGGGCGATGTCGTCGAGGGTGAAGCCCGCGGCCCGGCCGACCGCGATCAGGGCCAGGCGTTCCAGGACCCCCTCGTCGAAGACGCGCTTGAGGCCGTTGCGGCCGGTCGAGGCGATCAGCCCCCGTTCCTCGTAGTACCGCAGCGTCGAGGCGGGCAGGCCGGAGCTGCGGGCCACCGCCGTGATGTCCAGTTCCGCCATCGCACCTTGACCTCAAGTCAGCTTGAAGTGACAGGGTAAGGCTGTCGGGTGGACGAGGACAAGGAGTGGGGATGGACGTGCGTGAGACCAACGGCGAGCAGGCCGCGCTGTGGGGCGGGTCGGCCGGGCAGTCCTGGGTGCGGGCGCAGGGACTGCTGGAGTCGATGTTCCAGCCGCTGCAGGACCTGCTGGTCGACGCCGCGCGGGACGCCTCCCCCGGCCGCGTGCTCGACGTGGGCTGCGGGACGGGCGGGGTGACCGCGGCCATCGCCCGGGCCCTGGGGAAGCCGTGCGTCGGCGTCGACATCTCCGAACCGGTGATCGCCGTGGCCCGGGCGCGGACCGAGCCGGGGGCGACCTTCGTCCAGGCCGACGCGCAGGTGCACCCGTTCGAGCCCGCGTCCTTCGACCTGGTGGTCTCCCGGTTCGGCGTGATGTTCTTCCAGGACCCGGTCCGGGCCTTCGAGAACCTGCGCCGCGCGGTGAGCGGTGGCGGGCAGCTCCGCGCGGTCGTGTGGCGCGGCGCGGCGGACAACCCGTTCATGACGACGGCGGAGCGGGCCGCGGCGCCGCTCCTGCCGAACCTGCCCGCCCGGAACCCGGACGGGCCCGGCCAGTTCGCCTTCGGGGACGCGGACCGGGTGCGCCGCGTCCTCGACGGGAGCGGGTGGACCGGCGTCGACGTCCGGCCGCTCGACGTGGTCTGCGCCTTCCCGGAACCGGAGCTGGACCGCTACCTGAGCCTGCTCGGCCCCGTCGGCCTGGCCCTGCAGAAGGAGGACGAGCAGACCCGGGTCCGGGTGGTGGAGGCGATCCGCGGCGCCTTCGACCCGTTCGTGCACGGCGCGGAGGTCCGCTTCACCGCCGCCTGCTGGTCGGTCGCCGCCACCGCGGGCTGACCGGCGACCGGTGTCGTGGATGATCTGCCCACGACCTTCGGATGGGAGCCGCGATGGGCAAGCTGGTCTACTCGATGATCACGTCGCTGGACGGGTACGTCGAGGACGCGAACGGCGAGTTCGCGTGGGGCGCCCCCGACGACGAGGAACTGCACGGCCACATCAACGAACTCGCCGCATCGGTGGGCACGTTCCTCTACGGGCGCCGGATGTACGAGACGATGCTGTACTGGGAAACGGCGTACGACGTGCCCGACCAGCCACCGGTGGTGCTGGAGTGGGCACGGCAGTGGCAGGCGACGGACAAGGTCGTCCACTCCCGCACCCTGACCGACGTGTCCAGCGCCCGCACCCGCCTCGTCCGGGAGTTCGACCCCGACGCCGTCCGCCGCCTCAAGGCCGAAACCGACCACGACCTCACCGTCGACGGACCGGACCTCGCCGCGCAGGCCATCCGCGCGGGCCTCGTCGACGAGTACCACCAGATCGTGTGCCCGGTGCTGGTGGGCGGCGGCAAGCGCTTCTTCCCCGAAGGCGTCCACGTCGACCTCGACCTGATCGACGAACGCCGCTTCGCCGGGGGCGTGGTGGTCCTGCGCTACGCGAGCAAGCACTGACCCACGGGATCGGGTGAGCGGGCACCGCGGCCGATGGTGATCCGGCCTGCGCTGCGACTCCGGAGCGCAGTGCCGCTCATCCGCCCGGGGGTTGCTCCCGATCCTCTGGGGCCGGGTGGGGGCGCTCCACGCGGGTGGCGGGTCGGAGCGGGGTCACCAGCACCGGGTTCGCCTTCCTGCTCAACGATTGCGTTCCGGCGGTTCGTCGGTCAGCGCTTCCAGTGGTCCTCCAGGGCGTCGACGAGTTCCCGCGCGCGTTCGTCCGGGAAGAACAGCCGGGCTCCGGGGACCTCGACGACGCCGGTGGCGCCGGGGATGAGGTCGACGAGCCAGTCGGCCCAGGAGCGGTGGAAGAAGATGTCGCCGGTGCCCCACACGATGGCGGTGGGCACCTCGCACGCGCCGAGGAGGGGGCGGATCGGCGCGAGTTGCCCGGGGGTCATCGACGACAGCAGGGCCGCCATGAAGCGGGCGCCTCCCGGGTTGCCCAGGATGGGGGTCAGGTAGTCGGTGATCACGTCGTCGGGGACGGCGGAGACGTTCTGGTAGCCGGTGCGGTAGAGCTGCTTGGCGAGCTTGGGCAGCCTGGCCAGCGGGGCGCCCGCGCGCAGCAGGCCCGCCCTGGCCGCCCAGACGGCCGGGCGGAACGCCGGTGGCGGGAAGTTGCCCTCGGTGTCGCAGTTGGTGAGGGCGAACGACGCGAACCGCTCCGGTTCCCGGGTGAGCACGACCTGGGCCACGGCGCCCCCGGTGTCGTTGCCGACGAGGTGGACCCCGCGCAGGTCCAGCTCCCGGATGACCGCGCCGACAGCGTCGGCCAGGCCCCACACCGACGGCTCCCCCACCGGTGGTGTGTGACCGTGGCCGGGGAGGTCGACGGTGACGCAGCGGCGGTGGTCCGACAGCAGCCGCACGCAATTGCGCCAGAGCCTGCCGTTGGTGAAGACCCCGTGCACGAACAGCGTGACCGGGCCTTCCCCCACGTCGGTGAAGCTGATGCCGCCCGCGGTGCGGCGGTGGGCTGCGAACGTCCCCGAGTCATCCCCCATGACGACTTCACATTACCAGCGCGCGCGGTCGGGCCGGTCCGGTTCACCGGATCGAGAGGGCGCGCAAACATGCATGATCTGGAATACGTTGCTACTCTGCGTCAACAACCTTGCTACACACGGGTAACAGGAGGCAGATCATGACCACCCACTTGGAGCACACCGGCCACGACCACGTGCACGGCGACGACTGCGGCCACCAGGCCGTCAACCACGGCGACCACGTCGAGTACGCCCACGACGGCCACCTGCACCGCAGGCACGACGGTCATTGGGACGAGTGCGAACCCGCGGGCCACACTGTGCACGAGGGCCACGACCACCACCACAGCGCGGACTGCGGCCACCAGACGGTCCCCCACGGCGACCACATCGACTACCTGCACGACGGTCACCGGCACGCCGAACACGGCGACCACTACGACGACCACTGAGACCTCTTCCCCGGCATCGGCGAGGGGGCTCGGCCCGGTGCCGGGGAACTTTCCACCGCCTGTTCCGCGGCCCCGAACACAGTGCTCGCGACACCTGGTCAAGCACCCCGGCGAGGCACGGCCGCTCCTCGGAGTCGGGCGCATGGGCTACTCTAACGGAAACGATTGTCGTTTCCGTAGAGGTCCGGGCTGACGTACCGCGTCCCCGGCCCCGTGCCCGCCACGAGGATCACCAGGTTCACATGACCGCAGATGCGCGCGTTCCCGTCACCGTCCTGTCCGGCTTCCTCGGCGCGGGCAAGACCACCCTGCTCAACCACGTCCTGGCCAACCGGGAGGGCCGCCGGGTGGCCGTGGTGGTCAACGACATGAGCGAGGTCAACATCGACGCCGCGCTCGTCTCCGGCCGCGGCGGGGAGCGGCTGGTCGAGCTGACCAACGGCTGCATCTGCTGCACCCTGCGCGAAGACCTGCTCGACAGCGTCGGGGCGCTGGCCCGCGAGGGCCGCTTCGACACCATCCTGATCGAGTCCACCGGGATCTCCGAGCCGATGCCGGTCGCGGCGACCTTCGAGTGGACCTTCGACGACGGCACCAGCCTGTCCGACCACGCCCGCCTGGACACCATGGTCACCGTCGTCGACGCCGCGGGCTTCCTCGCCGAGGTCCAGCGCGGCGACCGGCTCGACGAACGCGACCTCGCCGCCGCCGACGGCGACGAACGCGGCATCTCCGACCTGCTGGTCGACCAAGTCGAGTTCGCCGACGTCCTGGTCCTCAACAAGACCGACCTCGTCACCGCCGAACAGCTCGCCACCACCGAGGGCCTGCTCCGCAAGCTCAACCCGAACGCCAGGCTCCTGCACTCCCACCGCGGCACGATCGACCTCGCCGAGGTCCTCGACACCGGCCGCTACGACCCGGTCACCGCCGCGACCTCAGCGGGCTGGGCCGAGGAGCTGGCGGGCTCGCACACCCCCGAGACCGAGGAGTACGGCATCCGCTCGGTCACCTACCGCGCCGACCGCCCCTTCCACCCCGCCCGCCTCGCCGCCGCCCTGGCCGACTGGGAGGGAGTGGTGCGCAGCAAGGGCTTCTGCCACCTCGCCACCCGCCCCGACACCCTCGCGGTCTGGTCGCAGGCAGGACCCACCCTCACCATCGAACCCGGCGAACTCCTCGACGACCACACCGCCCGCCAGGAACTGGTGTTCATCGGCATCGACCTCGACCGGGCAGAACCACGCCGTCGCCTCGACCCGGCCCTGCTCACCGACGCCGAACTCGCCGAGGGCCCCACCGCCTGGCGGCAGTACGACGACCCGCTGCCACCGTGGGAGGACCTCGACGCCCACGAGCACCACCGGCACTGACGGCACCGGGTCGGCTTATTGCCGTGCGCGGGGATCTCCGAACGCCTAGCGTTGCGCCCCCACGGGCACAGCACCCGGTCCGCCTACAGATCGGAGGTGCGGAGCCGATGACCTGCCACCTCCACGCGCTCTGCTTCGACGCGAACGACCCCCGCGGCCTCGCCCGCTTCTGGGCGGGCGTCCTGGGCTGGGAACACGTCGACGACCCCCGGGACGGCGTCGCGCTCCTGCCGGGCGACGACACCGGGTTCCGGGTCCGGTTCCTGCCGAGCCAGGAGCGCAAGACCGGGCAGAACCAGGCGCACTTCGACCTGACCAGCACCTCGCCGGACGACCAGCGCGGGACGGTGGCCAAGGCGCTCGACCTCGGCGCCCGGCACATCGACGTCGGCCAGCGGCCCGAGGAGGGGCACGTCGTGCTCGCGGACCCCGAGGGCAACGAGTTCTGCGTCATCGCACCGGGCAACGACTTCCTCGCCGAATGCGGTTTCGTCGGGGCGCTCGCCTGCGACGGGTCGCAGGAGGTCGGCTACTTCTGGAGCGCGGCGCTGGGGTGGCCGCTGGTCTGGGACCAGGACCGGGAGACCGCGATCCGCTCACCCCTGGGCGGTCCGAAGCTCACCTGGGGCGGGCCGCCGGTGGCGGCGAAGACCAGGAAGAACCGGTTGCACTTCGACCTCGTTCCGGGTGCCGGTGGTGATCAGCAGGCGGAGGTCGACCGGCTGGTCTCCCTTGGGGCGCGGCGGTTGGACATCGGTCAGGGTGGGGTCGAGTGGGTGGTCATGGCTGATCCTGACGGCAACGAGTTCTGCGTGCTTCCCTCTCGGTAGCTCGCGTGCTTTGGCTCGCGGCATGCCCGGCCGGGCCGGCTTGCCGTGTTGTTGAGGTCGGGATTTCTGGTGTGGTGATGCGAGCGGTTCCGCTTACCGTGCTCGACACCGGCTGCATCGACGCGGTGTCGGTGCGGTCGAAAAGGGGGCGAGCTGACCGGCCGCAGCCCCACTGACCGGGGTGGAGCCGGCTCGAAGTACCACGTTCTGTGCGACGCGAACGGGCTACCGCCGCACATCGTGTTGTCGGCGGCAAACACCCACGACAGCATGCTGTTCGAGCCGCTGCTGGACACGAACCCGACCGTGCGCGGCCACCACGGCCGGGCGGGCAGGCCACGATGCCGACCGGACAAGCTGCCTCTTCAGAGGCGTTCGACGCGGTCGGCCTGCGGGCCCCGGTCGCTGTGACGCACCGCGTACCGGACCCGGTCACCCTTCTGCAGCGGCTCCGACCCCATGATCACGGACACGTGGGCGAAGAGATCGTCGCCGCCTGCGTCCGGGGTGATGAAGCCGAAGCCGCGGTCGCCGTCGTAGCGCGCGACGACGCCCTCGCCGCCTCGTGCGGGCACGTCCCGCGCGGCAGGCCCTGCGGCCGCGGCAGGTGCCGACCGCTGCGGCGCCGCCTGGGGCTCGGCGCCCCGGACCAGGTGCACGTCGCGGGCCTGCGGGCCCTTGTCCCCACTGGCCACCTCGTAGGCGACGCGGTCGCCCTCCGCGAGCCACGTCAGCCCCTCGGCCAGGGCCCGGGCGTGAACGAAGATGTCCCCGGCGCCGGAGTCGGGGTTGATGAAGCCGAAGCCCTTGTCCTCGTCGTACCAGGCCACCGTGCCGTCGGCACCGTCCGCGACACCGGCCGCAGCGGGTGAGCCTGTCCCTGGTCCCAGCGGGATCACGTGCCCGGCCTGCGGGCCGCGCTCGCCTTCGACGATCAGGAAGGCCACCCGCTGCCCCTCGGTGACCACGCCGCCGGTCACGATGGCGGAGCTGTGCACGAAGATGTCGGCGCCGCCGCCGTCCGGCGACGCGAAGCCGTACCCCTTGCCCGGCTCGTACCAGTTGACGGTGCCGAGCAGGCCCACGGCGCTGCCGGTGGCCGCATCGGCGGTGACGCGAACGCGCAGCGCCTGGGGCCCGCGGTCGTTCTCGCCGACCTCGAACACGACGGCCTGACCCTCGCGGAGCATTTTCGCGCCGCCGTCCTCGACGATCTCGGAGGCGTGCACGAACACGTCCGGCGAGCCGTCCTCGGGCGCGAGGAAGCCGAAACCCCGTTCGGCGTCGAACCAACGGACGGTCCCTTGCGGCATCAAATGCTCCAGGTCGAGAGGGCGGGCACTGGCCCCCATTCTCCCTGACGGGCTTCCGGTCCGTCGGACCGGGCCCACAGGCGGGCGGTGCGGAGCCAGCGGCAGGCCGTTGGTCCACCTGGCGACACGCCGAGTTTTGAGACCAGGTCCAAGGGCCGGGGTTTTGGTGGGGGTGCCCGGGTGGGTGGATGGCGATGCGCTGGCGGGTTCGGGCGGTTGGCACCCGGACCGGGGTGGTTGGCGGCTGCGCCGATGTCGTGCCTGGGTGGGTGGGCTGGCGGTTGCGGGGTGGATGCGGCTGTGCCGGTGGGTTCGGGGGGCGGGCAGCGGTTCTCGCGGTGAGCGTCCGGCTGTGCGGCCCGTCCTGGGGCGCTCCGGTGGGACTTGTGGGTCTGTGGGTGCCGGTGTGGTCGGTGCTGGTGGTGCTGGCCGTGGTCGGCACCGTGCTGCCCTACCTGGCCGGGTTGTGTGCGCTGCGTTACCTGTCCCCGGCCCTGGCGAGCGTGCTGGCCCTGGTGGAGCCGCTGGTTGCCGCCGCGCTGGCCTGGCTGCTGCTCGGGCAGGGCCTCGGACCGGCGCAACTGGTCGGGGCGGCGGTGCTGCTCGTCGGCGCGGTTCTGGTGCGGGTGGCCGACTCGGGGTGGCGGCTGGCCGGTGTTCGGAGCGTTGTCGTTCGGCGGAGAACGTTCGTCGGGTGGCCACGAGCCGGCGGGGTGGTCTGGCGATCAGGGGGTTCTTCACCGCGTGGGCCAGGCGAAACCGGGGCCTGCCCGTGGTATAAGGTGCCCTCTCGTCACAGGGGGATGAGGAGTGCGCGCGTGCGGATGATGAGCCATGCCGAGTACTTGGCACTGCGACGGTTCCCCGCCCTGGACGGGCTGCGGGCCGTCGCGGCGGCGATGGTCATCCTCGTGCACTTCGGTGGGCCGTCCTGGGGTTGGCTGTCCGGCTGGGCCGGGGTGCAGTTGTTCTTCGTGCTCACCGGTTTCCTGATCACCACGCTGGCGCTGCGCGAGGAATCGCGCACGGGTCGGGTGTCGCTGCGGGAGTTCTACCTGCGGCGGGCGTTCCGGATCATGCCGGTGTACTTCGTCGTGCTCGCGTTCGTCGTGGTGCTGCTGTGGTTGCGGCGGGAACCGGCGTTCGCGCTGCTGCCCGACCAGTTGCCGCTCTACCTGACGTTCAACAACGACCTGGTCGCGCCGGGGCCGTTGCACTGGGTGGGGCCGGTGCACCTCTACGGGCAGTCGTGGACGTTGGGGGTGGAGCAGAAGTTCTACCTGGTGTGGCCGCTGCTGGTGTTCGCCGTGCCCGCCATGCGCTTCAGCCGCAGGCTCGGCTTGGCGCTGGCCGCGATCGCGCTGGCGCTGGGCATGACGTCGACCATGGGCGGGTTGACGGTGCACTACGAGGTCATCCTGGCGGGCTGCGTGCTGGCGATCGTGCTGCACGACCCGCGCGGTTGGGCCGCGCTGCGCTGGGTGACCCACCCGGTGGCCGCCACGGCGGCGGCGCTGGTGTTCGTCTGCGCGCACCTGGCCCTGCCGTGGGGCATCCGGCAGGTGGGCGAGGTCACGGCGATCGCGATCTACGCCCTGCCGGTCGTCGCGCTGATCGCCGCCATCGCCCCCGGTCGCGGGCTGGCGGCGTGGTTGCTGTCGCTGCGGCCGATGGTGTGGCTGGGGCAGCGGTCGTACTCGCTCTACCTGGTGCAGCACATCGCCGCCATCGTGGTGCTGTCCTCGGTGCCGACGCTGCAGGACGGGCGCACCAGGACGGCGGTGGCGATCCTGTTCGTGTCGCTGGCCATGGCCGAGGTGCTCTACCGGTGGGTCGAGCTGCCGATGATCGACTGCGGCAGGCGGGTCATCGGCTGGTTGCGCGCCCGTTCGGACACCACCGGCGGCGCGGAGCCCGAGACGGTCACGGTGCCGCCGGTGCCCGCGTTCGCGCCCGAACCGACCGGCGCGGGCCAGGTCCCCGCCGGGAGCCGCGTGCCCTGATCAGGGCGGATGCCCACCCGGCTGGCGCCGCCACCGGCCGAGGTCCGGCTACCCTGGGGTCGACGCGTGCCCGGCGCTCCCGGGCACGACCGGTGACCAGTGAGGTGGACGTGCGAGAGATCATCAGGTCCAACAACCCCGTGCTGCTGTCGTTCGCGGCCTCGGTGCTGGCCGAGGCGGGCATCCACCACCACCTCGCCCACGCGCACGACGCGTCGCTCGAGGGTTCGATCGGCGTGGTGGAGCAGCGGCTGCTGGTGGCACCGGACCGCTACGACGAGGCCCACCGACTGCTCGTGGACGCGGAGGCGCTCGACGCGCCGCCCGCGTAGGCCCGGCACGACCCCCGCGGCGGGCACACGCCCGACCTGGTGCCTGCCGTGGGCGGACGCGAGCACAGGACCGGTCCGCGCGACGCCGACGGCAGGGCGGGGCGCCCAGACCCGCCGGGTGGCCCGCGGCCCTTGGCGCACCGGCAGGGGCACCGCGCTGCTGCGCACCCGCCACCCCTGCCCAACGGCCACCGGACCGGGGCAGCACCCGCGGGTGGGCGCTGGCTGTGCGTGCTCGCCTGCCGCACCCCGCTGACCCTCCGGACAACCGCCGCTCACCGGGCGCTGAACGCGCGGGGTGTCCCCCGGCGCGACGTGACCCGCCGGGGTGTCCGACAGCGGCCAGATCGGCGCAACCTGTTCTGCCACAGGGGTTCCGGTGTGATCACCCCAATGGCTGCCCGTACCACCCCGGTGGCGGATGATCACCGGTGCGGCGCCTGGTTTGCTCGACCGGCAAGCGTTCCGCTGACGGAAGGATTCCTCGTGTCGAGTTGCAGGCGGTTGCTCGGGTTCGCGTTCGGTGTCGTGCTGCTGGCGCTGGGCCTGGCGCCCGCGACGGCGTCGGCGGCACCCGCCGGGATCAGCGGGGTGTGGGCGTGCTCGGTCCCGGCGGGCAGCACCCACACCGGCGTGCGCCTGAGCAGCAACTGCGGTGGCTTCTCCTACGAGTACAACGTCACCGCACCCTCGAACGGCCTCTGGGCCTGCACCGTCCCGTCCGGCTGGTCCTACACCGGCGCCCGCCAGGGCAGCAACTGCAACACCTCCAGCCTGTCGTGGGAGTACAACCTCTCCACCCCCAGCACCGGCACCTGGATGTGCACGGTCCTGTCCGGCCACACCTACTACGGCGTCCGCCAGGGCACCAACTGCGGCTCGGGCCTGACCTACGAGTACAAGATCGTCATCCCGGTGAACGGGGTCTGGGCCTGCTACCCGCCCACCGGCTGGTCCTACACCGCCACCCGCCAGGGTTCCAACTGCGGCTCCGGCTTCACCTACGAGTACCTGCTCTTCAAGCCCTGACCCGCCGCACGCCCCGGCCCGCCACCGCGTGGGCCGGGGCGTGTCCGCGTGCGGTGGGCAGTGGCATCCCGCCCGGCGCGATGAACGGGCCGATCACGGCAGCGGTTTCCGCATCACCGCGCACACCGTCTCGTACCGCTGGATCACGCCGTCGGGGGTTTCCTCATCCCAGGCGTCGGGCTCGCGGCCGTAGGCGGTGTAACCGAGCCGCTCGTACAGCGCCCGGGCGCGGGGGTTGTTCTCCTCCACCTTCAACTCCGCGCGATCCAGGCCCCGGGCGATGATGCGCTGTTCGGCCGCGCGAATCAGGAGGCTGCCGATCCCGCAGGACCGCAGCGCCGGGTGCACGGTCAGTTGCCACAGGGTTCCCGCCCCCGGGCACACCTCGTAGTCGACCCCGCCGATCGCCACGGGCAGGTCGGACGGCGGGCACACCGCCAGGTAATCCACCGCGCCGGTCCGAGCGCGCTCCACCTCGTGCGCGACCCGGGTCAGGTGCAGCGCCGTGCCGGACCACGAACACCACTCCAGATCGCTCGGGCGCAGGTCGCGCACCGACAGGTCCACCAGGACACCGGGCATCCGTACCACCTCCTGCCGATCAGGATGTCGGCGACCGCGGACCCCGGCAACGGAATTGCCCGCGCCGGGGTGTCGGTGACCGGGGGCTCACGCCGCGGGGGGAGCGTCACCCCCGGTGGTTCCCGCGGTCTCGTCCTGTCGGAGGGTGACCCACACCGCGATCTGGGAGCGCTTGGTGAAGTCGAGCTTGACGAGGATGTGCTGGACGTGGGTCTCGGCCGTGCGCGGTGAGATGAGGAGCCGGGCGGCGATGTCGCGGTTGGACAGTCCCCGGGCCACCAGGCCGGCGACCTCCCGTTCCCGCTTGGACAGGGGGTTGCGCTCCGGGCCGGGAGCCGGGGTGTCGTCGAGTGCGTGGCGCCGCGCCCGTTCCGGCGGCAGTGCCCGTCCCCGGCTGTGGGCGCTGTCGAACCGCCGGTCGCCCAGTGCTTGCCTGGTGATCTCGGTGAACTCCCGGTGCGGGCGGGCCACGAGGTGCGCGATGGGGGACGCGAGGAGTTCCCAGGCGGTGGCCGCGGCGCCGAACAGGGTCGCGGCCCGCTCGTGCTGATCGCGCTTGCAGGCGGCCCAGGCGAGGGTTTCGAGGTGGAAGGCGTCGCCGAACGGGCTGTCCAGCGTGCTGGACGCGAGGGCGGTGCGGGCCGCGGCGGCCGCGGCGCCCACGTCGCCGAACTTCACCTCGATGAGGGCGAGGCCGAACAGGGCCATGTCGCGGTAGTGGCTCCCGCCGCCCGCTTCGCCGAGTGCGATCACGCGGCGCAGCTTCTCCCGGCCGGTGCCCAGGTCGCCGTTGTAGGCGGCGATGATGCCGTGCAGCGCCAGGGTCCGCAGTTCGCGGCGCAGGTCGCCGTGGGCGCGCAGCACGGGCACGCACTCCTCGGCCAGGTCCGCCGCCCGGGGGTCGCGGCGCAGCATCACCTCCAGGACGCGGACGCTGGTGATCTGCGCGGTGAGCAGGTCGTCGCCGATCGCGGCGGCGAGCCGTTCCGCCTCGGTCAGCGACGCGGACGCGGCTTCCAGGTCGCAGCACCACAGGGCGTGCAACGCGGCGGTGGCCAGCGCGAACGGGCGATCGGGGTGGTCGGCGGGGGCGGCGGCCAGCGCGCGGTCGAGCCACCGCTGGGCTTCGGCGTCGAGGCCCAGCAGCGTCCAGTGCTCGTCGACCCGGGCCGCCATGCGCAGCGCCACCCCCGCCTGCCCGGGTTCGGCGACCGACCAGCCCAGCGCGGCCCGCAGGTTCGCCTGCTCCCACCGCAGCCGCCGCGCCCACCGCGACTGCTCCGGGCCCGCCCACCGCGCGTCGGCCAGGTGGGTGAGCCGGTCGAACCAGTCCCGGTGCCCGCGCAGCACCCCGCCGAGGGCGCCGGAGCGCTCCAGCCGCTCGTGGCCGTACTCCCGCAGGGCTTGCAGCATCCGGTACCGGGCGTCGCCGTCGTCGACCTCCACGCGCTGGAGCACGGACTTGTCCACCAGGGCGTCGACGACACCGCACACGGCGGCCGCGTCCACCCCGGAACCCGCGCACACGTGCTCGGCCGCCGCCAGGTCGAACGAGCCCGCGAAGACCGACAGCCGCGCCCACACCAGCCGCTCGACCTCCGAGCACAGCCCGTGGCTCCAGTCGACGGTCGTCCGCAGGGTCTGCTGCCGCTCCGGCGCGGTGCGGCTGCCGTTGGTCAGCAGCGCCAGGCTGTTGCCAAGCCGCTCCGAGATCTGCCGCGGCGACAGGCCCTGGATGCGCGCCGCGGCCAGCTCGATCGCCAGCGGCAGGCCGTCGAGCCGCCCGCACAGCCGCGCCACGTCCGCGCGGTTGCCCTCGGTGATCCGGAACCCCGGGTGCACGGCGGTGGCCCGGTCCACGAAGAGCCGCACGCCGTCGTACCGGGCCAACAGCTCCAGCGGCGGGGTGTCCCCGGGACCCGGGACCGACAGCGGCGGCACTCGCAGCACCTGTTCGCCCGGCACACCGAGGGATTGCCTGCTGGTGGCCAGCACCGCCACCCGGGGGCACGCGGTCAGGACCCGGTGGACGAAGGTGGCGCAGTCGTCCACCAGGTGCTCGCAGTTGTCCAGCACCAGCAGCACCGCGCGCTCCCGCAGGTGGTCGAGCACCCTCCCGGTGGCCGAGCGCCCCGACTGGGCGCGCAGCCCCAGCAGTTGCGCCACCAGGTCGGCCTGCGACGCGCCGTCGCGCAACTCCGCCAGCTCCACGAGCAGGACCCCGTCGCGGTGGTCGGGCGCCGCCTCCTGGGCCACGAGGGCCGCGAGCCGGGTCTTGCCGACCCCGCCGGGGCCCGCCAGCGTCACCAGCCGCCCGGAGCCCAGCAGTCGCCGGGCCTCGGCCACCTCCCGGCGCCTGCCGACACACCTCGTCAGCTCGACGCCGAGCCGCGTCCGACCCGTCCCGCGCAGCTCCCCGTCCGGGGCACCGGTGGCCGGGGTGGGGCTGTCCGGAACCATCGCACACTCCCTAACAGTCGTTAGGCATAGTCGCAGTGGACCACGTCACCGTCAACCCGGGACCGAGCGCTTTACGTAGTTCTGCCGATGCCGGGCCGCCGACACCCGTGCCTATCCTGTGCACCGGATCACACCGGACGGGCGTGGCCTACCGCCGAGGAGAACAGCAGATGACCAAGATCCGCCGCAGCGCCGCGGCCCTGGCGCTCACCGTCGCGGCAGGCGCTGTCGTCGCCGCGGGCAGCCTCTCGCCCGCCAACGCCGCGACGCAGAAGTACGTCGCACTGGGCGACTCCTACTCCTCCGGCGACGGCGCGGGCTCGTACGGGTCCAGCGGGGCGTGCCTGCGCAGCGCCAACGCCTACCCGGAGCTGTACGCCAAGGCGCACCCGGGGACGGCGCTGTCGTTCGTCGCGTGCGCGGGCGCGAAGGTGGAGGACGTGCTCGGCAAGCAGGTGCAGGCGCTGACCGCCGACACCGGCCTGGTCACCATCTCGATCGGCGGCAACGACGTCGGCTTCGCCTCGGTGGTCACCACCTGCACCTTCGGCTCCGACGCCGCGTGCACCGACCGGATCGCCAAGTCGACGGCCACCGCCACCACCGCGCTGCCCGGCAAGCTGGACACGACCTACGCCGAGATCAAGACCCGCTCGCCCCGGGCCCAGGTCGTCGTCCTGGGCTACCCGCGCCTGTTCGCCTCGGGGCCCGCGTTCTGCGCGATCAGCCAGACCAAGCGCACCGCGCTCAACAAGGCCGCCGACAGCCTCGCCGAGATCATCGCCGACCGCGCCCGCAGCGCCGGGTTCACCTACGAGGACGTGCGCGACGAGTTCGCCGGGCACGGCGTGTGCACGTCCAACCCGTGGATTCACGGCATCCGCCCGCTGGCGGTCGCCGAGTCCTACCACCCCACCCTGGCGGGCCAGAAGAACGGCTACCACGCCGCCCTCACCAACGCGATCGGGTAGGCCCCGCCGGTCTTGACAACGGGAACGCGGTCGGCTGGCATGACCCCGACACGGCTCCGGTGCGGCCGTGCCCGGCGCGGTGGTGTCCGCCGGGCACGGCCGACTCCCGGTGCCGTCGGCAGGCAGGCGGACCGGGAGTGGCGCGGTGGACGAGTTCGTGCGGGAACTGGTGGACCTCACCGGGTGGCGGGGGTCGGCCTACGGGCCGGTGGCCTGGGACGCGGTCGAGGCGGGCCTGGGGGTGGAACTGCCCGCCGACTACAAAGAACTGCTCGCCACCTTCGCACCCGGCACCTTCAACGCCGCCAACCTGAACCTGGGCAAAGCCATCGTGATGCCGCCTTACACCGCTGCGGGGAAGCCGGATCACCTCCACCAATTCAGGACCGAGATGCGCGAGCTGCGCGAGTGGCAGGAGGAACATCCCGAGGACGTTCCGCACCCGATCCACCCCGAGCCCGGGGGCATGATCCCCTGGGCGCGGGCGGCGCGCGAGGTCCTGCTGTGGGTCCGCGAACCCGGCCAGTCCCCCGACGAGTGGACCGTCGCCGTGTCCAACGGGGGCATCTGGCGGTGCGACGAAATCGTCCCGGTCGTCGAGGAGTTCGACTGCGGGGCGGTGGAATTCCTCGCGGGCCTGGTTCGCGGGAGCATTGTCAGCACGGTGCTGACGGGCGATCCGGAGAACCTGACCTCGCCGCCACTGGCAGCCCGGTTCCCCTTCCGGCCGGTATCCGAGGACGACTGGTGGAGCATGTCCACCATCCCGGCGGACGACGGGTGAGCGGCGCGCGATGAGGACACGGAGTGGCGCAGTGGATGAATTCGTGCGGGAACTGGTGGACCTCACCGGGTGGCGGGGGTCGGCCTACGGGCCGGTGGCCTGGGACGCGGTCGAGGCGGACCTGGGGGTGGAGCTGCCCGCCGACTACAAGGAACTGCTCGCCACCTTCGCACCCGGCACCTTCAACGCCGCCAACCTGCACCTCGGCGAGGCCATCGTGATGCCACCGCACACCGTTGCGGGCAAACTGGATTACCTGTACCAGTTCAGCACCGAGATGCGTGAGTTGCGCGACTGGCGGGACGAGCACCCCGAGGACGTCCCGCACCCGATCCACCCTGAACCCGGGGGGATGATTCCTTGGGCTCGGACAGCCCGCGAGGTCCTGTTGTGGGTCCGCAAACCCGGCCAGTCCCCCGATAAGTGGACCGTCGCCGTGTCCAACGGAGGCATCTGGCGGTGCGATGAGCTCTTCCCGGTCGTCGAGGAGTTCGACTGCGGGGCGGTGGAATTCCTCGCGGGCCTGGTCCGCGGAACCATTGTCAGCAAGGTGTTGGCCGGAGATCCGGAAAACCTGGTCGCTCCTCCGATGGCGGCTCGACACCTCTTCCAGCCGGTATCCGAGGACGACTGGTGGAGCATGTCCACCATCCCGGCGGGCGACGGGTGAGCGGCGCGCGATGAGGGCGTTGGTCGTCACCGGTCCGCGACGCGCCGAGGTGCTGGACGTGCCCGATCCCGTCGCCGGGGTGGGGCAGGTGGTCGTGGACGTCGAGCGGGTGGGGGTCTGCGGGACCGATGTGGAGTTCTTCACCGGGGAGATGAGCTACCTGCACACCGGGGACGCCGCCTACCCGATGCGGTTGGGCCACGAGTGGTGCGGCGCCGTCACGGCCGTCGGCGGCGGGGTGGACCCGGTGTGGCTGGGGCGCCGGGTCACCGGGGACACCATGCTCGGGTGCGGGCGCTGCCACCGGTGCCTCGACGGGCGCCACCACGTGTGCGCGGACCGCTTCGAGATCGGGGTGCGGGGTGGGTTCCCCGGTGCCCTCGCCGAGCGGCTCGCCGTCCCGGTGACCGCGCTGCACCGGCTGCCGGACTCCGTCGACGCCGCCCTCGGCGCCCTGGTGGAGCCGGGGGGCAACGCGCTGCGCGCCGTGCTGGCCGCCGACCTGCGGCCGGGTGACCGGCTCCTGGTGCTCGGCCCCGGGACGATCGGGCTGCTCGTCGCCCGGTTCGCGCGGGCGCGCGGGGTCGAGGTGCACCTGGTGGGTCCGGCGGGCGGCGATCAGACCTTCGCGCGCGGCATGGGGTTGGCCGGGGTGTGGACCGCCGACGCGCTGCCCCCGGTGCCGTTCGACGCCGTGGTCGACGCCTCGAACTCCCCGGCGCTGCCCGCTCTGGCGGTGGAGTTGGTGGAGCCGGGCAAGCGGGTGGTCTACATCGGCCTCGCGGGTTCGCCCAGCGCGGTCGACACCCGGGTGTTGGCGCTCAAGGACGTGACCGCGGTGGGCGTCCTGGGCGCATCCCCCGCGCTGGCGGCCACGATCGACGCCTACGCCTCCGGGGCGGTGGACCCGCGTGACCTCGTCGCGGCCACGGTCGGGCTCGACCAGGTGGGTCGGGTGTTGTCCGGGTGGCGCCCGGTGGGGGCCGGTCCCGGGCCGAAGGTCCACGTCGATCCCCACCGCGGCCCGTCGGCGGTCTGAGGGTCACGCGCCGAGTTGGTCCGCGACGCGCTCGGCTTCCCGTTCGCGGTGTTGGGAGCGGTGCAGCTCCAGTGCCCGCTGCCAGCTCTCCCCCGCCTGCGCCCGCCCGCCCAGGGCGGCGTGGGCGTGGCCGAGGTGGTCGAGGGTGTCGGCCTCGGCGTGGCTGTCGCCCAGCAGGCGGTGCAGGTCGAGGGCGTGGCGGTGGTGGTCGAGGGCGTGGCGGTGGTGGTCGAGGGCTTCGCCGTGCCTGCCGGTGCACCGGGCGATGACGCCCAGGGTGTCGCGGACGGCGGCTTCGCGGCTGCGGTGGCCGTGGCGGCGGAACCAGGACAGGGCCGCCTCGCGGGCCACCCTCCCCTCGGAGTAGCGGCCGAGCAGGGCGAGGTACCAGCCGGTGTCGCTGAGCGCCTCGGCCTCGCGGGCCGGGTTGCCCTCCGCCGTGTACCGGCGCAGTGCCCGGGTGCTGTGGTCGAGAGCCCGTTCGTTCTCGCCGCGCTGGTGCCACACCTGGGCCAGGGCCCGGTCGGTGTGGGCCTGCTGGGTGGTGTCGCCGGTGTCCCTGGCCAGGGCGAGGGCGCGGTTGAGGTGTTCCAGAGCCTCGGCGTGCGCGCCGACCCTGGCGCACGCGGAGCCGAGGCCGCGGTGGGCGACGAGTTCCCGGGCCGGGTCGCCGAGGCGGGTGGCGGCGCCGAGGCCGAGCCGCCAGACGGCGACGTCCTCGAGCAGGTGGCCGCGCTGGCGGTGGTAGGTGCTGAGGTACCAGGCCAGGTACCAGGCGCCGACGGTGCTCCCGCGGGCGTGTGGGACTGCCACGGCGGCCCCAACCAGAAGTGGTACTCCCTGGGTGCGGACATCCGGTCGCTGTACAACAGCCGGTGCCTGGAAATCCTGAACTACTACAACAACAACGGTGCCCCGGTGGGCATATGGGACTGCTACATCGACGGCAACCAGCTCTGGTACTGACCGGCCCCCGGAGGTCCGGCTCCACCCTGAGCGAACTCCGACGAAGGCCCGACGCCCCGGCGTCGGGCCTTCGTCGTGTGCGATTCGCTGACCGGGTGAAAACCATGTGGACAATCGCCGGGACGGCGATCCGCACCGCCGATCAACCCGCGTGGACCCGCCGTCCGGGGTGCTCGCCGGGACCGTGGTCGGCCGCCAGGCCCGCCGCCAGCGGGGTCGGGGTCAGGTCGGTGTCGTCCTCCCCCGCCTCCAGCAGGGTGGCGGCCGGGCCGACGATGCGCGGGTCCGGGCTGCCGATGGTCTCCGGGTTCCGGTCGCTGTAGTCGAAGCGGGCCAGGACGCTGCGCATCGCCTCGACGCGGGCGCGCTTCTTGTCGTTGCTCTTGACCACGGTCCACGGCGCCTGCTCGGTGTCGGTGGCGCGGAACATCTCCACCTTCGCCTTGGTGTAGGCGTCCCACCGGTCCAGGGACTCGATGTCGTTGGCGCTGAGCTTCCACTGCCGGACCGGGTCGACCTGGCGGATGATGAACCGGGTGCGCTGCTCCGCCCGCGACACCGAGAACCACAGCTTGACCAGCAGCACCCCGTCGTCGACGAGCATCCGCTCGAAGGCGGGCGCCTGGCGGATGAACCGGTCGTACTGCTCCTGGTCGCAGTAGCCCATCACCCGCTCCACGCCCGCGCGGTTGTACCAGGACCGGTCGAACATGACGATCTCACCGGCGGTGGGCAGGTGGGTGACGTAGCGCTGGAAGTACCACTCCCCCTGCTCGCGGTCGGTCGGCTTGCCCAGCGCCACGACCCGGGCGCCACGGGGGTTGAGGTGCTCGGTGAACCGCTTGATGGTCCCGCCCTTGCCCGCCGCGTCGCGCCCCTCGAACACGATGACCATGCGCCCGCCGGTGTCCTTGACCCAGTACTGCAACTTCAGCAGTTCGATTTGCAGCAGGCGCTTGGTGTGGTTGTACTCCGCCCGCGTCATGCGCTCGTCGAGCGGGTAGTTCTCCCGCCAGGTCTCGACGGCGCTCCCGTCCTCGCGGATGAGCACCGGATCGTCGTCGTCGGAGAACTCCACGCGCAGCTTCGTGCGCAGCTCCGGGAACACCTCGGCCGCGTCGACCCCGTCGTTCATCACGAAACCAGACATACCCGACCGCGCCGGAACCCACACCCCGATCGGACCGCCCGGTTCCCCACACCGACACCCCGAGCACAGGCAGGCACCGATCGCCCACCGACGGGTGTCGCGGCGCCACCTGTTCCCGTGATGCCCCCGGGGCAAACCATGACGCGTTCGGCGATTGCCGCCCGCGGGCGCGGGGTATCCACTGCGGACGGAGTACACCGACGGGGCTGGAGAGACCGTGACAATCCTTGACGTGCGCACCTCGGGACTGCCCGCGGCGCGCGGACCCCTGTCCGAGGCCGTCGCCGAGGTGTTGCGGGAGCCCGCAGGCACCGCGCTCCCGACGCCGGGGGACGCCGACCCGCTGGGCGCGGACCTGCAACTCGCCTTGGCCCTCTGCTACGAATTGCACTACCAGGGCTTCCCCGGTGTCGACCCCCGGTGGGAGTGGGACCCGGAGCTGCTGGGCTTCCGGGCGCGGCTGGAAGCCCAGTTCGAGGGTGCGCTGCGCGACCGGGTGAGCGGTGGCGCGGACATCGCGGGCGAGTTCGACGACCTGCTGGTCGAGCACCTGCCGGGCAGCGGTCTGAGCCACCACCTGGTCGCCGACGGCACCTGGGAGCAGATGCGGGAGTTGTTCGCGCACCGTTCGATCTACCACCTCAAGGAAGCCGACCCGCACGCCTGGGTCATCCCCCGGCTCTCCGGGGTCGCCAAGGCCGCGCTGGTGGCGGTGGAGTTCGACGAGTTCGGCGGCGGTCGGGCCGACCGGATGCACTCGCGGCTGTACGCCGACCTGCTCACCGCCGCCGGTCTGGACGCGGGCTACCTGCACTACGTCGACCACGTGCCCGCCGCCACGCTGGCCACGGTCAACATGATGTCGATGTTCGGCCTGCACCGGCGCCTGCGGGGGGCGCTCGTCGGGCACTTCGCCGCCGCCGAGATCACCACCGGCCCCAGCGCGCAGCGGATGGACAAGGCCCTCGCCCGCTTCGACGCCCCCGCCGCGTGCCGCTTCTTCTACACCGAGCACGTCGAGGCCGACGCCGTGCACGAGCAGGTGCTCCGCCACGACGTGGTCGGCGGCCTGGTCGAGGCCGAACCGGAACTCGCCGCCGACGTCGTCTTCGGCATCCAGGCGACCGACCTGCTGGAACAGGACTTCGCCGATCACGTCCTCGGCGCCTGGAACTCCGGCGGGACCTCGCTCCTGCTGCCCCTGTGACCCGCTCCCGGGAGAGGAAGCCCATGGCGAAGCCGACGCGACAGGTGTCCCTGGAGCTCGACGGTCCGGTGCTGGTGGAAGGACCGGTCGACCTGCGCACCCCGGACGGTAAGGTCGTGCACTCCGACCGCTTCATGGTCGCCGTCTGCACCTGCAAGCGCAGCAAGACCTTCCCGCTCTGCGACACCAGCCACCGGCGGAAGGTCCGCGACGACCAGTGAGCGGACACCTGTGAAGGGAGAACCGTGGTCGACGCGGTCGTGATCGGTGCGGGCCCCAACGGGCTGGTCGCCGCGAACCTGCTCGCGGACGCGGGTTGGGACGTGCTGGTACTGGAGGCGGCGGCCGAGCCGGGCGGCGCCGTCAAGACGGCCGAACTCACCGTGCCCGGTTTCCGGCACGACCTGTTCAGCGCGTTCTACCCGCTGGGCGCGGCGTCCCCGGTGCTGCGCGAGCTGGACCTGGAGGCCCACGGCCTGCGCTGGGAGCACGCGCCCGACGTGCTCGCCCACCTCTTCCCGGACGACCGGGTGGCGGTGCTGTCGCGCGACGTGGAGCGGACGGCGGCCTCGGTCGACGCGTTCAGCGCGGGTGACGGCAAGGCGTGGCGCGGGTTGTTCCGGCACTACCTCGACATCCGCGAGGACCTGCTGGCAGCCGTGCTGCGCCCGTTCCCCCCGGTGCGGGCGGGTCTGGGTCTGCTGCGCACCCTCGGCCTGGGTGGCGCGCTGCGCGACGCGCGGGTGCTGACCATGCCGTCGCGGCGGTTCGGGCAGGAGGTGTTCGGCGGTGAGGGCGCCCGGGTGCTGCTGGCGGGCAACGCCCAGCACACCGACCTCGGGCCGGACCAGGCGGGCAGCGCGGTGTTCGGCTGGTTGCTGAGCATGTTGGCCCAGGACGTCGGCTTCCCCGTTCCCCGGGGTGGGGCGGGCGGGTTGATCGACGCCTTGGTGGCCCGGTTGCGGGCCAAGGGCGGGCGGGTCGAGTGCGGTCGACCGGTGACGAAGGTGCACGTGGCGGGCGGTCGCGCGCTCGGCGTGCGCACCGCTGACGGCGAGGACGTCCGGGCCACCCGGGCGGTCGTGGCCGACGTGCCCGCCCCGGCGCTGCTGCTGGACCTGGTGGGCGCGGACCTGCTGCCCGCCAGCCTGGTGCGCGACCTGCGCCGGTTCGACTGGGACGACGCCACGATCAAGGTCGACTGGGCGCTGTCGGAGCCGATCCCCTGGCGCTCCCGGGACGCGGCCGGGGCGGGCACCGTGCACCTGGGGGTCGACCTGGACGGCTTGGCCGCGGCGAACAACGACCTGGACCGCGGCCGGGTTCCGGAGCACCCGTTCCTGCTGCTCGGGCAGATGACGACCGCCGACCCCACCCGCTCCCCCGCGGGCACCGAGACGGCCTGGGCCTACACCCACGTGCCGCGCGACGACCAGTGGTCCGCGCAGCGCTTGGCGGCGAAGGCGGAGGAGTTCGAGGCGCTCATCGAGCGGCACGCCCCCGGGTTCCGCGACCTGATTATCGGCCGGTCGGTGGCGGGCCCGGCGGACCTGGAGCGGGCCAACCCCAGCCTGGTCGAGGGCGCCATCAACCAGGGCACCTCGGGCATCCACCAGCAGTTGATCTTCCGCCCGACCCCGGGGCTGTCCCGGCCGGACACCGTGGTGGAGAACCTGTTCCTCGCGGGCGCCTCCGCTCACCCGGGCGGTGGGGTGCACGGTTCCGCCGGGGCGAACGCCGCCCGCGCCGCCCTCGCGTCCCGCTCCTGGTACGGCCCGCTGTACCGGGCGGGGATGCGCGGGGTCCAACGCGCGCTGCACGCCTGATCCTCCTGCCCGCAACGCGATTCGGCGCTCGTCCCGGTGGATCGGGACGAGCGCCGAGTTCGCTGTGGACGGTGTTGCGGTCAGTCCCCGCTGCGGCGCAGGGCGAGGTCGGAGAGCCTGCTCAGCGCCTCGACGTTGCGCGGTTTCAGCAGCGCGTCCTGCACCGGCTTGGGCAGCAGCCGCGCGGGGCCGCTGCGGGCCTGCTCGACCATCCGCATCCGCGTGCGCGCCGGGCCCTGGGGCTCCAGTTCCAATCGGACCAGGGCCTCACCGGTCGGCCAGGCGCGGGCGGTCAGCTCGATCATGCGGCCCGGGTCGACCCGCACCACCTCGGTGGTGTCGTCGATGGTCACCGGCCACGCGCCCACGCTGTGGTGGATGCGCGTACCCAGGGCGGGCCAGCCCGCGTCGACCTTGCGGATGTGCGAGGCGCCGACCACCCACCCGGCGTAGCTCCACCCGTCGGCGATGACGCCCCACACCTGGGACACCGGGGCATCGACGTCTCTCGTCACTTCGGCCATGCCACAGAAATACCCCGCCGTGGGCAGGTCAACCCTGCCGGAGGAGCACCGCCCGGTGCCGTTGATCGCACCCACGGGTCACCCACACGTGTCATCGCCACCGACAGGGGGTACGTGAACTGTGATCGCGTACCGGACGCACCAGGGTTGGAGCAGACATGCCTCGGGTTCAACAGCACCGCCGCCGCCTGCCGGGGAGCTGGTTCCGCACCACCACGGTGCAGAGCCACTACCGCCGCTCGCCCGCCTTGATCCCCACGGTCATCGCCGTGGTCCTCGGGCTGATCCTGTTGGCGGTACTCATCTTCTGACCGCGCGCGTGGTTCCCGGCGACCTCGCGGACCTCGCGCGAGCCGATCCCCCGACGCCCCGCGTCGGGGGATCGCGCGTTCAGCCGGGCCGCTCGGCTCGGAGCAGGTCGGCCACCCCGGCGATGAGTTCCGGGCCCACCCGGCAGCACCCGCCGATCACCGACGCCCCATCGGCCGCCCACCCCCGCGCCGCCGCCGCGTCGAAGCGCGCCGCACCGGTCCAGGTGCCGGTCCAGTCCTCGCCGCTGTTGGGGTAGACCACGACCGGCTTGTCCACGACCCGCCGGGCGGTGCGGATCGCGCCGGGCACGTCCTGCGGGCGGCAGCAGTTGACGCCGACCGCGATCACCTCGTCCACGCCGTCGACCACCGCGAACGCCTCGTCGAGCGGTTGCCCGGCGCGGGTGCGGTCGCCGTCGACGGTGTAGCTCACCCAGGCGGGCACGCCGAGTTCCCGCACCAGATCGACCAGGGCCTCGGCCTCGTCGACGTCCGGCACGGTCTCCACCGCCAGCAGGTCCGCGCCCGATCCGGCCAGGACTTCCAGCCGCGGGCGGTGCCAGGCCCGCAACTCCGCGACCGTCTTGCCGTAGCGGCCCCGGTACTCCGAACCGTCGGCGAGCACAGCGCCGTACGGCCCGACCGATGCCGCGATCCAGCGCTGCCCCCCGTCGCCCGCGACCTCCTGCCGGGCCGCGTCGGCGAGTTCGACGCCGCGGCGGAGCAGGGCCGCGGTGTCGTCGAAGCCCAGACCCCGGGCGGCGAAACCGGTGAAGCTCGCCTGGTAGCTGGCGGTGGTGGCGATCCGCGCGCCCGCCCGGAAGTACGCCGCGTGGGCGGCCACGACCTCCGCCGGGGAGTCGACCAGCAGCCGGGCCGACCACAGCGGGTCGGACAGGTCGTTGCCCCGCCGCTCCAACTCGGTGGCCAGCCCACCGTCCGCGACGACGATCCCCGGGCCCGACAGCACGGGGTGGGTTCGGGGGATCAACCGAGGCCCCCCGCGAACTCGCTCCCGCGCCACTCGGCGACCATCGGCTGCAAGCCCTCGACCAGGAGCGGCATTTCCGGCGCCAGGGCCAGGAAGCTGAGCATCTGCAGGTCGCGCAGCGCCACCATGGCCCGCAGCAGTCGGGGGTCGGCAGGCCGCAGGCCGAGCGGGGCAGCGGCGGCGTCGTAGGCGGCCAGCGCCCGCGCGCCGACGTGGGTCAGGTCCCACTCGACCGGGCCGAGCATCACGTGCTCGAAGTCGCAGTGGTACACGCGGTCCGGGGTCTCGATCAGGTTGTGGTAGGGCGCGTCGCCGTGGACCGGTTGGAGGGTGGCGTCGGGGAACTCGGCCCGGAACGCGTCCGCGGAGGTGGTGAGCGGGCCCAGGACCGCCCACTCCCGCCGGGCGCGGTCGACGTCCTCGGGGGCCAGCAGGTCCGGGCGGTCGGCCAACTGGTGGAACCCGTCCTCCACGCCGTGCTCCAGCGCCGCGAACAGGCGCGGCTCACCCGGGTAGTCGCGCAGCACCGAGTGCAGCCGGGCGGTCAGCGCGACCTGCTCGGGCAGGTCCAGTGTGGACTCGGTGACGCCGTCGACCCGTTCCCAGAACGTCATCGCGAACCCGCCGTGGCGAACCGGTTCGGCGGGCACGAGCGGGCTCGGGACGACGGTGGGCGCGCCGCGCCCGGCCAGCCACGCCGTCACCGCGAGTTCCGCCCGCTGGCAACCCGCCCGCACCGCGGGGGTGACCGCCCTCGGGACGACCACCGGCACCCTGGCCACCACCGGCGCCGGGTCGAGCCGCACGACCACGGAGAACACGTCGTGCAGCACCCGCGCGTCGCGCACCGTGAGGCCCAGCCCGCGCGCGGCGGCCACGGCGGCGTCGCGGGCCCGGCCGGATCGGGCGGCGCGGTCCCCTTCGGTGAACACCCCACCACCGTAGCCGGGCCCGTCCGGGGTCGTCCCGAACGCGACCGGCGGCCGGTGGTCCGAGTGGGCGGCGGTGCGCGGAATCCACCCCGGGCCGGACACGCCCTGTGCCACACTGGCCCGCGTCCGCACCCGGGGTTACAGGTGGACCCGAAAGCCGCCGCGCAGGCCGCCATCGGGGTGATCGTGGTCGTCCCCGTCCTCCGCCGGTGTGCGGGCCACCCTCGCGACCCGAACGCCGGACGAACGGAACCCGCCAAGTGAGAACCCGCGCCTTAGCCCCGTCGCTGCTGATCCCGGCCCTCCTGCTGGCGGGCTGCTCCATCGCCAACCCGACCTCCAGCGAGGTGTCCCTGCAATACGGCGCGGGCCCGTTCGACTCCCGCAAGTTCGTCGAGTGCGAGACCGCCCGCGACGTCTCCGACGTCAACGACGACCACTACTACTACCCCTCCGGCCAGCGGGACTTCACCTTCGGCGACGGCGAGGGGCTCGACGCCGCGGCGCTCACGTCCACCACCCAGGACTCCCAGGAGATCAAGGTGACGGGCACGGTGAAGTTCACCCTCAACACCGACTGCGCCCAGTTCACCGACCCCACCGGCAAGGTGTGGCCGGGCGGGAAGCTGCAGATGTTCCACGAGCTGATCGCCTACAAGTACGAGGCCGCCCCCACCGACGGCGGCGAGCAGATGGAGGAGGGCTGGTCGGAACTGCTGCGCAACTACGTCGGTGCCGCCCTCGACCGGGCCACCGACAACGAGGCCCTCAAGTACCCGTGGCAGAAGCTCTACACCGACACCGCCGCGAAGGCGCAGTGGGAGAAGGACGTCCTGGAGCAGTTGCCGGACATCCTGCGGTCGCTGACCCAGGGCGTGGACCTGATCACCATCAACAGCGTGCTGCTGCAGAAGCCGGGCATCCAGGCCGCGCTGGTGCAGGGGCTCACCGAGAAGCAGGCCGCCGAGCTGCGCGGGCAGGCGGTGGAGGTCGACAAGCAGGCCGCGGCCTCGTTCCCGGGCGGGATCGTCGCCTACCAGCAGTACCAGCAGCAGCAGGCGGTGAACCAGGCCATCAAGGACGGCAAGGTGCAGGTGCTCCCGGTCCCCCAGGGCTCACCGGTGATCGTGTCCCCCACGAAGTAGCCGGGGGCCGGGCCGCGCTCAGCCTGCGAAGTTCAGCCGCGCCCAGACCGTCTTGCTCGCGAGGTGGCGGTGGATGCCCCAGCAGTCGCAGAGCTTCGACACGAGCAGCAGGCCCCGGCCGCGGTGGGCGGAGGTGGAGAGGGCGCGCTCGACCGGCACGGAACCCGGGGTGGCGTCGTCCACCTCGACGCGGATCGTGTGGTCCTCGCGGGCCAAGCGGACGCTGCGCGGGCCGGTGGCGTGCTCGCGGGCGTTCGTGGCGAGTTCGGTGATGACCAGTTCGACGTCACTGAGGGTTGTCGGGTCCAGACCTTCCAGCACCCGGCGGGACCAGTCGCGGACAGTGCCCAGCGAGGGCGGGTCGGGCGAGTCGAGCTGCATTTCGTATGTCGGGGTCGACATGGTTCTCCTCTCTGTGATCGCCACTCGACGCGACGCGAGGAGGACGGTGACCTCGATCGGGTACCCAGGCGGCCCGGGTGCACACTTATCGCCCGCGCGGCCTCACCCCGGCGGCGCGGGGGCGGCCGGGACGCTGATCGCGAGGACCGCGGCGTCGTCCTCCAGGCCCGCGCCGAAGCCGGCCAGCAGGCGGCGCGCCGCGTGGACGACGGCGGGCGCCGTGCTGGGGGCCAGTCCCGCCGCGAAGGTCAGCAGGGCGGCCTCCTCGTAGCGCTCCCGGTCCCGGCCGGTGTGGGCCTCGGTGAGCCCGTCGGTGTAGAGCAGCAGGGTGTCGCCGGGGCCCAGGTGCACGGTGACGGTGGTGATGGTGGCCTCCGGCAGGACGCCGATGAGCTGCCCGCCCGGGGTGGGCAGGTAGTCGACGGTGCCGTCGGCGCGCAGCAGCAGCGCGGGCGGGTGCCCACCGCTGGCCAGGGTCACCGCGTAGCCGTCGCCGTCGGGGGTGAGCAGGCCGAAGATGACCGTGCAGAACCGGGCCAGGCTGCCGCTCTCCTGGTTGAGCACGGTGTTGAGGTTGGTCAGCACGGCGGCGCAGTCGGTGTTGTAGACCGCCGCCGCGCGCAGGGTGTAGCGGGTCAGCGAGGTGATCGCCGCCGCCTCCGCGCCCTTGCCGCACACGTCGCCGAGGAACAGCCCCCACCGGTGCTCGGTGAGCGGGAACAGGTCGTAGAAGTCGCCGCCGACCTCGTCGGCGCTGGCGTGGTGGTAGTGCGCGGCGACCTCGGTGCCCGGCGGTGCGGCGAGCACCGGGGGCAGCAGCGTGCTCTGCAGGGTCGTGGCCAGCCACTGGACGCGGTCGCGCTCGGAGTCGGCGGCCTTGCGGGCGCGCAGCAACTCCTCCTCGTAGGCCCGCCGCTCGCGCGCGTCGAACAGGGTGATGCGGATGAGCAGCGGCTTCCCGTCGGCGCCTGCCTTGACGGTGGCGGTCAGCAGCACCGGCAACCGGGCGCCGTCGGCGGTCCTGACCTGCACGGCGATGCCGTTGACCTCGCCGTGCACCAGCAGCAGCGGGGACAGGTGCGTCTCGTGGTAGATCCGGTCGCCGACCGGGAGCAGGTCAGCGAAGCGGCGGCTGCCGACCAGGTCCGCGCGGGTGCGACCCAGCCAGCGCAGCAGTGTCGCGTTGACCTTGACGATGAGGCCGTCCGGCCGGGTGGACAGGTGGCCGACGGGGGCGTGCTCGTAGATGTCCTCGGCGTCGTCCTCCGGCGGCAGGACCGGCTCCGGGACGTCCACCGCACAACCTCACAGATCGTCCCGGGGGCCGGGACACCGGCTCGCGGGTGTCGGGGAGCCACCCGGTCGGCTGTGGACGCACGGTAACAGGCCCGCGCCCGGTCGCGTCGGGGCGACGGCGGCGCCGGGCACCGCGGCGCCACCGGGGCCGGGCCGCACCGCCGCGCCCGCGCCATTCCGGCGGGGTGCCGGGAATCCGGAAGACAACGCATTTTCGCGGGTTAAACGTCGATCAAGGACCTCACCCGATTCTCACACGTCCGGATGAAGACCAGGAAAGAGGACTTGCGCCGCCGAGTCGCGCAGGTAGTTTCAATAGCGCAGGCCGAGAACGGCGGCACTTAATACCGAATACCTACAACATCGGGAGACAACAATGCGAAGCATCACGCGGATGGTCGTCGGCAGCCTCATCGCGATCCCGCTGACGGTCGGTGCGGCCGGAATGGCCCTCGCGGATGACTACAGCGCCAGCTCGGCCACGGCGGGCCCCAACGGCACGTACGCCGACCGCGTCGTCAGCGCCGTCGACGACGAGGGCAACGCCTTCTACCTGCGCCAGCAGGTCGCCACCGGTCCGGGTGGCGCCAGCAGCAACACGGTCGCGGCCTACGCGGGCGACGACCACCCCCACCACCACAACCACCACGGCAACTACAACAACGACGACGACGAGGACTACGACGGCGACGACCAGGGCGCCGCCTTCCTGTGGTCCTCGAACGTGGCGGGCCCCAACGGCGCCTCGTCGGCGGAGATCGCCTCCAGCGCGGGCGACTGGGACAACTGACCCACACCGGGTCTGTGTCGCCGTGATCCGCACTGAGCGGGATCGCGAAAAGCGTTAGAACTCCGGGCGAGCCGAACGGCTCGCCCGGAGTTATTTTTCGTCGTCACCCACAGGGATACCATTCGCACCTCCTGATTCTTCCGACACTTCTCCGCCCCGCCGTCGGCGGAGGCGCGGAAAGCCGGGAGCGAGGGGCACGCCCAGATCTCCGGGGAAAGGGAGCCGAGGTCATTCCGGCCCCACCTCGCGGTGCGGGAACCGCCCACGGCGGCCGGTGCCCACGCCGCCGACGGGGCTCAGGGCGTGGACGTGATCCAGGGCGCGGCGGCCCGGTCGGGCTCGGACGCGTGCTTGTGCCGGATCGCGAGCAGCGTGATGTCGTCGGTGGCGGGCCGGTCGCCGACGAGGGCGGCCATGATGCGGACGCAGGCCCGCTCCGGCGACACCGGGGTCACCACCCGCCGGAGGGTTTCCAGGCGGCTGTCCAGGTCCAGCTCGCGGCGCTCGACCAGGCCGTCGGTGTAGAAGGCGATCAGGGCGCCGAACGGGATGTCGGCGCGGGCGCTGCGGCGCCCGGTGATGGCCAAGCCGTAGCCGACCGGCGGGCCGAGGGGGGCGTCGACGAACGCGGTCTCCCGCCCCGGCACGGCGATCAGGGGCGGGAGGTGGCCCGCCAGGGCCAGGTCCATGCGGCCGGTCGCCGTCTCGACGACCGCGTAGGCGACCGTGGCCATGCCGTGGCCCGCGAAGTGGGTGGCCTTGCGGTCGAGCTTGCCCAGCACCTCCGCGGGGTCGGTGAACTCCAGGGCGTAGGCGCGCAGGGCGCTGCGCAGGCGCCCCATGACGATGGCCGCGGCCAGCCCGTTGCCCGCCACGTCACCGACGACCAGGCCGATGCGCCCGCCGGGGAGGTCGAACACGTCGTACCAGTCGCCGCCGACGCCGCTCTCGGCCCCGGTGACGTAGCGGGCGGCCAGGTCCCAGTCCGGGGAGGTCGGCAGGAGGCCGGGCAGCAGGCTGTCCTGCAACATGGCCGCCGCGGCCCGCTCCGACCGCGACCGGTGCGTGTGCGCGGCCATCGCCAGCCGGTCCGCGACGAGTTGCAGCAGGTCGACCTCCTCGTCGGTGAACCGGCGGGGTGTGGTGCTGCCGACGTGCAGCACCCCGACCACCTCGCCCTGGGTCACCATGGGCACGCCCAGCAGCGCCCGCAGGCCCCGCTCCCACAGCAGCGGGTTGACCACCGTGGACTCGTCGACGTGGTCGAGCGCCACCGGCTCGCGCTCCCGGGCGACCCGCCCGGCGAACCCCGTCCCCACCGGGATGCGGACGCCCTGGAAGACCTCCTCCTCCAGGCCCGAGGTCGCCCTGGCCACCAACTGCTCACCGCGGACGTCGAGCAGGAGGATGGTCGCGGTGTCGACGGCGAACAGCTCGCGCACCCGCCACACCATCACCTCGAACAGCTTGTCCAGGTCCAGGTCCCGCAGCGCCGTGTCGGTGATCGCCTCGAGCACGCGCAGCCGCACGTCCGGACCGCGGCCACCACCCATCGCCAACCCCATCCCACGCCCTACGGTGCACATCGGGTGAACAGCACAAGCGCGTGGCAATCGCCGTGTGAGCTGATACCGGACGTCCCACCCTACCTCCCGGCGGGCGCGTCACCCCCGACGCCGCACCGCGGCGCGACCCCGGCGACCGGCCCCGCGCGGACACGGGCGCGGCACCGGGTGCGGCCGGAGCGGGCGAGGCTAAGCTGCCGCGAGTCGAAGGTTCGAGGAGGCGTTGATGACGGTTGCGGCAGGGCGCGACGACGGGATCTCGGGGCTGCTGCGATCGTCCGCGCGGTCCCTCACCGAGCGCTGGGTGGAGCTGACCGCCGCACCGCTGCGCGGCCGGGTCAGCCGGGCCGAGTTGGAGCGCGAGCTGGGCGAGCTGTTCGAGGCTTTCCTGGCGGCGGTCGAGACCGGCAGCCGCGACGTCGACGACGAGGCGTACGCCGAGGTGCGGGCGCTGCTCTCGGAGCTGTCGCGGCGGCGGGCGCGGGCAGGCTTCACCCCGACCGAGACCGCCACCGGCGTCTTCTCGCTCAAGCGGGCCGTGTTCGAGGTGATCGAGGGCGATGAGGGCGCGGGCATCGCCGAGCTGGTGACCGTCTCCCAGCTCCTCGACGCGCTGGGGCTGTGGACGTTCGAGGCCTACGCCAAGGCCCGCGAGGAGGTCATCGACGAGCAGGCCGCGCAGTTGCTGGAGCTGACCACGCCGGTGGTCAAGCTGTGGGACGGGGTGCTGGCGGTGCCGCTGGTCGGCACGCTGGACTCCGGGCGCACCCAGGTGGTGATGGAGAAGCTGCTGGAGTCGCTGGTCAACACCGGCGCCGAGCACGCCATCATCGACATCACCGGGGTCCTGGCGGTCGACACCCAGGTCGCCCAGTACCTGCTCAAGACCGCCACCGCGGCGCGGCTGATGGGCGCGGAGTGCACGATCTCCGGCATCCGCCCGCACATCGCGCAGACCATCGTGGAGCTGGGCATCGAGTTCGGCGACATCACCACCAAGGCCTCCCTGGCCGACGCGCTGCTGCACGCGCTGCGGCGCTCGGGCGTCGACGTGGTGCGCGGTCGGACCGGGCGCTGACGTGGAGCGCATCCCCATCCTCAAGATCGGCGACGTGCTGCTGGTCTCCATCCAGATCGACCTGCAGGACCGCGACGTGCTCGCGTTGCAGGAAGACCTGTCCGAGCAGATCTGCGACACCGGCGCCCGGGGTGTGGTCATCGACATCTCCGCGGTCGACATCGTCGACTCGTTCATCGGCCGGATGTTCGCCACCATCGCCTCCACCTCGCGGCTGTTCGACGCCACCACCGTGGTCGTCGGCATGCGCCCGGCGGTGGCGATCACGCTGGTGGAGCTGGGGCTGACGCTGGGCAACGTGCGCACCGCGCTCAACCTGGAGAAGGGCCTGGCGATCCTGCGCCAGATCGGCGGTACCCGCTCCGACGTCCTCGGCCGCGCCGACGACGACCAGCCGGTCGACCGGTGACCGCCGCGGCGGCGATCGAGCTGCCGATCGGCGCGGACGAGGACATCGTGCGGATCAGGCAACTGGTGCGCACCAGGGCGCAGGAGGCCAAGCTGTCGCTGGTCGACCAGACGAAGGTCGTCACCGCCGCCAGCGAACTGGCCCGCAACACCCTGACCTACGGCGGCGGCGGGCGGGTCGTGATCGACATGCCCACCAACGGCAGACGGGTCGGCATCCGCGCCCGGTTCGTCGACGAGGGTCCTGGCATCCCCGACCTCGACCTGGCCCTGACCGAGGGCTGGACCAGCGGCAAGGGCATGGGCCTGGGCCTCAGCGGCAGCCGCAGGCTGGTCGACGAGTTCACCCTGGACACCGAGGTCGGCCGGGGCACGACGGTGACCATCGTCAAGTGGTCGCGGTGACCGCCGAGCCCCCGGTGACCGAGGATGTCGCCTGGTTCCGGATCGACGACCGGGTCACCGCGGGCACCGCGCGCCGGGCCGCGGCGGCCCTGGCCGAGCGGCTGGGGTTCTCCGGCAGCCGGGGCGCCGAGGTCGGGCTGGCGACGATGGAACTGGCCTCCAACCTGCACAAGCACGCCGACCGCGGCTCGCTGCTGCTGCGGGAGGTGCGCACCGGGGACACCTCGGCGGTCGAGGTGGCCACCGTCGACCACGGCCCGGGGATGTCGAGCACCGGGCTGGCCTTCCTCGACGGGCACTCCACCACCGGCACGCTGGGCATCGGGCTGGGCGCGGTGCGCAGGCTCGCCGACGCCACCGCGGTGCGCTCCGGCTCGGACGGCACGGTCCTGACCGCGCTGTTCACCCCGGGCCGCGGGCCGGTGCCGCGGGAGCCGTTCGCCGGGGTGACCAGGCCGATGACCGGTGAGGGGGCCTGCGGCGACGCCTACGCGGTCCGCCGCGACGGCGGCAGGCTCGGGCTGCTGCTGTGCGACGGGTCCGGGCACGGCCCGCTCGCGGCCACCGCGTCCGCCCTGGCGGTGCGGGCGTTCCTGGGCTCGGCGCCGACCGCGCCGGACGCGATGGTGCGCCGCCTGCACGAGGCGATGTCCGGCAGTCGGGGCGGGGCGGTGGCCGTCGCCGAACTGGACCAGGACCGGGGTGTGGTGCGCTACGCGGGCCTGGGCAACATCGGCGGGTCGGTGGTGGCCGAGCGCAGGCGCGGCATGGTGTCGCTGCCCGGGATCGCCGGGTACCAGGCCCGCTCGGTGCGGATGTTCGAGTACCCGCTGCCACCGGGCGCGGTGGTGGTGCTGCACTCCGACGGGCTCACCGACCGGTGGGAGCTGGCCCCCGGCCTGGGCGCGCACCCGCCGCTGGTGGTCGCGCTGACCCTGCTGCGCGACGCCGGGGTGCGCCGCGACGACGCGAGCGTGCTGGTGGCCCGGGCGGAGCGGGCATGACGGCCGGGGGGAAGCCGACCAGCCTGCTGCGGCTGACGCTGTCGGGTGGGCAGTCGGTGTTCCAGCTCCGCCAGTGCGGCCGGGAGGTCGCGGCGGCGGTGGGGCTGGAGTTCCAGGACCGGATCAGGGTGGCCACCGCGCTCAGCGACCTCGGGCGCATCCTGCTCACCGGGGAGGTGCCGCTGGTGGTGGAGTTCGAGGTGACCGACCACGCGCTCCGGGTGCGGCTGCGGACCGCGGCCAAGGGGAACGAGGCCGACCAGCCGGGCTGGAAGACCGCGCAGCGCCTGCTCGACGAGTTCGCCGCCGAGGAGGCGGACCTCGCGCTGACCATCACCGTCACCAAGAACCTGCCGCCGGGAGCCCCCGCGCTCAGCGGCAAGCAGTTGACCCGCCTGCGGGAGGCGGTGGACGCGCTCACCGGCCGGGAGGCCGCCGACGAGTTGCGGACGCAGAACGAGGAACTGCTGGCGACGCTGGACGCCCTGGAGGCCAAGCGCCGCGAGCTGGTGCACGTCAACGAGGAGCTGGAGGAGACCAACCGCGGCGTGATGGCGCTCTACAGCCAGCTCACCGAGGAGCTGGAGGAGACCAACCGCGGTGTCGTCGCCCTCTACGCCGAGCTGGACAACAAGACGATCGAGCTGAACCGGGCCAGCACGGCCAAGAACCGGTTCTGGTCCAACGTCAGCCACGAGGTGCGCACCCCGGTCAACGCCATCGTCGGCCTGGCCCGGCTGCTGCTGGGCCCCGGCGCCGACCCGCTGACCGACGACCAGCGCCGCCAGCTCGAGCTGGTCGAGCGCTCGGGGGCGGGGCTGCTGGCACTGGTCAACGAGCTGCTGGACGTGGCCAAGGCCGAGTCCGGCAGGCTGGTCCCGGTCCTCGCCCCGGTCGACCCCCGGCTGCTGTTCGCGCAGGTGCGGGACATGTTCGTGGCCACCACCGCGGCCTCCGGGGTCGACCTGGTCTTCGTCGAGGCACCCGCGGCGACGCTGGTGACCGACGAGAAGCTGCTCGTCCACATCCTGCGCAACCTGGTCTCCAACAGCCTCAAGTTCACCGAGCGGGGCAGCGTCCGCGTCGCGGTCGAGGTCGACGCGGGCGGCGACTGGGTGTTCCGGGTCACCGACACCGGCATCGGCATCGACGCCGAGCACCTCGACCGCGTCTTCGAGGAGTTCCACCAGGTGCCCAACCCGTTGCAGGCGCGCAGCCCCGGCACCGGCCTCGGCCTGCCGTACGCGCGCACCCTGGCGCAGGTGCTCGGCGGCTCGCTGGAGCTGAGCAGCCGGGCGGGGGTGGGCACCGAGGTGACCGTGCGGCTGCCCAGCCCGGAGCCGCTGCCCGACGTCGGCACGGTGCTGGTGGTCACCGACGACGACACCCTGCGCGGTCGCCTGACCAGCGTCGTGGCGGCGCTCGGCGACGGCCCCTGCGTCCCGGTCGCCCCCGCCGACCTGGCCGCCGCGGTCACCTCCGAGCGGCCCGGGCTGGTGGTGCTCGACCTGGCGCCCCCCGAGGCGGACGCCCTGCTGGACGCGCTGGTCGCGGCGGGGATCGCCGTCGTGGCGCTGTCCGCGGCGGAAGCGGTACCGTCTGACGACGGCGAGGAGGCACCGGTGGCCACGCTGCACAAGTCCCGCCTCTCGACGGACTCGGTCCGGGAGGCGATCCGGCGAGCACTGGCGGACCTGTGACGACTGTGAACCGCGTCGACCCGGACGCCCCCGCGCGCATCCTGGTGGTCGACGACACCGAGGCCAACCGCTACATCACCGGTGGCTGGCTGCGCCGCGCCGGGCACGAGGTGCTGGAGGCCGCCACCGGCCGCGCCGCCCTGGACACCGTCCGCGACGAGGTCGTCGACCTGGTGATCCTGGACGTGAACCTGCCGGACATGAGCGGCTTCGACGTGTGCGAGGTGCTCAAGGGCGACGCGGCCACCGCGGCGATCCCGGTGGTGCACGTGTCGGCGAGCCACGTCGAGGCGGGCGACCGCGCCACCGGCCTGACCCGGGGCGCGGACGCCTACCTCAGCGAACCGATCGATCCCGGCGAGTTGCAGGCCACGGTGAAGGCGGCGCTGCGCTACTACCGGGCCCGCGCGGCGGCGGAGAACCTGGCGGGCAGGCTGAGCAGGCTCACCGAGGCCGGGCTGGAGATCAACACCGCCCGCACCTTCCCCGCCCTGCTCGCCGCCGCGGTGCGCGGGGCGACGGCGGTCCTGGGCCAGCCGGTGACGGTCCTGGTCGTGCTGCCCAGCGGCGCGCACCTGTGGGGCTGCGGCGAGGGGCCGGACAGGCCGGTCACCACCCGAGCCGAGCACCCCGACCCGCTGGTGCCGCAGTGGCGGGCCACCCCGGGGCCACCGCGGTCCGCACTGGACCCCACCAACACCGTGCAACTGGTCACCTTCACCGACCCCGGCGAGCAGTGGCCCGCGGCGGAGGTCACCGCCGCCGTCGTGCACACCGACCCCGAGCAGCCCGCCACCTGCGTGGCCCTGCCCGCGGCGGCGGTCACCACCGGCGAGGAACGCGACCTGCTGATCCAGCTCGGCCAGACCACCGCCGTCGCCGCCCGCGGCCTGCTCGCCTACACCGACGAGCACGACATCGCCCTGTCGTTGCAGCGCAGCCTGCTGCCGAGCCGCCTGCCGGTCGTGCCCGGCCTCACCATGGCCGCCCGCTACGTCCCCGCCTCCAGCGTCGCCCAGGTCGGCGGCGACTTCTACGAGGTCACCGAGCTCGACACCGGTGTGCTGGTGGCCATCGGCGACGTCACCGGCCACTCGATCGAGGCGGCGACGGTCATGGGCGAGGTCCGGCACGCCCTGCGCGCCTACGCCATCGAGGGCCACACCCCCACCGAGATCATCGCCCTGCTCAACGCGATGGTCTGCCGCTTCCACCCCACCGGCCTGACCACCCTGTGCCTGATCCTGCTCGACCTGGCGGCGGAGACCGCCACCATCGCCAACGCGGGCCACATCCCGCCCCTGCTCATCGACGACGAGCACGCCGCCTACCTGCCCCTGCCCGGCGCGATCCTCGGCATCGAGGTCCCCCGGCCCGAGGCCACCACCATCGCGTTCTCCAGGGGCTCCACGATCGTGCTGATGACCGACGGGCTCGTCGAGCGCCGGGCCGTTCCCCTCGACGACGACCTGGAGACCCTCCGCGCGTCCATGGACCCCGGTGAGCAGCCGGAAGCCGTCTGCCGCCGCCTCCTGGCCACCTTCGGCCGGGACAAGGACGACGACATCGCCCTGGTGGTCCTGCGCCGCACCTGAGGGCGCGGCGCCCACCGCGGAATGTCGGTCCATCCCGGATACTGGAACCGTGACCGCGCCCCTGCTCAACCCGACCCGCATCTACGTGGAGCCCGCCGCCGCCGAGCTGCCGCGTGGCCGGGCCGTGCTGGAGCGCTTCCCCGACGCCGAGCGCGTGGAGGTCGAGAGCCACTGGCGCATCCCGGAGCTGCACGGCGACGAGGCCAACGCCCGGCGCTGGGTGCGGATCAAGCGGGAGGCGCTGGTGCTGGGGGTCAAGAAGTCCCTCGCCGCCCGCCCCAACGGCCGCTCCGCCGACTTCATCGCCCCGTCGACGGCCAACGGGTGCGCCATGGCCTGCGCGTACTGCTACGTGCCCCGCCGCAAGGGCTACTCCAACCCGATCACCGTCTTCGCCAACATCGAGCAGATCACCGGCTACCTGGCCCGGCACATCGCCCGCCAGGGCCCCAAGCCCGCCCCGGACCAGTGCGACCCGCACGCCTGGGTCTACGACATCGGCGAGAACTCCGACTGCTCGGCCGACGCCCTGGTCAGCGACAACGTCCGCGACCTGGTGGCGCTCTTCCGCACCCAGCCGACCGCGAAGGCGTCCTTCGCCACCAAGTACGTCAACCGCGACCTGCTCGACTGGGACCCGGCTGGCCGCACCCGCGTCCGCTTCTCCCTGATGCCCGAGGCCACGGCGAAGCTGCTCGACATCCGCACCACCCCGGTCCCCGAGCGCTTGGCCGCCATCGACGACTTCGTCGCGGCGGGCTACGAGGTCCACCTCAACCTCAGCCCCGTCGTCGTGCACGACAACTGGCTCGCCGACTGGCGCGAACTGCTCACCACCCTGGGCGAGGCCACCTCCCCCACCACGAAGGCCCAGCTCGCCGCCGAGGTCATCATGCTCACCCACAACCTGGCCCTGCACCAGGTGAACCTCGCCTGGCACCCGCGCGCGGAAGACCTCCTGTGGCAGCCGCGCCTGCAGGAACCCAAGCGCAGCGAGAACGGCGCCGCGAACGTGCGCTACCGCGCGGGCCTCAAGCGCCAATTCCTCGACCAGTTCCTCGCCCTCGTCACCGAGTGCGCCCCGTACCTGCGCGTCCGCTACGCCTTCTGATCCGCTCGGCGGACCCCTCCCGTCAGGTGAAACCCCCTCGGCGATGTGTCACCGGCCCAGCGCCGGGTAGACGTAGCGGAATGCCGACGTCGAGGAAGAGGGACCGACATGAGCGCAGCCGAGCCCACCGCGGCTCTGCGGGGCATCCGGGTGATCGACATGGCGGCCGTGGTGATGGGCCCGTACGCGGCGCAGATCCTCGGTGACTTCGGCGCCGACGTGATCAAGGTCGAGCCACCGGCCGGGGACATGACGCGCTTCACCCACCCGCAGCGGCACGAGGGCATGGGCGCGCTGGCCCTCAACGTCAACCGCAACAAGCGCAGCCTGTCGCTGGACCTCAAGTCCGCCGAGGGCCGGGAGGTGTTCCTGGACCTGGTGCGCAGCGCCGACGTGCTGATCACCAACACCCGACCGGGCGGGCTGCGGCGGCTGGGGTTGGACTACGAATCGCTCGCCGCGGTCAACCCGAGGCTGGTGTACTGCTCCGCGCAGGGTTTCCGCGGGAACTCGGACCGGGCCGACCACGCGGCCTACGACGAGATCGTGCAGTCCGGGTCCGGCCTCGCCGACCTGATGCGCCGGGCCACCGGGACGCCCACCTACGTGCCGACCATCCTGGCGGACAAGGTGTGCGCGCTGACCATCGTCTACGCCGCGCTGATCGCGGTGATCCACCAGCGCGCCACCGGTGCGGGCCAGCACGTCGAGGTGCCGATGACCGACACCATGCTCGCGTTCAACCTGGTGGAACACCTGGCCGGGCAGACCTTCGAGCCGCCTGCCGGGCCGGTGGGGTTCCCGCGCTCGCTGTCCGCGGGTCACCGCGCGATGTCCACAGCGGACGGCTGGGCGTGCATCATCCCCTACACCCCCCGCGACATCCGCAACTTCTTCACCGCGATCGACCGGCCCGACCTCGCCGGGGACGAGCGGTTCGCCACCTCCGGGCAGCTCGTCCGGCACTACTCCGACCTCTACGAGCTGATCGAGCAACTGGCGCCGGAGCGGACCACGGCGCAGTGGGCGCGGATCTGCGCCGACAACAGCATCCCCTTCTCCCCCGTGCTCGACCTCGACCACGCCGCCGAGGACCCGTACTTCACCGGGGGCGGTCTGCTGTCGGTGGCCGAGCACCCGACCGAGGGGGCCTACCGCGTGGTCGGCAACCCGCTGGGGTTCTCCGGGACGCCGCCGACGATCCGCAGCCACACCCCGGCGCTCGGCCAGCACACCACCGAACTGCTCACCGAGCTGGGCTACGACGCCGAGGCGATCGCTGACCTGGTGGCCAAGTCCGTGGTCGGCACGCCGGGGACCGGCGCGTGAGCACCGGGCGGCTGACGGCCGAGGACATCGTGGCGGCGGGCACCACCCCGCTCACCGCGCCGCCCTACGCGCGGGTCCGCCGCAGGTTCACCGACCGCGAGTACCTCAACGTCGTCTACCGCACCGACCCGGACGCCCTGCGGCGGGTCGTGCCCGAGCCGCTGGAGGTCGAGGACGACCTGGTGCGGTTCGAGGTGATGCGGATGGGCGACGTCCCGGGTTTCGGGCCGTACACCGAGTGCGGGCAGGCGATCCCGGTGTCCTTCGATGGCGAGCGCGGCGAGTACCTGCACGCGATGTACCTCGACAGCTTCGCGGGCACCGCGGCGGGCCGCGAGAGCAGCGCCTACCCGAAGGGGCCGGGCAAGCCCGCGTTGCGGGTCGAGGAGGGGGCGCTGGTCGGCACCCTGGACGTCGGCTCGCTGCGGGTCGCCGCCGCGACCATGGCCTACAAGCACCGGCCGATGGACCTCGCCGAAGCCGGAGCGCAGATCACCGTGCCCACGTTCATGGTCAAGATCGTGGCGGGCTACGGCCCCCGGCCGCAGGTGTGCGACCTGGTGCGCACCCGGATCACCGACGTCGTCGTGCACGAGGCATGGTCCGGTCCCGCCCGGCTGCACCTGTTCGAGCACGTCCTGGCGCCGCTGGCCGACCTGCCGGTGCGGGAGGTCGTGGCCGCGTCGCACGTGCGCACCGACCTGACCCTGGAACCGGTGCACCCGGTGCACGACTACCTGGAGGACCTGTGAGCGCCGACTCCCCCGGCACGGTCGCGGTGATCGGGGCGGGCACCATCGGGCTGTCCTGGGCCGTCCTGTTCGCCGCGCACGGTTGGTCGGTGCACATCCAGGACCCGCGGCCCGACCTGGAAGAGGCGGTGGCCGGGGGCCTGCGCCAGTTCGCCCCGACGCTGCTCGAACCGGTGGCGGCCGAGGTGCTGGAACGGCGGGTGCGGGTGCACACCGAACTGGGCGCGGCGGTGAACACGGTGGACCTGGTGCAGGAGAACGGCCCCGAGGACCTGGGGTTCAAGCAGCGGCTGTTCGCCGACCTCGCCGCCGCCGCCCCGGCGGGCGCGCTGCTCGCCTCCTCCACCTCCGGCCTGCAACCCAGCGACATCGCCGAACACCTCACCGACGACGCCGCCGCGCGCGTGGTGGTGGCCCACCCGTTCAACCCGCCGCACCTGCTGCCGCTGGTGGAGGTCGTGGCGGGTCGTCGGACCTCCCCGGACACCGTCGAGCGGGCCATGGCCCTGTACCGGGGCCTGGGCAAGGTCCCGGTGCACGTGCGCAAGGAGACGCCCGGGTTCGTCGCCAACCGCCTGCAGTCGGCCATGTTCCGCGAGGCCGTCGACCTGGTGCTGCGCGGCGTGGTCACCCCGGCCGAACTGGACACGGTGGTCACCGAGTCGGTGGGGCCGCGCTGGGCGACCGGCGGCCCGTTCCTGAGCTACCACCTCGGCGGTGGCCCCGGCGGTTTCCGGCACTTCCTGGAACACCTCGGCCCCGGCATGGCCCGCCGCTGGCGCGACCTCGGCACACCCGAACTCACCGACGAGGTCATCGCGCGGCTCGTCGAGGCCACCGAGGGCGCCTACGCCGGGCACGACTACGCGGACCTGACCCGCGCCAGGGACCTGCGGGAGATCGCCGTCCTCAACGCCCGCGCGCAGGCGCGGACCGACACCTGACCGAGAGGAACACCATGAGCGCCGTGCAGAGCAGCGCGAGCACCTTCCCCCGCAGCGGCGACCGGCACTTCGAGACGCTGACCGGTGACTTCTTCGGCTTCGAGAACCTGCTCGCGGAGGACGAGCGCGACATCGTCATGCGGGTGCGGGAGTTCCTGCGCACCGAAGTCGAACCGATCGCCAACGACCACTGGTCGCGCGCGGAGTTCCCCTTCCAGATCATCGACGGCCTGCGCGCCCTGGACATCGCGGGCCTGCGGTACGAGGGCCTGGCCGCGCACTACGGCACCCGGCTGCTCAGCGGCTTCCTCGCGCTGGAGATCAGCAGGGCCGACCCGTCGATCAACACCTTCTACGGCGTGCACACCGGTCTGGCGATGGGCAGCATCAACCGGTGCGGCTCCGACGAGCAGCGCGAGCGCTGGCTGCCCGCGATGGCCCGGATGGAGAAGATCGGGGCCTTCGCGCTCACCGAACCGCACGGCGGCTCCGACGTGGCGGGCGGCCTGGAGACCACGGCCCGCCGCGAGGGCGACGAGTGGGTGCTCAACGGGGAGAAGCGGTGGATCGGCAACGCCACCTTCGCCGACCTCGTCGTGGTCTGGGCCCGGGACGAGGCCGACCACCACGTCAAGGGGTTCGTCGTGGCGAAGGGCACCCCCGGCTTCTCCGCCACCAAGATCGAGGACAAGGTGGCCCTGCGCACGGTGCAGAACGCCGACATCGTGCTGACCGACTGCCGGGTCGCCGAGCGGGACCGGTTGCAGCGCGCCGAGAGCTTCCGCGACACCGGCGACGTGCTGCGGCTGACCCGCGGCGGGGTCGCCTGGGGCGCGGTCGGCTGCATGATGGCCGCCTATGAACTGGCCCTGGCCTACGCCACCGAACGCGTCCAGTTCGGCCGCCCGATCGCCAAGTTCCAGCTCATCCAGGACCACTTGGCCACCATGGTCGGCAACGTCACCTCCTCGCTCGCCCTCGTGGTCAGCCTGGCCCAGTTGCAGGACCACGGCGTCAACAAGGACGAGCACTCCGCCCTGGTGAAGTCCGTGGTCACCACCCGCATGCGGGAGACCGTGGCGCTGGCCAGGGAAGTGCTGGGCGGCAACGGAATCCTGCTCACCAACAACGTGGCCCGCTTCTTCGCCGACGCGGAGGCGCTCTACTCCTACGAGGGCACCCGCGAGATCAACCAGCTCATCGTGGGCCGGGCGATCACCGGCATGGGCGCCTTCGTCTGACCGGCCCGGCCGGGCGCCGACCCCGCCGCCGGGGACGGGGTCGACCACCCGCGGGTCGGATCAGGCGAAGGACCGCCCCATCCACCAGTTGCCCGGGGCACCCGGGTCGGTGCTCGACCAGAACTCCACGCAGGCGCTGGTGAACTCCTCGGCGGTGAGGTGGCCGTCGCCGTCGATGTCGAGGTGCGCGAACGCCTCGGTGGCCTCGGCCTCGGTCAGGCCGGGGAAGTGCCCGCGCTGGAACGCCAGGTACTCGGCGGGGCTCACCCGGCCGTCCGCGTCGGTGTCGGCCACGGCGAGGAACGCCCGGGCCAGCGCGCCCACGCTCGCCCGCGCGGCCTCCGGGTCGTCGGACAGCGAACCGGTGGAGGCCAGGAACTGCTCGCGCGAGATCGAGGTCCCCCCGCCGGGGATGTGCGGCAGGTGCAGCTCGCGCCACACCCGCAGGTAGGCGTCGACGATCTCCTGCTCCTTCGGCGAACCGGGGGCGTGCCCGAGGGCCTCGGCGGCCCGCTTGCCCATCAGGACGTGGTCCTGCTCGGTGAGCAGACCGTCCCCGTCGACGTCCAGGTGGTCGAACCCGTGGTTGATCTTGGCTTTGAGCAGGTCGTTGACCGGCATGGGGCCTCCGTACGCGATCGGTTGGCGGACGGCACACAGGATGGTGCCGCCGGTCGCGGCCGGACAACGGCCGATCGGGTTCCCGGGCGCCCCGATCGGGTGGACGTGGCTCCGACAGCCGGGCGCGGCCGGTCGGCCGGTCCGCACCGGGGCGGGATCACCAGGGCACGACCACGTCCACCGAACCGTCACCGTCACCACTGCCCCGGAACGATCCGGTGGGACCGTCCTCGGGCAGCAGGGCCAGTCGGACCGGGACTTCGGCACCCTGCTCCGGGGTGAGCACGCCGCGGCTGAAGGGCGAGCGGGAGTTGAGGTCGGTGGCGACCAGGCCGGGGTTGGCCGCGTTGACCTTGATGCCCTCTCCGCGCAGCGCGTTCGCGTACACGAGGGTGACCGCGTTGAGGGCCGCCTTGGAGGAGCTGTAGGGCAGCAGGCCGCGGGTGGAGATCGGGTTCTCCGGGTCGCTGAGCAGGCTCAGCGACCCCAGCGGGCTGGAGATGTTCACCACCCGCGCGTTGGCCGAGCGGCTGAGCAGCGGGATGAACGCGTTGGTCACCGCGACCGTGCCGAACACGTTGACCTCGAACGCGGCGCGCATGTGCTCCGCGGTGATCTCCGCCGTGGGGATTCCCCACTCGACCACGACCCCGGCGTTGTTGACCAGGACGTCGAGCCTGCCGTGCTCGGCCCCGATCCGCTCGGCAGCCGCCTCGACCTGCTCCTGGACCGTCACGTCGATCCGGGTGAACCGGGCGTCGAGCCCGTCGGCCCGGAGTTCCCGCTCGGCCGCGCGGCCCCGCTCCTGGTCCCTGGCCCCGAGGTGGACGGTCATCCCCACCTCGCCGAGCCGCCGGGCGATCCGCAGCCCGATCCCCTTGTTCGCACCTGTCACCAGGGCCACCTCACCCCGGTACGGACCGTCGATCATCGCGTGGCCTTCCTCTGGAATCCCCCGGAACGCGCAGGGGTCACCCCTCCTGCGGAACACGAGTCCACCAGTGGAGAAGCGGCCAGGCCACTAGCCTTCCGACTGGTTTAACCTAACCGGAAGAGTGGTGAGCGGTGAGCCGTGGGTAACTAGCATGAACCCATGACACCAGGGGGATGGGCGGAACCACAGCGGGTGCTGGCCGCGGCGGGCCAGGTGCTGCGGGCGCCGCTGCGGCAGATCCTCGCGACCCTGTCCGAGGTCACCGCGGACTTCCTCCCGCACACCGCCCTGGTGATGCTCTCCGGCGACTGCCCCAAGACACCGATGTGGGCGCACGGGGACGCCGCGCTCGTCGGCGAGGTGACCACCGTCGAGCTGACCAGGCTCTCCACCCTCGTCGACGTCGGCACCCCCTGGGTCGGGGAAGCCACCCTCGCGGGCTCCCCCCGGCCCGTCCTCGCGGTGGCCTCGGCGCCGTCGGGTTCCGCCGGGGCACTGCTGGCCGTGCTCACCACCGGCGACCACCCGGCCGCCGCTCCCCCGGTGGTGCAGGCGCTGTGGGACCTGGTCACCAGCCGCATCCTCGACCTGCTGCCCGCGGCGGTGCCGGTCAGCACGCCGTGGATCGCCAACAGCGAGCGGGCCAGGGTCATCGCGGGCCTGACCGACGCGCACGCCACCACGCTGACCGCCCTGCTGGGCGTGCTGCGCAGCCGCGGCCTCGACGACCGGACCGCGCGCCGGACGGCCATCGACCTCGTGGCCTCGGCGATGGTCGAACTGCGGGCCACCGACGACGACGACCCGGCGCCGCACGAGGAGGTGGTCGGCGACGCCTACGGCAGGCTCTCCGACATGCTGGGCCTGCTGTCGCGCTACGGCGGCGTGGCCCTGGACTTCTCCCCCGTGGCCTGCCGGAACCGGCTGATCCCCGCCGACATCGCCCGCACCGCCCGCGCGGTCATCCGCGGCACCGTGCTGACCATGCTCGAACAGGGCGGGGTCAACCGCATCCGGGTCTGCTGGGAGGTCGAGGACACCGAGCTGCGCAGCACGGTGCGCGACGACGGCCCGGGGACGCTGGCCGCGGAGGCGCTCACCGTGCACCGCCTCACCGACCGGGTGGCGGCGCACAACGGCAGCCTGCACGTCGACTCGGTCCCGGAGTGGGGCACGATCGTGACCGTGCGGCTCCCGCTGGCCGCCCCCGACCTGTCCCACGGCGACCAACCCCTGGGCGTGCTCAACCCGAGGGAGTTGGACGTGCTGGAACACCTGGTCAACGGGCACCGCAACCGGGTGATCGCCGAGCACCTGCACATCAGCGAGCACACGGTGAAGTTCCACGTGGCGAAGATCCTCAAGAAGCTCGACGTCGACTCCCGCGGCGAGGCCGCCGCGGTCGCCAGGGCCGCGGGCTTCCCCGCCGAACCCTCCCTGGTGGGCTCGCCGAACCTGCCCGCGCAGGCCGCGTGGCCCACCCCGAGCCGCTTCACGTCCTGAGCACGACCTTGCCCAGGGCGGACCCGGTGGCGATCAGTTCGTGGGCGCGCGCGGCGTCGGCCAGCGCGACGACGTGCCCGACGTGGACCCGCAGCCGCCCGGAGTCCACCAGGTCCGCGAGCGCCGCCAACCCCGCGCTGTCCGGTTCCGCGGTGACGCCCGCGAACCGCAGGCCGCGCCCGGCCGCGCGCGCGGCCAGCCCGGCGTCGGTCATCTCCACGATGGTCACCAGGAGCCCGCCGGGCCGCAGCACGTCCAGCGACCGGACCGCGGTGTCGCCGCCCACCGTGTCCAGCACGACGTCCACCCCCGCGACCACCTCGGCGAAGTCGGCGGCGCGGTGGTCGATCACCTCGTCGGCCCCCAGGTCCCGGACGAAGTCGTGCTTGGCGGCGCTCGCCGTGGCGATGACCGCGGCGCCCCTGGCCCTGGCGACCTGGACCGCCAGGTGGCCCACCCCGCCACCGCCGCCGTGGACCAGGACGGTCTGACCGCCGCGGACACCGGCGGTGTCCACCAGCGCCTGCCACGCGGTCAGCCCGGCGAGCGGCAGCCCCGCGGCCCGCACGTGGTCGATCGTCGCGGGTTTGCGGGCCAGTTGCCTCGACGGCGCCGTGACGTACTCGGCGTACCCGTTGGCGGCGCGCGGAATCCACGGCATCCCGTAGACCTCGTCGCCGGGGGCGAACCGGTTCACCCCCGGCGAAACGGACTCGACCACCCCGGAGACGTCCCAGCCGACGGTGAACGGCGGCTCGCCGAGCAGGGGGATCGCCCCGGAGCGCACGTGGGCGTCGATCGGGTTGACCCCGGCGGCGACCACCCGGACGAGCACCTCGTTCAGCAGCGGCCGGGGCCGGTCCACCTCGGCGAGTTCCAGGACGTCCGGCCCGCCGAACGACCGCTGGGTGACCGCGCGCATCGTGCTCGTCACCGGACCCCCTGCACCAGTTCGTCGAGGGTGGCGCCCTCGGGGACCGCCTGCCCCACGTCCCAGTGCTCCACCAGCAGGCCGTCGCGGACCCGCCAGATGTCCACCACGATCACCGGCGGCACGCCGGGTGCGACCCGGATGACGCCGTGGGTCCAGACCAGGTCGTCCTCCGCGACCGCGCGCAGGACCGTCAGCGAGAAGTCGGGGAACGGGGTTGCCGCCATCTCCTTGAACGTCTCCACCGTCCGCTCCCTGCCGACCCCGACCCCGTGGTGGTGGTTGGCGAAGTCCTCGGCGAGCATCAGCTTCGCGTTGTCGAAGTCCTTCTTGTTGTAGAACGCATCGATGTAGTCCGCGACGAGCTTCTTGTTCGCCACAAGGGAATCGGATGACATGCGGGTCTCCTCGTTCGGGGGTGCGGGGTGGGAGCGACCGTACCGGGAACGGTGCGCTCGGAAGGGCTATTTGATCCCGATGACGATGGAATCGGGCCCGATCAGGTGTTCCGACCACGAACGGCTGAACCCCGCCTCGGCCATCCAGCCCGTGCACTCGGCCGCGGTGTAGCCGAAGCCGCCGTCGGTGACCACCAGCATGGTCAGGCTCATCAGCAGTGCGAACGCGTTCTCCGAGCGGTCGTCGTCGACGAGCGAGTCGTAGACGATCACCGCGCCGCCCTCGGGGAGCGCGTCCCACGCCTTCCGCAGCAGGAGCTTCTTCTTCTCCAGGTCCCAGTTGTGCAGGACGTGGCCGAAGGTGACGACGTCGGCGCGCGGGAAGTCGTCGGTGAAGAAGTCGCCGCCGACGAACGCCAGCCGGTCCCGCAAGCCGTTCTCCGCCGCGTACTCCTCGAACACGGGCGCGGCAGCGGGCAGGTCGAAGCCGATCCCGCTCAGGTGGGGGTTGGCCAGCAGGACCTGGACCACCAGGTCCCCCTGCGCGGTACCCAGGTCGGCGACGGTCCCGTAGTCCTTCCAGGGAACCTGCCGGGCGATCCTGGTGTTCGCCGCGTGGCTGATCCCGGTCATGGACGCGAGGAACTGCTTGAGCCGCACCGGGTCGGCGTAGAGCGCGTCGTAGGTGTCGAGGTCACCGTCGGCGGACTCGTCGTGCGCGGCGCCGGTCCGCAGCGAGTCGGTGAGGTCGGCCCAGATGCGGTAGAGCCGCCCGTTGGCCATGTCCAGCATGCCGCCCGAGTGCGCGTAGGCGGGCTTGGCGCGGTCGAGGTGGGCGGCTGTCTCCTCGGTGTTGTGGTAGACGTCGTCGACCCGGCGCAGGAACCCGAGGGCCACCAGCGCGTCGAGGAAGTCGCGCGCCCCGCGCGGGTGCAGGCCCAGCCGCTCGCGCAGTTCGGCGAGACCGGCCGGTCGCACGGCCAGTTCGGTGAACACACCGAGTTCGACGGCGCTCAGCAGCGTCTTCGACGCCTGGAACCCCATGCCGGTCCGCATGATCGCCTCGGCGGTGGGCTGTGGTCGGGTCATCCTGTTCTCCTCGGGTCGTCGATCGGGGTGGCTGTGCCCGGCGTGCGGTCAGCCCGCGGACTCGCAGGCGGTCCTGGTGTAGTTGCGGGCGGCGGGCTCGAACTGGAGCGCCTGGTGCGTGGAGATCGAGTTGACGTCGCGCCAGAGCCGCTGGAGCAGGCCGTCGGCCACCTGGCCGCCAGTCCCCGCGGCGCGGAAGATCCGGTTGACCGCCCCGGTGAGCACGTCGATGGCGAACGCGGCGTCGCGGGCGCCGCGGGCGACCTCCGCGGGGGTGATGTCCCCCCGGTCGGCCACGTCGGCGATGCGCTCCAGCAGCAGCCCGACGGCGTCGATCTCGGCGGACGAGCGCGCCAGCACGGATTCCCAGGTGGCCAGGTTCCCCTGCGCCCCGGGCGCCCCCGGGAGAACCGGCGCGTCGCGGACCTTGCGGGCGACGTGGGCGGACAGCAGCGCGAGGGCACCGCGCGCCGCACCGAGCGCGGGGACGACGAAGGTCAGGCCGTTGACCGCGGGCAGCGGTGCGACGGGGGCGGCCGGTTCACCAGCCGGGTCCACCGGGCGACCCGCGAACACGGTCTCCCGACCCACGACCCGGTGCGCGGGGACGAAGACGTCCTCCAGCACGGCGGTGTTGCTGCCGGTCGCCTGCATCCCCACGCTGAACCAGGTCTCCTCCACCCGGCACGCCTCCCGCGGCACGGCCACCAGCTTCAACACGGGCTCCCCGTCGACCAGCACCTTCGCGCACAGGACCGCCCACTCGGCGAACTCGATCCCGCTCAGGTACGGCCACCGGCCCGACACCCGCCAGCCGTCCCGTTCGGCGACGGCCTCGCCGAACGGGAGCACCGAGCAGACCACGGCGGTGTCCGGCCCGTCGGCCCAGAACTCGCGCCGCGCCGCCCGCGGGAACAGCGCGAGGAACCTGGGGGTGCTCGCGAAGAGGGACGCGCACCAGGCCGTGGCGGGGCACCGCTCACCGATCAGCGCGACCGCGGGCAGAAGTTGCCGGAACGTGCCGTCCCGCCCGCCGAAACCGGCCGGGACGAAGTGCCGCAGGAAGCCCGCTCCGAGCACGGCCTCGAACACCTCCGGGCCGAGCCGCCGCTGCCGGTACATCTCGGCGGAGAGCCCGGACGCGACCTCGGCGACGTCCACCGCGGCGGTGGAGAGGGGAACCTCGTTTTCCGGCATCTGCTGTGTCCTCGTCCTTCTGGCGCGGGAATGGCTCTTTCACGACAGTTCGTGGTCATCGGGGTCCACCTCGTGGGTGCGCTGCCAGTACTCCTGCGCGGAATAGGGCCAGTTCACCGCCGAACGCCCGCCCTCGTTGTACCAACCGCCCACCTTCGACCAGCCCCACGCGCGGTTCCGGTTCCCCGAGTCGATCCACTCGTTGTAGCGGTCGTGGACGTCGCGGCGCACCTGGATCGCGCTCTTGCCGCTCTCCAGCAGCAACCGGATCGCGTCGAGGACGTACGACGTCGCGCACTCGGAGAAGTAGACGATGCTGCCGCCCTGACCGACCAGGTTGGTGTTGGGGCCGTAGAGGCAGAACAGGTTGGGGAAGTCCGGCACCGCGATGCCGAGGTAGGCGCGCGGTGCGCCGTTCCAGGTCTCGTGCAGGTCGACGCCCGCCCGCCCGGTCACCACCATCGGGGCCAGGAAGTGCGACGCCCGGAACCCGGTGGCGAAGACCAGCACGTCGACGTCGACGGCCGCACCGCCCGCGACCACCCCGGTCGGGGTGATCCGCTCGATGGGGTCGGTCACCAGCCGCACGTCGTCCCGCTTCAGCGTGGCGATCCAGCGGCCGTTGTCCCGGAGGACGCGCTTGGCGCCGACCGGGTACCTCGGGATCACGGCGTCCCGGAGTTCCGGCGCGTCGGCCAACTGCGCCTCCATGGCCGCGGCCAGGCCCGCCCGCAGGTCCTCGTTCAGCGCCGAGACCGCGCGCTCCGTCGGCGGGTGGTCTGGGTCGACGACCCACCCCTCCAGGATTCCCCGCAACCCGGGGGCGAAGAGCCAGAACCGGTGCCACCGGCCGTAGTGGGGCAGGTGGCGGTGGAGCCAGTGCGCGCCCGCGGGCACCGGGTCGTGGTAGTGCGGGGTCGGGCGCAACCACGGCGGGGTGCGCTGGAACACGACCACCTCGGCCGCCACCCCGGCGATCTCCGGGATGAACTGGTAGGCGCTCGCCCCGGTCCCGATCACGGCGACGCGCTTGCCCGCCAGGTCGACCGAGTGGTCCCAGGCCGCCGAGTGGAACGCGGTCCCGGCGAACGCGTCGCGGCCGGGGATGTCCGGGGTGCTCGGCCGGTTGAGCTGCCCCACCGCGCTGATGACGACGTTGCAGGTGTCCGTCCGCTCCCCGTCGGGCCCGCTCGTGCCCAGGTGCCACAGGGAGTCCCGCTCGTCCCAGCGCATCGTGCCCACCTCGACGCCGTACCGGACGTGCTCGCCGACGCCGGACTCCTCCGCGAACGCCCGGAGGTAGTCCAGCACGTCGTCGCGGGTGCTGAAGTGGTCGGGCCAGTCGGCCCTCGGGGCGAACGAGTAGTCGTAGAGGTGGCTGGCCACGTCGGTGCGGCAACCGGGGTAGGTGTTCTCGAACCACGTCCCGCCGAGGTCGGGGTTCTTCTCGTAGACCACGAAGGGCACCCCGGCCTCGGCGAGGCGGCGGGCCGCGAGCAACCCGCTGAAACCGGCACCGATGACGGCGACGCGGAAGCCCTCCGGCGGCGAGAGTTCGGCGAAGTCCCAGCGGGGCGCTCGCGGGTCCTCGCCGGGGAGCGCGAACCCCTCGGCGAGCAGCGGCAGCAGTTCCGCGGTGTCGGCCCCCATGGCCCACGTGGTGATCGCGCGCAACAGGTCGTCGCCCGGGGGCCGCACCTCCTGCCCACGGAGCCGGCGAAGCGCCAGGAACGCCCTCTCCCGCAGCGATTCCTGTTGCTCCGGGGTCAGCCCGCCCTGGGGCGCGAACAGCCACCCCGGGCTCCGGGGGAGTTCACCCAGCAGCGACACGTCCCCGGTCAGGTGGGCGACGGTCATCACCAGCGCCGGGATCTCCGCGTCCACCAGGTGCTCGCGCAAGGTGTCCTCGTCCAGGTCGGGGAAACTAGCCCGTGCCACGGGTTCCACCTCCCGCCGCGACCGGGTTCGGGTCGAGCGTGGCGAACCGGCGGTCGAAGTAGATCGCGGGTGGGCCCGCCGCGGCCAGCACCTGGTCGACGACCTCCCCGACGACGATCACGTGGTCCCCCGCGTCGTGCCGCTGGTGCGTCCGGCACTCGACGGCGCCCAACGCGTCCTCGACGATCGGCGCCCGGTCGTCGGCGGGCGCGAAACCGCCCCCCGCGAACTTGTCGGCCAGCCTGGTGGCGAACCGGCGGGCGAGGTCGGTCTGCTCCGCGCGCAGGATGCTGACCGCGAACCGCTCCGCGCGGGCGAAGACCGGGAAGCACCTCGACGACCTGGCCAGGCACACCAGGACCAGCGGCGGGGTGAGCGAGACCGAGCAGAAGGAGCTGACGGTCATGCCGTGCGGGGTGCCGTGCTCGTCGCGGGTCGTGACGATGGCGACCCCGGCGGGGAGCCGGGCGAGCACGTCCTTGAAGTCGTCGGCCATGGCCTGCCCGCCCGGTCAGCTCGTCCGCACGAGGGCGTCGTTGACCAGGTCGAGCACCTCGCGCGGGGTGCGCAGTTCGGCCATGCGCTCCTCGGGCACCCGCACCCCGTACTCCGCCTCGATCCTGGCCGCGGTCTCCATCAGCGCGAGGGAGTCGTAGCCGAACTCCTCGAAGTCCCGGTCCTGGCGGTCGGCGGTCAGCGCCTCGCCGTCGGCCTCGCCCGCGCACTCGACCAGCACGCGGCGGAGGTCGTCGATGGTCATCCTGCTCATGTTCGCTCCTGTGGTTGTCGCGGTCTCCGCGGCGCCGGGGTGCGCGGTCCGGGCACCGCGCGGACGACGACAGCGGAGTTGAACCCCCACCGGCCCCTGGCCAGCACCAGGGCGGTGGTCACCTCATGGTGGCGGGGAACCCCGCGCACCAGGTCGATCCGGTAGTCCTCCGGCACCTCGGCGGTGCCGGGTGTCGGTGGGATCACCCCGTCCCGGATGGACAGCAGGGCGTCGGCGACGTCGACCGGGCCGCCACCGGAGTACATCCGGCCGGTCAGCGCCTTCGGCGCGGTGACGGGCACCGCGAACGGCCCGAACAGCCCGCTGATGGCGGCGGCCTCGGCGCGGTCCAGCTCGGGCACCCCGGAGGCGTCGGCGAACACCACGTCGACCTGGTCCGGGGTGAGGCCCGCGTCGGCGAGCGCCGACTCCGCCGCCCGGCGCAGACCCGGCGGCCTCGGCGAACCGGGCGGCGGGTCGAACGTCGTGGCGTAGCCCGCGATCTCGCCGTAGACCTGCCGCGCTCCCCTGGCCGCCGCGGCGGACGCGGTCTCCAGGACGAGGATCGCCCCGCCCTCGCCGGGGACGTACCCGCAGGCGTCGACGTCGAAGGGGCGGTAGGCGCGGTGCGCGTCGGTCGCGGTGCTGAGCCGCCCACTGGCGATCTGCGCCACCCAGCCCCACGGGTCGAGGGCCGAGTCGACGCCCCCGGTGACCACCATCGGGGTGCCCCGCCGGATGGTCCGGCGGGCGTGGCCGATGGCGTCGAGTCCGCCCGCCTGTTCGGCGACCAGCGCGGAACTGGGTCCGCGGAACTGATTGCGGATGGAGATCTGACCCGTGTTCACCGCGTAGAACCAGGCGAAGGACTCGTAGACGCTCACCGCGGCGGACCCCCGGGTCCACAGTTTCCGGAACTCCCGGTGGGTGAACTCGAAACCACCGGTGGCGTTGGAGGTGACCACACCCGTGTCGTAGTCGGCGAAGAACCCCTCGTCGATCTCCGCGTCCGCCAGCGCCCAATCCGCGGCCACCAGCGCGAGCTGGGTGGAGATGTCGGTCTGCGGCAGCAGCCTGCTCGGCAGGTGCCGCGCCGCGTCGAAGTCGTCGACCTGACCGGCCAGCCGGACCGGGTACCGCGAGACGTCGAACCGCGACAGGGTGGCGATCCCGCTGCGGCCCGCCAGCGTCGCCGCCCAGTGCTGCTCCAGGCCGGACCCGTTCGGGGCCAGCAGTCCGATCCCGGTGACGTAGACCCCCTCGCTCACCTGGACCCCCCGGTCCGGCGCAGGACCATCGCGCTCTGGAAGCCGCCGAAGCCGCTGCCGACGGTGAGCACGCTGTCCAGCCTCTTCTGCCGGGCGGTCAGCGGGACGTAGTCGAGGTCGCACTCCGGGTCGGGCACGCGCAGGTTCGCCGTCGGCGGCACCACGTCGTTCACCATGGCCAGGGCGCAGGCGGCGATCTCGATCGAGCCGATCGCGCCGAGCGAGTGCCCGACCATCGACTTGATCGAGCTGATCGGCGTCCGCCGGGCGTGCTCGCCCAGGCTGCGCTTGTACGCCGCGGTCTCGTGGCGGTCGTTCTGCTTGGTGCCGGACCCGTGCGCGTTGATGTAGTCGATCGCCGTCGGGTCGATCCTGGCCTCGTCGAGCGCCACCGTCACGGCCTCGGCGAGTTCGCGGCCGTCGGTCTTCAACCCGGTCATGTGGTAGGCGTTGCACCGCGTCGCGTAGCCGGAGATCTCGGCGTAGACGCGCGCGCCGCGCCGCCTGGCGCGCTCGTGCTCCTCCAGGACGAACACGGCGGCGCCCTCGGCGAGGACGAACCCGGTGCGGGTCCGGTCGAACGGCCGCGAGGCGTGCTCCGGGTCGTCGTTGTTCGGCGTGGTCGCCTTGATCGCGTCGAAGCAGGCGACGACGATCGGGGTGATCGGTGTGTCCGAGGCCCCGGCCAGCACCACGTCGGCGCTGCCCTCGCGGATCAACTGGCACCCGTGGCCCACCGAGTCGATGCCCGAGGTGCACCCGTTGGACACCATGGTCACCGGGCCCTCCGCGCCGACGGTCCAGGCCACCTCGGCGGGCATCGCGCTCGGGACCAGGTAGTCGAACATGTGCGGGGACAGGTTGGTGTGGTCGACCAGCCAGTTGCGGCCGCTGTCGGACAGCACCAGGTACTCCTGTTCGAGGCTGGTCGCCGAGGCCACCGCGCTGCCGAGGCTGACCCCCACCCTGGTGGGGTCGAAGTCCTCGAACTCCAGGCCGCTGTCGGTCACCGCCTCCCCGGCGCACACGACGGCGAGCTGCGCGGCCCGGTCCATCCGGCGGACCTCCAGTGGGGACAGCCCCTCGTGCTCGGGGGCGAAGTCCACCTCCCCCGCGACCCGGGACCGGTAGGCCGACGGGTCGAAGAAGGAGATCCGGCGCGTGGCGGTGCGCCCCGCGGTCAACAGGTCGAGGAATTCCTTCGTCCCGTTGGCACCCGGCGTGCGCACCCCGATGCCGGTGATCACCACCCGGCGGTTCACCGCGCACCACCCGGTGGCACCTGAGCTGTTGGACCGATCATCGGTGTGACCCCCTTCCAAGGCGGACGCCAGCGTCGCCACCGGTACTAGTGGGACGGTCGGGCCGTGGTTGGCCGGTGCGGTCGATCCGGTGCGCCCCAGCGAAAGCCCAGCGGGACCCGAGCGGCGGCGGTGAGCATCCGGGGGCGGGCCGGGACGGAACCGGCCGTGCCGCGGCTCCCCCGAGCCGAACCCGCCAGCCGAGGAGCGAACCGGATGGACCTGGAATCGACGCCGACCCCCCTGCTCACCGCGGCCGGGGAGGTGGCGGTCGCGGCGGCGCGGTGCGCCCCCGGCGCGGAGGCCCGGCGCAGGCTCGACCCCGAGGTGGTCAAGTCGTTGGTGGTGGCCGGGTTCCCCCGGCACTTCGTGCCCGCGGAGTGCGGCGGGAACCCGGGCACCTTCCTGGAGTTGAACCGGGCGGTGAGCGCGGTCGGCGAGGGCTGCACCGCCACCGCGTGGTGCGCGTCGCTGGCCGCGCACGTGTCGCGGATGGCGGCGCACCTGCCCGCCGAGGGCTACCGCGAGGTCTGGGCGGACGGCCCCGACGCGCTGCTCGTCGCGTCGCTGACCCCGGCCGGTCGCGCCGAGACCACACCCGGCGGCTACCGGCTGACCGGCAAGTGGCCCTTCGTCAGCGCCATCGACCACGCCGAGTGGGCGCTGCTGGCCTCGACGGCGGACGACGGCCGCGCCAGGGTCTTCGCCGTGCCGCGCTCGGCCTGGCGCACCGCGGACACCTGGGAGAACGTCGGCATGGCCGCCACCGGCAGCAACACGGTGCTCGTCGAGGACGTCTTCGTCCCGGCGGCGCGCACCGTCAGCCGCGACGACCTGTTCGCCGGTCGCGCGACCGACTCCGACGCCCCGTGCCACGCGGTGCCGATGCAGTCCACCACGATGATGTTCGCGGTGCCCGCGCTCGGTGCCGCCAAGGGCGCGCTGAAGTCCTGGGTGGACCACGTGACCCCGAGGATTCGGGCCGCGGCGGCGGCACCGGCGCCCGCCCTGCCGGGGATGCCGACGTTCAACCGGGCCGCCCACGACGTGGTCCTGACCCGCAGCGCGGCCGAGATCGACGCCGCCGAGCTGCTGCTCGAACGGGCAGCGGTCACCGCCGACCTCGGGCCCGCGATCACGGTGCTGGACACCACGCGCACCTGGCGCGACTGCGCGGTGGCCACCGAATCCCTGGTGGCGGTGGTGAACCGGCTGTTCCGCGCCGTGGGGACCACCGGGCAGAACTCGGCCAACCCGGTCCAGCGGTTCTGGCGCGACGTCAATTCCCTGGCGGGCCACCAGGGCCTCCAGGTCGAGTCCGCGTCGACCGCCTACGCGCACCAGGTGATCCGGGTGTAGCGGCGATCCCCGGAACCGGAGTGCCCCACGAAGAGGATCGGAGACGGATCTGCCATGACGACGAACCGGCGTACCGCCACGCAGGGCATCCCCGGGGCCGCGGGGCCGGACGCGGCCCCGGCGCCCACCGCGCGGGCGAGCGCCCCACCCGCGCCGTTCCGGGTCGTCTGGGACGACTTCTCCCGGGGCCTGCGCACCGAGGGGCCGGACGCGAAGTGGGTGCACCTGCCGTTCGGTCCCACCACCGGGCGCGACGGCGTCATCACCACGTCGCCGCGCGGCCTGCGGGTCCGTTCCTCCGGGACCGACCCGGCGACCGGTGAGCCCGCCTTCACCGCCACCGTGGCCCAGGACGACCCCGGCGGTTTCCCCGGCACGCTCGACCACGTCAAGTGGTTGGTCTACGCCAACAGGACGTCCTCGGGCGGAACGCTCGGCTTCGACACCGGACCCGGGTACGAACTGTCCTGCGAGACCAACCTGTCGGGCCGGACGTACGGCGTCGGTCGACACCCCTTCGGCGCGCGGGTGCCCAACGCCGAGGACGACCCCCGGCTGGCCTCCGCGGCGCTGGCCATGCAGGACCTGGCAACGGACGTCGCCTTCGAGTTCGCCCTCACCAACGAGAGCGTCTACGCCTACTACGAGCGGCTGCCCAACAGCCGCGGCGCGCTCGGGAACTACGCCTCCTTCCTCTACGCGATCCCGGTCGGGCGGCGATCACCGGACCAGACGCACCACCTCAGGCTCGCCCACGACCACTCGCGCGGCCTGGTCCGCTGGTTCCTCGACGGCCGGGAGGTCTTCCGGCTCGACCGGATCGGCCACCACCTGCCGCCTGCGCTGCGCCGCCACCTGGTGCAGGACCACGGTGGCGTCGAGGAGACGGTCCGGCCGGACCAGCTCGCCGTCGGGATGGGGCTGTTCAACTTCCTCGACGGGGCCGCACCCGGCCGCCCCGGCTCCGGCCTGGTGCGGCTGAGCACCGCCACCGACTACTACTACGACCCGGTCACCGGCCCGCCCACTCCGCTGACCTTCGCCGACGACCGCAGCCTGGAGGCGAACCGCCTGTTCGGCCAGGGAGCCTCCCTGCGGATGGACCGGCTCGTGGTCGCGCACCGGCCCGCCGCGTGGTGACGGCGGTGGCGACCGACGCCCTCGCCGCCGCGCTGGCCGGGGCCTGGCGGCTCGACGCCTACGTCGACGTGACCGACGGGCTGGTCGAGGAGGGCCCGCTCGGCCCCACCCCCGCGGGCCTGCTCATCTACACCGGTTGCGGCCGGGTGTCGGTGAGCATGATGCGGACCGATCCCGGTCCGCCCGCGCCGGGCGGTCAGGTGGTCCGCTTCATGGGCTACGCGGGCACGTGGTGGCTGGTGGGGCGCCACGTCGTCCACCAGGTCGACGTGGCGTCGCACGACTACCTGGTGGGCACCCGCCAGGTGCGCGACCTCGCGCTCGACGGCGACCTGCTCACCCTGTCCGGCCGGACACCGCCGGGCGCGGGACCGCCGCGCAGGCGGGTGCTGACCTGGCGCCGCGCGACCGGGGGGCCGCGATGACCCACGACTTCGACCCGGACCTGGCCGACGCCGCACCGCGGCTGCGACCGCTCGACTACGCGGACCCGGTCTCGGCGCGGGCCGCCCTGCGCGCGGTCATGGCCCGGCAGCCACGCCACGAGCCGGTGTCGGAGGTGCTGGTGCGGGACCAGACCGTCCCGGGGCCGGTCGGGGCCCCCGGGGTGGTGGTGCGGCTGCACCGCCCGGCGGCCCGGGTCGACCCGCTGCCCGCGCTGGTCTTCCCGCACTGGGGCGGGTTCGTGACCGGCGACCTGGACACGGTGGACACCGCGGCCACCCGGATCGCCGACCTAGTCGGCGCGGTCGTGGTGTCGCCCGACTACCGCCTGGCGCCGGAGCACCCGTACCCGGCCGGGCTGGAGGACTGCTACGCGGCGCTGGAGTGGACGGTGGCCGAGGCCGCCGCGCTGGGGGTCGACACAGACCGGGTCGCGGTGGGCGGCTTCAGCGCGGGCGGAGCGCTGGCGGCGGGGCTCGCGCTGCTCGCCAGGGACCGGTCCGGCCCCCGGGTGTGCTTCCAGTACCTGCTGTTCCCCCAGTTGGACGACCGGCTCACCACCCCCTCGGCGCGTTCCTTCGTGGACACGCCGATGCTGGACCGCCGGAGCCTGGAGTTGAGCTGGGGCCACTACCTGGGGGGAGCGGCGGCTTCGGGCCACGCCGCGCCCGCCCGCGCCGAAGACCTGTCCGGGCTCCCGCCCGCCTTCGTCGGGGTGTGCGAGTACGACCCGCTGCGCGACGAGGGCATCGACTACGCCCACCGGTTGGCCGCCAGTGGCGTGGAGACCGAGCTGGCGCACTACTCCGGCGCGTTCCACGGCTCGATCGGCCTCGCCCACGCGGCGTCCTCGCGGCGGATGATCGCCGACCAGGTCACCGCGCTGCGCCGCGCACTGCACCCCTGACGCGCCACCGGGCGGCAGGAGCACCGGGAACCCGCGGGGTGCCCGGGTCACCCGACCCGGGCACCCCGCCCCGACCTCTGCCCGCCGCCGCGGCGGGCGCCGGTCAGATCGAGAGCCTGGCCCGGCTCAGCAGCAGCGCGTGGTCGGCGACCCGGCGGCCGAGGTGGGCCGCGGTGAGCAGGTCCGCCTCGCTCATGGCCTCCGGCCCCTGGTCCCCCGGGCACCGCCCCATGGCGCCCAGCCAGCCACCGAGCCGATTCAGCTCGGTCTCGGCCGTGCCGGGCGGCAGGTCGAGGTTCACCCAGTGCATCCCGTGCTGGGCGGCCAGGATGGTGAAGTACTGGAGCGTGTTCAGCTTGTCACCGCTCATCGCCCCGGAGGTGGTGAAGCCCGCGGCCACCTTGTCCTTCCACGCCTGGGCGAACCAGCGCCCGCTGGTGGCGTGCGCGAAGGTGTGGAACTGCGGGCTCGCCGACCCCATGTAGGTGGGCGAGCCGAAGATCATGGCGTCCGCCGCGTCGAGCCGGGCCCACTTGTCCTCGGTCAGTTCGTCGAGCGTGAGCAGCTCCGCGGCGACGCCGTCGACGGAGGCCGCGCCGTCGCACGTCGCCTCGGCCATCCTGGTCGTGTGCCCGTAGCCGCTGTGGAAGGCGACGACGACCGAGACCGTCTTGGCGGTCATGTGTTTTCCCTTCGTGCTGCCGGTCCGGTGCGGCCGCCGGTTCGCGTCCGACGGCTCCGGGGTTTCCTCTTTCAGCCTGGCAGCTCCAACCGATTGCCAGAACTGACCGTTCGAGCTGTTGGACCTACCCGAAAGGGGAGGCCAATGTCGATTGAGCGCGACGATCAGAACAAATACTTCCCTTTCGAGTGAATGCGTGTGATTCAAGTCACATTGCATTTCGTTGCACGCGAGATGTACTCCTCCTACCCTCGGTGAGGAAGTCTCGGACTGCCACCGCACAGCCTCTTGCCGCACAGCACTTCGTGCATGGTGCAGACAATGGCGCAGGACAGTGACAGTGTTTTCGCGAAACGTGGGTATTCGGGGATGGGTGCCCGCGCCGAGCATTTGTTTCGACCGGGGGGATCACCTTGAAGTTTCACCTGTTGGGCCAATTCACCATTGAAACGGCGGAGGGAAAACTTTCCTTCCTGCCCAAATCGAAGATCACCCAGATCCTCGGCGTGCTGCTGGTGCAGAACGGCGAGACCGTCCGGGTGGACACGCTGATCGAGGAGCTCTGGGGGGAGGACGTCCCGCGCAGCGCGCTCACCACGCTGCAGACCTACGTCTACCACGCGCGCAGGATGTTCGCGAAGATGCCGGAGGGGAAGGGGCTGCTGCTCACCAGACCGTCCGGGTACGCGGTGGACGTCGCCGACGACGCGATCGACATCAAGGTGTTCGAGCGGCTGGTCGGCCAGGCGCGGCGGCAACTGCACGCCGGGCAGCCGGAGGCGGCGATCGAGTCCGTCGACCGGGCGGTGGCCCTCTGGCGGGGTCCGGTGCTCGCGGGCATGCCGCTGGGCAGGGTGCTCGACGCCCACGTCACCTACCTCGACGAGTTCAGGTTCTCCGCCACCGAGCTGTGGGTGGCCGCGAGCAGGCGCCTCGGCCGGGACCGGGAGGTCGTCCCCCGGCTCCGCCTGCTGGTGGCCGAGAACCCGCTGAACGAGAGCCTGCACGCCCAGCTCATCCGCTCCCTGCACCGGTGCGGCAGGCGGGCGGAGGCGCTGGAGGCCTACCGGAACCTCTGGCGCATCCTCGACCGGGAGTTGGGCGTGGAACCGGCCCCGGAACTGCAACTGCTGCAGCACGAGCTGTTGGCGACCGGGAGCGGTCACGCGCCACCGCGCATGGCGCTCTGACGCTCCGACCACGGGGGAACGGTTCGACGGCGCGTGCCGGTCCTGTCGCGACACGCGCCGCCGGGCATCAGAGCATCGCCACGACCCGGGTCCACCCCGCTCCCGCGCCCGCGAGGGAGACGGGGAAGCAGGAGACCGTGAACCCCGTCGCCGCGGGGAGGTCCCCCAGGTTGGCGAGCTTCTCCAGTTGCAGGTACTCCCTGCTGCGGCCGTAGAGGTGTGCGGGCCACAGGTGGGCGCGATCGCCGGTGCGGCGGTAGTCGTCGACCATGGACCGCATCGGGCGGTCCAGGCCCCAGGCGTCGATGCCGATGACCCGCACCCCGCGCTCCACCAGGAAGGCCGTGCCCTCCCCGGTGAGGCCGGGGTAGTCGGTGAGGTAGTCGGCCGACCCCCAGAGCGCGTCCGCTCCGGTCCACAGGAGCACCAGGTCGCCCGGGGCGGGGTCATGCCCGGCGGCGGCCAGCGCGGCGGTCAGGTGCGCCTCGGTGATCCCCGCCCCGGCGGGCACGTGCCGCAGGTCCAGGCGCACGCCGGGGCCGTGGCACCAGTCGAGCGGCACCTGATCGATGCTCTTGGCGGGCCGCCCGCCGCTCTCCGGGCCGTAGTGCAGCGGGGCGTCCATGTGGGTGCCGGTGTGCGTGGTGAGGGTGACCGTCTCGTTGGAGATGGCCATCCCGCCGGGGAAGTCCTCCGGTCGCAGTCCGAGCACGGCCGCGGCCGCGCGGTGGTCGAGCAGGTCGACCTTGACCGGTGTCGCTTCGCTGGGGGTGTCCGTCGTGGTCACGCTGAGGTCGATGAAACGTGTCATGCGGTTTGTCTCCTGTCCGCGGTCACCGCGCCTGCGGGGTGACCGCGCGTTCGGCCCGCCGCCACGCGGGTGCGGTCGGCATCGACGGGTTCGGAGTGTGCGCGGGCTCGATCGCGGATCGCTGGGAGGCGGATCAATCCCGGCTCGCGATTCGCGGAAAGCGCCGGAACCGCGCCCGGGGATGTGTGAATGTTTCAGTGGGAAAACAACGGATCAAGGGGGAGCGGAGAACATGCAGAACGACACAGAAAGCACTGCGACGCGCAGAAGCGCATTCGGACCGGTGACGGTGACATCCGATGATCGGCGTTATCCCGAACTGGTGGTCGGTTTCAACCGGCGGTGGGGGGCGAAGCCGGAAAGCGTCCGGCTCGTCGGGAGCGCCGAGCAGGTCGAGAGAGTGGTCCGGGAAGCCGTGCGGACCGGGAAGCGGATCTCCGTCCGCAGCGGCGGGCACTGCTACGCCGACCTGGCCTACCACGCCGAAGCCGAGATCATCATCGACCTCTCGCTGATGGACGGCATCCACTACGACCCGCACCGCAGGGCGTTCGCCGTCGAGAGCGGCGCGCAACTGGGCCACATCTACGAAACGCTGTTCCGCGGTTGGGGCGTGACGCTCCCCGGCGGGGTGTGCCCGTCGGTCGGCATCGGCGGCCACGCGACCGGCGGCGGCCACGGCCTGCTCTCGCGCCAGTTCGGCAACGTCGCCGACCTGATCGAGGCCGTCGAGGTGGTGGTGGTCGACCGGCACGGCGACGTGCGGACCGTCGTCGCCTCGCGGCAGGACACCGGCAGGCTCAACGACCTGTGGTGGGCCTGCGCGGGCGGGGGCGGCGGCAGCTTCGGGGTGATCACGAAGTTCTGGTTCCGCACCCGGGGCGCCACCGGGCACGACCCGGCGGCGCAACTGCCGAACCCCCCGGCCGAGGTGCTGATCAGCACCGCGTTCGCCGCGTGGGAGCAGCTCGACCAGGCCACCTTCACCGCCCTGATCCGGAACCAGTGCCAGTGGTACGTCGACCACAGCGCCCCGGACTCGCCCGGCGCCGCGCTCTGCGGCCTGCTGTTCGTCCAGCACGTCTCGACGGGCGGCATCGGGATGCTCACCCAGGTCGACGCCACGGTCCCCGGCGCGGAGGAGCTGCTGCGGGACTACCTCGACGCGGTCACCGCGGGCACCGGGATCACCGGCCCGTTCCCGTTCCGGCGGCTGCCGTGGCTGGCCTCCACCGAGACCATCGACACCAGCAACCCCACGGTCATGACCAACTCGACGCTGCGCAGCGGGATCAAGCAGGCCTACCTGCGCGAGCGCTTCACCGACGAGCAGATCGGCGCCATCTACCGGCACATGACCAGGCGGGACTACTCCAACCCGTTCCCCGGCGCCTCGCTGCTGCAACTCGGGGCGATGGCGGGCGGGCAGGTGAACGCCCTGGCCCCCACCGACACCGCGGTGTTCCAGCGCCGGTCCGCCCTCGTCGCGGTGCTGGAGAACTACTGGGTCACCGAGGCCGAGGACGAGGCGAACCTCGGTTGGCTGCGCGAGCTCTACGGTGAGGTGTTCGCGTCCACCGGCGGCTACCCCGTGCCCGGCGAGCGCTACGAGGGCTGCAACATCAACGCCCCCGACCCCGACATCACCGACCCGCGGTTCAACCGGTCCGGCGTGCCGTGGCACACCTTCTACTTCGGCCAGAACTACCCGCGGCTGCAACGGGCGAAGGCCCACTGGGACCCGGGCAACCACTTCCGCCACTCGCTCTCGGTGACCGCCGACCGCTGAGCGCCGAGGCGGTGGGGCGGGGTCCGCCCGCCCCACCGCCTCGGCTCGGGCCCGACGGGCGCACCAGCGGAGCACGAGCAGCAGCCCCGATCATCTGCCGGGGCGGTGCCGACCCGTCCACCCAGCACCCGAGGAAGAGGCGACAGCACCGATGCGAACCGAACGCGAACACCACACCGAACACCGACTGGTCGTCGCGGCGCCGCCGCGGGTCCTCTACGGCCTGGTCGCCGACGTCACCGCCTGGCCCGCCGTGTTCGGCCCGAGCGTGCACGTCCGGCACCTCGACCGGTCCGAGCGCGAGGAGCGCTTCGAGCTGTGGGCCACGGTGAACGGGGCCGTCAGCACCTGGACCTCCCGGCGCACGCTGGACCCCGGCGGGTTGCGGGTGACCTTCGACCGCGAGGTGAGCGCGCCGCCGATCGCCTCGATGGGCGGCGAGTGGCGGTTCCGCGCCCTGCCGGGGAACCGGTGCGAGGTCGTGCTGCTGCACCGCTTCACCACGACCGACGACGACCCCGGGACCGTGGGGTGGGTCACCGCGGCACTGGACCGCAACAGCCCGGAGGAACTCGCCGCCCTGGCCCGCGTCGCGCAGTCCGGTCACCCGGTCGAGGACGTCGTCTTCTCGTTCACCGACGCCCGGGCCCTGTCCGGCTCGGCGGCGGGCGCCTACGAGTTCGTGGCACGCGCGGACCTGTGGGCCGAGCGGCTGCCGCACGTCTCCAGGGCGGTGCTGTCCGAACCGGCCCCCGGCGTCCAGGACCTGGAGCTGGACACGGTGACGGCGGACGGCTCCCGGCACACCACCCGGTCGGTCCGGATGTGCGGTGAAGGGGAGTGGATCGCGTACAAGCAGGTGGTCACCCCGGAGCTGCTGCACGGGCACAGTGGCCTGTGGACCTTCACCGAGGGGCCGGAGGGCGCGCTGGTGACCTCCCGGCACACGGTGGTCATCAACCCCGGGGCGGTCGGCACCGTGCTCGGAGCGGGCAAGACCGTGGCCGACGCCAAGGTGTTCGTGCGGAACGCCCTCGGCCGCAACAGCGCGACGACCATGTCCTCCGCCGCTGCCTTCGCCGCCGAGCACAGCGCCCGGTCCGGGTTTTGACCTGTTCGGCAGTGCAGTGGAGCGGTGGAGCGGTCGGGGCTGCGGACGCCCCGGTGGACGTCTGCGCGTCGTTCGGCGCGGACACCGCCTCGGGTGCGCCTGCCGATCGTCGGCGGGTGCATCGCGCCTACTGGTCACCGCGCAGGTAGCGGGTCACCATGGCGACCAGTTCGTTCTCGAACGTCTCGACGGGGACGGTCTGCGGAGCGGCCATGAACCTGTGCGTGTTGATCTCCACGGTGAACAGGATGATCTGCGCGGCGGTGTCGGGGTCGCCCACGTGGATGTCGGGGTGCCGGACGAGGATGTCGCGGACCTGGGCCGTGCGCAGCTTCTCGTGCCGGTCGATCGTGTCGTGCAGCGCCCGGGAGACCGGTGCCTCCTCGATCATCACCCGGAGCAGGCGGGGGTCGTCGCTGTGGTTGTCGATGGCGTCGCGGACGAACGCCCGGACCGTCGCCTCCAGCGTCCCCGGTGAGAGGTCGACATCGTCGGCGCTGGTCCAGGTGCCGCGGTCGATGTGCTGGACCAGGAGTTCGGCGAGGATGGCGTCCTTGTTCGGGAAGTACTGGTACAGCGAGCCGATGGAGACGTGGGCGTGCTCGGCGATGCGGTTGGTGGTGCCCGCGGCGTAGCCGTGCTGGGCGAAAACGTGAGCAGCCGCGGTGAGGATGCGCTCGCGCGTGAGCTCGGCGCGCACCTGGCGGGGCTTGCGACGTGGCTCCAAGCGGCGGTCCGTCGGTGGCATCGTGGTCCTCCCCGAGGGCATCGAAAGCGAGTGGAAAACATGTGAGCTATTGCTCATAATAATCTCACCCGTTCGCGGGTTGCCTGCGGCGCGGTCGGTCCGCGCCGGGCTGAGGGGGTTCCGATGCAGTTCAGCGCACTCCACCGCATGACGACGTTCGACGAGGTCGAGGCCGTCGTGGGACGACCGCCGTCGATCATCATGCTGAAGCAGGTCAGCGCCCTCGACGAGGGCTGCCGCGCCATCCTCGCGCTCTGCCCGCTGGCGGGCTTCGGTCACCGCGACGCCGACGGCGTCAGCCGCACGGCGTTCGTCGGCGGCGCACCGGGATTCGTGCGCGTCCACTCGCCGACGCGGATCTCGTTCACCCTGCCCGACGGCGAGGCGCACGGCCCGGTGTCCTTCGTCTTCCTCCTGCCGGGCATCAGGGAAACGTTGCGCGTCAACGGTTCCGTTGCCAGGCGGAAGGGCACCGAGACGTTCGTCGACGTCCAGGAGGCGTACGTGCACTGCGGGCAGGCCGTCATCCGCTCGCGCCTGTGGCAGCCACCCGCTCCCACGCCCCCGACGCCCGGCGTCGAGGGCGACGGACCGCTGCGCGGGCCCGGTGTCGCGGACTTCCTCGCCGCCGCCCCGTTCCTCGCCCTGTCCACGTGGGACGATTCAGGCGGCGGTGACACCAGCCCGCGCGGGGACCGGGACGTCGTCGCGCGGGTTCTCGACGCCCGGACGCTCGTCATCCCGGACCGCAGGGGCAACAGGCGCGCGGACAGCCTCCACAACGTCCTCCGGGACGACCGGCTCTCGTTCGCCGCCCTCGTCCCCGGCCGCACCGACGTGCTGCACGTCCGCGGCCGGGGCTCGATCACCGACGATCCGGCGTTGCTGGAGACGATGGCGTTGCGCGGGACGCCCCCGCACGCGGCGCTGCTCGTCGACGTCGACCACGCCGAGGTGACCGCCTGCGCCGCCGTGGCGCGCTCGGGGGTGTGGACGGCGGCCACGCACCTCGATCGCCACGCGGTGCCGGATCTGATGGCGCTGGCCGGGGCCCACCTCGCCGCGAACATGGCCGACGCCCGGAGGGGCCCGCTCGCTCGCGCGCTCAAGGCCGTCGTGGGGATTCCCGGGATCGGTCGGGTGTTGCGGCCGGTGGTGGACCGCGCCTACCGGTCCGGGCTGCGGAAGGAGGGCTACGACGACGTCGAGGTCGGCTCACGGCGCGGCGCGCGGCTCGGGTGATCCGCGGACCGACCTCCCGGCCCACCGGCGCGGGGTCTCCACCGCCTGCGAAAACCCCGCGCCCCGGTCAGCGGCTCAGTCGAAGTGGAGCCGGTCCTGCCGGACGTGCCTGGACCTGGTCAGCAGTTCGTCCCCCACCCGCACCAGCACGTCGGTCACCAGGCAACTGGGCCCGATGCGCTGGTCGCCACCCGGCCTGGTGTTGACCGTGTAGGCGTAGTAGGTCGCGCGCCAGGAACCACCCTCCCCCGGGTCGAGGACGACCATGTTGAACCAGTGCCTGCGGACCACCGGGTCGTCGTCGAAGCGCCGGTGGAACTCGACCAGTTCCGCCACGATCCCCGCCCTGGTGGCGGCCAACTGCCCCGGCGTGTGGCTGAACTCGCCGTCCTCGGTGAAGGTCGCGGCGAAGCCCTCGAAGTCGCGGCCGTCCATCAGGTGCGTCTGCCTGGCGAGGAAGTGCACCACCTCGCCGTGGAGGTCGCGGGCGGTGTCGGTCGTGGTCATGGGTTCCTCCCGGTGCCGTGCGGAAGCCGCCACCGTGGCGCACCGGACTAGCGGGTCGCTCGAACCCCGCCCCCCGGGGCCAAGACGGGCACGACCGGACTCCGAGCGGCGCCGGTCACCGTCGTGCCGTCGCCCGCGTTCCACCACCGCGAAGGGAAGAGCCATGAGCCGAGTCGACCAGCAGGTCGCGATCGTCACCGGTGCCACCAGCGGGATGGGGCTGGTCATCGCCGAACGGCTGGCCCAGCAGGGCAGGCGGGTCTACCTCTGCGCCCGGGACGCGGATCGGCTGGCCCGCACGGTGGGGTCCCTGCGGGACCGGGGGCTCGAGGTGGACGGGAGCGCGTGCGACGTGACCTCCGCCGACCAGGTGGTGCGGTTCGTCCGCGCCGCCGTCGACCGGTACGGGCCGATCGACGTCCTGGTCAACAACGCCGGGCGCAGCGGCGGTGGCGCCACCGCCGAGATCCCCGACGAGCTGTGGTTCGACGTCATCAACACCAACCTCAACAGCGTGTTCCTGATGACGAAGGCGGTGCTCACCACCGGCGCCATGCTGGACCGCAAGTGGGGCCGGGTGGTCAACATCGCCTCGACCGGGGGCAAGCAGGGCGTGGTGCACGCCGCGCCCTACTCGGCGTCGAAGCACGGGGTGGTCGGGTTCAGCAAGGCGCTCGGGCTGGAGCTGGCCGCCACCGGCATCACCGTGAACGCCGTGTGCCCCGGGTTCGTCGAGACCCCCATGGCCGCGCGGGTGCGCGAGCACTACGCCGGGATCTGGGGGGTCGACACCGAGGAGGCGTTCGACCGCATCACGGCCCGCGTGCCGATCCACCGGTACGTGGAGTCCGACGAGGTGGCGGCCATGGTCGAGTACCTGGTCGGCGAGCGGGCCGGGGCGGTGACCGCCCAGGCGCTGAACGTCTGCGGCGGACTGGGCAACTACTAGAGCCCCCGGTGGGTGATCTTCGGCCCTGGTCCGCGGGGTGTTCCGCCACGCGGTGTTCGGCGGGTCGGAGAGCCGAGGTGGCGGGCGCCCGCGTCACGGCGAGTTGTCGTGGGGGTCCTTCGGCGATTCGTCGGGCATCGGACGGGGGATCGGGGCACCATCGTGGCGTGGACGAAGCGGAGCGACTGCGCGGCTTGTTGGGTGGGCTGCCGCTGGTGGTGTGGGAGGCGGACGCGCGGACGGGGGCGTTCACGTTCGTGTCCGAGCACGCCGAGACCCTGTTGGGGTACCCGGTCACCCGTTGGACGGGTGACCGGGGGTTCTGGGCGTCGATCACCCACCCCGACGACCGGGCCGCGGCGGCGGAGTTCCGCGCGCGGAACGTGGCCGCGCGCGACGACTTCGAGTCCGACTACCGGGTCACCGCCGCCGACGGGCGGGTGCTGTGGGTGCACGACGTCGTCCACGTGGTCCGGGGCGCGGGGGGTGAACCGCGCACGCTGCGCGGGTTGATGGTGGACGTCACGGCGCGGCGGTTCGACGAGGACCGGGAGCGGTTCCTCGCCGAGCTGGAGTTGGCGCTGCAACCGCTGACCGACGCCGAGCAGATCATGGCCGAGGCGGCCCGCGGGCTCGGTGAGCACCTGGGCGCGGACCGGTGCGCCTACGCCAGGGCGGAGGCCGACGAGGACCACTTCCTGATGAGCGGTGACCACGCCACCGGCCTGCCGCACCTGCCCGGCCGGTACTCGATGGCCGACTTCGGCGCGGGCTGCCTGCGGGCCATGCGCGCGGGTGAGCCGTGGGTGGTGACCGACAGCGGGACCGACCCGGCGGTCAGGGACCTCGACGCCTACCGGCTGACCGGCATCCGGGCGGTGATCTGCGTCCCGCTGCTCAAGGCGGGCCGGTTCACCGCGGCCATGGCCGTGCACCAGGCCTCGCCCCGGGCGTGGACCGACGACGACGTCGAGCTGGTGGGCGACGTCGCCGCCCGGTGCTGGGAGTCGTTGGAGCGCGCGCACGCCGCGCGGGAGCTGCGGGAGAGCGAGCGGCGGCACCGGATGCTGTTCGAGCACGCGGCCGACGCGGTCTGGATGGCCGACCACGACCTGCGCTTGGTGGAGGTGAACCCGGCGGCGTGCGCGCTGCTCGGGCACTCCCGCGAGCGCCTGCTGTTGATGTCGGTGCCCGACCTGCTGCTGCCGGGCTCGCCGGACCGGTTGGCCGACCTGGTGGCGCGGGTGGCCACCGGGGAGCAGGTCACCGAGGTGTGGGAGGTGCGGCACGCCTCCGGCGCCACGATCTCGGTGGAGTTGAGCATCGCGGGCACCCCGGCGGGCCTGCAGGCGATCGGCCGCGACGTCACCGCCCGCCGCGCGGCCGAGGCGGAGCGGGAGGCCGAGCTGCGCCGCGAGCACGAGATCGCCCAGGCGCTGCAGCACAGCCTGCTGCCGCGCGAGCTGCCCGACCTGGCGCGGCTGGCCACCGCGGCCCGGTACCGGTCGGGGTCGCGGCACGCGCAGACCGGCGGCGACTGGTACGAGGTGCTGCCCACCAGCCGCACGTCCGTGGCGATGGTGGTCGGCGACGTGGTCGGCAAGGGCCCGCGGGCGGCGGCGGTCATGGGCCAACTGCGCAGCGCGCTGGCCGCCTACCTGCTCGACGGCCACTCCCCCGCGTCCGCCCTCCAGCGGTTGGACCTGTTCGCGACCCGCAACCCCGGCGCGGTGGGCAGCACCTGCGCCTGCCTGCTGCTCGACTGGGAGACCGGGGTCCTGCGCTGGTCGGCCGCGGGCCACCCGCCACCGCTGGTGGTGGACGAGACGGGCGCGCGCTTCCTGATCGGCACCACCGGCACGCTCCTGGGCGCGGACGGCACGTTCACCGAGAACGAGGTCCACCTCTCCCCCGGCACCTCACTGGTGCTCTACACCGACGGCCTCGTCGAACGCCGTGACCACCTCATCGACGACGACCTGGCCCGCCTGGCCGACCTCGTCGCCCCGCTGCACGCCCTGGACCCGGAGACCATCACCGACCGCATCACCACCGCCCTCCTGGCCGACGGCCACGACGACGACGTAGCCCTGGTCGTCGCCCGCTACCTGCCCGCCCCCCTGAGCAGGAGGGACGTGCCCGCCACCCCGGCGGTGCTGGCCGAGGTGCGCACGGACATCAGCCGCTGGGGCGCCCTCGCGGCCCTGCCCCAGGACACCCTGATCGACCTCAACCTCATCCTGGGCGAGGCGACGGCCAACTCGGTCGAACACGCCTACCCGAACGGCGGCGGCACACTGGACTACTCGGTCACCCGGGGCGCAGGCGGCTCCCTGCGCACCCAGGTGCGCGACCGCGGGCGCTGGCGACCACCCCCGGCGGACCCCGGCCACCGAGGCCGCGGCCTGGCCATGATCCGCAGCCTGGCGGCAACAACCATCCAGCACGGCCCAGAAGGAACCCTGATCGACGCCCGGCTCCCCACGAACACCGAAACCACACCGACCACAACGCCCCCACCACAAGTGGAGCGGACACCCACAACCCCCGACCACCGCGTGCGGATCAACGGCGACCTCGACCTGACCGGCGCGGCCCACTGGCGCCCGGAACTGCTGGCACACGCGGCACACGGCGAACCACTGACCGTCGACCTGACCGAGGTGTCCTACCTGAGCAGCTCCGGAATGGCCCTCCTGCTGGACATGGCAGCACGCACCACGGTCACGGTCCGGGTGACCGAGGGCAGCGGCCCGGCCCGAGTCCTCGGCCTCTCCGCCCTCCCCGCACACACCGTGGCGGTGGAGGTGGTGACCACTTAGGACCCCCGGACCACACCACCAACACACCACAGGCCCAGCCCCAGCCACCCGAAACCCCCACCGGCGCAGCAACAACCGGCAACCCCGACAAACCGCCAGCCCGACTACGCAAACGCCCGGGTAGGCGGACGCGCCTGTCGGCCGACCACCCCCAGAACCGGCGGCCCAGCCACCGAAATGCCCAGGTGGGTGGATGAGCTTGTCGGCCGACCACCTCCGAAACCGCCGGCCCGGCGAGCGAATGCCCGGGTGGGTGGAGGTGCTTGCCCAGCCGACCACCCCAAGAACCGCCTGCCCGGCGAGCCAATTGCCCGGGTGGGTGGATGCGATCGCCCAGCCGACCACCCCAAGAACCGCCTGCCCGGCGAGCCAATTGCCCGGGTGGGTCGATGCGATCGCCCAGCCGACCACCCCAAGAACCGGCGGCCCGGCGAGCCAACTGCCCCCGTGGGTGGATGTGCCCGCCCAGCCGACCGCCCCGAAAACCGCCAGCCCAGCCAAGCAAACGCCCGGGTGGGCGGGTGTGCTTGGTCAGCCGATCACCCCGAGAACCGCTGGCCCGGCGAGCGGACTGCCCGGGTGGGTGGATGTGTTTGGCCGGGGGTGGCGATCATGTGACAGCCTGCCTGGGCGGTGGGGCATCTTTTCAGCCCCACCTGACGCACTGGAGCACATGATCGCCATAGGGGCCCCGGCCAAACACATCCACCCAGCCGGGCACCACCACCAAAAGACCGGGCTCGTGAAGGCACAGCCGAGCACATCCACCCGCCCAGGCACCACACAACAAACGACCGGGCTTTGAGGATTTCAAAGGCAAGCCACGAGGACCTAACCAGCCTCGACCAGGTGGGCACGGAGGTGCTCACGCCCATCAGTGGCGGCAACAGTTTCCCGCAGGAAAGCCGCGACCTCACCCGCGAAGCGCTCCGGATCGTCCAGGTGCGGGAAGTGCCCGCTCCCCTCGAACACCGACAGCCTGCTGTTCTCCACCTGTTCGTGCGCGTCGATGCTGTGCTGCGCCGGGATGCACACGTCCGCGTCGCCGGTGATCAGCAGCAGCGGGATGTGCTCGGTCAGGTAGAGCTTCTCGGTGGCGTCCAAGCGCTGGCCGCCGATGTCGAGCGCGGACCTGGCGGTGTGCACGAAGGCGGAGCGCGCGCCGTGGTCGGCGAGGGAGGTGACCGCCCTGGCGACCTCCTCCAGGTCGTTGCCCGCGATCGGCGGGACGGCGCGCAGCACCCGGTGCACCAGGTTGCCCACCCACTTGGGGGTGAGGGCGGTGATCAGCCGCAGTGTCAGGACGCTGCCGGGGATGGTGGCCGCCCGCAGCGCCGGGGTCACCTCGTGGCCCAGCCCGCCGCTGGCGACGAGCACCAGCCGCTCGGTCGCCTCGGGGAACTGGTAGGCGAACTGCATGGCCACCCCGCCGCCGAAGGAGTGCCCGATGATGGTGGCCCGGTCCAGGTCGAGGGCGACCAGGAGGTCGCGCAGGCCCGCGGCGTACGAGCCGACGGAGTAGTCCCCGCTGCGCGGTTTCGCGGACCGGCCGTGGCCCAGCAGGTCGGGGGCGATCACGGTGGCGTGCTCGGCCAGCAGCGGCAGGACCGGCCGCCACGTCTCCGAGTCGCCCGCCAAGCCGTGCAACAGGACCACCGTGGGTCCGCCGGTGCCCGCCCGGAGGTAGCTGAAGGTGCGGCCGTGCAGCACGGCCTCGCACTCGGTCACGCCGTCGTCCGCGTCTTCGCACCGGGCCACGCCGTCGGCGACCTCGTCGGTGATGACCGGGACGGCCCGGACCTCCGGATCGGCGGGAACCTCGTCACGACCAGCCATGTCGGCAGCCCTCCACACGTCGACAACCACGCTTCCGGGTTACCCCGAATCGCCGACGATCACGCCTGGCGAGCGGGCGTCGACCGCCACAAGGTCGAGCGCACCGCCGCCCACCTGGGGGAACAGCGCACCGGCCGGGGTATCGGGATAGGCAAGTGGTCTGCCGTCGCTACGCGGCGCGCCGGTGGTCCGGACGGCCCGCGCCCGGGTGCATTCGCCGGTGACCCGGCAGGCAGGTGCGGTTGCGGACCCCGGGGGACGCGACCACCATGGTGCCACTGCCTTCGATCCGCCGGGAGTGAGGACTGGAGGTCCGCATGGCCGAGACGGTGGTGTCAGTGCAGGCGGTGGAGACCGCCGGGGAGACGGTCGTGCTCAAGGTGCGCGGCGACATCGACATGGCGAGCCGCGACAGCTTCCACCGATCCCTGTTCGAGCAGTGCTCCGCCGCCTCCGGGTGCTCGGTGGTCGTGGACCTGAGCGAGGTCGGGTTCATGGGGTCGGTCGGGGTGGCCGGTCTGGTGGAGGCCAAAGCCCGGTGCGCTGAGCGCGGCTGCACCCTGCGGGTGCTGGTGGTCGACAACCGGCCGGTGCTGCGCCTGCTGGAACTGGCCAGCCTGATGGCGCCGCTGGACGTCCACACCGACCCGTCGGGGATCACCGGCGGGTGATCTCCCGACGGGCGCGGGTCACGGGCGGATGACGTCGCGCTGGCGCGGGAGCAGGGCGAAGCCCAGGACCGCCATGCCCACACCCAGGCCCAGGTGCAGCCAGTTGTCGGCGGAGTTCACCGGCACGAAGTTCGCCGCGCTGCCGTGGTCGATGGCCAGGCCGTAGACCCACAGCACCAGGTACACCGCGCCGCCGCCGATCAGGTAGCCGCGGGCGCCCGCGGGGGTGCGGGCCAACAGGAGACCGGCGACTCCGAAGGCCAGGTGCACGAGGTTGTGCAGCACGGAGACGGCGAAGACACCGAGCAGCATCGCCATGGAGTGGTGCCCGGCGAAGGTCAACCGGTCGTAGTCGGTGGTGATGCCGGGGATGAACCCGAGCACCCCCACCAGCAGGAACACCACTGACACGACCACGGCCACCAGTTGCACCGGTGTACGCGAGGCCGTACCGCTGTTCGTCGTCGAGGACATCCGCGCCTCCATCGTCAAGAGTTCCTGTTCCGCGGGGGTTCCCAGCCCGCGGCTCCCCCAAGCGCGGGATGTCAGGGGTGCAGAGCCGGGCTGGCGGGAACGCCACGGCCCTCGGACAACCCGCCCAGCAGTTCGGTGACCGTGGCGGCCGCGCCGTGCACGGGGTGCCAGTCCAGTTCGGCGGCGGCGCGGTCGGCGCGCATCAGCGGGATGGACAGGGCCAGGTCGAGCCAGCCCGGGGAGGTGGGCAGCACCCGGGCCCGCCACGCCAGGTCCACCGCCGCCCGGACGACCTTGGCGGGCACCCGCACCACCCGGCCGCCGGTGATGTCGGCCAGGTCCAGCGCGTCCACGGCGGGTTCGGCGGCGAGGTTGACCGCGCCCCGCACGCCCCGCTCGGCGGCGGTGACAGCGGCGGTGGCCACGTCATCGGCGTGCACGAACTGCAGCGCCAACCCGGCGGGCAGCGGCAGCACCGGCAGGTTGCCGCGCCGGGCCAGGCCCCACAGCGGTCGGGGCACCAGGGCGCCGATGAAGTAGCGGCGGATCTCGGCGGCGGCGTCGCGTTGCAGCACCAGCCCCGGGCGCAGCCGGGTCACCGCGACCGCGGGGTTGGCGGCCTCGAACCGGTCGAGCAGCGCCTCCACCGCGGCCTTGTCCTCGCTGTACATCGAGGTCGGCACACCCGTGGCGGGCCAGCTCTCGTCGACCGGTTCGAGCGACACCCGCGGCGCGTAGGTGCCCACGGAGGACAGGTACACCAGCCGGGGCACCCCGGCCGCCGCGACGGCCTCGGCGACGGTCCGGCTGCCCTGGACGTTGACGTCGCGCAGGTACTCCCGGTCGTGCGAGGGCTGGATGGCCCACGCCGCGTGCACGACCGCGTCCGCGCCGCGCACGACCTCGGTCAGCACGTCGGGTGCCGAGGCCGCGGTCAGGTCCAGGGAGTGCCAGGTCACCGCGTCGTACGGGCCGCCGCGGGCCGGTCCCCGGCGGGACACCCCGGCCACCTCGTGCCCGGCCGCCAGTGCGGCCCGCAGGACCGCGGTGCCGACGTTCCCACTGCCACCCACGACGACTATGCGCATGGGCCAGCGGTACCCGCCCCGCCGCGGCGCAAACGGGGGATCTGCGAGTCCGATGTGGACTCGGGCGACCCGGTCACGCCGTGGGGCGCGGCTTGGACAGCCAGGTGTGCAGGCCCGACATCACCCGATCGGGGACGAGCAGCGCGCTGAGGTAGGCGAGGCGGTTCAGCGGGGACCCGCCGATGACCCTCGCCCGGCCGGACATCATGGCCTCGAACGCCTGGGCGGCGACCTTCGCCGGGTCGTCCTTGGGCACGGACGTGGCCAGCCGCGTGGTCAGCATGTCCGCCTGGGCGAAGAAGTTGGTGTCGGTGGGGCCGGGCATCAGCGTGGTCACGGTGACCCCGGTGTCCTTCAGCTCGGTGCGGATCGCCCCCGCGAAGGTCTTGAGGAACGCCTTGGACGCGTTGTACACCGCCTGGTAGGGGCCGGGGGTCACCGAGATGACCGACGAGGTGAACAGGACCCGCCCGTGCCCGCGGTCCACCATGCCCGGCAGCAGCGCCTTGGCGAGCTGGACCGCGGAGCGGACGTTCAGGTCGACCCCCGCGAGCTGGTCGGCCATGGAGGTGTCGTGCACGAACGCCCCGCCGATGGCGGTGCCCGCGTTGATCGCCAGCGCGGTGGGCTCGCCGATCTCGACGACCCGCCGGACCAGTTCGTCGACGGCCTCCGGCCGGGTCAGGTCGAGTTGGACCGCGTGCGCGCGGGGCAGCCCCTCGGCGGCGGTGTGCACGGCCGCGTCTTCCGCGACCAGGACGACCTCGATGTCGTGCGCGGCGAACTGCCGGGCGAGTTCGAGGCCGATGCCGCTGGAGGCACCGGTGACGACGCCCAGCGGTGTGGGCACGTTTGCTTCAGCCATACCTCCGAACTACCCAGCAGCGGGCGCACCAACCGTGCGCCCGCTGTGGGTTCGCGGACAGCCTCAGCGCTCGACCACCCGGATCGTGCTGAGGTCGGAATCGGTCGGGTCGGGCAGGAACATGCCCGCCGCGTGCCCGCTGAGCAGGTAGTCGACCACCGGCTGGGTGATCACCTCGCCGGGGAGGGCGGCCGGGACGCCGGGCGGGTAGGGGCTGATGGTCTCGGCGCAGACGCGGCCGACGGCCTCGCGGGCGGGCACGTGGGTGGCGTCGGCGAAGAACGCCTCGCGCGGGGTCATGGCCTGCTCCAGCTCCAGTTGGCCGGGGTCGGGGATGTCGACCGGCTTGGCGGCTGGCAGGTCGTCGAGGTGGGCGACCAGGTCGGCGATGGCGGTGACCAGGCGGTCCGCGGTGGTCTCGTCGTCGGCGATGGTGATCTGGGCGGCCACCCGGCGGTGGTCGGCCAGGCCCACGTCGACGTGGTGGTGCTCGCGGAGCCAGTCAGCGGCGGTGTAGCCGGACACCCCGCAGTCCGACAGGTCCATCACGACCTTGGACGGGTCGTGGTCGTCGGCCCGGCCGGGACCCACCACGTCGTCGCGGCCCACGACCGTGACCAACGCGCCCAGCCGCTGCCGGATGTCGGCGTTGAGCCGCAGCGCCCGGTCCAGCAACCCGTGCCCGTGCTCGACCATCTGCCGCCGCCACCCGTCCAGCGCGGCGTACACCAGGCACGACGGGCTCGTGGTGTCGAGCAGGTCCGCCCGCATGCTGAGCACCCGCGGGTCCACCAGGTCACCCTGGAGCTGGTAGACCGAACTCTGCTCCAGACCCGCGCCCATCTTGTGCACGCTGGTCACGCACAGGTCCGCGCCCGCGTCCATCGCCCAGGACGGCAGGTCGGGGTGGAACGGCAGGTGCGCGCCCCACGCCTCGTCCACGATCAGCGGCTTGCCGTGCTCGTGGCACACGTCCGCGGTGGCCTTGATCGCCGCGCAGGTCCCGTAGTCGGTCGGGGTGATCAGCAGCATCCCCATCGCGTCCGGGGCGCGGGAGAAACCCTCGGCCACCTCGTCCGGGCCGGGCGGGTAGGCCCATTGCCAGTGCGCGTCCCAGCGGGGGTGCACCCACACCGGCTCGACCCCGCTGATGATCAGTCCGGCCACGACGGACTTGTGCGCGTTGCGCGACACCAGCAGCTTCTGCCCCGGCCGGGCGACGGTGATGATGCACGTCTTGACCGACAGCGAACTGCCGCAGGTGGAGAAGAAGGCGTGGTCGGCGTCCACCGCCTCCGCCATCAACCGCTCGGCCTCGCTGAGCACGCCGCCGCCCATGGCGCGGTCGTCCAGCCCGCTCATCATCAGCACGTCCGAGCGGAACACGTCCGCCCCCATGACGTCGAGCGCCCGACTGTCCACTCCCCGTCCCTGTTTGTGCCCGGGTGGGGTGTACCCCAGTCGGTCCTTCCGCGAGTAATCGGCCAAGGCCTGCAACACCGGAGCACGCGATTGATCCATGCCGGACGTATGCCACGCGGCTCAGGGTGCCAAACCCCGGTCCAGGCCGCCTTCTCCACAGTGGAGTCGGGCAGGCCGAACAGGACTGTCCGACGCGGAATTGTCCGCGGGCAATGGAACTCATGCACAAATCCGGCTGTGCACGATGTGGTGCTAGCCCAAAGCAGCGGGGGCCGACGGTGATACCGTCGGCCCCCGCTGCGGGTCACGCGAAGTGGTCACGCGTGGTGGTGCGTCTTCTTGCCGATCGTGACGCGGTAGACCGCGAGCAGGATCAGCGAGCCCAGGATGGCCAGCAGCCAGGTGCGGATCGAGAAGAAGTCCTGCAGGCCACCACCGAAGATGGCGTTGCCGATGAAGCCACCGATGAGGGCGCCCACCACACCGATCACGGCGGTGACGATGAAGCCACCGGGGTCCTTGCCCGGCATGACGGCCTTGGCGATGAGGCCGGCCAGCAGACCGAGAACAACCCAACCGATGATGCCCATCACGAACTCCTTCCTCATGACCTCGGCTCTTGCGCCGTGGTCCTCCGTTGCTGGTGGTGAAGTGCCCCCTTTCGCCGGAACTCAATCACCGCCGGGGGAAACCCGTTCCCGGCACACGGGGAACCGGTGCTCCGATCGAGGCATATGCGCTGATCATCGACTTCCCGGGCCGTGAGAACCGGATACCGGAAATCCACACGGGATGGGCCGCGATCACGACCATCAGCAGAAAACGGACAGGGATCGGGGTCCCCGGCACCGGTGTCCACGCCGGACCGGACGAGCGCGACCCACCGGACGCCGGTCCGACGGGACGGTCACAACACCCACGCGGACGTGGGACCGCCGCGTGCCACCCGCGCGGGGCGGCACGCGGCGGTCGGGCGGATCAGGACTGGATCTCCTGGGGCCGGTCGGCCCGCACCGCGATCCGGCGCGGCTTGGCCTGCTCGGCCACCGGGATGCGCAGGGTCAGCACCCCCGCGTCGTAGTCCGCGGAGATCCGCTCGGTGTCCAGGGTGTCGCCGAGGAAAAGCTGGCGGGAGAACACGCCCAGCGGTCGCTCGCTGACCTGCACCTGCACGTCCTTCTCGGCGATCGGCCGCCGTTCGGCCTTGACCGTCAGGACGTTGCGCTCCACGTCGATCTCGATCGCCTCGGGGTCCACCCCGGGCAGGTCGAACGACACCACGAACTCCTGACCGGACCGGTAGGCGTCCATCGGCATCGCCGCGGGCTTCGACCACGTCCCCGCCGCACCTGCGGCCAGGTGCTGGGCCAGCCGGTCGAACTCACGGAACGGGTCGGTGCGCATCAACATCGGTTCCACCTCCACGATTCGGGTTCGTCAACACGCAGGTACAGGTATAGCACGTCATCCAAACGATGACAAGTGGGGTGTCGTCGCCTGGATGACGAAGGTGGTCTTGCCCTGCCAGCCACCCGTGCCCCGAGCACAATGGGACGGACTGACGACCGTGCGAACCCCAGGAGGCAGTCACCGATGACGCGGGTGGTCATCCAACCGTCGTACGGGAAGGCGGAGACGCGCAGGCACTGGGCGGACACGCTGGACCGCGGCGTGCCGTTCCCCGAGGCCCGGCGCGCGGGAGCACTGGACGCCGAACACCTGGCGGGCCTCACCGCCGCGCACCCCGGCGGAACAGCGCGGTTCTGGGGCGCCACCGCCCGCCACGACCGGACCATGGAGCACATCGACGCGGGCGACGTCTTCCTGCTGACCGGCCAGAAGCATGTGCGCGGCATCGGCGTCGTCGGGCACGGCTTCCGCGACCACGCCTTCGCCCGCTGGCTGTGGACCCCGCGACCCCAGGACTGCCTGTGGAGCAACGTCTACAGCTTCACCGACTTCCACCCCACGTGGATTCCGTACGAGGAGATCTGGGCGCTGCCCGGCTTCAACCCGGGGGACAACTTCATGGGCCTGCGACTGCTGAACGAGGAGAAGGGGAACACGATCCTGACCGGGCTCGACGTCCTCGCCGAACTCAAGGTCCCGACCTGATCGCCCGCCCCGCTCCGCCCCGCCTGACGGACGTCCTTGTCCGGTGCTCCCACAGGTCAGCAGGTAACGTACAACCAGCACGCTCCGTGACCAAGTGTCATCATGCGTGAAAGCACCGATCGCGAACCGTGGAGGGAGTGGGGTGTGAACAACGAGCCGGTGACCGCCACCGTCGAACGGGGAGAGGGTCGTGTCGTCGTCCGCGTCAGCGGTGAGGTCGACATGGCCACGGCCCCCGTGCTCGCCGAGGCCCTCGACCGCGCCTTCACCGGGGGCGACCCCGCCCGGGTGGTCGTGGACCTGACCGGGGTGTCGTTCTTCGCGTCCTCCGGTCTCGCCCTGCTCGCCCAGACCAGCGCCCGCGCCCGCGCCCGGGACACCGACACCGACGTGGTCGTCGTCGTGGCGCCCGGGGGTCCCACGGAGCGCGCCATCACCGTCACCTCGATGGACCGCTCGATCCGCGTGGTGCACGACCTGGCCGGGGCGACCTCCGACAGCGCGTAGGGACCGGGCTCAGGTGGTGGGCAGCAGGGTGCCGTGCGCGGTGGTCGACCACTCCACCAGCATGAGCGTGGCGTCGTCCTGGAGCTGGCCGTTCTGGTGTTCGAGGACCGCGTGGACCACCCGGCGGAGCGTTTCCGGCGCCGGGAGGTCGGCGGCCTCGTGCCGCTCGGTGAGGTCTACCAGGCGGTCGAGGCCGAACGGGACGCCCTCGGGGTTGCGGGCCTCGGTCACCCCGTCGGTGTGCAGCAGCAGGCGGTCGCCGGGCTCCAGGGCTTCGCTGTGCACCTGGACGGGCCGGTCGCCGATGAGGTGGCGCAGGCCCAGGGGCGGGCGGGGCTTCCCGGCGAGGGTCTTGACCATCCGCGACCGGCGCAGCACCACCGGCGGCGGGTGCCCGGCGAGCACGTAGGACAGGACACCCGTGTGCAGGTCGAGGTCGACCAGGACGGCGGTCGCGTGCCTGCCGGGCACGTGGGCCGCGTCGAGCACGTCGTCGGCCGCCGCCGCGATCCCGGCCAGGTCAGCCCCCGCCCGGCGGGCGTTGCGGGTCGCGGCGAGCACCATGCTGGTGGTGAGCCCGGCGCGCAGGTCGTGGCCGGTGGAGTCGAACACCGCCAGGTAGGCGCGGTCGCGGTCCACGGCGTAGTCGAAGCCGTCACCGCCCACCCGCGCGAACGGCTCCATGATCGCGGAGACCACCACGTTCGGCCCCGCGAAGGTCGACGGCGGCAGGAGCTGCCACAGCAGTTCGCTGGCCACCGTCATGTCCTCGGTGCGGCGCACGGTGTGGAACAGGTCGCTGTAGGGGTACTTGGCGACGACGAGGTGACCGACCAGCCCGGCCAGTGCCCAGCAGCGCTCGCGCACGGCGCCGTCGGCCGGGTCGGCGCCCTCCGGCAGGACCAGGTGCAGCACGCCCACCCGCTCGGTGCCGTCCAGCAGCGGCAACCACAGCGCGGGCCGCCCGGACCCCTCGTCCTGCGACGGCATCAACGCGGTCAGCCGGAACGACCGCCCCGCGACCGTGCCGTCCACCCCCAGCGGCTCGGCGGACCCGGGCGGCACCGGGCGCAGCGCGCGCTGCGGCAGGTCGGCGAGGTAGATCCGGGCCCGCATCCCCAGGACCACGCCCGCCTCGTCGAGCAGGTCGACCAGGTCGTGCGCGGTGGCCACGTGCGACCCCGTGATGAGCTTGTTCAACGCCGTGAACCACGCGCTCTCCGCCACCATGCTCCGACCTTAGAGCCGACGCGCCCCCCGGCCGAGACCACCCCTCGGCGACCCCACCCGGGCAGGTGGCGGGCACCAACCAGCACCGCGCCCCCGGCCGGAGTAGCGTCGGCCGCGTTTGGGCGTCGCAAGAAGGAGTGAGATGCGCGATGGACGGCTTCGTCTCACCACCGTCCGACGGACCAACACCCCCGGTGGATGACACCGACGGCGCCGCCGCCCACTCCCCCGACGCGTCCACCCTCACGATCGCCGTCCCCGCGATCCCGGCGGGCATCGGCACGGCCCGCAGGCGCCTCGACGCCTGGCTGCGCCAACACGCGGTCACCGGCCCCCTCCGCTGCGACGTCGTCCTGCTCGCCGACGAGGCCATCACCAACGCCGTCGAACACGGCCACCGGCACCTCGACAACGGCGAAGTCCTCGTGACGGTCACCGTGGACGCCCGGCGCATCACCATCACCGTCGCCGACCGGGGCCGCTGGCGCCCGGAACAGGACGACGCAGGCGTCACCCACGGCTGGGGCATCCCGATGATGCAGGCCTTGGCCGACCAGATCGAGATCACCTCCGGCGATGCGGGAACCACCCTCACCGCGAACTTCTCCCGGCTGGGGTGACCCCCGCCTGGAGTCAGCGGGCGGGAGCTTCGCGCAGCGGGGCACCGACCTCGTGCAGGTGCTGCAAGACGTGCCCATAGGTGCGCAGCAGCCCGCACTGGGCGTATTCGATCCCGCGTCGCAGGCAGAACTCGCGCACCAACGGCTGTGCGCGACGCAGGTTCGGGCGCGGCATCGTCGGGAACAGGTGGTGCTCGATCTGGTGGTTCAACCCGCCGAGGGCCACGTCGACCCACGGGCCGCCCCTGATGTTGCGGCTGGTGAGCACCTGCTTGCGCAGGAAGTCCAGCGACTTGGCATCGGTGTAGGTCGGCATCCCCTTGTGCCCCGGGGCGAACGAGCACCCCATGTACACACCCCAGAGGCCTTGGTGCACCGCGATGAACGCGATGGCGATCGGCGGTGACAGCACCAGGAACACGGCGGTGAGGTAAACCGCGAAGTGGACGATCAGCAACGCCGCCTCGCGCCTGCGCGACACCGCCTTGTCCTGCCACACGGCCTCGATGCCGGACCAGTGCAGGCTCAACCCCTCCAGCAGCAGCAGGGGGAAGAAGAGCGCCGCCTGGTGCTTGACCGTCCAGCGGACGAACCCGCTCCGGTCGCGGGCCTCCCCCGGGTGAAGGCCAGGATCGGGATGTCGAGGTCGGGGTCTTCGTGCTCGTGGTTCGGGTTGGCGTGGTGGCGGGTGTGCTTGCCCATCCACCAGCCGTAGCTGATGCCGACCAACCCGGCCACGGCGTAGCCGACGCGGTCGTTGGCCCGGGCGGTGTCGAAGATCTGCTTGTGCCCGGCGTCGTGGCCGAGGAACGAGATCTGGGCGTACACCACGGCGAAGAACACGGCGGTGCCCAACTGCCATCACGAGTCGCCCAGCAGGGCGAACGCCACGCAACCACCTGCGAAGGCGAGCGCGGTGAGGACGAACTTCACGGCGTAGCGGCCGTGCCGCCGCTTGAGCAGACCGGCATCCCGGATGATGCGGGACAGCTCGGCGTAGTCGGACCGCTGGGCGGGGCTGGGAGTGGCGGGGTTGTCCCGAGTGCCGGTGGGCGCCGCAGACGTGGACATGTGTTGCTTTCCTTCCCGAAGAGCTGCGTCGCCGGGTTCAGGGGCAACAGTTCGCACCCGGGAGGAATGCCCGAATCACGGCCGCGCAAACAACCCGGCCGCTCTCCCGGATGCCGGGGAGATGAGGGCGGAAGACCCGGGTGCCGCCGCACGGGTGTTGTGCGGCGGCACCCGGGTCCAGCGGTCAGGGGTAGTTGACGACGTTGACCGGGACGGTGCCCGGGGGTGTCACGCCACCGACGTCGTTGATCACGTGGGTGATCGTCCCCTGGTAGTTCAGGGACACGGTCAGCAGGTTGTGCATCCGCACGCCGGGGGTGTTGGGCACTTCGAAGGCGTGGTAGGCGCTGACCGAGGGGTTGACGTTGAAGAAGCAGTAGCTGCCCAGGCCCCACGCCTCGTGGTTGGTGACCGAGTCGGCGACCTTGTAGGCGGCGTAGCCGTTGAGGCCGTTGGGACTCCTCCAGCTCGCCTGGTTGGGCACGTCGTAGGGCATCTCGTTCTGGAAGAAGATGGTCCGGCCGTTCTGGCCGTTCCAGATGACCTGGTACTTCTGGTAGTGCTCGACGAACAGACCGGTGGCGAGCACGTTGTTGCCGTTGACGATCACACCGGTGTCGCCGGTGGCCTGGGTCCAACCCCAGGTGCCCGCGTTGCCGTGGTCGGCCCGCCAGGCCCAGATGTGGTCGATGACCGTGTTGGCGCTGTTGACGACCAGGCTGGTCGTCGCCTTGCCCGCGATGGCGCCGCCGATGCGGAAGAAGACGTCCTGGACGGTGGTGGGGTTGGTGGCGTGCGACGCCGACGAGCCCGCCGGGCCGACGGTCAGGAGGGCGGCGGAGTTGGTGGTGCCCGCGTCGAAGAGCAGGCCCTTGAGGCGGACGCCGTCCACGTCGGCCACCTGCATGGCGTTGACGCCGTTGTCCGGGATGAGCGTGGGGTAGCCGATGCCGAGGACGACGGTGTTGGCCTTGGTGACGTTGAGGGTCTGGTCGAGGTGGTAGATGCCCGGGGTGAACAGCAGGTGGCACCCCGAGGCGAGGGCCGTGTTGATCGCCGAGGCGGTGGCGCCGGGCTTGACCACGAAGAACTGGCTCATCGGCAGCGACGTGCCGGGGGTGCTGCCGCCCGCCCAGCTCGGGCCGGAGGCGTTGGTGCGCAGGGCGGGCTGGAACACGCGGTACCTGCCCGCGCCGTCGATGTAGAGGTAGGGCACGTCGCGGGAGACGGGGGTGGTGGCGAGGGTGGTCTCGGGCGGGTTGGGGAAGGTGTTGGCGGGGGCGCCGGACGTGCCGGAGAACACCATGTTCCACACGCCGCCCGCCCAGCTTCCGTAGGCGCTGTCGCGGGTGTACCACTGCTGCTGCGACACCGACGCGGTCTGGCCGGAGACCTTCGAGTCGGCGATGTAGCCGCCGCTGGCGAAGCCGTAGCTGGCCGGGTGGAGCTGGAGGTCGCCGCGGATGTCCATGCGGCGGAACGGCGCGGCCTGGGCCACTGCCCAGCGGGTGGCGCCGCTGCTGGGGTTGACGGCCAGGTTCTCCGTGGAGCGCCAGAAGTTCTGCAACGCCACGCCCTGGTCGGACTCGTTGAACGCGTCCACGGTGATGTCGCCGTTGATCACCACGTCGCCCGGGTTCTGGCCCAGGCCCGCGACGGAGGTGTAGTAGCCGACGTTGTCGCGCACGGCGTAGGTGCCGGGCTTGAACAGGTGCGCGACCCGGCCGGTGCCCATCTGCGCGGTCAGGGTGTCCTTCTGCGCGGCGAAGTCGGCGTCGAGCCGGGCCTGGATGGTGGCCGCGGGCATGCTCGGGTCGAACACGCGGGTGTTGGGGCCGAAGTCGGGGGTGTCGGACTGGGTGGGGCAGGTCGCCGCGGAGCCGCCGATCGTGTACGACGCGGTCGCGGTGGCGGAGGTGGTCAGGCCGCTCTTGAGCGCGATCGCCTTGACGGTGCGCGACGAGGGGACGCTGATCGGCGTGGAGTACAGCGTCGAGGTTGCCGTGGGGGTGGAGCCGTCGACGGTGTAGCGGATGGTCGCGCCGCTGGTCGCCGTCGAGAGGGTGACCGCCTGCGCGGTCGCGTACGTGCCGCCCCCGGGGTTGAACGTCGGGGCCGCGACCGAGCCGGTGCCGCCGCCGTGGGTGTAGGTGAAGTGCGGGGTGTCGTACTGCGGGCCGCTCTTCTCGTAGGTGAACCAGTAGTCCAGGAGCGAGCCGGTGCTCAACGACCCGACCGTCTGCCGCCAGGTGCCGCCGGACTCGGTCATCCGGAGGTTCTGCTGCCCGCCGCCGTTGACCTGGTAGTGGATGTCGACGTACCGCGCGACCGTGGTCGGGGTGAACACCACTTGGGCCTGGGAGGTCGACACCTGCGTGGCGCCCTGCGTGTAGTCGGCCGCCGCCGACGCCGTGCCGCCGGTGGCGACCAGCGCGGAGAGGGCCAGCGCCGCCGAGACGACCAGTGCACCCGGTCGCCACGTCCGCCTTTTTCGCATCACGAGATCACACCCCAATGACGAAGGTAGTAGCCGCGGACGACCAGTCCCGGGGTGCGCCCATTGGACTAGACCATAAACGGCGACCCGCCGTCGCCGATAGGGACATCCGGTGGAATCCGCGCGCCCGTACCGAATACGGTCATTCCGGCCCACCGCGGGCACCCCCGGCGCGATACTGCGGTGGGAGGTCCGATGGCGAAGAAGGTGCGGCGGCGGCGTCCGCTGGTCGGCGGTGTGGTGGTCGGGGTGCTGCTGCTCCCCATCGCGGTCAACATCGCGACGGACGCGCTGCCGGAGGGGTGGGGCCGCTTCGCCTGGATCGGCCTGCCGGTCTCCCTGGTGCTGACCGTCGTGCTGGCCGTGCACGAACGCCGCGCCGACGCCCGCCCCGCCGCGCTCGAACCCCTCCCCCGCTCCCCCGCGCCCGCCCGCGACGGGCTCGCCGACCGGCCCAGCGCCCTGCTCGACGCGCGCAGCGCGGTCGTGCCGTTCACCGGCCGGGAGACCGAACTGGCCGCGCTCACCGCGTGGCGCGACGCCAAGACCACCGGCGCGTCCGCGCTGCTCCTGCACGGTCCCGGCGGCCAGGGCAAGTCGCGGCTGGCGACCCGCTTCGCCGAGCTGTCCGCCGCGGACGGGTGGGTGGTGGCGCAGGCCCGGCACGGCGTCGCCCCCGACGAGGCGACGGGTGGTCGGGCGAGCAAGCGCAGGCTGCTGGTGGTCGTGGACTACGCCGACCGGTGGGCGCACCCGGAACTGGTGGCGCTGTTCGCCGACCCGGCGCTGGCCGGGCCCCGGGTGCGGGTGCTGCTGATCGGCCGGACCGTGCAGTGGTGGGCGGCGCTGCGCGGCGAACTGCGCTCGACGGGCGTGGCGGTGGGCGACCTGCTGCTGGGCGAACTGGCCGAGGAGCCTGCCGACCGCGAACGGGCCTTCACCGCCGCCCGCGACCGGTTCGGAGAGGTCCTGGAAGTGCCCGAGCCGATCACCGAGCCGGTGCCGGACCTCGACGGCCCCGACTACGGGCAGGTGCTGACGCTGCACATGGCCGCGCTCGTGTCCGCCCTGACCGTGCGCTTCCCCGGCAAGCCGATGCCGCGCGGGGTCGAGGGCATCGCGGCGTACCTGCTCGACCGCGAGCGCATGGGCTGGCGCAGGCTGCACGGCACCCGGCAGCTCGGCGAGGAGTTCGACACCCCGCCCACGGTGCTGGCCCGCGCGGTGTTCACCGCCGTCCTGGGCGGTCCCGCCGCGCACGCCGACGCCGTGGCCCGGTTGGCGGGCCTGCGCCTGGAACCGGCCGAGCGCGTCCTGACCGACCACCGGTTCTGCTACCCGCCGCGCGACCGCGCCCTCGAACTGGAACCGCTCCTGCCCGACCGGTTGGCGGAGGACTTCGTCGCACTGCTGCTGCCCGGCCACGACGTCACCGGCTACGACCCGGACCCGTGGTCGGCCGACGTGCCGCGGGCGCTGCTCGGCCTCGACCGGCCCGACGAGCCGGACCCGGCGGTGACCGCGCGAACCGTGACCGTGCTGGCCTCGGCCGCCGACCGGTGGCCGCACGTGGCCGGGCGGCTCGGCGACCTGCTGACCGAGCGCCCCGACCTGGCCGTGCGCGCGGGCAGCGCCGCCCTGGCCGCCCTCGCCGCCGCCCGCCACCTGGACACCGACGTGCTGCTGGCCGTCGAACCGCACTTCCCGGCAGGCCGCCGGGCCGACCTGGACGCGGGCGCGGCCGCGGTCACCGACCGGCTCGTCCGCGAGCGGGTCGACGACCGGACCCGGCTGCACGACGCCGCGTCCTGGCACTCCCGGCTCACCACCCGGCTGGGGCACGCGGGCCGGAAGGCGGAGGCGGTGCGGGCCGGGTACCGGGCGCTGGCCGCCCTGGACCGGCTCACCGAGCTGGACCCGGGGGCCCACGGCGCGGACCGGGCGATCTGCCTGATGGACATCGGCGGCTTCCTGTCCGACCTGGGCAGGCACCGGGAGGCCGTCGAGCACACCGGCCGGGCCGTCGACCTGCTGCGCGAGATCGGGGACCGGCCCGCGCTGGCACTGGCGCTGTCCAACCACGGCAACCAGTTGCAGAACACCGGCAAGCGCGGCCCGGCGGTGGCGGCGGCGCAGGAGTCCGTCGACCTGCACCGGGCGCTGGCGGGCACCGCCCTGGCCGACCCGCCGCGCTTCGCGTTCGCGCTGAACGGGCTGGGCACCCGGCTCATGGCGGTGAACCGGGCCGCGGAGGCGGCCGGGGCGCTGGCCGAGGGCGTCGCCGCCTACCGGCCGCTGGTGGCCGTGGACCCGCAGGCGCACCTGCCCGGCCTGGCGCGGGCGCTGACCAACCTCGGCACCGCGCACGTCCGGCTCGATGCCGCCGACGAGGCGCTGCGGTGCTCGGCGGAAGCGGTGTCGATCCGGCGCGGGCTGGCCGAGGCCAACCCCACGGCCTACCGCGCCGACCTGGCGCTGTCGCTGCTGAACCACGCGGGCAGGCTGTCGGCCGCCTGCCGCGACGGCGAAGCGGTCGAGGTGGCGGCCGAGGCCGTGGCGGCGGCCCGGCGGCTGGTCCGGCTCGACCGGATCGCGCACGAGCCGGTGCTGGCCCACGCGCTCGCGGCCGAGGGCGCCGTCCTCGCCGAGGCGGACCGGGAGCGGGCGGTGGGGTCGCTGCGCGAGGCCGCCGAGCTGTACCGGCGGCTGGCACTGCTCGACGACGGTTATCAGTCCCACGTGGAGGTCGTGGTGCGGAACCTGGACGTCCTGGGCGGGCGGCAGCCACCGGAACAGCCGGGCACCGCCGCCGTGGCGGCGTTCAACGAGGGCGTGCGGCTGGCGCAGGCCGGTCGGGTGGCCGAGGCGGCGGAGCGCTACCGGTGGGCCGCCGAGGCGGGCCTGCCGCAGGCGATGTTCAACCTGGGGCACCTGCACCTCGACGGCGACCGACCCGCCGAGGCGGAAGCGTGGCTGACCCGCGCCGTCGCGGCGGGCCAGACCGCGGGCTGCCACGACCTGGGCGTGCTGCACTGGCAGCGGGGCGACCGGGGCACCGCCCGGAAGTGGTTCCGCCGGGGCGCCGAGGCGGGGGCGACGAACGCGATGATCTCGCTGGGCGCGTCCCTGTGGTCCGACGACGACCTGGACGGCGCCGCGACCTGGTTCACCGCCGCCGCCGAGGCCGGGGACGCCGAGGGGGACTTCCGCCTGGGGCTGCTCCGCGCGGAGCAGGACCGCCCGGCCGACGCCCGCACCCACCTCGAACGCGCGGCCGAGGCGGGCCACACCGGCGCCGCCCGGGAACTGGCCGACCACCTCATGCGGAACCAGGAGGTGCGGGAGGCCAAGGGGTGGTGGCGGGTCGCCCGTGCCAGGGAGGAACCCACCGCCGAGCCGCCACCCGCCCCCGCACCGCCGAACCCCCTCACCGAAGTCGCCCGGGAACGCGGTGTGCCCGTGGTGTCCTTCACCCCGAACCAGGGCATCGAGTTCGCCGCGGCCGTGCTGGCGCGGACCGTCGGCGGCCTCCTCGCGGCGGGCCGCGTCGACGACGCCCTCGCCGCCTACCGCGAGAGCATCGACTCGCACGGCCGCCTGCTGGCCGGGCACCGCGCGGGCAAGTTCCCGATGGGCGACGACATGCTCCACAGCGTGCTGCGCCGATGCGCGATGACCAAGGCCGAACTGGCCCACCTCGAACACGACGCGGGCCACGGCGAGGCCGCGCTGGCGCACAGCGAGGAGGCCGTGGCGGAGCTGGGCGCGCTGTCCGCCCGCATCGGCGACGCGCTGTCCCTCGCCCGGGCGCAACTCGTCTTCGCCTTCGTGCGCCAGCAGCGGGGGGTCGACACCGAACGGGCCGCGGAGGTGATCGCCGAAGCCGTCGCCGCCTTCACCCGGCTCGTCTCGGCCCACCCGGAGGCCGTCCGCGACCTGAAGAGCGCCTGGACCATCCAGGGCCTGCTCGGCGATCGCTGAACCGCGCCCGGGTCACCGGTCGCCGAAGATCCGGGCGTGGAGGTCGCCTGCGTGCGCGGTCGGCGACGGCGGTCCCGGGACGATCCGGAAGCCGTCGGTGGCGGTCAGCGACAGCGCCGGAAGGGCTCCGTCGTGGACAGTGCGGGCCAACTCGTGCAGGTGGGTCACGAAGACGACCCGGACGTCCAGGTCGACGAAGGCGTGCAACACCTCCGTGGCGATCGCGGCGGCCTCGCGCTCGTCGGTGGCGGCGAAGGACTCGTTGCACAGCACCAGCGCGCCGGGGGTGACCAGGTCGACGACCCGGCTCATCCGGGCCAGTTCCTCGTCCAGCTTGCCGCTGGTCATCGCCCGGTCCTCCGCCCGGGTGAAGTGCGTGCACACCCCGGTCGCCACCGACACCGCGAAGTCCCGCGCCGCCACGACCATGCCGCACTGCGCCATCAACTGGGCGAGTCCGAGCGCGCGCAGGAACGTCGACTTGCCACCGCAGTTGCGCCCGGTCACCAGCACCAACCCGGACCCGGACGCGTCCAGGTCGCCGCCCACCACGGGACCGCCGGTCCCCAGCGCCAGGCAGGGTTCGGCCAGGTCGCGGGCGGTCAGCACCCGTTCCCCCGCCGGGTGCAGCCGCGGCAGGCACGTCGGGACGCCGAGGCCCGCCAGCGCGTCGACGAGGTTCAGGCAGCCGATGTGGAAACCCAGTTCGTCGCGCAGCGCCACGAAGAAGCCCAGGACGTGGTCGGCGGACCGGGCGGCGGCCTCGGCGACCGGCGCCAGCGCCCGACCGCGGAAGGCCGCCAGCGCCCGCCAGTCCTGCTCGTGGTGACCGGTGATCGTGTGGACCAGCCCGGACTTGCGCAACCGCCGCGGCACCGCCCCGCGCCCCGGCCCCGGCGGCTCGTGCAGCCGGAAGTCCACGCCCTTGCCACCCTCCCCCAGCCGGGCGCTGAGCACGATGCCGTTGTCGAAATCCATCGTGCGCAACAGCTCTTCGACACCGTCGAGGTAGGCCGCGCCGACGTGGGTGCGGACGTCGGCGAGCAGCGCGGTCAGCCCCGCCGAGTGGAAGTCGCGGCCGTGCCGGTCGGCGAACGCGCCGAGTTCGCGCAGGAAGCCGCAGAACAGGCCGAGCACCCGCCGCGAGCGGTTGAGCAGCGGCTCGGCCTGCCCGCTCGCGGCCCCGCGCAGCACCGTCCGCTCGGCGGCGACGGCCCGGCGGGCCAGGTCGTGCAGGGCGCGCACGGCGCCGGGGTGACGGAGGCAGTCGGCCAGCACGTCCTGGCGGTGGCGCAGCACGGCCAGGTCGGTCAGCGGGGCGAGGACGGTGGCCCGGACCAGGTCGCGCAGTTCGTCGTCGCCGTCGGCCATGGCCGCCACGAGCGCGTCCAGCCGCAGGTCCTCGACCACCTCGGGGTTGACCGGCGCGGGGGCGGTGGGCGCGGAGTCGGCGGGGGCGAGCAGGGCGGGCCTCACCGGCGGACCCGGGCCAGGATGCGGGCGCGGGTCAGGCCGTGCTTCTCGGCGACGGCGACCGCGTCGGCGTACCCGTCGGCGGGTTTGCGCACGACCCGGTAGGTGCGCGCGCCGTGGTCGTCGAGGGTGCTCACCATGCTCACGGTCGTGGGACCGGCCCGCGACAGCTCGTCGAGGAAGCTCACCCACAGGCAGGGCACGTCGAGGCGGGTCAGCGCGTCCAGGACGGTGAGGCTGAGCGCGCGGGCGTCGTCGCCGGTGGTGGAGGTGAAGACCTCGTTGAGCACGACCACGCTGCGGGGTGTGGCCCGGTCGAGGATGTCGCGCATCCGCACCAGTTCCTCTTCGAGCTTGCTGGCCACGCTGTCGGAGCTTTCGGCACGCGGGTAGTGGGTGAACACCCGGTCGGCCAGGGACAACCGCACCTCGTGGCCCGGCACGGGGCAACCCAGCGCGGCGAGGTGGTAGAGCTGCCCGAAGGTGCGGGACAGGGTGGTCTTGCCGCCCTGGTTGGGGCCGGAGACGACGAGGACGCGTTCGGCGCCGGAGAGTTCGAGGTCGTTGCCCACCACGGGCTGCCCGCGTTCGACAAGCTGGGCGGCCAGGGCCAGGTCGACCGCACCGCGCGCCAGGAACGCCTTGTCGGTCGCCGACACCCGGGGGAAGCAGGTCGGGATGCCCGCCGCCCGCAGCGGGGCCAGGTGGTCGAGGTAGGCGAGGTGGAAGCGCAGCTCCGCGTCGAGCCGGTCGAGGTCCGGGGGCAGGAGGTCCGGGAGGTCGCGGTGGCGGTCGTGGAAGGCGGCCAGGTCGGCGAACAGCTCCGGGTGCAGGCGGGCCACGAGGTCCAGCACCGCCGCCTCCACCTCGTCCAGCCCGAGGTCCGGCGGGGGTTGCGGCGGCTCGGCCGGGTCGCGGCGGAACCGGGCGAACGTCGCCAGCACGCGGTCGGCGAAGTCCCCGGGGGAGGTCGGGTCGTGCTCGGCGACGGTGACCCGGTCCTGCTTGAGCAGCAGGTCGTAGCGGACCTCGCCGAGCCGCCGCAGCAGGTCCGCGGCCCGCTCGCGCACCGCGGGGAACTCCCCGTGCCCGACCCACTCGGCCAGGTCCGCGCGCAGCCCCCGCAGCCCCGCCGACCCGGCCGCGTCCAACCCCCGCGACAGCGCCACCACCGCGGCGGACCAGTCGAGCACGACGTCCACGAACCACCACCCGGCCTGCGGCTGGTGGGTCATCCGCCGCAGCATGCCCAGCCGCCGCCTGGTCCGGGCGGCGGTCGCGGTGAACCGCCGCACCGGCTCGGCCACCGCCGGGTCGTCCAGGTCGCGGAACACCGCCTGCCGCGCCTCGACGTCGCGCACGTCCCGCACCCCGGCGTGGAAGTACCCGGCCACCACCGCGTCGTCCCCGGCGACCGCGTGCACCACCTGGTCGAGGTTGAGGTCCGCGAAGCAGTCCGGCCGCTCAGCGGCCGAGAACCCCACCAGCACACTCCTGATCCCCACCCCGGCACCCTAGTGCCGAACCCGGGACGTGCCGACGGGTTTCCGCGAATGACCTGTGCCCGGCTCCTGGCAGAGTCCTGGTCCGGAGCAGTCGAGAACGGATGGTGGTCGCACGTGCCCGATGTCAGCGGGGAGACCGCACCGGGGTTCGAGGGGGTGCGCGCGGCGTTCGCGGCCAACCTCGACGGCGGGCAGGAGGTCGGCGCCGCGGTCTCGGTGTACCTGCACGGGCGCAAGGTCGTCGACCTGTGGGGCGGGGTGGCCGACCCCGAAACCGGCCGCCCGTGGGAGCGCGACACCCTCCAGGTCGTCTACTCCACCACCAAGGGCGTCACCGCGGCCTGCGCGCACCTGCTGGCCCAGCGCGGTGAGCTGGACCTCGACGCGCCCGTCGCCGAGTACTGGCCGGAGTTCGCGGCCAACGGCAAGGCGCACATCCCGGTCCGCTGGCTGCTCACCCACCAGGCCGGGCTGTCCGCGCTCGACCGACCGCTCACCCCGGCCGAGGCGATCGCCGGGGAGCCGGTGGTGGCCGCGCTCGCCGCGCAGCGCCCGGCCTGGGAGCCGGGCACCGCGCACGGCTACCACGGGCACACCCACGGCTGGCTGGTCGGCGAGGTCGTGCGCCGGGTGACCGGGCGCAGCCTCGGCGCGTTCCTCGCCGAGCAGATCGCCGCACCGCTCGGCCTGGACTTCTGGATCGGGCTGCCGGAGGCCGAGCAGCACCGGGTCAGCCGCGTGCTCATCCCCGAACTGGACCCGACCGCCCTGGGCGCGGTGGACCTCGACGCGCTGCCCGAAGCGGTGCGCGACGTGATCGCCGCCTACCTCGACCCGACGTCACTGACCGCGCGGTCCACGCTGACCGTCATCCAGCCCGCGCTCGACCTCAACGACCCGGCCGTGCGGGCCGCCGAGATGCCCTCGTACAACGGCATCGGCACCGCCCGCGCGCTGGCCCGGTTCTACGCCGCGCTCATCGGCGAGGTCGACGGGCACCGCGTCCTCGAACCCGACACCCTCGCCGCGGCCACCGCGGAACGGGCCGCGGGGGTCGACCTCGTCCTGCGCGTACCCGTCCGGTTCGCCACCGGCTTCGGCCTCCCCACGCCGGACGCCTTCTGGTACAGCCCGACGGCCTTCGGCTTCTCCGGTCTCGGCGGGTCGCTGGGCTTCGCCGACCCCGCCGCCGGGCTCGCCTTCGGCTACGTCATGAACCACGTCCTGGAGGGCGTGCCGGACCCGCGGGCCGCGAACCTGGTGGCCGCGGTCGACGACGCGGTCCGGGGAGTCGGCGAACCCCACCGGTGACCGCCGGACCGGCTCAGTGCCGGGTGAGCACCGGTTTCGCGCCGTTGTCCGCCAGGAACCCGACCAGGACCCTGGCCAACTCCTCCGGCTGGTCCTCGGGGATCAGCGTCGACGAGTCGGCGATCTCGACCAGCTTCCCCAGCGGCAGCAACCCGGCCAGCCGAGGACCGTGCTCGCGCGGCATCATCGCGTCCTGCTCGGCCCACACCACCAGGGCGGGCCGGTCGAACCGGGCGAGTTGGGCGGTCCACTCCAGCAGCACCGACGCCTCGGGGGTGCCCGCGGCGAACTTGCGCAGGTCGCGGCGGATCGCCGCGCTGCCGGTCGCGGGGGCGAACCACCCGTCGAGGATGTCGTCCGGAACGCCGCGCAGGCTCACGCAGCCGAAGGTCTTCCTGCTGTGGCGGAAGAACCCCGTGCCGAGCAGCCTCATCATCAGCCACACCCCGCCGGGCAGCGCGGACAGCGCCACCAGCGGCCGGGCGGGTGGCGGCGGGAAGTTGTCGAACGCCTCGCAGGCCACCAGCACCAGCCGGGCCACCCGGTCGGCGCGGCCCTCGCTGACGAGGAACTGCGGGCCGCCCCAGTCGTTCACGACCAGGGTCACGCCGGTGAGGTCGAGCGCGTCGAGGAAGTCGGCCAGGATGTGCGCCAGGCCGCGCTGGGTGAGGTCGGCGTCCGGGTGCATCGGCGTGCGGTGCCCGCCGAGCGGCAGCGTCGGCAGGATGCAGCGGTAGCCCGCCAGGTGCGGGAGGACCTTGCGCCACTGGGTTTCGTTCATCGGGAAGCCGTGGGTGAACACCAGCACCGGCCCGGCGCCCCCGGTGTCCTGGTAGTCGATCCCGCCCGCCGGGAGTTCCACACGAGGCACCGCGAACCCTCCAGGATCTGTGAGATTGTTTCCGACCATACTCCGAACCGCCGAGTTCCGAGTTCCGGGCGACAACTACACTCCGCCCGCCGGAAGAGGAGGTCGCGGTGGACAAGTACGACGTCAAGAAGGCGCACAGGAACCTCTACTCAGCGCCCTCGAAGGAGTTCACCCTCATCGACGTGCCCGAGTTCCGGTACGCAGCGGTCGACGGCCGGGGCGACCCGAACACCTCACCCGAGTACGCGAACGCGGTCCAGGCCCTCTACGCGGTGGCCTACACGGTGAAGTTCGCCTGCCGGAAGACCCTCGGTCGGGACTTCGTGGTCGCTCCGCTGGAGGGGTTGTGGCGAGCCGACGACCCCACCGCGTTCCTCGCGCGGCGCAAGGAGGTGTGGGAGTGGACCATGATGATCGGCCTGCCGGACTGGGTCACCGAGGACGTGTTCCGGGCCGCGATCGACGAGGTCGCGGAGAAGAAGGACATCCCCGCGCTCGGACGCGTCAGGCTGCTCACCCTGACCGAGGGGACCTGCGCCCAGATCCTGCACATCGGCTCTTACGACGACGAAACCCCGACCCTGGCCCGCCTGCACGAGCACTACCTGCCCGACAACGGCCTGACCTTCAACGGCGACCACCACGAGATCTACCTCAGCGACGCACGGCGGACCCCACCCGCCAAGCTCAAGACGATCCTGAGGCAGCCCGTCAAAGCCGAGTAGCCCGTGCAGGAGGTGCCCCCTGCACGGGCGGTGCGACACACCGTCCGAAGTGGACGGGCGGTTTCAGAGCGGCTTCTGGGCGACCACGATCGCGTAACCGGACTCGGGGATCTTGCTGAAGCGCACGGCGTCGACACCGATCTTCTCGGTGACCTCCGCGGGCATGCCGTAGTCGGCTTCGATGCGCTCGGCCATGGAGCGGAAGCCGTCGTCGACCGCCTGCATGGTGCGTTCGAGGATGTGGTCGCCGATCTCGACCAGCTCGACCAGCTCCAGGCCCGCGTTCTCCACCTTGGCGGGGATCTCGGAGAGCTTGTTGTACTGGCAGCGCACCGAAGCGTAGTAGGCGTCGAGGAATTCCCTGGTCGGGGCGTCGACGGGGGCCCGCTCCACGCAGTCGGCGACCACGAGGCGCCCGCCGGGCTTGAGGACCCGGGCGATCTGGGCGAGGGTCGCGCTCCAGTCGGCCACGTGGATGAGGCACTCGCTGGACCAGGCGTGGTCGAAGGACTCGTCCTCGAAGGGCATGGCGTTGACGTCGGTGTGCTGCACCGTGATGACGTCGTCGAGCCCCTCGGCGGTGACCCGCTCCTGGGCCAGCTTGAGCTGGTAGGCGCCGATGTCGATGCCCACCACCGACACGCCCTTGGTGCGGACGGCGCGGACGGCGGGCGCGGCGTTGCCGCACCCCACGTCGAGGAGCCGCTGGCCCGGTAACGGGTTGACCCGGTCGAGCATCATGTCGGTCATGCGGTTGGTGGCCTCGGCCATCGAGGCGTTGTCCTCGTCGTTCTCCCAGTAGCCGACGTGCATGTTGCCGCCGAGGATCACGATGGAAGCCTCGGTGAGCGCCGCATACTGGGGGTTGATGTCGTCGACCTGTGTCGTCATTGTCCCAATCTATCGGTATCGGAGGCTTGTCGTCCTTGTCTTGATCAAAGACCCGACAGCGCCACCGCGACGATCGGCGACAAGCGGAAATCGGACGCGCGACAGGGGTGGACCTGTTGCGGAACAACCCGATCGGACCTGTCCCGGGTGTTTCGCGGCCTGCTAGTGCGCGGGCCGCGCCTGCTTCCGCACGCGGAAGCGGAGCATGGTGACCGCGCCCGACCGGGTGTTGCCGATGGGTTCCAGGTCGACCCTGCCGAGTCCGGGGGGCGAGAAGCGGACACCGTCGCCGAGCAGCACCGGCAGGACGTACACCAGGACCTCGTCGACGAGCCCGTGCCGCAGGCACTGGGCGGCCACGTCGGCACCGAGGACCTCCAGGTCCTTGCCACCCGCGGCGGCGCGGGCGGTGGCGACGGCCTCCTCGATCCCGCAGGTGAGGAACGTGACGGTGGGGTCCGGTTCCGCGGGGGGCTCGTGGGTGAGGACGAACTGCGGTCCCCCGTCGTAGCCGGTGTCGTCGGCGGACATGCGCTTGGCGACCTCGTAGGTGCCCCGGCCGACGAGCATGGCGCCGGTGGCCGCCATGACCTCCGGGAACACGTCCGCGGTCAGGTGCTCGGCGATCCAACCCATCGCGTGGTCGGGACCGGCGATGAAACCGTCCAGCGACATCGCCCGGTTCACGACCACCTTGCCGGTGCCCACACCACTCATGCGTCTCTCCAAGAATCCGAAGCCCGGGATCGGAGCATAGTGCGACCCGCGTACCCCACCGCCCACCACCACCGATCCCGGTCGGCTCGCACTGGCCCCTCCCGATCAGCGGCGACCTGCGGTGGGCGGCGCGGGCGACGCCGCGCCCACGCCACCCCAGTCCACTCGCGACACCGTCACCCGTCCAGCTCGACCCTCGGCCACGCCGCGAGGTCGCGCAGCAACTGCCGGTCGTGGGTGGCCACGACGACCGCGGCGCCGGTTGTCAGCAGGGCCGCGGTCAGCTCGTCGACCAGGGTCATCGACAGGTGGTTGGTCGGCTCGTCGAGCAGCAGCACGCCCGGGCGGGCGCCCAGCACGACGGCCAGTTCCAGGCGGCGCCGCTGCCCGGTCGACAGCTCGGCCACCGGCCTGCCCAGGTCGGCGGCCGACAGGAGCCCGAAGTGCCCGCCGTCGCCCAGCACCTCGCGCACGCGGCGGCCACCCGAGGGGGCTGATTCCTGGCCGAGGTAACCGATTCCGGGGGTGCGTCGGACCGTGCCCGTCGTGGGTCGGAGCTGTCCGGACAGGACGGACAGCAGGGTCGACTTCCCGGCGCCGTTGCCCCCGGTGACCACCAACCGGTCCCCCGACCCGACGGCGAGCGACACCGGCCGGTCCAGCCTGCCCGCGACCCGGACCCCGTCGGCGGCGAGCAGGGTGGCGCCCGGGCGGGTGGGCAGCTCCGGCATCCGGAACCGCGGCGGCGGAACGGGTTCGGTGATCGCGTGCCGGTCCAGGTCGTCGCGGCGGCGGTGCACCGAGCGGACCAGGGCCGGGGCGCGGGTGGCCCGCTGGTGCCTGCCGGTGCCCTTGTCCGGGCGCCAACCGGCGACCAGGCGGTTCCGCGCCGCCGAGAGGTCGTCGGTCAACCGGGCGCGCTCGGCCACCTGCCTGTCGTACTCGGCGGTCCAGCGCTCCAGTTCGGCGGCGCGCCCGGCCCGGTAGCCTGCGAACCCGCCGCCGTGGGCGCGTGGCGCGCCGTCGCGGCTCGGGTCGAGGTCGAGGACGTCGGTGACCACGTCGGACAGCAGCGCCCGGTCGTGGCTGACGAGCACGACCCCGCCGGGGTGCGCGCGCAGCCGGGCGGTGAGGTGGGCGAGACCGGCCGCGTCGAGGTGGTTGGTGGGTTCGTCGAGCAGCAGGAAGTCGTGGCCCGCGCCGAGCAGGCAGGCCAGCCGCACCCGGTAGCGCTGCCCGACCGACAGCGCGGCCAGTGGCCGCTCCCGGTCGGCGACGGCGCCGAGCCCGGCGAGCGCGGTGTCCACCCGCCGCTCGGCGTCCCACGCGTCGATCGCCTCCGCCGCTTCCAGTGCCGCTGCGTAGTCGTCCTCCGCGCCCGGCGCGCCGCCCGCGAGGGCCGCCGCAGCGGCGTCCACCGCGGCCAGGGCCGCTCGTGGGCGGGCCAGTTCGACCGTCAGCAGGTCGCCGACGGTGCCCGTCGCGGGAACCTCCTGCTCGGCCAGGCCGGTGGTCCCGACGCACCGCACGACACCCGCGTCGGGGGCGAGGCGCCCGGTGAGCGCGTGCAGCAGCGTGGTCTTGCCCCGACCGTTCTCGCCGACGACGCCCCACCGCGACCCGGGCGCCACGGTCAGGGCGACTCCGTCCAGCACGGTGCGGCCGCCTCGGCGAACCCGCAGGTCCGTGGCGGTGAGTTGGGCGCGTGTGGACGCGCGGGCAGGAGAGCGCATGGTTCTTCCTCGATGACCCCGGGGCACGGCGTGCCGGATTCGACCCCGGGCGCGGCGCGGCCGGGGTTGGGCGGTGGGCCCACGCGGAGCGCGGCCCGGGGTCGCCTCAGAGGAAGAAGAGTTGCTGCACGGAGTGGACGATAGCGGCGGCGCCGCGAGGGTGCAGCCGAAATATCGATCACCTGTCCGAGTGGCCCGGGGAGGCAGTCGGGTGGTCTTCCTTGTCCTGTTTGCCCCGGCGTGCCAGATTGTCACTCTGCGTGTCGTACACATCACACGGTTCCGGCCCGTGATGCGCCCGTACCCGCGGGTAGCGTTAGTTAGCGCAGGCAACTAAATGCGCTCGGGTCCGATGAGGCGCCCCCGCGTGACGGGCAAAGGGGCTGACAATGACGATGCTTTCGCCGTCCGACACCACCACCGACTCCCGCGCCGCCGCGCTGCGCGCGAACGACGACCAGGTCCGGGGCGCCACCCCGCTCGCCGAGGTCGAAGCGGTGGTGGGTGACCCCGGGGTGCGGCTCGCGCCGACGCTGGAAGCGGTCATGACCGGCTACGCCGACCGGCCCGCCATCGGCGAACGGGTGCGGGAACCGGTGCGCGACCCGGCCACCGGGCGCACCACCGCCCGGCTCGCCGCCACCTACAGGACCACCACCTACGGCGAGCTGTGGGCTTCGGTGACCGCGGTCGCCGCCGAACTGGCGCACGACGCGGCGAACCCGTTGCGCGCCGGGGACTTCGTCGCCGTCCTCGGGTTCACCAGCGGGGACTACACCACGATCGACCTGGCGTGCCTGCGGTCGGGCGCGGTGGTCGTGCCGTTGCAGGCGGGCGCGCCCGCGGGCCAACTGGCGCCGATCGTCACCGAGACCGCGCCCAAGGTGCTGGCCACCAGCGTCGAGCGGATCGACACGGCGGTCGAGGTGGTGCTGACCACCGAGTCGGTGCGCCGCGTCGTGGTGTTCGACCACCGGCCCGAGGTCGACGACGAGCGCGCGGCCGTCGAGGCGGCGCGGCGGCGGCTGGCCGAGGCAGGGTCGACGGTCACCGTCGACCCGCTGGTGGCCGTCCGCGAGCGCGGCGCCGCCCTCCCGGCGCCGCCGGTGTTCACCCCGGCCGAGGACGAGGACCCGCTGGCGCTGCTGGTCTACACCTCCGGCAGCACCGGCGCCCCCAAGGGCGCGATGTACCCCGAGCGGCTGGTGAAGGCGCTGTTCGGCTGGTCGTGGAGCAGCAGCGACATCCCCTCGCTCGGCTTCAACTTCATGCCGATGAGCCACCTGGCCGGGCGGGTGGCGCTGTACGGCACGTTCGTCCGCGGCGGCATCGCCCACTTCACCGCCCGCAGCGACCTGTCCACCCTGTTCGAGGACATCGCGCTGGTCCGCCCGACCGAACTGCTGCTGGTGCCCAGGGTGTGCGACATGCTCTTCCAGCGCTACCAGTCCGAAGTGGACCGCCTCGGGCCGGGGTCGGAGGACGCGGTGAAGGCCGACCTGCGGGAGAACTTCCTCGGCGGCCGGGTGCTGCACGCGACCGTCGGCACCGCGCCGATCTCCGCGGAGATGTCCGCGTTCGTCTCCTCCGTCCTGGGCATCGAGCTGCACGACGGCTACGGGTCGACCGAGGCGGGCGGGCTGATGATGGACCACCGGCTGGTGCGCCCGCCGGTGCTGGACTACAAGCTGGTCGACGTCCCCGAACTGGGCTACTTCACCACCGACACCCCGCACCCGCGCGGTGAGCTGCTGGTGAAGACCGCCACGATCATCCCCGGCTACTACAAGCGGCCCGACGTCACCGCCGAGGTCTTCGACGAGGACGGGTTCTACCGCACCGGCGACATCATGGCCGAGACCGCGCCGGACACCCTGCACTACGTCGACCGGCGCAAGAACGTGCTCAAGCTGTCGCAGGGCGAGTTCGTGGCGGTCTCGCACCTGGAGGCGGTGTTCGCGTCCAGCCCGCTGGTGCGGCAGATCTACGTGCACGGCAGCAGCGAGCGGGCGTACCTGCTGGCGGTGGTCGTGCCGACCGACAAGGCGCTCGCGGCGGCGGGCGGCGACGCGGGCGCGCTCAAGGCGCTGCTGGCGGAGTCGTTGCAGCAGGTCGGGCGGCAGGCGGAGCTGAACTCCTACGAGGTCCCGCGCGACCTGGTCGTGGAGACCGAACCGTTCAGCAACGAGAACGGCCTGCTCTCCGACGTGCGCAAGCTGCTGCGGCCCCGGCTCAAGGAGCGCTACGGCGAGCGCCTGGAACAGCTCTACCGCGACCTGGCGCAGGGTGAGGTCGACGGCCTGCGGGCACTGCGAGGTTCCGCCGGTGACCGGCCCGTGCTGGAGACAGTCGGCCTGGCCGCCGCCGCGCTGCTCGGCCGGTCCGGCGCGGAGATCAGCCCGGAGGCGCACTTCACCGACCTGGGCGGCGACTCGCTGTCGGCGCTGTCGTTCTCCAACCTGCTGCACGAGACCTTCGGCGTGCAGGTGCCGGTCAGCGTGATCGTCAGCGCGGCGAACGACCTGCGCGGGATCGCCAGGCACATCGAGGCCGCCCGCGAGTCCGGCACCCGACGCCCCACCGCGGCCTCCGTGCACGGCGTGGGCGCCACCCGCGTGCGCGCCACCGACCTGACCCTGGACAAGTTCATCGACGCCCGCACCCTCGCCGAGGCGCCGGGCCTGCCCCGGCCGACCGGGACGCCGACCACGGTCCTGCTGACCGGCGCGAACGGCTACCTGGGCCGCTTCCTGTGCCTGGTGTGGCTGGAACGACTGGCCGCGACCGGCGGCAAGCTCGTCTGCGTCGTGCGCGGCAGTGACGCCGAAGCGGCCCGCGCCCGGCTCGACGCCGCCTTCGACAGCGGCGACGCGGACCTGCTCGCGCACTACCGGCGGCTGGCCGCCGAGCACCTGGAGGTCGTCGCGGGCGACATCGGCGAACCGGACCTCGGCCTGGACGAGCCGACCTGGGAGCGGCTGGCCGACGGCGTCGACCTGATCGTGCACCCGGCGGCCCTGGTCAACCACGTGCTGCCCTACGACCAGTTGTTCGGGCCGAACGTGGTCGGCACGGCCGAGCTGATCCGGATGGCGATCACCAGCCGGGTCAAGCCGTTCGTGTACCTGTCCACGGTGGCCGTGGTCGAGGGCCGCGAGTTCGCCGAGGACGCCGACGTGCGGGTGGCGAGCCCGGAGCGGCCGATCGACGACTCGTACGCCAACGGCTACGCCAACAGCAAGTGGGCGGGCGAGGTGCTGCTGCGCGAGGCGCACGACGCGGTCGGCCTGCCGGTGCGCGCCTTCCGGTCGGACATGATCCTCGCCCACAGCCGCTACACCGGGCAGCTCAACGTCCCGGACATGTTCACCCGCCTGCTGTTCAGCGTGCTCACCACCGGCCTCGCCCCGCGCTCGTTCTACCGCACCGACGGCGACCGCCCGCGCGCCCACTACGACGGCCTGCCCGCCGACTTCACCGCCGAGTCGATCACCGCCCTCGGCGCGGGCGCCACCGAGGGCCACGCCACCTTCAACGTCCTCAACCCGCACGAGGACGGCCTCTCCCTGGACGTGTTCGTCGACTGGCTGGTCGACGTGGGCCACCCGATCCAGCGCATCGACGACTACGCCGAGTGGATCGCCAGGCTGGAGACCGCCCTGCGCGCCCTGCCGGAGAAGCGGCGCCAGCACTCCCTGCTGCCGCTGCTGCACGCCTTCGCCCACCCCGCCGAACCGGTCGACGGCTCGCACATCCCCGCCGCCCTGTTCCACGAGGCCGTGCGCGCCGAGAAGATCGGCCCCGAGCAGGACATCCCCCACCTCTCGGCGGCGCTGATCACCAAGTACGCCGACGACCTCAAGGGATTGGGCATCCTCTGAGGAGCGGGTGGTCGGTTCGCGCACCCCACGTGCGCGAACCGACCACCGCGCCGAGACCGGCGCCGTCCGTTGCGTTGGTATCAACGAGTGAACATGTTCCGACACCACCACTCGGAATGCCGCACTAAGTACGGTTCCGGGCAAGGGGAGCACCGGTGCCGCATCACCCGGATCGACAACGTCCGCCTTGGGGATTCCGTGCGCCGGTTCCGACGAATGGTCATGTCGGCCGTCCTGCTCGCCTGCGCGGGCGGCATGACGGCCACCTCCGCCGCTGTCGCCGACCCGGCCCGTGCGCCGCACACCTCGAAGACTCACTGGACGAGACGTTCGCCATCTGGTCGGACCGGGACGTGGTGCACGCCTGGCCCGGGCACAGCGGGTGGAGCACGATGACCAACGGCGCGGCCGACAGCCTGATCAGGGTGGACTGGGACCCGAGCACCGGCTACCGGCTCCTCGTGGCCAACGTCAACGGGAGTGGCCACTGGTGCACCAGCTACCTGCCCTCCCGCGGTTGGAACAACTGGTTCAAGTGCTGAACCGCACTCGGACCACGGCACGGGCACCGGGCGGCGCGGGGGGCCCGGGGCGGTGCCACGCCGGTCCGGCGTCAGTCGCGCAGGTAGTGCAGGACGGCCAGGGTCCGGCGGTTGAAGCCGGGGGTGTCGGGCAGGTCGAGCTTGTCGAAGACGGCGTTGATGTGCTTCTCCACCGAGCTCCGGGAGACCGACAGCGCCTCGGCGATCCCGGTGTTGCTGTGGCCCTGCGCCATCTTCTCCAACACCTCGCGCTCCCTGGCGGTGAGCCGGGTCAGCGGGTCGACGTGGCGGGTGCGGGCGAGCAGGCGCCGCACCACCTCCGGGTCGAAGGCCGCGCCCCCCGCGTGCACCCGGTCCAGCGCGTCGAGGAATTCCCCGACCTGCATGACCCGGTCCTTGAGCAGGTAGCCGACGCGGCCGCCGTCGGCGGTGAGCAGATCGGTGGCGTAGCGCTTCTCCACGTACTGCGAGAGCACCAGCACACCCACCCCCGGCCAGCGCTCGCGGATCTGCAACGCGGCCCGCAGCCCCTCGTCGGTGTGGGTGGGTGGCATCCGAACGTCGGTCAGGACCACGTCGGGGCGGTGGCGCCCGGTCTCGGCGAGCAGGGCTGCCGCGTCACCCACCGCGGCCAGCACCTCGTGGCCCTCCTCGGCGAGCAGCCGGACCAAGCCCTCGCGCAACAGGGTCGAGTCCTCCGCGAGCACTAGCCGCACGGCAGCTCCGCGGTGACGACCGTCGGCCCGCCCGGTGGGCTGTCCACTGTGAACACCCCGTCCACGGCCGCGACCCGCCGGGCCAGGCCGGACAGCCCGCTGCCCGCCGGGTCGGCTCCCCCGACCCCGTCGTCGCCGACCCGCACGACGATCGCCGACCCGGTGCGGCTGACCTCCAGGTCGATGCGGGTGGCCGCGGCGTGCTTGTTCGCGTTGGTCACCGCTTCGCAGGCCACGAAGTACGCGGGGACCTCCACCGCGCCCGGGGGCCGCTCGGCGAGCGAGTACACCAGCCGCACCGGGACGCCCGCGGTCTCGGCCAGGGCCTCCAGCGCCGGGTGCAGGCCGCCGGAGTCCAGCGCGACCGGGTGGATGCGCCAGGCGACCTCGCGCAGGTCGAGCAGGGCGCGGCCGGTCTCCTCGTGCGCCTGGCGGAGCAGGTCGTCGACCGGGGCACCCGCGCCGGTCCGCCCGCTCGCGCGTGCCGCCCGGCCCAGCAGCACACCCAAGGCGACCAGCCGCTGCTGCACCCCGTCGTGCAGGTCGCGTTCGATCCGCCTGCGCTCCTCGTCGACGGCCGCCACCACCTCCGCGCGGCTCACCGTCAGCTCCGACACCCGGCGCCGCAGGAGTTCCCGGGCGGTGGGGCCGAAGAAGTGCCGGGCGAGGCGGCGGTCGAGTTCGGCCACGCCGATCAGGCCCTGCACGGTGAGGAACACCAGCAGGGTGCCGAACAGCACGAAGGTGAACGGGTCGTACCAGTCCAGCCCGTCCGCGGCGTCGAAGCTTCCGGGTGCCCCGCCCGCGAGCACCTGGGCCACCATGATGACCGCCGACACCGCGCCGAGGAGCACCAGCAGCAGCACACCGGCCCCGAGCCCGCCGACCACCCACCGCACCCCCAGGTACTGCACGGCGCGGTGACCGGTGCAGCCCTCGGCACCGGCCTGGCCCAGGTACCCCTCGATCCGGCGGCGCTCGAACCCGGCGATCGCCCCGGCCGCGCCGAACACCCGCTCCCGCAGCGGGGGCACCGCGAGCGCGGGCACCGCGACCAGCAGGAACCCCAGCTCGGCGAACGCGCTGGCGCCACCGAGGGCCAGCCCCGCCGTGCGCCGGGCGGCGTGGCGCACCGGGTCACCGAGGACGAGGACCATGGCCAGATCCTATCGACGCCCGCCCCCCGGGGCCCGCCTCGTCGCGCCGCGACCGCACCCGCACCACGACGAACAACGCGACGGCGAGCACCACGGCACCGATCACCACCTTCTGGAACACCCCCGCGTATTCCTCGACCAGGTGCCAGCTCTCCCCCAGCCGGTAACCGGCGACGACAAAAACCGCGTTCCAGAGGAAACTGCCAGCCGTGGTCAGCGCGAGGAACTTCGCGAAGCGCATCCGCTCCACACCCGCGGGCAACGAGATGAAACTGCGGAACAGCGGGACCATCCGACCCAGGAACACGGCTTTGGCGCCGTGCCTGGCGAACCAGCGCTCCGTGCGGTCGAAGTCGGACACCTTCACCAGCGGAACCCTGCCCACCAGCGCCCGGGTCCGCTCCCGGCCGAGCAGCGCGCCGACCAGGTAGACGACGACCGCGCCGACGACCGACCCCACCGTGGTCCAGATCAGCGCCTCCGCCAGGCTGAACACGCCCCGGCTCGCGGACAACCCGGCCAGCGGCAGCACGAGTTCGCTGGGGATGGGCGGGAACAGGTTGTCCAACCCGACCACCAGCGCCGCACCGACCCCACCGAGGGATTCCATCAACCCGACCGCCCAGTCGGCGAGACCACCGACCGGTTCGGGCGCGTTTTCGACAAGCAGGCGAACAGACATCGGCACTCTCTCCTGGGCGGGGATCTTCCATCCGACAACCAGGCTAGGAATGCGCGAGGTCCCGCTCAACGAAGACAACCGCCGACTTCGGTGGCGGAAATCCCCAGTGCGGCACTGCGGAAAACCTCAGGGCCAAGAGACTCGGCGGCGCCTCAGCAGTAGGTGTCCTCCGCCGCGGTGACGATCGCCTCGGCCTGCGCGGGGGTGATGCCGCCACCGAACCCCGCCACGCGTTCGACGAGGGTGGCGTGGGAGGTGCCCTTGGGCACCTCGTTGCACACGGCCTGCGCGATCAGCACCTCCGCGTCGCCGGTGGGGCTGACCGGCACCCCCGCCCCGGTGAGGGCGGCCAGGTAGGCCTCGCGCTTGGGCGGGCCGGGCACGCGGTTGCCCGTCGGCACGACCGTCGCCGCGGGCGGGGCGGCCTTCGGCGGCGCTGTGCTGACCGCCGGGGCCGACGGGACGCCCGCGGGCGCCCCCGGCACGGTGGTCGTGGTCACCGCGCCGGGAGTCGGGGCAGCGGAAACCGGCGCGTCCGCGGACGGCACCGCCGACGCGGACTCCGCGGTCGTGGGGGCGGTGGTCGTGGCAGGGGCGGACTCCGCCTCGAACTCGGGCGGCACGGTGCAGCCCACCAGCGCGAACACGACCGCGGCGACCAGCGCACCCGCACGCCCCGCACGACCCCGTGACTCCGACCCACCCATGCAGCGCCGACCTCCCGTAGAGACTCAGGGGGCCGACCGTACATCGCCGGTACCGGCGAATCCACCGGCCACGGGATTCGGGGCCGAGTCGCCCCGACCCGCCGCTGCGGCCGGGGCGTGGCCGTTGACGCGGGGCTTCCCGGTCCAGCGCGGGCTGTTCAACCACGCGCGCCCCGGCGCGCCCCGCGGCCGCTGGGGCTCGACGACACCCTGCTGCCCGGTGACGACCCGACCAACCCCGGGGCCCACGCGCGCGGACGACCTGGTCGCCCAGGCGCACCAGGTGTGCCCGTACTCGGCGGCCACCGGGGCGACATCGACGTCACGGTGGCCGGGGCGCGGGCTGGTCCTCGGGCGCCCAGACCGCGAGGGTCGAGTGGTTGCCGGTCAGGTCGACCGCGTGCACGGTCATCGTGGTCGGTGGGGGCTTGCGCTCGGTGCGCAGGCCCAGCCGCTCGACGCCTTCGGTCTCGGTGGGGGCGAGGTCGGCGGCGCCCTCGTGCCTGCTGAAACCGGCGAACCGGTAGGCGATCTCCATCATGCGGTTGCGGTCGGTGCGGCGGAAGTCGGCCACCAGGTCGACCCCGGCCGCGGCGGCTTGGTCGGTCAGCCAGTTCAGCAGCACCGTGCCCGCGCCGAAGGCGACCACCCGGCAGGAGGTCGCCAGCAGCTTCAGGTGCCACAGCGCGGGCAGCTTCTCCAGCAGGACCAGGCCGACCGCGCCGTGCGGGCCGAACCGGTCGGTCATGGCGACCACGAGCACCTCGTGGCCGGGGTCGTGCACCAGGCCGCGCAGGGTTTCGTCGGAGTAGTGGACGCCGGTGGCGTTCATCTGGCTGGTGCGCAGCGTCAGCTCCGCCACGCGGGCCAGGTCGGATTCGGTCGCGCGGCGGATGGTCATCTCCAGCGCGGCGGAGCGCAGGAACTCCTCGTCGGCCCCGGTGAACTCGGTGCGGGCGGCTTCGCGGACGAACGCCGCCTGGTACATCCGGCGGCGCTGCGACGAGTCCTCGGTGATCACGGCGGGGGTGAACTCGGGCAGCTCCAGCAGCCCGTCCACCACGTCGTGGGAGTAGATCCGCACGTCGGGGAGGTGGTGGGCGACCTCGGCCCGTTCCATTTCGGTGTCGTCGATGAAGGCGACGGTGTCGTAGGCGAACCGCAGGCGGTCGGCGATCGCCTTCACGGCTGCGGACTTGGCGCCCCAGCCGATCTGCGGCAGCACGATGAACTCGGCCACCCCCAGCCGCTCGACCCACTCCCACGCGTGGTCGTGGTCGTTGCGGCTGGCGATCGATTGGATGATCCCCCGCCTGTCCAGTTCGACGATCACCCTGCGGACCTCCTCGCGCAGGCGCACCTCGCCGTCCTCGAGCAGCACCCCCTCCCACAGGGTGTTGTCCAGGTCCCACACCAGGCACTTGACGGTGCCCATCGGCGGTTCGGCCGTGCTCACGACGTTGTCCGGTACTCGAAGAACCCGCGGCCGGTCTTGCGGCCGAAGTGGCCCGCGGCGACCTTCCCGACCAGCAGGTCGCACGGTCGGTAGCCCTCGTCGCCGGTGCGCTCCAGCAGCACGTGCAGCGAGTCGACCACGTTGTCCAGGCCGATCAGGTCGGCCGTGGCCAGCGGGCCGGTCCGGTGCCCGAGGCAGCCGGTGAAGGCCGCGTCGACGGCTTCCGGGGTGGCCACGCCGTCCTGCACGATGCGGGCGGCCTCGTTGATGGAGCGCTGCAACACGCGGTTGACCACGAACCCGGGGCCGTCGCCCACGTGCACCGGGGTCTGGCCCAGCGCCGCCAGCAGCCGCTCGGCCGAGGCGATCGCGGCGTCGCCGGAGCGCGGGCCGCGGATCAGCTCGACCGTGCGGATCAGGTACGGCGGGTTCATGAAGTGGATGCCCACGACGTCCTCGGGGCGCGCGGTGTACCCGGCCAGCTCGTCGATCGGGATGGCCGAGGTGTTGGACACCACGACCGTGCCCGGGGCGAGCGCGGCGGTCGACGCGGTCAGCGCCCGCGCCTTGGCCTCCACCTTCTCGGTGACCGACTCGATGAGGGCGGCGGCACCGGCCACCCGGCCGGGGTCGGTGGTGGTCTCCAGTTCCCCGTCGGCGATCCCCCGGTCGAACGAGCCCATGAGCCTGCCCAACCGGGTCTGCGCGGTGATGCCCGCCCTGGCCCGCTCCAGCCGTTCCCGGTCGAGGTCGACCAGCACGACCGGCAGGCCCGACCCCACGGCCAGGGTGGCGATGCCGGTGCCCATCACACCCGCGCCGATGATCGCCACCCGACCGAAAGCGCTGTCACCCATGTCAGTCCTCACTCTCGACGTCGCGGGAACCGGGTCCACCGCTCCGGCGCGGCGTGCCGGGCGACTCCCGGGCGAGCCCGTCGCGGGTCAGCCGGACGCCGCCCGCTCGTCGCCGAGCACCCCGGCCCGCTGCTGCTCCACCATGACCGAGATCCCGTCCAGCAGCCTGCGCAGCCCGAACCGCAGCGCGTGCTCCGGGTCGTACGCCGCGCCGTGCGCTTCGCCCGCCGCGGTGCCGACCCGGTCGGCGTTGGGCGTCGCCCCGGCCGTGGCGAAGCCTGCCAGCCACGGGCTGTGCGCCTGCCACCACTGCTGGTCGGTCATGCCGGTCTCGGACTCCAGGGCGGCGATGTCGGCGGCGGCGCGCGCGCTGGCGCGCACGTGGCCGAGCACCAGGGTCAGCACCGAGTCCAGGTCGACGTCGCCGAGGCCGCTGTCGAGCAGGGCGCCGAGTTCGCGCTCGTACTTGGCCAGCAGGTTGGGCCCCAGCACCGGCCTGCTCGACTCGACCGCCGCCAGCCACGGGTGCGCCCGGTAGAGGTCCCAGTTGTCCATGGCCACCCGTTCGAGCCGGACCCGCCAGTCGCCCTCGTCCGGCGCCTCGGCGGGCAGTTCGCCGTAGACGGTGTCGATCATCAGGTCGAGCAGTTCGGACTTGCCGGGCACGTAGGTGTACGGGGACATGGTCCCGACCCCGAGCACCTCGCTGACCCGGCGCATGGTCAGCGCCGCGATGCCCTCGGTGTCGGCGATCTCGATGGCCGCGGTGGCGATCCGGGCGACGCTGAGTTCCGTGCGCCCCTCGCGGGCGGACGGCTCCCTGGTGCGCCACAGCAGCGCCAGGCTGCGGGCGGGGTCGGCGGTGCCCCGGGTGGCGCCCCGGTCTTTCGCGCCTCGATCTTTGGCCATAGTGGGCACCAGCTTACAGCCGTATTTTGTACGATACGATGTATGTCCAGCGCGGCACCGACTACCGGCCGAAAGACCAGGGTTCCACGCGGCTGAATTCGATCAAGGCAGTCCGGGCGCGCGATGCTGCCGCAGTACGGCAAGGTGGCCTGGTCCGGCCCGGCGGCAGCAGGCTCAACCAGCGCACCCGGGGCCGTTCTCGACAACCGCCTGCCCAGGTCACTCGGCGGGGACCAGTTCGGCGAGGGTCGCGGTGAGCGTGGCCGCGGGCGGCCCGGCGGGCGTCCACGCGGCGCCGTCCCGGGTGTAGGGGTGCCAACGGCCCTCGGACGACAGCCGCAGTTGCCACCCCCGTTCCTCGATGGTCCACCGGTTGCGCCACACCTTGACCTCCGGTTCCCCGTCGAGACCCGCGTCCACCCAGGCGTCGACCAACTCCACCCTGGCCCTGGCGACCACGTCCTTGGCCGGGGTCCAGGAATCCTCCAGGGTCGCCAGCCCCTCCGCGCCGGTGAGGGCCCAAGCCAGCACACCCCGGTGGAACTCCGCGGGTCGCGGCCCGGCAGCAGCCGCCCGGGCACGCAGCTCGTCATCCCCCCGGGCGGCCAACCGGATCGCGTCCGACCACGGGTCGTCAGTGGCGACGGGCCTGCCCGCCAGCAGCGCCGCGGCCCGGTCCGCGGCATCGGCTGCCAGCACGGCCACTGCGGCGGCGTCGACCGGGGCCTCGGCCAGGTCGGTGTCGGCCAGCAGCGGCGCCAAGTCGAGCACCTGGTGCACGTGCGTCGGGGCCGCCGGGAGCGCGACCGCCCCAGCCGCCCACGCCTGCTCCGCCGCAACCCCGACAACCGCGTCGTCGGCGTCCGATGTGGACCGGCCGGTGTTGCGGCGCAACAGCTCCTCGGTCAGCTCGGACTCCGACCGGCCGCGCAGCAGCAGCAGGACGAACGGGTCGCGGTCGAGCAGCCAGGAGACCTGGTGGACCAGCGCGGCGGCGTGCTTGCACGGGCTGTCCCAGTCCGGGCAGTCGCAGTCCGGGTCCAGTTCGCCGAAGCCGGGCAGCAGCCGGGTGCCCGCGTCCGACGCCGCGCCGACCAGTTCCCTGGGCATCTCGCGGTCGAGCAGGGCGGCGATGTGGCCCGCCTTGGCCGCGACCTTGTCCAGGAACCGGTCCCACTCCGCGTCGGACAGCTCGGTGAAGCGCACGGTGGTCGTGTACGGGCGGTGGTGGTCGCCGTCGTGCACCGGCGCGGTCGCCCGGCCCGGGCTGACCGTGATCGGTCCGACCTGGCCCGCGAAGGCGTACCGACGGCCGCTCTTGAGCTGGTCGAGGTCGAGCGCGGTGTCCTGCATGGCCTCGGTCCAGGCGTTGCCCCACCAGGTGTCGGCGAACTTGCGCCCGTAGCGCTTGTGCGGCGGGAACGCCGGGAAGGAGACCGCGCGCCGGTGCGGGTCGACCACCTCCCCGGCGTCGTCCTCGTCGTCAGCGTCGTCCTCGGTGTCGTCCTCGTCGGCGAACAGCGCCGCGAGACCGTCGTCGTAGTCGTCCTCGTCGTCGTAGCTGCCCATGGTCAGGTCCTCCTCAGTTCGACGAGGCGGCGCAGTTCGGCGTTCGACAGCTCGCTCAGCGCGGCCTCGCCGCCGCCGAGCACCGCCGAGGCCAACTCCTGCTTGGACTCCAGCAGGGTGGCGATGCGCTCCTCCAGCGTTCCCTGCGCGATCAGCCGGTGCACCTGCACCGGGCGGGTCTGGCCGATCCGGTGCGCCCGGTCGGTGGCCTGGTCCTCGACCGCCGGGTTCCACCAGCGGTCATAGTGCACGACGTGGTCCGCGCGGGTCAGGTTCAGTCCGGTGCCCGCAGCCTTGAGCGAGAGCAGGAACACCGGGACCCTGCCGTCCTGGAAGTCGGCCACCATCTCCTCGCGCCGGGGCACCGGGGTGCCGCCGTGCAGCAACTGGGTCGGCACGCCCCGATCGGCGAGGTGGCGTTCGAGCAGCTTCGCCATCTGGACGTACTGGGTGAACACCAGCACCGCCCCGCCCTCGGCGACGATGGCCTCCACCAGGTCGTCGAGGGCTTGCAGCTTCTCCGACCGCGGCGCGGAGGCGTCGGCCTCCTTGAGGTAGTGCGCCGGGTGGTTGCACACCTGCTTGAGCCCGACCAGCAACTTGAGCACCAGCCCCCGGCGGGCGATCCCGGTGGCGCCCGCCTCGATCTCACCCATCACCCCGTCGACCACCCGCTGGTAGAGGGCGGCCTGCTCCGGGGTGAGCGACACCGGGTGGTCGGTCTCGGTCTTGGGCGGCAGCTCGGGTGCGATCCCGGGATCGGACTTGCGGCGGCGCAGCAGCAGTGGGCGGACCAACCGGGCCAGCCGCCGCGCGGTCGCGCCGTCCCGCTCGACCTCGACCGGCCGCGCCCACCGGTCCCGGAACTCGCCGACGCGGCCGAGCAGGCCGGGGGTCGTCCAGTCCAGGATGGACCACAGCTCGGTCAGGTTGTTCTCCACCGGCGTACCGGTCAGGGCCACCCGCGCCCCGGCCGGGATCTCCCGCAGCGCCTTGGCCGTGCCGCTGAGCCGGTTCTTGACGTGCTGGGCCTCGTCCGCCACGACCATGCCCCAGTCGTGCGCGGCCAGGGTCGCGGCGTCGACGCGCATCGTGCCGTAGGTGGTGAGCACAAAACCCCGGTCGGCGCCCGCGAGCGAGCGGGCCCCGCCGTGGAAGCGCCGGACCGGGGTGCCCGGGGCGAACCGGGCGACCTCCCGCTCCCAGTTGCCCAGCAGCGAGGCCGGGCACACCACCAGCGTGGGTCCGGCCGTCGCCGGGTCCAGCGCGCGCCGCAGGTGCAGCGAGATGAGCATGACGGTCTTGCCCAGACCCATGTCGTCGGCGAGGCAGCCGCCGAACCCCAGCGAGGTCATCCGGTCCAGCCAGCGCAGGCCGCGCCGCTGGTAGTCGCGCAGGGTGGCCCGCAACGCCTCGGGCTGACCCAGCTCCTCCGGGCCGCCGTCGGGCTCGGAGATCCGCTCGACCAGCTCACCGAGCCACCCGTCGGCCACCGCCTCGACCCGGTCCCCCTCGACCACGGCGCTCCCGATCAGCACCGCGCCCAGGGCGTCGAAGGCAGGCAGGGCAGGCAGGGACCGTTCCCTGGCCCGGCGGGCCAACTCCGGCTCGACCAGCACCCAGCGCCCCCGCAGCCCGACCACCGGACGGGACTTGGCGACGGTGTCCATCTCGGCATCGGTCAGCGGCTCACCCGCGAGCGTCAACTGCCAGGACAACGGCATCGGCGGCGCACCGCGCAGGTGCGCGGCGACATCGGCGGGGCGCTCCCCGGAAGAGGGCACCAACACCCGCGCGTTGAGGTCACGTGCAAGCCCCTGCGGCCACTCCAGGTCGACACCCGCAGCGGCCAACCCGGCCTCCGCCCCACCGAGCAGGTCGGCCACGTCCTCGTCGAGCAGGTCGAGCCGCACCGGCTCGGCATCGGCGAGCAGGCTCTCCAGCGGCGACCACACCCGCGCGGCCCGGCGCACGGCCAGCATCGCCTCGAAGGTCGCCCGCTCACCGAAGCCGTGGTCCCCACCCGCCCACAACTCCTCGGCGTCGATCACCCTGGTCGGGTCGGCCAGGTCGCGCAGCCGCACAACCGCGTGGAACCGCCCCCGCTCGAAGTCATCCCCGGGCACGACCAACCGCAGGGCGACCCGCAACCCGGTGTCCACCCCGGCGGCAACCTGCACGGCCCACTCACGCAGGTCCAGGTCGGCGGCCACCGGCGCGGCGGAGGCGTACCGGTCATCCCCGGTGACCCGGGTGGCCCCAGCGGTACGCGGCAACGCATCCGCGACGGCGTCGTAGAAGGCTCGAAGCAGCCCCTCCGGCTCCGGCAACAGCGGAACGGCGGCGGCCGGGTCCACCGGCACCGCGTGCGCGGCAGCGGGCATCGCCGCCGCCAACGCCCGCAACCGCTCGATGTCCGCCACGTCGAACGGCCCCATCCGCCACGCGGCAAAGCCCTCCGGCGAAACCCCGGGCAACAGCCTGCCCCGCGCCGCCAGGTGCAACGCGGTGGCCGCCGCCACGGCGTAGAAGGCCGCCGCCGGGTGCGCCCGGTCGTCCGCGCGCGCGGCCAGCAACAGCGGCAGCGCCCGGTCGAAGGGCAGCCGCCGAGCCCGAACCGGCCGCACAACCACCCCGACCTCAGCCGGAACGGCCATCTCCACCTCGACGGACTCGCCGAAGTCAGCCCCCGGGTCGCGCTCGGAATCCCAGAACAACACCGCACCCGAGCCTGCCGGATCACCCGGCTCGAAGACCACCGCGCACCGACCCGAACCCAAAACGCCTCCTCGCCGCCGACCGCCTCCAGTACAGTGTACCGTATCCAATACGCGCACGTCTCCAGGTCGCCTGAGAAACCACCGGCACAACCGCCGATCACCCCCACAGACCGTCTGTCCGACTACCGGCCGTCCGAATACCCACCGGCGCAGCGGGCCGGGGTGGTCGAGGCGGGAGTGGCGGTGGCGGTCAGCGCGAGGGCAGAGGTGGCGACGATCCGGGTGAGGGTTCTACGCACCGGTGCATCCCCGAGGGTCGGGGTGCGAACAGGGGACTGCCCCGGCGGATGGAGGGGCCCGCCGGGGCAGCCTCGGTCTGTTCCAGCGTGGAACGGACCGCTCGTCAGTCGCTCAAGGACGCGTAGCGGCGCACCGCGAGCGGCAGGAACACCGCCAGGATCACCAGCGGCCAGACCACCGCCATGAGCGAGGCGTTCGCCACCACCCACGAGCCGCCGCCCCAGCCGGGGTTGCCGAACAGCACCCGGGTGGCCGTCACCGTGGACGACAGCGGGTTCCACTCGGCGATCGCGCCCAGCCAGCCCGGCATGGTCGACGGCGCGACGAACGCGTTGGACAGGAACCCCAGCGGGAACTCCAGGGTCTGCACCCCCGCGACCGCCTCCTGGCCGCGCATGACCAGGCCGAGGAAGATCCCGACCCAGATCAGCGCGAACCGCAGCAGCAGGATCAAGCCCATGGCGCCCAGGGTGGCGCCCACCGAGCCGTTGGCCCGCCAGCCGATCGCCAGGCCCACCAGCATCATCACGACCAGGGTGACGACGGCGAAGAGCATGTCGGCCACCGCCCGGCCGATCAGGATGGCCGCGGGCGCCATCGGCATGGAGCGGAAGCGGTCGGTGACGCCGCGCTCCACGTCGGTGGAGATGGCGATGGTGGTCATGCTGATGCCGAAGATCATGGTCATGGCGAACATGCCCGGCATCAGGAACTCGCGGTAGCTGCCGCCGTCCGGCACGGCCATGGCGCCGCCGAAGAGGAAGGCGAACATCAGGACCATGACGATGTTGAACGCCAGCGAGGCGATCAGGGTGGCCGGGTTGCGCACCCAGTGCGCCAGGCTGCGCCCGGTCAAGGTCACCGAGTCGGTCAGGACGTTGCCCAAGCCGCCGCCGGTCGCCGCCGGGGCGGGCCGGTCCAGGGTCGCGGTCACGCGTTCACCTCCTGCGCGCCTGCGCTCTCGGCGACCGGTGCGTCCTTCTTGCCGTTCTTCCTGCCCTTGTCCTTCTTCTCCGCCTTCGCCTCCTCGCCGACCGGCCTGCGACCGGTGAGGTGCAGGAACACCTCGTCGAGGGTGGGGCGGCGCAGGGCGATGTCCTCGGCGGTGACCCCGGCCGCGTCGAGGGCGCGGATGACCTCGATCAGCGAGGTGTCGCTGTTGGCGACCCGCACCGAGAGCTTGCGGTCCTCCTCGTCGAGCTCGGGGGTGCCGCCGGTGAGCTGTTCGACGGTGCGCGCGGCCGGCGCCAACCACTCGCGGTCGTGCACGGCGAGGTCGATCCGGTCTCCGCCGGTCTTGGTCTTGAGCTGGTCGGGGGTGCCCTCGGCGATGACCCGGCCGGTGTCGATGACCGAGACCCGGTCCGCGAGCTGGTCGGCCTCGTCGAGGTACTGGGTGGTCAGCAGCACGGTGGTGCCCTGGCGCACGAGGGCGCGCACGGCCTCCCACACCTCGTTGCGGCCGCGCGGGTCGAGGCCGACGGTGGGCTCGTCGAGGAAGAGCACCGACGGGGCCAGGATCATGCCCGCGGCCAGGTCCAGCCTGCGCCGCATGCCGCCGGAGTAGGACTTGACCGGCTTGCCGCCGACCTCGGCGAGGCCGAACCGGTCCAGCAGCTCGTCGGCGCGCTGCCGCGCCGCCTTGGCCCCGAGCCGGTACAACTTGCCGAACATGACCAGGTTCTGGTGCCCGCCGAGCACCTCGTCGACCGCCGCGTTCTGCCCGACCAGGCCGATCCGGTAGCGCACCTGCGCTGCCTCGGTGGCCACGTCGTACCCGGCCACCTCGGCCCGGCCGCCGTCGAAGCGTTGCAGCGTGGCCAGGATGCGCACCGCCGTGGTCTTGCCCGCGCCGTTGGGACCGAGCAGCCCGCACACCGTGCCGCGCGGCACGTTCAGGTCGAAACCGTCCAGGGCGACCTTGTCGCCGTACCGCTTGCGGAGACCTTCGGCCACCACCGCGAGATCGCTCGAACCCACTGTTGCTCCCCTTCCGTTCATCCCGCCGGAAACGCATCGGCGTACAGCATACGGTACACCACTTCGTACGTTGTACGCCAATCGCTGCCCGGCCGGGTTCCCGGCACGTCAGCGCCTACCAGGCGTTCGCCTGGTCCTACGCGGTGAACACCGGTCAGATCACCATCCGGCACGGAATGCGCGGCCCCAGCGGGGTGCTGGTGTCGGAGCGGGCGGGTGGGCTCGGACCGCCCGTCCGCGCTGCGCCGCACCGCCAAGGCGACCCCGGCCGACGCGGGCGTGGATGCCGCCGACGTGGTGTTCGCCGACGCCGCGGGCACCCCGGAGTTGGACGCGGCCGAGGTGGCGGCGCCGGCGGAGGTGTTCGGCGCCGGGCGGGCGTCGGTGACCGCGCCCAAGACGATGACCGGGCGGCTGTACTCGGGTGGGACGCCGCTGGACGTGGTGACCGCCCTGCTGTCCATTCGGGACGGTGGCATTCCACCATCGGTCAACACCGCGGGGACCGCGAGCGCGGGCGGTGAGGGACCCGCAGACGTGGGCCCGGACTTCCTGGACACCACGTTCGAGGAGCTGGGCCACGACTCGCCGGCGCTGCTGGAGACCCAGGGCCGGATCGAGCGCGACCGCGCGGTGGCGTGGCAGCCGGGCCGCGATTCCTCCTGCTGGGAAGAGTCGACACGAGAGGGGGGTGGTGCGAGAATTCCCGCCACTGTGCTCCGGGAGGCGGGTTGATGGGGATCGAGACGAGTCGGCGGTCGTTCCTGGCGGTGGCCGGGTTGTTGGGGCTGGCGGCGTGCGGGTCGAACACGGGGCGGGAGGGGTCGGCGGCGGGGACGTTGCGGCACTGGTACCACGCCTACGGGGAGGACGGGGTGCAGGACGCCGTCCGGCGCTACGCCGCCGCCTACCCCGGGGCGGAGGTCGAGGTGCAGTGGAACCCCGGGGACTACGACTCCAAGATCGTCACCGCCCTGCAGAACAGCGCCGTGCCGGACGTGTTCGAGGCGCAGGTGAAAGTGGACTGGGTGCGGCAGGAGCAGGTCGTGCCGGTGGGCGACCTGCTCGGGGACACCCGGGGTGACTTCGTGGCCGCCCTGCTCGAATCGCAGACCGTGGACGGGCAGCTCTACGGCATCCCGCAGTCCATCGACACGCAGGTCCTGTTCTACCGGCCCAGCCTGCTCCAGGCGGCCGGGGTCACCCCGCCGCGGACCGTGGACGAGTTGCTGGACGCGGTCAAGCGGCTCAACACCGGTGGTGTCCGTGGGTTGTTCGCGGGCAACGACGGCGGTGTCGGCGTGCTGACCCCGCCGCTGCTGTGGGCCGCTGGGCTGGACTTCCTGTCCCCCGACGGGTCCGCGCCGGGGTTCGACGACCCGCGCGCGGCCACCGTGTTCGGCAAGTTCCGGGAGTTGCAGACCGGCGGCGGGCTGCTGCTGGGCGCCCCCGCCGACTGGTCCGACCCGGGGGCGTTCGTCGACGGCCGGGTCGCCATGCAGTGGACCGGGCTGTGGAACCTGCCCAAGATCACCGCCGCGCTCGGGGACGACGTCGGGGTACTGCCGTTCCCCAAGCTGGATGACAGCGGTGCGGTGTCGGTTCCGGTGGGCGCCTACAGCGCGATGGTGAACGCGCGCAGCGCGGACGTGGAGGCGGCGAAGGCGTACGTGCGGTGGCTGTGGGTGGAGCGGACCGACCACCAGACCGAGTTCGCCACCGCGTTCGGCGCGCACGTGCCTGCCCGCAAGAGCCTCAGCGACAAGGCGGAATCGCTGCGGTCGGGGCCCGCCAAGGACATCGTCGGGTTCGTCGTCGACAGCGGGCGGATCGCGAGCCCGTCCCGGTGGTCGGCGCGGGCGAACACCGCCCTGTCCGACGCGGTGTCGCGGATCGCGCGCGAGGGGGCGGACGCCGCCACCGAGCTGCGCGCCGCGGTGGAGGTCGCCCGGGGTGAGATCAGCAGGACCGGTCGGTGAACCGACGCGGCGCACTGGCGTTCTGGCTGTTCGTCGGCCCCTTCGCGGCGGGGTTGCTGCTGTTCACCTACGTGCCGATCGGGTGGAGCGCGTACCTGAGCTTCTTCGACGCGCACAACACCGTCACCCCGACCGAGTTCGTCGGGCTCGACAACTACACCGACATGCTCACCGACCGGGCGTTCCTCGACAGCATCGGCACGTTCTCCGCGTTCGCCGCGCTGATCGTGCCCACCACGGTCGTGCTGTCGCTGCTGCTGGCGCTGCTGGTCAACCAGGTGCGGGTGGCGCGGGCGTTCGTGCGGTCGGTGTTCTTCCTGCCGTTCGCCTGCTCGTACGTGGTGGCCTCGCTGGTGTGGAAGATGTCGCTGTTCTCCGGGGTGGACACCGGGGTGGTGAACACCGTGTTCGGCTGGTTCGGCGGCGAGCCGCAGGCGTGGGTGGGCACGGTCGACCCGCCGCTGTACTGGGTCGTGCTGGTGACCGTGCGGCTGTGGTTGCAGCTCGGCTTCTACATGGTCCTGTTCCTGGCAGCCCTGCAACGCATCCCCGACCACCTCTACGAGGCCGCGTGGACCGACGGCGCGTCCCCGGGGTGGCAGACCTTCCGGCACGTGACGCTGCCCGGCCTGCGCGGGGCGCTGGTGGCGGTGCTGGTGCTGAACCTCATCAACGCCTACCAGGCGTTCGACGAGTTCTACAACATCCTCGGTGACGCGCGCGGCTACCCGCCGTTCGCCCGGCCACCGCTGGTCTACCTCTACTACACCTCCCTCGGTTCCGGCGGCCAGGACCTGGGGCGGGGCAGCGCGGGTGCCCTCGTGCTGGCGCTGGTGATCGCCCTGGTGACCCTGCTGTCCGGCCGCGTGCTGCGGAGGTCGTCGTCGTGAACCCACCCGTGGGCCACAACCGCACGACGGTGTCCCGCGTGCTCGTCCGGCTCGTGCTGGCCGTCGCCGCGGCGCTGTTCCTGCTGCCGTTCGCGGTGATGCTCCGCCAGGGCCTCGCCGAGGACTGGTCGACCGTCGGCGAGCTGTTCACCGACGACGAGGTCCCGTTCGCCCGCAGCCTGCTCAACTCCGTGATCGTGTCGGTGCCGCAGACCCTCGGCCAACTGGTGGTGTGCTCGCTCGCGGGCTACGGCCTCGCCCGCGTCCCGTACCGGCACGCGTCGAAGGTGCTCTACGCGGTGGTCGCCACCCTGATGGTGCCCACCGCGGTGACGTTCGTGCCGAGCTTCGTGGTGGTGTCGAGCCTCGGGTGGCTGTCGGACCTGCGCGGGCTGATCGTGCCCGGGCTGTTCAGCGCGCTCAGCGTGTTCCTGTTCCGCCAGTACTTCCTGGACTTCCCGCTCGCGCTGGAGGAAGCGGGCCGGTTGGACGGGCTGAGCCGGTGGGGCGTGTTCTGGCGCGTGGTGGTGCCCAACTCGACCGGCTTCATCGCGGCGATCGCGGTGATCGACTTCATCGGGAGCTGGAACCAGTTGCTGTGGCCGCTGATCATCGCCCAGGACTCGTCGACCTGGACGGTGCAGGTGGCCCTGTCGAGCCTGCTGACCGCGCAGAACCCGAAGATCACCCTGCTGTTCGCGGGTGCGGCCGTGTCGATCCTGCCGGTGCTGCTGGTCTTCGTGCTGCTCCAGCGCCACCTCGTGCGCGGCGTCACCGAGACCGGCCTCAAGGGGTAGTCGGGTCAGGCCTGCGGGGCGTCCTTGATGAACACGACCCCGTCGTGGTTGGCGAGGTGGGCCGGGTCGAGCGGGGCGTAACCGTGGTAGGGCGACACGCGGGGCTCCGCGTCGCCGAGGACGGCCTTGAGACGGCGGGGGTCGACGACGCACCGGTCGTCCGGGAGCGCGTACAGGAGGCCTTCGAGGGTGTCCGGGGGCGGGGTGCCGACTCCCCGGTGGCGGATCGTGCCGAGGGCCGTGGCCAGGAAGGCGTACCCGTCGCCGAGGTGGGCGCCGACGATCGCGCCCGCGCTCCACCACCGCAGCGGCAGGCCGCCCATCCGCATGCTGCTCTCGTCCCGCTGGAGGTGGCCGTTGTGGGCGTGCACCAGCACCGGGCCCCGTTCCGCGAGGGCGAGCAGGTTGGCGGCCATCATCGAATCCCGCAGGCCCACCAGCCGCGCCATGCGGCTCGGTGACGTGTCGGCCATGCAGGCGTGATAGCGCAGCAACCCGGTGGCGGTCCGCGCGTACAGGCGAGCCCGGTCGCACTCGTCCCGCGAGGACACCGCGACCAGGTGCGGTGTCTGCGCGTCGAGCAGGGCGGCCAGGTCGTCGGCGATCAACCGCAACCGCTCGGCCTCGGGCGTCCGCCCAGCGGACTGCGCGGGGTCCATCATCGCGGCGGGGTCGGTCCACCGGTCGTCGGCGCCGAGCAGGCGGTCGAGGACCTCGGCGGTGCACGGGAGCAGGTCCATGTCCACCCGGGCCGCGAGGTGGTCGTGGAGCGCGGTGAGGGCCTGCCGGGGCTCGCGGCGTGGGTCATCTCCAGCGGGCCGTCGATCCCGGCGAAGCGCACCCGTTCGGAGGCGGGCAGGCCCTCGTTGTGGGCGCGCATCCACCGCACCAGCTCGCGGTTGGCCTCGGACGCGCCGAAGCCGTGGCTGAACCCCGCCTCCATGACCTCGTCGAGGGTGCCCGCGCCGGAGGTCACGTGGTCGTCCACGACCAGGCCCATCATGCAGTCGCTCTCGACCGCGATCATCCGGTGGCCCTCCTGCTCGACGAGTTGCCGGAACAGGTCGTTGCGCAGGTGGAGCAGGACGTCCTCACCGTGGGTGGGTTCGCCGAGGGCGAGCACCCGCGGGCGGTTCGGGAGCAGCCCCATGACGGCGGCGGCGTCAACGGGGTGGGTGGTGTCTGTGAGGCCGGAAGTCATGCCTTTGACAGTATCGTTGAAGTTCTTATTTAAACCTTTCCTCCCGTATTTGCAGTACAAAGCGATAAAACCTTCAAGACCGTATACCGGCCAATGCGGTTCGCGCGAGGTCGCGCAACCAGGTGTGGGCGCGGGTGAGCGGGTGTTCCCGCCGCGCTCGCGGACCTCGGCCTGCGGCAGGAGTGGATCGCCGACCTCGGTGGGATCGAGACCGCGCGGGCCACCGAGGCCGCGATCCTGTTCGTGCCGCACGTGATCCGGTCCAGCGGGTTCTCCCCCTTCGCCGTCTCAATCACCCGCTGACGCAACCGGATCACCGGGGGCGTCCTTGGTGGAGAGGGCTTTCACGAGCTGGTCGACGGCGGCGGTGATGCCGTCCCGGGCGCTGATGGCGCCGCTGTGGAGGGTGCGGGCCAGTTCGTCGAGGTCGAGGGTGACCGAGACCAGGCGGAGCGTGGTGGGGGTGCTCGGCCACCTGCCCGTGTCCGAGGCGGCGAGGACGGGCCCGGCCAGGGGGCGGGGAACGGTGCCCGCGATCCGGATGCCCGGCAGCTCCAGGGGGATGGGCCGCAGGCGCAGGGTGGCGCGGGCGGAACCGTCGGAGAGCGGTTCGGCGGAGACGAACTCCGCCGCCACGGTGGTGCCGTTGGGGAGGAGGGCCCGCACCTCGGGGAAGGCGGTCCGCAGCTCCAGCCCCACCTCCAGGCGGAGGTGGGAGATCAGAGCAGCAACAGGGCCAAGAGCACGACCAAGGCCAGTCCCGCGCCGAGCAGGAGCCGGACCGGGAACGGGGCGGGCGTCGGGGACCGCGGGGTCCCCGGCGCTTTTCCCAGCGGCCGCACCCCCGCCACGGTCGCGGAGTCGCTGAGGAGCAGGACGGCGGTGTCGGCGCCCAGGGCCTGCCTCGCCCGTTCGGCGCCCGCCTCGCTGACGAGCCTGTTGGTGGCGATCGCGTAGCCGACGGCCTCGCCGGTCAGCAGGTCGGCGAGGCGGGCGAGGAAGGTGCCGGTCGAGGAGGGGTCGTCCGCGGACATCACCCAGGACGCCGGTTGCCCGGCGCCCGGCACCTGTTCCCCCGGGGAATCGACGGCGTCGAGGACCGCGTCCGCCGCCGGGCCCAGGGGGCGGTCGACGACGCCGCGCCACTCGTCGACCAGGGCCTCGGTGATGACGCCGTCGAGGCGGGCGCCCAGGGCGGCGCGGGCGGTGTCGTCCAGAGCCGCGCGCGCCAGGGCGAGCACCGCGCCCGGGCGGTCGTCGCCCGCCAGGACCAGGGTCACCCGGATGGTCCGGCCCACGCTGTCGCGGCGGGCGGAGGGGATTCCGCTGACCAGCGCCCGGAACCCGGTCCCGTCCCGCAGGGCCAGCACGGCGGGCTGGTCGAGGTCGGTGAACCTGGCGGGTTCCACCCACCACTCGTCACCTGGGGTGCCGAGGTAGCCGTAGTCCCTGGTCCTGCCCCGGGTGATGACGGCGGTGACCTCCGCCCTGCTCACCAGACCTCCACCCGGGCGTCGCGGGCGCGGGTGGCCAGGCTCTCCATCGCCGCGGCCAACTGCTCGTGGCGGGTCTCGATCTCGATCAGCTCGGCGGTGCCCGACTCGATCTCCCGGGTCACCCGGCCCGCCTCGCCGCTGAGGTGGTAGGTGAGGGTCCCGATGAGGCCCTTGCGCTGGGCGCGGCGGGAGGTCAGCTCGGCGACCGCCGTGGTGGTGGCGGCCTGGGCCGCGGCCTCCTGCTCGCGCCGGGCGGAGATGATCGCCTGGCACAGCTCCTGCACGACCGTGGCGGCGGCGCGGATGGACGGCCGCGGTGGGTCGCCGCGGAAGCGGTAGGTGGCCCGCAGGGTCAGGATGCCGTCGGCGGCGGGCTCCCAGAACGCCTCCGACAGCTCGACGCAGCCGTAGGTGTCGATCGGCGAGTAGACGACCCGGATGGCGCGCTTGGTCGCCTCGTCGCGGACCGCGGCCAGGACGTCGGCGTAGACGGTGCGGACCTCCTTGGCCAGCTCGACACCGGAGTAGCCGGTGCGGCGGCCGTTGTCGGAGAAGTACTTCTCGCACTTGAGCGGGGCGAGCACCAGGACCGCGGGCTCGTCGGGGGCCTGGTTGCGCAGCCGCGCCCACTGCTTCACGACCTGGTGCACCTCGGTCAACCCCAGCCGGGCGACCCGGGCCGCGCGCTCCTTGCCGGTGGTCGTCTCCATCAGCACCGCGGCGTCGATGGGGACCACCAGCATGATGCTCTGCCTGATGTGGTTCTCGCACCGGGGCCAGTCGGTCCTGGCCTGCGGTGAGCCCGCGCGCTCCAGCGGGTCCAGCCAGCCACCGGGGAAGTCGAGGACGGAGAACGGGACCGACAGCTCGGCCATGTCGATCGACCGCAGCTCGAGGGTGTACTCGGTGGTGGTCTGGGTGCTGCCCAGCGAGTGCGGCTCGAACTCCTGGGCCGCGAGCGCCATGGCCAGTTGCTTGCGGTGGGTGGCCAGCTTGTTCTCGGTCTCCTCGTCCGCGGCGACCTCGACCGGCGTGCCGCGCAGCAGCGCCTGGGTCTGGTCCAGGATCGCCGAGACCAGGGTGGTCTTGCCGACCGCGGTCGGGCCGACCATGGACACCTTGAAAGCGTCGGTCACGCCGCCACCCCCTGCTCCTCGGCGAGGACGGCCCGCAGCTCGGCCAGCAGCCCGCGCAGCCGCTGCAACCCGATGCCGACCGCCAGGTCCGCGTTGCCGTCGGCGGGCCACATCTGCTCCCGGAAGGCGTCCACGACCCGCACCATCTCCTTCTCCGCCGCCTTGCCGCGGATCAAGCCGTCCTCGAACTGCTCGGCGAAGGCGAGCAGCACGTTGGCCGCGCGCTCGGGGATGGTCGCCATGACCCGCCCGGTGTCGTGCACGCCCTGCTTGGCCAACTGGGTGACCCGCTTGTAGAGCAGCTCGGCGCCCTGGGCGTCGTGGCTGACCCCCAGCAGCGACGCCATCTGCACGCCCTCCTCCCCCGGCGGTTCCGGGTAGAGCAACTGCAGGGCGTCGCGCACGTCCGGCAGCACCAGGGTCCGGAAGTCCATGCGCACGTCGAGCACGAACTCGAAGGCGTCCACCATCGCCGGGCACGGCTCCGGGATCTCCCGCAGCGCCCCGACCAGGCGGTTCAGCGCCGCCTGCGGGTCCCGCTCGGCGCCGCAGAGCACCCCGAGCCTGCCCAGCGCCTCGACCAGCCCCGACCAGAACTCCGCGCGCCGGGCCAGCAGCACGTCGTCCACCGCGGCGAGCCTGCGGGCCAGCTCCACCCGCACGCTGTTGAGCGCCGCGGCGGCGAACGGCCGCGACGCCTTCTTGCGCCGGAAGTCCTGCAGGGCCATTTCCTGCCAGTGCTCGGCGCCCTCGCCGAACCCGGTGTCGATCCAGGCGCGGATGTCGGCCCGCACCTCCGCCGCCCGGTCGTGGAAGCCGTCCCCGACGTCCTCGCGGGTGAGCTGCCGCTCCAGGTCCCCGATCCAGGCCTGCAACGACTGGGCCAGCTCGGCCAGCACCGACTGCGCCAGCGCGTGCAGCGCCTCGCTGGAGGTGGGGGTGACGACCTTGCGCAGCGCGTCGAGCGCCTCCCCCACCCGCCCGGCGATGGCCTGCTGGTTGCGCGCGCACTGCGCCAGGGCGTCGCCGATCACCGCGGCGTCCATCCGCGGCAGCGCGTCGGCGAGGTGGTCGAGCACGGTGTCCAGCACCTCGACCCGCACCGCGTCCGGGTCGGCCACGTCGGCCTCCAGCACCCGGAAGTAGGCGTCGTCGGTGCGGTTGTTGACCCGCTCGGTCAGATCGGCGCGCAGCGCGGCCACGTTCTCCGGGTCGCACTGCCCGGTGTTGACCAGGATCATGGCGAAGTCGCGCATCGCCGCCGCGCCCCGAGCCTTGTTGGCCAGGTCCATCGCCGCCGCGTCCGAGGTCGTCCACAGCGCGTTGGTGCCGGTCGGCCACTTGACCATCAGCACGAGGTCGACGTCGTTGTGCAGCCCGACGATGTGCCGCTCCTCGGCCCGCGGGGTCAGCTCCCCCAACCCGGGCAGGTCGATCAACCCGATGTCGGTGGTGTCGGTGCGCGGGAACGCGCAGTGCACCACGGCCTCCCGCACCGCCAGGTACCTGCGGTCGGGGTCGACGGACTCCTCGGCCGGGTACGCCACCCACTGCCGCAGCCCGTCCAACGGCACGTCGAGCACGGCCCCGGTCAGGTGCCGCCGCCAGGTGTGCGCGCTGTCCCGGATCTCCCGCAACCGCGCCAGCAGCGGCCCGTTGTGCGGGTCGGCGGCCAACTGCGCGGCCAGGGCGGAGTCGGCGAGCACGTCGGAGCCCCGGGTGAACTCGGCGAGGTCGGTCGGCACGGTGACCACGCCGAACTCGGCGTAGTAGGGGTAGAGCACCTCGTCGAGGAAGGACTGCTCGGTGTGGGTGGTGACCCGGGCGCCCTCGTGGTCGGTCGAGTGGAAGATCCGGCTGCGCACGGCGGTCACCGGCCTGCCCTTGCCGGTCGGCACCTGCTCGTCGCCGAGCCCGGACAACGACCGCAGCAGGGTGCTCTTGCCGTTGCGCGCCTGCCCGCTGACCCCGATGTTGATCGTCCGCCTGCGCACCCTGGCCCGCACCCGCCCCAGCGCGGCGGCCGAGTCCAGGGCCAGCCCGGCCAACTCGACCAGGTCGGTGTCCAGCAACCCGGCCCTGGCGAGCAGACCCCCGCCCAACCCGGGCGCCCGCAGCAGGCCCAGCACCTCCCCCACCCGGTTCCACCTGGCGATCTCAGCGTCGACGAGGGAGAGCTGGGCCTGCCGCCGCTCCAGCACACCGTCGAGCTTCTGGCTCGTGACCGACACCCCACACCCCTCCCGACTCCGGCACGGGCAACCGCCCACCACCCGCCCCGAACACTACGCAAAGCCGGTGAACGCCCACATCCCCTGACCCGAAGATCGGCCCCCGCCGAGCACCCGCCGACCTGCTGGGGACCTCTGTCACAGCCCACCCGCGTCGTCGACCCGGCACGCCGGCGGCGATCTGGGACTGCCGCACGGGCGAGAAGCCCCTTCGCCCTCCAGGGTGACCAGGTACTTGCGGACGGTGTTCGGCTTGGGCGACAGTGGCGGTCGGATGCGCAACGAGATGGATGGTTCAGCGAGGCAGGTCGTCCAAGCCCACACCATCACCGGTGGGGTGCGGTTCGAGACCGTGCCGGGCCTGTCGCCTGGCTCGGTGCCCCCGGTGCGACCGCCCTTCGGCAAGCTCGACCTGCCGGTTCGCGGTCGAGACCAGACGCTCACCCGACTGGAGGTGCTGCTGCGTCCAGGACCGGATCGGGTCGCTCTGCTGCACGGTCTGGGCGGCTGCGGGAAGACCACGATCGCCCTGGCATTGGCGAGGCGGGCGCTGGAGCGCGGTGTCACCGTCCTGTGGGTCAGCGGCGCCACCGAGACGGACCTGCAGGCGGGCATGCGGCAGGTCGCGGTGCGCCTGGGCGCGGAGCAGAGGTCGATCGAGCAGGCGTGGGGCGGTGGAGCCAACGCCGCCGACCTGGTCTGGAGCCTGCTGGAAGCACACCACGACCGGTGGCTGCTGGTGATCGACAATGCCGACGACCCGGCGGCCCTCGGCGGTGTGCCCGCGTTGCGCGAGGGCGCGAACTGGTGGCGGGAGGTCGGGTCCGACCTCGGCGCGGTCCTGGTGACCAGCCGGTACGGCGATCACTTCACGTGGAATTCGTGGTGCCTGCCGTTGCGGGTCGGGGGACTGGCGGCGCCTGACGCGGCTCAGGTGCTGATCGATGCGACCGGGGGGAGAGCAGGTGCGCGGGAGGACGCCGAGTCGCTCGCCACCCGGCTCGGCGGTCTGCCCCTCGCCTTGAGGCTGGTGGGCGCCTACCTGGCGGAGGCGAACGAGGTTCCCTGGAGCGTGGCCGTCAGGACCTTCGCCGACTACGCGGGGGTGCTGGAGACGGGGGAACTCGCCGACGACGAGCCCACCCAGGACCTGGCGAGGACCTGGGACCTGTCGATCGATCTGCTGACCCGCCTCGGACACACCGGGGCCCGTCCCCTGCTGGGCCTGTTGTGCCACTTCGGTGACAGCGCCATCCCGGTCCGGACACTGCTGGAGCCTGCGGTGGTCACGAGGCACCCCCAGCTCTGCGGTGTCGGCGCGGTCCAGCTCTGGAAGGTGTTGACCGAGTTGGCGAACGTGGGGCTCATCGACCTGGTCCGGGAGGGCGGGGACACCACCGAACCGTGGGTGGAGATCCACCCGCTCGTGCGCGAGATCGGCAGGCGTCGCGCCCGCCGGGACGGTACGGCACCCGGCTACCTCGAGGTCTGCGCCAGGTCTGCCGCCGAAGCCGTGGAGGCGGAGCACCTGGAGTCGCCGGAAGATCCCGATCGGTGGCCGTTCTGGCGATCACTCACCCCGCACGTCCTGTGGATGGTGCGGATGGCCGTGCCCGAGGCGCTCTCCCCGGGAGCCGTTCGCGACGTCGTCCGCGTCGCCACCGCGTGCGCCAGGAATCTGCGGGAACTCGGCCTCTACGACCGCGCGGCGGACGAACTCACGGCCATCGTCGCGCTGAGCGTCACCCGACTCGGCGAGACCGACGCGTTGACCGTGGACGCGTACCACTGCCTGGCCAGCGCCCACCACGCGATGGGCCGGTACGACATCGCCCTCGACGAGTACCGCAGGGTCCTGGACATCCGGCGCCGGACGGTCGGCATGGACGACCTGCTGACACTGCCGACCCGACACCAGTTCGCCTACGCGCTGCACGACCTGGGCAGGTTGGCGGAGGCCGAAGCCGAGTTCCGGGCCCTGCTCGCCGTGCGCAGGGAGGTCAGTGGCACCACCGACGTGCGCACCCTCAGCACGTGGCAGCGCTGGGCCAGGGTTCTCCACGACCAGGGCGAGCTGATCGCCGCGGAGAACCAGTACACCAAGATCGCCGCCATCCAGGCAGAACACCTCGGCCCGCAGCACAGGCACACCCTGTCCACCCGACACCTCATCGGCGTTGTCCGGCTGGGCCTCGGCGACATCGATGGCGCGGAAACCGAGACCACTTCCGTTTTGCGAGCACGCCTGGCGACATTGGGGACGCGCCACCCCTCCACGCTGATCACAGCCAGCCAGGTCGCCCTGCTGCACCACCTCCGTGGCCGGTTGTCCGAAGCGATCACCGACTACCGCGCGGTCCTCGACGCCCAGACCGACCTGCTGGGCCCTGAGCACCCGCACACGGTGATCACCCGGCGGCGCCTCGCCGATGCGCTGTCCGCCCGGGGGCGGTACGCCGAAGCGGATGCCGAACGCCGGAAGGCTTCGGAGTCGGGGGGTCCTGCCGCAGAGGGACCCGGGCCTGCCCGCTTCGTGTGAGGGCGCACGCGTTCCCCCGTATCGGGTGTCAAGGGGAGAAGGCGTCCCGGTTGGCTGCGACGAAGTCGCGGAATGATCGGGCGGGGTGGCCGGTGAGGTTTCGCACCGTGGGGGTGACGCGGTCCTCCGCGCCGTGGCGGATGGCGGTCTCGAGGTCGGCCAGGATGGTGGCGAACCGCGGTGGCATGCCGGTGTCGGTGAACCGGGTGATCATCTCGGTTGCGCTGACGGCTCGGTGTTCGACCGCGCGGCCGGTGGTTTCGGTGATGATCGCGGCGGTGTCGGCGTAGCTGAGGGCTTCGGGGCCGGTGATCAGGTGATCGGTGTTGTGCGGTGCGGGGTCCAGCAGGGCCACCGCGGCCACCGCGGCGATGTCGGCGGCGTCGACGAACCCGACTCGGCCGGGCCCGGTCGCGGTGACGATCTCCCCGTGGTCCCGGATGCCCGCCGCGACGGGGTGGGAGCCGAGGAAGTTCTGCATGAACCAGGACGGCCGCAGCACGGTCCACTCCGGCACCGCCGCGCGGACCAGCGGGGGCAGGGCTCCCGGCCCGGAGTCGGCGTCCGGCACCGCGGAGGAGCTGAGCAGCACCACCCGCCGCACGCCCGCCTGTGCCGCTTCGGCGAGGAAGCCCTCGACCAGCGGCGCGGGCTCGGCGACCCCGACCGGCGGGAGGAGGTAGACCCGGTCCGCTCCGGCCACCGCGGGACCGTGTGTGGCCTGCTCGCCCCAATCGAATCGGACCTGCCCGGGATCGTCGGGTTTCCGCGTGCCGATGCGCACTGCGGCTGACTGCTCGCGCAGCAGGGCGGCGACCCGGCTGCCGGTGGTGCCGGTGCCGCCGATGACCAGCACTGTCGACGGTGTGCTCATGCCTTCGACGCCTCACCGGCGAAAGCCTTGAGTTCGTCGAGGCCGCCCAGGATCTCCGTGGCTGCCAAGGGGCTCCAGTAGTCGCGGTAGGAGGTGATCTCACCGTTCCGCGCGGTGAGCACCGCGACGTAGCGCATCCGGTACGGCGTGCCGGTCGCCACTGCCACGCCCGCTGCCTCGAACTCGGCGACCACGACGTCCGGGTCGCCCGTGCGGTGGACCACCTGTTCAGAGATCTCCTGAACGTCCAGCAGGTCCGGGTAACCGCGCAGGTAGGCCGCGATGGCCGCGCGGCCTTCCAGGCGGGCCGGGTAGTCCGCCGTGGCGAAGGGGAACACCATGACGCCGTCGACGGCCCACAACGCGGCGTAGCCCGCCATGTCCTTGGCCAGCAGCAACCGCAGCGACTCGGTGAAGAGGTCGCTCGCTGTGCGCACCTGTGTGGTCATGGTTCGACTCCTGCTCCGAGAGTGGACGGTACGGTACCGTCCCGTCGTTAACCCTAAACGGGACGGTACCGTCTCGTCCAGCGGTAGGCTCCGGGGATGACCGAGCGCACCCGGCGCGCCCCGACGGGCGCCGCCCTCCTCCAGCCGCACATCACCTCGGCCATCACCGACTCCGTGCTCCACGAGTTGGCCGCGCGCGGCTACGGCAGGCTGTCCATGGAAGCGGTGGCCAAGCGCGCGGGGGTGTCCAAGAGCGCGCTGTACCGCCGCTGGCCGTCCAAGCAGGACATGGTGATCGCGGTGCTGTCGGAGTTCAGCGTGGCGCAGGCCGAGGTGTCCGACACGGGCTCGCTGCGCGGGGACCTGCTGGCGACCCTGCGCGCGGTCCGGGACTGGGTGACCCACCCCCGCTTCGCCACGATCCTGCCCGACCTGGTCGCCGAGGCCACGCGCAACCCGACGCTGGCCGGGGCGATCGCGGCCACGATCGGCGAACCCCGCCGCGCCCTCGGCGCGGTCCCGCTCCGCCGCGCGATCGACCGCGGCGAGCTGCCCGCCGACCTGGACCTCGAACTCGCGCTCGACCTGGTGGCCGCCCCCGTCTACTGGCGGCTGACCGTCCGCCAGGCCCCCGCCCCGCCCGACTACCTCGACCGCCTCGCCGACCACATCGTGCGCGCCCTGCGCGGGTGAGCGCAGGTCGTCGGGGTCAGCGGCTCGTCAGGGCGAACGCCAGCAACGCCGTGGCGGTGAAGTCGTCGGCGGGTTCGACGCTCTGCCAGGCGCCGACGTCGTCGACGAAGCGGGCGCCGTGGCCGTCGAAGCGGGTGAAGTCCGCGGACGCGCAGGGGCGCATGGTCGGGAATCGGTTGGGCTCGGTGAAGAGGTCCGCCCGGTTCGGCCCGTTGACCGCGGCGCCGGTCAACTGCTGCCCGGTGAGGTTCGCGACCTGGTGCTCGGGGCAGCGCGGGTACACGCTGCCCGCGCCGATGACGAACGACGACCCCCACGGGTTCGCGCCGAGCGCCCAGTTCCGCTGCTGGGTGCCGAACGCGGCGTAGGTGTCCTCCCCGGTGGCCCGCTGGTGCAGCAGCGCCGTCGTGGCGAGGCCGAAGGCGTGCGGCACGGCGTCGAACTCGAGGTAGTCGGTGCCCGCGCGGAAGGGGTCCCCCACGGCCCGCGCGCCGCCGTCGTCGAGTTGGCGGGCGAGGTCGTCGGTGAGCAGGTCCCGGGTGGTCTCGGCGGCTGCGGTGCCGGTGTCGAAGAGCTTGACCAGGTCGGCGTGGGCGAGTGCGCTGACGTCGCCGACGCCGAGGGTGCCGAGCGCGTCGGAGGCCAGGTGGTCCGCGGCCCAGTGCCCGGCGTCGCGCGCCCAGCCGTCGGTGCGCGGGTCGCCGAGCGCCCGGCCCGCCAGGGCCAGTTCGGCGGCGGCGAACTCGAGGTCGTCCTGCCAGGACGCTTCGGGGTAGAACGCGTGCGGGTACGCGGTGACCAGCGCGTCCGGCTCGCGGTCGGCCAGGTCGTACACCTTCGCCGCCTTGTCGAGCGCGCGCAGCGCCGCTTCGCCGGTGGTGGTCTGGGCAGCCAGCGCGAAGGCTGCGGCGACCTTCCCGGCCAGGTTGGGGCTGATCGGCTGACCGGGGTCGGCGGCGCGGAACACCGGCCTGCGGGTCAGCGCGGGGTCCGCACCGGGTGCTTCGTCGGCTTCGGGCAGCCGCCAGGCGTCGTGGTCGGTGCGCACGTCCTCGTTGCCCGCGCCGATCCCGACCTGGGCGTGGAGGGTGCCGGTCGAGTCGTCCCACACCTTGTCCAGCCACGCCAGGCCGTGCCGAGTCTCGGCCGCCAGTTCGGGGCCGCCCACGGGGGCGTCCCGCTGGGCCAGCAGGAGCAGGGCGGTGCTGTAGGCGGCGGTGTGCGTGAACTTGAGGAAGTCGCCCGCGTCGAACCAGCCCCCGGAGACGTCGACCGGACCACCGGTCGGGGTGAGCCGCTCGTCGAGCAGTTCGTCCCCGGACTCGTCGTAGCGGGGGACCTCGTACACGGTCGCGGCGGCGTCGTTGAGGTGCGCGGGCCTGCGGTCCACAATCGACGCGACGACGTCCGCGCCGTCGCGCTGGGCCTGGAAGAAGTGGACGTTCGCGGCGACCTGGGGGCCGAACAGCTCGGCACCCGAGCCGACCCGGAAGACCGGCGACGGTTCCGCCCCGGTGGCGAGGACCCGGTAGCTGCCCGGGGTCCGCAGGGCCGAGAGGTCCAGCGCCCGGACCACGGGGAACCCGGTGTTCCAGGAACCGGTCGACGGACCGGCAACACCGTCGAGGACGGTCCGCCCGGACTCGTCGACCACGCGGAAGGACGCGTCACCGGGTGAACCCATCAGGAAGGCCTGCTTGGCTTCGTCGGTGCGGTACCCGACCTGGTCGACGCGGACGAACCCGGTCGGCGACGGGGTGGGCGAGTCGCACGCCGCCGCGCAGGTGGCGAGCAGGGCGGCAGCGAGGCACAGCACGGGCCTGGACATGTCCAGAGTACGTCCGCACCTCGACGGGCGGTTCACGAGACGGCGTGGGGACAGGACCGGCCCCACCGGCGTGCGGGCAACCGGTGGCACCGGGTGGTCGGCTCGGGACGACCCACCGCGCACGTCGCGTTCACCCCGCGTACACCGGGACCTCGTACGTTCCGATCATGTCCCCACTCGCCCTCGCCGTGGTCCCGCTGCTGCTGACCGGGGTGCCCGCCGCGCCCCCCGTGCTCACGCCGACCGCCGTGACGCAGACCTTCGCCGAGCCCGCCGACGCCGACGACCCGGCGATCTGGGTCAACCCCGCGGGGGTGGAGCGCAGCGTCGTCCTCGGCACGCTGAAGGAGGGCGGGCTCGCGGCGTTCGACCTGCGGGGTCGCACGCTCGGTGTCGTCCCGGCGCCCGCCGGGCCGACACCGGAGGCGAAGCCGGGGCGGTTCAACAACGTCGACGTGCTCGGCGACCTGGCGTTCGTCAGCGACCGCGGCCGGGACCGGGTCCGGGCCTACCGGGTGTCCGCCGCGGGGGTGCGGGACGTGACCTCCCCCGGCGCCCGCCCGGTGTTCTCCGCCTCCGAAGCCGAGGTGGACGAGCAGCACACCGCCTACGGCCTGGCGGCGGGCACCGTCGGGGGCCGCGACGTGGTCGTCACCAGCAGGCGCAGCGAGACCCGCATCGCACTGCTGCACGTGGTCGAGGGCCGCACCGTCGACACGCGCGTGGCGGCGACCCTCGACCTGCCGAACCGGTTCACCCTCCCCGACGGGACGACGTGGTCCCCGTGCGGTGACCCCGGCGACGACCCGCAGGTGGAGGGCATGGTGATCGACTCCCGCGCGGGGGTGCTGTACGCCGCGCAGGAGGACGTCGGCATCTGGCGCATCCCGCTGCGCGCAGGCGGTTTCGGCGAGCCCGAGCTGGTGGACAGGGTGCGCACGTTCGGCGCGCCGCAGGTCTACGACCCGCAGACCGAGGAGTGCGCCGCCGCCGGGCCGAACCCCGGTTTCGGCGGGCGGTGGCTGGAAGCCGACGCCGAGGGGCTAACCATCACCGGCGACAAGCTCATCGCCTCGAGCCAGGGCGACTCGCGGTTCGTGCTGTACCAGCGGACGGGAAACTTCCACGCCCTGCGGGACTTCCGCGTCGAGGGCGTCGAGCACTCCGACGGAGCGGCCATCGTAACCGGGCGCCTGAACCTGCTGGTGGTCCACGACGGAGAACGCCCCGACGGCACCGGGTTCGCCTTCCTGCGCTGGTGACCGGGCGCAGACACCCCCCGAACAGCCGGTGATCGATGCGCCTCATGCCGATCACCATCAACAGCTCCGCAGACACCACCGTGGTCACGGTCCTGCAGAACATGGCCAACGATGCGAGCAACCTCAGCACCGGGTTCTCCACCAACGACTGGCCACCGCCACGGTGATGCGGCTGGACCCCCGGGTGCGCGCCGGGGTGAACCTCGACGGCCCCCTGCTACCCGCCGAAGGGGTCGGGGACCGCCCGTACCTGCTGCTCGGCACCGAGGACGAACACTCCCCCGGTTCGACGCAGGACCCGAGCTGGGTCGCGGCCTGGCCCGCGCTGACCGGCTGGAAGCGCTGGCTGACCGCGGCGGGCGCGGACCACTTCTCCTTCACCGACCTGGACCTGCTGGTGCAGCAGGCAGGCCTGTTCCCGGACCTGCCGTTGACCGGCGCCAGAGGACTCGAACTGACCCGCGCGTACACCCGGGCGTTCCTCGACCAGCACCTGCGCGGCAGGCCCCGAGGCCTCCTCACCGGTCCCAGCCCCGCCAACCCGGAGATCACCTTCCACTGAGGACAGATCTTCCCGGAGGCTCCGACCACATCGGGACTCGCCGGTGCGGCGGCGGTCGTGCCGGTGGCACGACACCGCGGCCACGACGACCCGGTCCGGCCGCGCGTCGCTGGGCAGCGAAGACCGCATTTACCACGACGGCAACACCTTTGACAACGGTGTGCCGCTCGGTGACCGGGCCAGCTCGGTCAGCCAACTCGGGTGGAGCAGTGTCTACGTCGACGCGAACTGCGTCGGGGACTGGGTGAGCATCCGCTCGTCCACGTCCTGGCACAACCTGTCCGCCTCGAAGAACGACAGGCTCTCGTCGCACTGCTTGGGCTGACCGGACCCGTGGACGGCCGGGCTCCCGGCCCCGGCCGTCCACGGCCGTCGCGAGGGAGGACGACGATGGCCGCGTTGGCGACGACAACACCGAGACGAGCGGCCCTGGTGGCGCTCGTCCTCATACTGGTTGGTTGTGCTGGGCCCGCTCCCGCTCGACCCGTACCGGAACTCCGAGCTGCACCTGTCGAACACGTTCAAAGCGGAGAGGGTCTTGATGGACGACTGCCTCCGCCGCTTCGGCCTGTCCATGGCGTGGCAGCCGTCCCCACCCGGGAACGGGTGGGGACGGGCGCCGGTACGGCGTCGTCGACGGAGCCGAGGCCGCTGTCCGCTGGTATCGCCCGCCGGAGAGGTGGGGCGCTGCACCGGGCGGGATGGGCTGATCGGTGTGATCCTGGTGGCATGACCGATCGGCCCGCGCCGCAGCGGGAACTGGAGCGCATTCGGGGTGGTGGTGGCCCCGGTGCCGACCAGGCTCGGACCGCGCTGAGCGCTGGGGCTCCGCTGGAACGGCTGCGGGCCGCCATCCTCGCCCTGACCCACGCGCGGGGCGCGGGGTCCAGCACCTGCCCGTCCGACGCGGCCAGGGCGGTGGCCGACGATTGGCGGCCCCTGCTGCCGCAGGCCCGGGAGGTGGCTCGGGAGCTGTCCCGGGCCGGGTGGGTGCGGCTCACCCAGGGGGACCGGGTGCTCGACCCCGATGGGGAGTGGCGGGGGCCGATCAGGATTCGGCTGCCCGGGAGTGCGGGTGGCTGAGCCGGAGCGCACGCCGGACGGGCGCTTCATCGTGGTCGACGGGCGGCGGTGGCGGGCCACCGATCCGGAGATCCCGGAGGAGGCTGCGGCCCGGTTGCGCAGTCTGCTGATGCGGGCTCGCCGGGACGTCGGGGCGGCTCGCCGGGGGCAGGACGCGGAGGCGGAGCGGGATGCGCGGGCGCGGGTGCACACCGCCAAGGTTGCCTTGGGTGAGCGCGGGACTCCGTGGTGGGAGCAGGATTCCGCCGAGCGGCGGCGGCGCTGGGAGCACGGATTGGACGTGTTGGGCTGAGGCCGGGCGGGGATCGTCCGGCTGGGTGGTTCAGCGGTTGCCTGCTCCGCACTGAGGCACGACCGGGACGCCCGCGCCGGGGGCGCCGGTTCCTGTGCGCGGGACCGCGCGTTGCCTTTCGGCGGGTGACCGGCCGTCAGGGGTGTTCTCGGGTGCGCAGGCCCTCGAAGGCCACCGCGACGACTGTGGCGGCGAGGGCGGTGGGGCTGGTTCCGCCGTGCGGGCGGTACCACTCGGCGATCGAGTTGACCATGCCGAACAGGAGGCGGGTGGCGGTGGGCGGGTCGATGTCCGGCCGCAGGTCGCCCTCCTGGGCCGCCTGGGCCACCAGGGTGGCGACGAGGTGGTCGAACTCGCGCCTGCGGGCCAGCGCCGCCCGTTCCACCGGCGTGTTGCCCCGCACCCGCAGCAGCAGGGTGACGAACGGCAGTTGCTCGGCCAGCACCCGGACGCTGCCCCGGACCAGTTGTTCGAGGCGGTCGATGGCTGGGCCGTCCACCGCGTCCAGCTTCTCCACCTCGGCGAACAGGCCGTCCAGGGCCCGGTCCACGGCCAGGCGCAGCAGTTCCTGCTTGCTGGGGACGTGGTGGTAGATCGCGGACTTGGTGATGCCCAGCCGTTGGGACAGGTGTTCCATGCTGGTCCCGTCGTAACCCCTTTCGGTGAACAGGGTGGCCGCGGCGGTCAGCAGGGACTCCAGGTCGTAGCCCGGCCTGCCCCGGCGCCTGCCTTCGACGTCGGGTCGGGGCGGGTGGGCTGCTCGGGACATGTCGGCAGTGTCGCACCCCGCGCGCGGGGTGCCCGGGTCAGGCACGCGGGATCGGGCGGCCCAGGGAGCGGCTGCGGCCCCGGAACTCGGCGACCACCGCCTCCCCGCAGCGGACTGTGACGTCGTACACACCGGACCGGCCGCGCAGCACCACCTCGCGCGCCTCGGCGACCAGCAGGTCGTCCAGCCGCGCGGGTTCGAGGAAGTCGACCTGGAAGCCCGCGGCCACGGTGACGGTGCCGCGGGTGTTGCAGGCCAGGGCGAAGGCGCTGTCCGCCAGCGCCGAGATGAGGCCGCCGTGGCACAGGTCCCAGCCGTTGACCATGTCCGGGCGGACCCGCATGGACACCCGGGAGAAGCCGGGGCCGACGTCGTCGAGGCGCATGCCCAGCGCCCTGCTCGCCGCGTCGGCGGACCACATCAGCTCGGCGTCGCCCCGGGCCCGGTCCGGTGGGGTCTCGCTCACCGCTGCTCCTCGGGTCAGGCGTCGAAGTCGACGGTCACGGTGTCGCCGACGGGGAACGTCTGGCAGGTGAGGACGAAGTCGCGGGCGACCTCGTCGGCTTCCAGGGCGTAGTTGCGGACCATGTCGACCTCGCCCTCCCGGACGAGCGCCCGGCAGGTGCCGCAGACCCCACCCTTGCACGCGAACGGCACGTCGCCGCGCAGCCGCTGGACGGAGTCGAGGATCGTGGTGTCGCGGGGCAGCGGCGCGGTGGTCGAGCGGCCGTCGAGGACCACGGTGACGTCGCTGGTGATCCCCTCGGCGAGCGTGTCCGCGTGCCGGAACCTCGGCGGTGGTTCGTCCACGTAGAACAGTTCGAAGTGGACCTTCGCCGGGTCCACGCCCAGCTCGGCGAGCACGGCGCGGGCGTCGGAGAGCATGTCCAGCGGACCGCACAGCCACACGTGGTCCAGCGCGCCGACCGGGACCAGGGCGGTCAGCAGGCGGCGCAGCCGGTCGGCGTCGAGGCGGCCGGAGAACAGCTCGACGTCACGCGGTTCGCGGGAGAGCACGTGCGCGAGGTCGAACCGCCGGTGGTGGGCGTCCTTGAGGTCGGCCAGCTCCTCGGCGAACATCACCGAGTTGGTGGTGCGGTTGCCGTAGAGCAGGGTCACGTGGCTCTTCGGGTTGCGCAGCACCGTGGACGCGATGGACAGCATCGGCGTGATGCCGGAACCCGCGGCGACGCACAGGTGCCGCCCACCCTCCTCGGGGTCGGCGCGGAAGGTGCCGGAAGGCGACCGCACCTCGACCGCGTCGCCGGGGCGGACCTCGCGGGCCAGCCAGGTGGAGAACAGGCCGCCCGGGATCGCGCGGACGCCGATGCGGGGTGGCTCGCCCACCGCAGCGCAGATCGAGTAGCTGCGGCGGTGCTCGACGCCGTCGACCTCGCGGCGCAGGGTCAGCGACTGGCCCGCGGCGAAGTCGAACTCCGCGCGCAGGTCGTCGGGGACGGCGAAGGTGACCGCCACGGCGTCGTCGGCGACGTGGTCGACCCGGCTCACGGTGAGGGTGTGGAAGCGCGTCGGGGAGGCCACCGGCAGCGTGCTCGTCACCTCAGATCTCCTTCACGTGGTCGAACGGTTCGAGGCAGGCGCGGCACCGGTAGAGCGCCTTGCACGCGGTGGAACCGAACTCCGAGGTCAGCTCGGTGTCGGCGGACCCGCAGCGCGGGCAGTGCACGCGGCGCCGGGGGGCCAGCAGGTCCAGCGCCACCGGGCCGTCGCGGCGCGGGGCCGGTCCGGGCGGGGAGATCCCGGCCCCGCTCAGGGCCGCCCGGCCGCGCGGGGTGATCCAGTCGGTGGTCCACGCCGGGTGCAGCGCGACCCGGACCCGCGCGCCGGGGAACCCGGCGCGGTGCAGAGCGCGGACGAGGTCGTCGCGCATGGTGGCCATGGCCGGGCAGCCGGAGTAGGTGGGGGTGATCGCCACCTCGACCGACCCGTCCTCGGCCACCCGGACCTCGCGCAGCACGCCCAGGTCGGCCAGGGTCAGCATCGGCAGCTCGGGGTCCACCACCGACTCCGCGGCGACCCGGGCGCGGTGCAGGGGCGTCGAAGCCACGGCGTCAGCCATTACAGCGCCATCCACTACGCCGCGATCAACTGCAGCGTCGTTCACCACTGCCCCCGGGGGTGGGCCCGGGCCACCACCTGCATCTCGGCCAGCAGCAGGCTCAGGGCCTCGGTGTGCGCGCCGTCGCGGCCGAACCTGCCCGCCACCCCCGCCAGCGGCGCCGCCTCCGGCCGGTCCACCCCGCAGGTCGCGAACACCTGCCCGAGGACCGCGTCGACCTCGGCGGCCACCGACGCCGGGTCCACCCCGACCCCGGCCGCCGCGGCGGCGGCCTCGACCGGGTGGGTGCGGAACAGTTCCGGCCACAGCGGCCACAGCCCGGCCAGCGCGTCCAGCAGCCTGCGGCGGGATTCCTCGGTGCCCTGCGCCAGGGTGAGGAACCAGCGGCCCGCGAAGTCGCGGTGGTAGGTCAACTCCTTGCGCCCCTTGGCGGCCACCGCGGCGAGCACCGCGTCACCGCTGCCCGCCAGGTGCTCGAACAGGGCCAGCCGCCAGGTGGAGAACAGCAGCAGGCGGGCGATCGCCTCGGCGAAGTCGCCGTTGGGGACCTCGACCATGCGGACGTTGCCGAAGTCGCGGTCGTCCCGGAAGTAGGCCAGCGCGTCCTCGGCGGGCACCGGTGAGCCCTCGGGCAGCGCGGGCACGCACGACGGGTCCGCGGCGGCGGCGCGGGTGAGCAGCAGGCGGGCCTGGCCGAGCAGGTCGAGGGCGATGTTGGCCAGCGCGATGTCCTCTTCCAGGTCCGGGGCCCGGCCGCACCACTGGGTCAGCCGGTGCGAGAGCACCAGCGCGTCGTCGCCGAGCGCGAGGCAGTACCGGGCGAGCACGGCCGGGTCGACGCCGTCGGGGATGGTGGTGTCGACCCCGGCCAGCGGGTCCTCGAAGTCGGTGCCGAAGGCCCAGTGCGCGTCGTTGACCAGCAGCCCCGCGTAGGCGGACTCGTGGTCGTCGGGTGCGTGCACGACACGCTCCTCACATGTGCGGGACGGAATCGGGGATGTCGTAGAACGTGGGGTGCCGGTAGACCTTGTCGCCGCTGGGGGCGAACATCGGGTCCTTCTCGTCCGGGCTGGAGGCGGTGATGTGCTCGGAGCGCACCACCCACACGCTGACGCCCTCGTTGCGGCGGGTGTAGACGTCGCGGGCGTGCAGGACGGCCATCGCGTCGTCGGCGGCGTGCAGGGAGCCGACGTGGACGTGGTTGAGGCCGCGCTTGCCGCGCACGAACACCTCGTAGAGCGGCCACTCCGGGCTGGTCTCGCGCTCGCTCACCGGCTCTCCTCCCCTGCCTGCCGGGCGGCGAAGGCGGTGGCCGCCGCGCGCACCCAGGCGCCGTCGTCGTGGGCGCGGCGCCGGTGTTCGATCCGCTGGGCGTTGCACGGGCCGTCGCCGCGCACCACGGCCCGGAACTCATCCCAGTCCGGCTGGCCGAAGTCGTGCGCCTGCCGCTCCTCGTTCCACCGGAGGTCCGGGTCGGGCAGGGTGACCCCGAGGGCTTCGGCCTGCGGGACGGACATGTCCACGAACTTCTGGCGCAGCTCGTCGTTGGTGTTGCGCTTGATGCCCCAGGCCATCGACTGCCCGGTGTTGGGCGAGTCCGCGTCCGGCGGGCCGAACATCATCAGCGCGGGCCACCAGAACCGGTCCACCGACTCCTGCACCATGGCCCGCTGCTCGTCGGTGCCGCGCATCATCGTCAGCAGCAGCTCGTAGCCCTGCCGCTGGTGGAAGGACTCCTCCTTGCAGATCCGGATCATGGCGCGGCCGTAGGGGCCGTAGGAGGTGCGGCACAGCGGCACCTGGTTGCAGATGGCGGCGCCGTCGACCAGCCAGCCGATGGTGCCCACGTCGGCGTAGGACAGGGTCGGGTAGTTGAAGATCGAGGAGTACTTCTGCCTGCCGGTCAGCAGCTTCTCGGTCAGCTCCCGGCGCGAGGTGCCCAGGGTTTCGCACGCGGAGTACAGGTAGAGCCCGTGGCCCGCCTCGTCCTGCACCTTGGCCAGCAGGATCGCCTTGCGCCGCAGCGAGGGGGCGCGGGTCAGCCAGTTGCCCTCCGGCTGCATGCCGATGATCTCCGAGTGCGCGTGCTGGGCGATCTGGCGCACCAGCGTCGCGCGGTAGGCCTCGGGCATCCAGTCGCGCGGCTCGATCCGGTCGTGGCGGGCGAGGGTGGCCTCGAAGTGCTCGACGAGCGCGGGCTCGGCGACCGTGGTCATCAGACCTCCTGCGAGCGATTTACCGACCGAACGTTCTGTATTACCGTGGCACAAGGCAGCGGGGTCGCGCAACGCCCCGCCGACGCACCCCAGGGAGAGGACGCCGACCGGTGAGCGCACTGCTGGAGAGCTACGCCGCGGGCCGCTGGTTCCGCGCCGACGACGAGGGTGAACCGCTGCCGGACGCGGTCACCGGGGCGGAGGTCGCCCGGCTGTCCAGCCGCGGCCTGGACCTGCGCGCGATGGTCGGGCACGCCAGGTCGGTGGGTGGTCCGGCGCTGCGCGAGCTGACGTTCCACCAGCGTGCGGCCATGATCAAGGAGCTGGCCGCCCTGCTGATGGCGGAGAAGGAGAGCTTCTACGCGCTGTCCGCCCGCACCGGCGCGACGCGGCGGGACTCCGCCGTGGACGTCGACGGCGGCTTCGGCACCCTGTTCAGCTACGCCAGCAAGGGCGCCCGCGAGCTGCCGAACGACACGATCGCCCTCGACGGCGGCGTGGAACGGCTCGGCCGGGGCGGGACCTTCCTGGGCCAGCACGTCTACAGCTCACGGCCCGGTGTCGCCGTGCAGATCAACGCGTTCAACTTCCCCGTGTGGGGGATGCTGGAGAAGCTGGCCCCGGCGTTCCTGGCGGGCCTGCCGAGCATCGTCAAACCCGCGAGCCAGACGGCGTACCTGACCGAGGCGGTGGTGCGGCGGATCGTCGAGTCCGGCATCCTGCCCGAGGGTTCGCTGCAACTGCTCTGCGGCAGCCCGCGCGGGCTGCTCGACGAGTTGGGCGAACAGGACTTCGTCGGCTTCACCGGCTCCGCGCACACCGCGGGCATCCTGCGCGACCACCCGTCCGTGCTGCACGGCGGCACCCGGCTGGGCGTCGAGGCGGACTCGCTGAACTGCTCGATCCTCGGCCCGGACGTCACCCCCGAGGACCCGGAGTTCGACCTGTTCGTCAAGGCCGTCGTCACCGAGATGACCGTCAAGGCGGGCCAGAAGTGCACGGCGATCCGCCGGGTCCTCGTCCCGGAGGGCACGTCCGCCGCGGTGCTCGACGCACTGACCGCGCGGCTGGCGGAGGTGACCGTCGGGAACCCGGCGAACGAGGACGTGCGCATGGGCGCGCTGGCGAGCCTGGGGCAGCGCCGGGAGGTGCGCAAGGCGGTCGAGGCGCTGCGCGCGTCGTCCGAGGTGGTCTTCGGCGACCCCGACCGGGTCGCGGTGCTCGACGCGGACGCCGAGCGGGGCGCGTTCCTCTCCCCCATCCTGCTCAGGGCGTCGGCTGGCGCGGTCGAGCCGCACGACGTGGAACCGTTCGGGCCGGTCAGCACCGTGCTGACCTACTCGTCGGTGGACGAGGCCGTGGCGCTGGCGGCGCGCGGCCGGGGCAGCCTGGTGGGGTCGCTGGTCACCCACGACCCGCGGGTGGCCCGCGCGGTGACGATCGGCCTGGCGCCGTGGCACGGGCGGGTCCTGGTGCTCGACCGCACCTGCGCCGAGGAGTCCACCGGGCACGGCAGCCCGCTGCCGGTGCTGGTGCACGGCGGCCCCGGCCGCGCGGGCGGCGGTGAGGAGCTGGGCGGGGTCCGGGGCGTGCTGAACCTGATGCAGCGCACGGCCGTGCAGGGATCGCCGGACATGCTGACCGCGATCACCGGCCGGTGGACGCCCGGGTCGCGGCGCGCGGTCGGCGACGTGCACCCGTTCCGCAAGTCCCTGGCGGAACTGCGGATCGGCGACTCGATCGAGTCGGCGGCGCGCGAGGTGACCCTCGCCGACGTCGAGCACTTCGCCGAGTTCACCGGCGACACCTTCTACGCGCACACCGATGCGGCGGCGGCGGCTCAGAACCCGTTGTTCGGCGGCATCGTGGCGCACGGGTACCTGGTGGTCTCGCTCGCCGCCGGGCTGTTCGTGGAGCCGAACCCCGGCCCGGTCCTGGCGAACTTCGGCGTGGACGGCCTGCGGTTCCTGACCCCGGTGCGGGCCGGGGACACCATCTCGGTCGCGCTGACGGTCAAGCAGATCACCGCCCGCACCAACGCCGACTACGGCGAGGTGCGCTGGGACGCCGTGGTGGCGAACCAGGACGGCGCCCCGGTCGCCACCTACGACGTGCTGACCCTGGTGGCCAAGACCTGGCCGCGCGCGGAGCCCTGAGCGGGCGCGCTCAGGGGCGGCGCGCGGCCCACACGGTGCGCTCGGTGCGGACCGCGAGGTCGTCGCGGCGCAGGATGCTGTGCGGGCTGTCGGTGTCGAGCAGCCGGTCCAGCGCGGCGCGGTCCTCCACCGGGAGCGCGTCGGCGACGCTGCCGCGCACGCGCCGCAGGCCGTTGAGCGCGTAGCGGCCCACCGCCGCGGAGCGGGAGTGCTCGATGTGGACGGTGAGGGTTCGTTCGCCCTCGACGGTGAACCCGGCGGCGGTCAGCTTGGGGCCCCAGTCGGCGCCGCGGTGGGGCATGTGCTCGGCGGCGCGGCGGTCGATCTCGGCGTGGCAGCGCTCCTCCACCCCGGGGCGGTCCTCGGGGGCGTCGGCGGGCAGGAACCGGGGGAAGCCCGCCAGTTCGACGACGGCGAGCAGGCCGCCGGGGGCGAGGGCGTCGTGGACCTGGCGCAGCGCGCGGCCGGGGTCGGCCAGGTGGTGCAGGGACGCCGACGCCCACACCAGGTCCGGCTCGCCGAGGTCGGGCCACGCCGCGTCGAGGTCGACCTGGACGGCGTGCACCCGGTCGGCCACCCCCGCCGCACGGGCCTTCTCCCGCAGGCGGTGCAGGTGCTCGGCCGAGGAGTCGACGGCGATCACCCGCGCCTCGGGGAAGCGGGTGAGCAGGGCGAAGGTGCCCGCACCGGTTCCGCAGCCCAGGTCCACGACCTGGCGGGGGCCCGACTCGACGGGCAGCCAGGCGATGACGGAGGCGATGTGCTCCGCGAGCACCTCCGCGTCGAGGTCGAGGATCTCCGCCTGGTCGTGGTCGCCGGGCTGGTGGGCGTGGTGGTCGTGCTTCGTGTTTGCCATGCGGCCACCGTAGATCGGTCATGCCTCACAAGCACAGGAGTTTGCCCATAAAGCAAGAAGGTGGGTTTCCCGGCTGCCGGACGCGCAAGTGGTCAGCTCTCCTGCGGAGGGGGCCTGTCGTCGGATCGGTGTCCGCGCCGGGCGTCGCGGTCGAAGATGCCCAGGACCTCGCACGGCCCGCCCTCGGCGCCGATCGCGTGCGGGAGCATGGTGGGGAACTCCGCGGCCTGGTTGGTCTCCACGCGGAAGCGGCGGTCGCCCAGCAGCAGGACCGCGGTGCCGGAGAGGACGACGAACCACTCGCGGCCCGGGTGGGCGCGCAGGCGCGCGGGGTGGTCCGACGGCGGGTCCGTCATGCGCTTGCGCACCACGCTCAGGCCGGGGTCGGCCCTGACCGACCACCGCAGCCCGTGCACCCCGTCGGCCACCGGGTGGGAGACCACGTCGTCGGTGTCGGTCTGGACCAACTGGTCGAGGGAGGTGTCCAGCGCCCGGGCGAGGGTGACGAGCTGGTCCAGTGCGAGGCGCCGCTGCCCGTTCTCGATGCGGCTCAGGGAGGACGGGCTGAGCCGCGCCCGGGTGGCCAACTCCTCCAGGGACCAGCCCTGCGCCACCCGCAGGGCGCGGATGCGCTTGCGCACCAGACTGTCCAGCTCACCATCGCTTTGCGTCATGAGCAAGAGACTATGTCCTGACCGCAAGTCGCGGCCGATGAACGCCAACAGTTCCCTCTGGCCACTTAAGACCGTCCACAACGGAGGGTCCGACACCGGGTTCACTCTTCCCGGCAGGGGGAACACGGTGATCGTGCGGTCCACGACGGGGAATTTCGTTGATCCATCACCCGACACGGTGGTCACCACCTGTCCGCACGGCGCCACCGGACATTGGGCCATTAGTGTGACTCCCTGGCGGGCGAAGCTCACCTCCACAAGAGGACTCGCACCGCGGGAAACAGGCCACGCCACCGTCGGCACTGGCCTCCAGCAGTGCCTCCGGTCCAGCACCACCGATCGGACTCGGCTTTCGAGGGACCATGTCGCACCGCGCACACACCGATGCCCCTTCCCCGCCCGAGCGGCCGACCGCCCCCTGCGGTCCCCGCCTCACCTGGACGGCGAGCGCCGTCGCCGCCCTAGTGGCGCTGCTGGGGTTGCGCCTGCCCGCGAGCGCCGAGCCCACCGAGGTCCCGACCGCGCGGACCGACCCCCGCTACCCGGCGCGGGTGCAGGTGTTCGTGGCCAACAGCGGGTCGGGCACCGTCAGCGCCTACGACACCCGGATGCGCCGGGTCGCGGCCACCATCGCGGTGGGCGACACCCCCGTGGGCGTCGGCGCGGGCCCGGACGGGGACCGCGTCTACGTCACCAACGAGCAGGACGACACCCTGTCGGTGATCGACCCGCGCGCCTACACCGTGCTGGCCACCGTGCCCGTCGGCGCCCACCCCTTCGGGGTCGCCGCCACCCGCACCCACGCCTACGTCGCGAACTTCGGCGCCGACACCGTCACCGTGGTCGCCACCGCCACCAACACCGGCGTGCGCACCATCGGCGTCGGCCGGTTCCCGCACAGCGTCACCACCAACCGGGACGGCACGCGCGTGTACGTCACCGACAACGGTTCCGCCACGGTCACCGTCATCGACACCAGCACCCAGAGCGTGGTGCGCACCATCCCGGTCGGCCACTACCCGGCGGGCATCACCACCAGCCCGGACGGCCGCCGCCTCTACGTCGCCAACACCGGCGACGACACCATCACCACCATCGACACCGGCAACGACCGCCCCGTGGCCACCACCGCCACCGACCGCTCCCCCATGGGGGTGGCGGCGGCCCCCACCGGGCGGGTCTACGTGGCCAACGCGGGCTCGGACACCGTCACCGTCCACGAGGCGGACGACGCCCTCGTCGGCTCCCCCGTCCCGGTCCGGCGGCAACCCGAGGGCGCCGCCCACGACGGCACCTTCGTCTACATCACCAACGCCGCCGACGACGTGCTGACCGTCATCGACCCCGCCACCGACACGGTGACCGCCACCGTGCCCGTGGGCAGTCAGCCCGAGGGCATCGCCGTCACCTCCTGACGGCGCCCGGTCAGCTCCCCCCGCGCGGGTGGCCGGGGTAGGTGCCGAAGTTCCACGCGTTGCCCTCGGGGTCGCGCAGCGCGAAGTCCCGGGAGCCGTAGTCGGTGTCGAACGGCGGCGTGGTGACCTCCGCGCCCGCCGCGGCCACCCGGTCGTGCAGGGCGTCGGGGTCGGCCGTCACGACGTAGGCGCTGAACGACCCGGGTCGGGTGACGCAGGCGCCCGATTCGCGCTCCTGGCCGAGCATGACCCCGCCGCCCTCGGGCCAGGCCAGTTCGGCGTGCTGCACGACCCCGTCGTCGTCGCGGTGGGCCATCGTCTCCTCGAAGCCGACCACGTCGACCAGGAAGCGGATCAGCGCGTCGGCGTCCTTGGCGCGGAAGGTGGGCCACACCTGCGGTGCCGGGGGATTGCCGGTTGTTGTGCTCATGCCGGGGAGTCTGCCGCCTCCAGCGGGCCCATGGCTTGGACGATTCGGAACTCCTCGGCCAGCCAGGTCGTCGGCGAGCACCCGGCGAACTCGCGGAAGTCCCGCACGAAGTGCGACTGGTCGTAGTAGCCGTGCGCCGCCGCGACCGCGGCGGCGCTGTGCGGCGCCCCCGCCAGCGCCCGGCGGGCCCGGTCGAACCGCACCACCCGCGCGGCCGTCTTCGGCGACAGGCCCAGCTCCGTGGCGAACCGGCCGGACAGGTGCCGGGCGCTCCACCCGAGCTCGTCGGCCAGCCCCGCCACCGACACGTTCCCACCCGAGCGCAGCAGCCGCCCCCAGGCGTACCGCACCCTCGGGTCGACCTCCCGGCGGTCGTCCACCCGCGACAGCAGCGCCCGGTCGAGCACGGCGAACCGCTGCGACCAGGTGTCCGCGTGCAACATCCGCTCGCGGACCTCCCCGGCCAGCGGCCCGAGCACGTCGGCCGCGTCGAGTTCCAGACCCGCCAGCTCACCGGCCGGACACCCGAACAGGACCCGGGCGCCAAGCGGGTGCAGCGACACCTGCACCCCGGACTGCCTGCCGCCGTAGGCGATGAACGCGGGCGTGGGGTCCAACCCGCCGAGCAGGGAGCGGTAGCTGCGGGGAGCCCGCGCCGGGTCGGCCATGACCAGCGGGTCGTCCAGGGTGAAGATCAGCGTCAGGTACGGCGACGGCAGCCCCCGATGCACGGCCAGGTCGCCGCCGCTGTCCCGGTAGCCGCTGTAGAAGGCCGCGTAGGGCCGCAGCGCGGCGGCGGGCCGCCCGCGCACGTACTCGCTCACCTCGTCCACACCCACCGCCTCCCCGACGATCGAGCCCATCCTCGCAGAAGCCACCGACACCCCGACCCGCTTCGGAAATCCCGAGGGGGTTCGGGGTTCGGCACTGCGGTCTCCGGCGGGCGGGTGGGACGGGTCACCGGGTGCGGGCGATCCGGTGGTGTTCGAGGACGGTGGCGACCGCGTAGCCGCCACCGCCCGCGACGGCGAGCACCCAGAACAGGCCCGGGGTGCCCAGGAGCAGTGCGGCGGTCGAGACCAGCGCCAGCCACGTGCCGAGGGCGTAGTGCAGGACGTTGCGGCGGGCCGCGCCCTCGGCGAGGTAGACCATGCCGACGACGAATCCGGAGCCCGCGGGCCACAGCATGGTCGGCAACCCGGGGGCGTCCAGGGCGCCCGCCAGGCCGGTGATGGCGAGGAAGAGCGCGGCGAAGCCGCTGATCCAGGCCAGGCCGAGCAGCCTGCCGGACAGCACGTCGGACCTGCCGGCGCCGCGCTGGGCGCGGGTTGCGGCGAGCGTGGCGAAGGCGGTGCCCGCGGCGAGGCCCGCGCCGAGCAGGGCCGTGGGCAGCCAGCCGGGGAGGGTGACCAGCGGGTCGGGGCCGGTGGCGATCGCGGTGGAGCCGTGCCCGAGGGCGTAGGCCAGGCCGAAGCCGGTGTAGGCGGCGCGGTTGTCGACCTCGCCGACGCGGGTGGTCGGCGGGGTGGCGGGGATCGGGGCGGGGAGCGCGATGGCGGTCATGGCGGGTGCCTCCGGGGCAGGTCGTCGTGGTGGGACTAGGACGGGGTGCGGGGTCGTGGTCACCGGTGCCCCGGGGACACGGGCCGCGCGTTCACGGGACGATGACGACCTTGCCCGCGGTGGTGCGCGACTCGGCGAGTGCCAGTGCCGCGTGGGCTTCGGCCAGGGGGAACTCCGCGGCGATCTGAGCGGTGAGCACGCCGTCGGCCAGCAGGCCCAGCACCCGGGTGAGGTCTTCGGCCAGCCGGGCCCGGAAGACCTCCGGGCGGCGCTTGCCCGCCCAGAAGTTGTAGAAGTGCGCGCTCCTGCCGTTTGGCAGGAGGTTCCACGCCGCCAGCCGGGCGATCGACTTGAGCACCGGGAGCCGCGAGTTGCCGTCCTCGTCCTTCGTGGCCGCGGTGCCGTAGGACACCAGCGTCCCGCCGCGGCGCAGCAACCGCCACGACTCGGCCAGCCCGGCGCCGCCGACGTGGTCGAAGACCGCGTGCACACCGTCCGGCGCGAGGTCGCGGATCTTGCCGTACAGGTCCGGGTCGCGGTAGTCGACCGGGGTGGCGCCGAGCGCGCGCACCAGCTCGTGGTGCCGCGGCGACGCGGTGCCGATGACCTCGATCCCGGCGTGCCGGGCCAGTTGCACCAGGGTGGAGCCGACGCCGCCGTTGGCGCCGAGCACGACGATCGTCGCACCCGCGGGCACCGCGGCGGTGCGGTGCAGCATCTGCCAGGCCGTGACCCCGTTGACCACCACGGTCTCCGCCGCGGCCGAAGCGACCCCGTCCGGCACGGCCACCAGGTCCGCCGCGTCGAGCAGCAGCGAACTGGCCCAGGCGCCGACCTTGGTGACCGCGGCGTACCGGCGACCGACCATCGCGGCGTCCACCCCCGGGCCGACGGCGGTCACCGCGCCGACCACGTCGTACCCGGGCACGAACGGGAACGCGGGCTGGTCGTAGTACTTGCCGCGCCGCATCTGCTGCTCGGCGAAGCTCACCCCGGTCGCCTCCATCCGCAGGACGACCTGGCCCGCGGCGGGCGCGGGGAGGTCGCGGGCGGTGACCCGCAGGCCGTCGGGCTCGACCAGGCCGGGCAGCACGACCTCGGTGGCGTGGGTGGTGGTGAGGCTGTCCATGGGGGTTCTCCGTTGCGACTCGTTGAGATTTACGGGCGTAAGGCTACGGCTGTAAGTGAACAACGCGCAAGGAGTTACGGCCATAAGTTTTCAGGTGTAAGCTGACACCATGACAAGCACCCCGAACGCGGCTCCTCCCCGCACCCGCAACCGCCGGGGCGAGGGCTCGCGCCTGCGCGACGAGATCGTGGCCGCGGCGGTGGAACTGCTCGACGAGACCGGCGACGAGAGCGCCATCACCCTGCGGTCGGTCGCCCGCCGGGTGGGGATCGCGGCGCCCTCGATCTACCGCCACTTCCCCGACCAGCCGACCATCATGCTGGCCGTGGTGCAGCAGGCCTTCGCCGAACTGGAGGCGACGCTGCGCACCGCGCTGGACGCCGCGACCGGCGGCGACCGGCGGCGCCTCCTCGCCGTCTGCCACGGCTACCTGGACTTCGCCCACGAGCACCCCGAGCGCTACCGGACCATGTTCGGCGGGCTGTGGATGCCCGCGCTGGAGGAGACCGCCGTGACGCCCGCCGACCTCGCCGCACTGGGCGACGGGTGCCTGGGGTTGCTCCGCGAGGCCCTGGACGACTGCGTCGCCGCGGGGAACGCCACCAGCACCGACCCGGCGGCCGACACCATCGCGCTGTGGCTGGGTCTGCACGGCCTGGCCCACCAGCGGGCCGTGACCGTCGCCTTCCCCTGGCCACCGGACATCGCCGACCGCGTCATCACCGCCCTGGCACACCTGCAACCCGCCTGACGGGACACCCGACTGGCGGAAATGCGACAAGCGGGTGCCGTCGCCGCGAGCCGGTGTGGTGAAAGTGGACACGCTGGGCGAACCGGTGCGGGTGACCGCCGAGCGGGCGACCAGCCCGGATGAGCGCAGCCCACCGTCCTGTTGTGACGCACCGTGTCGGGTGGGCGAATCGCCCACGGACTCCGGGGCGTTCGCGGGTGAAACCATCGGGGGGCGCGGGCGTAACGGTGTCGGGCGATCATCCGACCTCCAGCCGGAATAGTCGAGAAAGACGGACCGGCTGGGAGACCCTCGTTGCCCGCACTGCCCACTTCGGACATCACCGCCCTTCCGCTCGTGCTCGCCGGTCCGATCGTGCGGCGGGTCGAGGCCACCGGCGCGACGGTGTGGATCGCGCTCAAGGCGGCGCGGTCGGTCGCGCTCGACGTCTACCCCGAGACCGGGGACACCGCGACGTCCCGGATCGCCACCGCCACCGCCCCGACCGCGCGGATCGGCGCGAACCTGCACGTGGTCGCGGTCAAGGTGACCGGGGCGTTCGAGGCCGGGAAGATCTTCCGCTACCAACTGCGCTTCGGTGACCACGCGGCGGCGGAGGTCCCGGCCGACGCGCCGAACCTGTTCACCGACAACGTCGTGGCGGCCACCGGCGCCGAGGCGCGCAAGCGGTTGGTCTACACCTCCGGCCCGGCGCTGCCCAGCTTCATGACCCCGCCCGCCGAGGTGGCCGGACTGCGCCTGTTCCACACGGGCTGCCGCAAGCCGCACGGCGACGGGCAGGACGCCATGGTCCTGCTCGACGACGTCCTCGCCGCCGACGCGGGCCGGGCCGAGCGGCGGCCCCAGCAGTTGTTCCTGACCGGTGACCAGATCTACGCCGACGACGTCGCCGACGTCGTGCTGCACCTGTGCGACCAGCAGGGCCGGGCGCTGTTCGGGCGGACCGAGGTGCTGCCCGGCGTCACCGACGCGGAGCTGGCGGTCGGGGCCCGGCAGGACACCGCGCGGCAGAAGGCCGGGGCGTCCGCGCGCTCGTGCCCGAACCACCTGCTGCGCGCCTCGGAGTTCGCGGTGGCGCACCTGCTGGCCTGGTCGGAGGTGCTGTGGCCCGCGGGCGACCTGGCCACCCTGCTCGCCGACGTCCACCCCGCGCTGGCCACCGCCCTGGCCGTGCGGCCGGGCGAACGCCCGAGCACGCCCACCACCGGCCACCGCGACTGGGGTGCGGTCGACGCGGCGGGCAAGGAGTTCACCGACACCGCCGAGAAGCTCGGCGCGTTCCGCGACGGGCTGATCGGCGTGCGCCGGGCGCTGGCCAACACCGCCACCTACATGGTCCTCGACGACCACGAGGTCTCCGACGACTGGTTCGCATCCCAGCAGTTGCTCACCGGGATGATCGGCGCGCCGCTGGGCAGGCGGCTGCTGTCGAACGCGCTGTCGGCGTTCGCCGTCTTCCAGGCCTGGGGCAACACCCCCGACGAGTTCGCGGCCGACCGGCCGGGCGGCAGGTTGCTGGCCGCGCTCGCCGCGCCCGACCCGACCGCGGCGCAGCCCGCCGCCGAGATCGCCCGCCGCGTCGGCGTGCCCACCGGGCTCGTGGCGGGCACGGTCGACCGGGAGGACGGCGAACTTCCCTGGCACTACCGGATCGAGTGGGCCGCCCACCAGGCCGTCGTCCTCGACACCCGCACGCGCCGGTTCTACCCGTGGGGCGGCAAGGACCCCGGCCTGCTGTTCCACGGGGACTCACCGATGCAGGCGATGGTCGATATCGCCGCCGACACCGGCCTGGACAAGGTGACGCTGGTCGTGTCGTCGGCCCCGGTGGTCGGGCACCCCTTCCTGGCGAGGTTCGCCCGCCCGGAGGTGCGCGGCATCCGCGCCGACGCCGCCGACCTCGCCGACGACTCCGACGGCTGGGGGCAGACCGGCCTGGCGTTCGAGGCGCTGATCGCCCGGCTGCTGACCAAGCCCGACGCCGCCGGGACCCCGGCCGCGCGCAGGCGCCGCGTCGTCGTGCTCTCCGGTGACGTCGGCTACGGCTACGCCGCGCGGATGGGCTACGAGGGCACGGCGGCGTTCCTGCGGCCGGGCACCGGGGCCGTGCGCGGTGTCGTCGCCCAGCTCACCGCGGGCTCGGCCAAGGGCGAGACGCCGAACTCGCTGTTCCTGCACCAGAACGGGACCGTGGTGCGCTCGCGGGCCGTCCCGTCGGTCGAGCGGGTCGGGTGGGCCAACGACGAGCTGGCCCCGATCACCGCGGGCGAGATGCCCGACCCGGCGAACCCCGGCCGGTTCCTGCCGTGGCGGGTCGGCGGCTTCCCCGCCGTCGCGGAGACCACCCCGGCGCACGTGCTGTCGAAGGCCCCGGAGTGGCGCTACCGCGTCGACTTCTACCGCCACGAGGACCCCGACCGCCTCGTGCCGCGCGAGGGCAACCCGCCCAACGTGATCACCTACCCGGAGGAGCCGGTCCCCCGCGCCGACGCCCTCAAGTGGTACGTGCGCGTGGCGCAGAAGCACGCCGCCTACAAGGATACCTACGGCGACGGCAAGCAGCTCGTGGGCCGCAACAACATCGGCGAGATCGGCTTCGCCTGGGAGGACGGCGACGCCAAGTCCGTCGTGCAGACCCTGTGGTGGCGGCTGGAGAAGACCCCGGAGGACAAACCCAACCGCGGCGCGCCGCTGACCCGCCTCGCCGTCCCGCTGGACGTCGGCCAGGCCTCGAACTACCCGCCGGAGAACCTGCCACCGCTCTACGGCGACACGCTCCTGGAGGAGGGCGCCCAGGACACCGCCGGCTCCGCGCACGTCCTGGCGCTGCAAGAGGACCTGCGGGAGCTGGGCTTCCTCATGCACGACTGCACCGGCAGGTTCGACCGGTTCACCCGCTGGGCCGTCCGCGACTTCCAGACCTACGCCAAGCGCGGCCGGGTCGCCCGGATCGGCAGCGCCTTCACCCGGCTGGCCGCCGACGTCACCGCGGCCGCCACCGAGCTGACCGTCGAGTCCACCTCGGGCTTCCCCGCCGCCCCGTTCCGGGTCCGCCTCGGTTTCGAGAACGTCGAGGTCACCGCAGTCACCGGTACGAAGTGGACGGTCGGGCGCGGCAAGGACGGCACCGGCGCGGCCAGGGCGGGCGCGGCGGACGGCGTGACGCTGCTGCCCCACGACACCTCCGCCGACGCCGCCCACCAGTGGTACGGCTGGGCGTCCGCGCTGGAATCCGTCGACGTGCCACCGCGGCAGCGCTACACCGGGACCGTCAGCGGCGACGTCGACGGCCCGACGCGCAAGGCGCTGTCGCGGTGGAAGGAGTACCGCTGGCGGTGCCCGGTCGTGGTGGAAATGTGGACCCCGCGCGACAGCGCCGACGCCAAGCTCGTCGCGCTCGACGCGTTCGCCCAGACCCCGCTGCGGGCGACCCGCCCGGCGCGGCTGGCCGACAACATGTGGTACTGGTTCGAGGGCAAGTGGGGCTACGGCCGCACCGTGTTCTCCCGCGACTTCAGCGACAAGTGGCCCCGCCCGGCGGCACACCCCGTCGACACCACAGCCCGCGAGCGGCGCACCAAACTGGGGTACGTCAACGAGTTCACCATCGCCACCGGCGGCCCCTACCACGGTGGCGCGGGTGATCCGCAGTACGGCCACAGCTGGGCCGAGGCGGAGATGACCTCGGAGTCGGTGCTCGGGCAGCCGCTGACCGCGCTCGCGGGCGCCACGCTGTCGACGTTCAAGGTCGTGCGCGCGGTCGCCGAGGTGGAGATGCTCGGCTACTTCGACGCGCTCAACACCTACGACCACGCGTTCGCCTCGTGGGGCCTGTGCCACTGGACGATGGGCAAGCGCGACGAGGACGCGAACCCCCGGGAGATGTGGGGCGCCGACCCCGGCGAGTTCTGGGCGTTCGTCGCCTACCTGAAGACCAACTACCGCGCCTCGTTCGACCGCGTCTTCGGCGAGGCGGGCATCGAGGCCGACCGGGCCTGGACCGACGACGGCAAGCAGGGTGTGGACGGCGCCATCCCGTGGACCTGGCGGGAGCGCAAGTACGTCGCCGAGGGGATGCGCTCGATCCGCGACGGGTCGATGGTCGCGCTCACCGGGGCGGCCCACCCGGGGTTCGCCCCCTACGGCGAGTACGGCGAGCTGGAGTACTTCCGCTCCTGGCACTGGTACCACCGCCTCGCGATGGCCACGCGCACCGACGCCGAGCTGCGGCGGGCGATGTACGACGTGGCCAGGATGCGCGTGCGCGACGTGCTGTCCACGACGTGGAACAAGCGGACGGGGACGACGGCGGTGAACAACCCCGCGCCGATGCCCACGGGGACCACCATCGGCCAGGTTTTCGCCTCCGAGCACATGGCCGGGCTGCTGCACCGGCTGCACGTGTTCTCCCCCGGCGCGGTCGTCCGCAACGTCAACGGCGCCACGCACGCGTCGAACACCCTGCAGAACATCGTCGTGGCGGCCAGGGCGGCCACCGCGGGGGTGTTGCAGTGGGGCACCCCGGCCGTCCCGCCGTCCCCGGGGAACCCCGGCTCCCCCGCGGTCCCGTTCGTCCCGTCCACCTGGGGCCCCGACCACGAAGAGGCGCTCATCGCCGCGTTCATGGCCCACTACGCCTGCCCCGGCCACGGCACGGCGGGCCACAACACCGGCCCGGACCCGAACCACTCGTTGCAGCCGGTGCACAACTGGCCGCAGTGGGGGGCGAACCCGCGCCACTACACGCTTCCCGTCGCCACCCTGCCCGCCGCCGAGCAGACCCTGCGCCGGGACCGCGACTTCGCCGTCGACGTGGCCGGGCTGCCGCTGCCCCCCGCCCCGCCCGCCCCCGCCCCGACCCCGCTCGTGGAGGACCACCGATGAGCACCCCCGTGCCACGCAACGCCCAGCAGCAGCTCGTCCGCGAGGTCGAGCTGGTCCTGGAGCCGCTGCTGCTCGCCGCGGGCGGGCAGTGGCACCTCGACGCCCTCCTGGAGGCGCTGGGGTGGGACCTGTCGGCGCTGCCGGGCGGCGCCGACCTCACCGGCTGGCTCAAGGACGTCACCACGGCGGCGCAGGGCATCACCGACCTGGTCGAGGACCCGCCGCAGTCCCTGGAGGACCTGGTCCGGGTGCTCCAGACCGCCGCGACGGCGTTCCAGGCCGTGCGGTCGATCCCGACGGGGATCAAGGCGGTCGACCCGCAGGCGGTCGTGCGCGACCTGGTCGACCACCTCATGGTCTCCTACCTGGTCAAGCACCACCAGACGCTCTACCACTGCCTGGTGCTGCTGGGCGTGGTCGTGCCCGCCGCGGACGCCCCCGCCCAGCAGGCCACCGTCGTCGACGGCGTGCCGGTGCGGCTGCCCCGCTCCCGCTCGGCGGTGCGGCCGGAGAAGCTGCTCGCGCTGGTCACCGACCCGGTCGGCACGCTCACCGCCGAGTACGGCGGGCTGAGCCTGGCCACCGAGGCGAGCGCGGAGGCGGTCGCGGCCAAGCTGCTGCCCCGCCTCGGGGAGCTGCTGCGCTCGCTCGGCGTGGAATCGCTGGTCGGCCTCGGCGACCCGGACGGCAGCGGTCTGGCGGGCGACGGCATCGCCATCGGCAACCGGATGCTGACGCTGTCCAAAGAGGTCGGTGACGACCGGGTGAGCGCCGTGCTCGGGCTCACCGCGGCGATCGCGTCCGGGGAGACCGGCGGCCTCGGCGTCGTCCTCGTGCCCAGCGGCGCGGTCGCCGTCGAACAGGTCTTCGGCGGCTGGAGCCTGCACGCGGACCTGTCCGCCGCGGGGCCCGGCGTCGCCATCGGCCCGCAGGGCGTCACCGTGTCCGGGGGTGCCCCGCCGCACATCGGCCTCGCGGTGGAGTTGCGCCGCGCCGACGGCGCCCCGCCGCTGGCCCTGGGCAGCGCCACCGGCACCCGCCTGGAGATCGGCGACCCGCGCGTGTGGGTCGCCGCAGAGCTGGACCCGCCCGCCGACCAGCCGCTGGACCCGGCCGCCCAAGCCGACGTGGAGGTCGGCGTGGTGGCCCGCAAGGCCGCCGTCGTCATCGCCGGGGGCGACGGCGACGGGTTCCTCGGCAGCGTCCTGCCCGCCGACGGCCTGCGCGCCGAGTTCGAACTGGGCCTGGTGTGGTCCCGTCGCGGCGGGCTGCGCTTCGCCGGGTCGGCGGGCCTGGAGGCCGCGCTGCCGGTGCACGTCCGCCTCGGTCCGCTGGAGGTCCGCGACATCACCGTGGCCCTCGTCGCGGGCACCGACGGCCTGCGCGCCACCGCGACCGGCACCGCCCGCGTCGAACTCGGCCCGGTCAAGGCCACCGTGGAGAAGATGGGCATCGCGGGCACGCTGGCCCCCGCCCCCGGCCGTGACGGCAACCTCGGCCCGATCGCGGCGGGCGCGGCGTTCGAGCCGCCCAAGGGCATCGCCATCGAGGTCAACGCCGGTCCCGTCACCGGCGGCGGCTACCTGTTCGCCGACCACGCCAAGGGCGAGTACGCGGGCGCGGTGGCGCTCAAGCTGCAAGCCCTCGCGCTGCGCGCCGTGGGCATCCTGACCACCAGGATGCCCGACGGGTCCGACGGGTTCTCCCTGCTGCTCATCGTCTCCGCCGAGTTCACGCCCATCCAGCTCGGCTTCGGGTTCACCCTCAACGGGGTCGGCGGCCTCATCGGCGTCAACCGGCGCGTGGACACCGACGCGCTGCGCGCCGGGCTCACCAGCGGGGCGCTGGACTCGATCCTGTTCCCGAAGGACCCGCTGGGCAAGGCCGGGGAGCTGGTCGCGAGCCTCGGCGCGGTGTTCCCGGTCGCCAAGGGCAGGCACGTCGTCGGGCCCATGGTCAAGATCGGCTGGGGCACGCCGACGCTGGTCACCCTGGACGTCGCGCTGCTGCTGGAACTGCCGACCCCGCTGCGGCTGGCGATCCTCGGCAAGCTGCACATGGCGCTGCCCAGCGAGGACAAGGCGCTCGTCGTCATCAACGTGGACCTGCTCGGCGTGGTCGACTTCGAGCAGGGCACGGCCGCGGTCGACGCCCGACTGCGCGACTCGCGCATCGCCGCGTTCCCCATCTCCGGCGGGCTGGCCATGCGCGCCAACTGGCTGGGCAAGCCCGCCTTCGCGCTGTCGGTCGGCGGTTTCCACCCCCGCTTCACCCCGCCGCCGGGGTTCCCGAAGGTCGACCGCGTGCAGATCGCGCTGCTCAGCGGGGACAACCCGCGGCTGCGCATGGAGTCCTACCTCGCCCTGACCTCCAACACCGCCCAGATCGGCGCCCGGGTCGACCTCTACGCCGCCGCCCTGGGTTTCAGCGTGGCCGGGATGCTGTCCTTCGACGCGCTGTTGCAGTTCGAGCCGTTCCGGTTCGAAGTGGACATCGCCGGGTCGCTGTCGCTGAAGAAGGGCAGCAAGCAGCTCCTGCTGGTCCGCGTCGAGCTGGGCCTGTCCGGGCCGAACCGCTGGCACGCCCGGGGTCTGGCCCGCGCCGAGATCCTGTTCTTCGACGTGGAGATCTCCTTCGACCGCTGGTTCGGCAAGGCGCTGCCCGGCGCGGAGCAGCCCGCGGCGGTCGCGCTGCTGGAGCGGGTCGAACAGGCGCTGGCCGACCCCGGAAGCTGGAGCGCCCAGCTCCCGCACAACGGCCGCCCGGCGGTCACCGTGCGCAAGGTCCCGGCCGCGCAGGGCACGCTGCTGGCCCACCCCACGGGCACGCTGGCGGTCACCCAGCGGGTGGCGCCGCTCGGGGTCACGCTGGAGAACTACGGCCGGGCGCCGATCGCCGGGGCCAAGCGCTTCGACCTCACCTCGATCACCGTGCGCGGCAAGGCGGGCGGGACCGGCACCGCGCTGTCCACGGAGGAGGTGCGGGAGTACTTCGCCCCCGGCGAGTTCTTCGCGCTCGACGACAGCGAGAAGCTGGCCCGCCCGTCGTTCGAGGAGTTGCAGGCGGGCAGGCGCACGGTGGCCGCGCCCCGGCGCGCGTTCGACGAGACCGGCTTCGAGACCGACACCGAGCCCGAGGAGATCGTCATCGACGCCCCCGCCACGGCCACCCCGGCCGCGCTGCGGGCCGCCCGCCGGGTCTCCAACCCGGTGGACCCGGCGTCGGTGGAGGTGGTGTCGGTGGGCACCACGCAGGCGGACACAATGGCGGTCAACGCAGCGCCCGTGGACGCGGTGCCAGGGGGCGCGGCGCGGGACCCGCGCCGCGCCGTCGCGCCGTCGCCCGCCGCCAGGGCCGCCGCCCGCGCCGCGGTCCGGCGCACCGGGAAGTCCCGCTTCGCCGCGCAGGCCCCGACCCCGCTGGTCGTGGCCGACCCCGACTACGCCGTGGTCGGCGCCGGGCTGCGCGCCGAGCACCACCCGACCTGGACCGAGGCCCGCGAGGCCGCGCTCGCCCGCGCCGCCGACGCTCCGGCCCAGCCGTTCACCACCCAGGCCGCCCCGCCCACCCAGGCCGCTCTGTCCACCCAGGCCGCCCCGCCCGCCGACGCGGGCGCCGCGGCCCGCTTCGCCGCCCCCGCGGGCCGCACCGGACGCGTCCGCGTCGTCCCGGTCGCCCCCGCCGCCTCCGGAGGAACCCGATGACCGGCCTGACCTTCCTGTCCTGGGTGCGCGAGGGCCTCGCCGCCGACGGCGGGGACGCCGACCCGCTGGCGGGTCCGCTGCCCGCGCACGCCACCGTCACGCTGCACCCCCGGCTCAACGACCGGCCGGAGCTGTCGATCCCGACCCGGCTCTACGGGCCGGGTGACGTGACCGGCGTCGACCCGCAGCAGGTCGTGCGCTGCTCCCCCGCCCCGGACAGCGGCGACGCGCAGCCGAACATGCTCGCCGCCGTCGAGTTCGACCAGCCCGACCTGCCGTGGACGTTCAGCGCCGCCGCCGCGGACGGCCAGGGTCGGCTGCGGCCGTGGCTGGTGCTCGTGGTCGTCCCCGAGGCCGACGCCGAGGTCCTGCCCGGCGGGCAGGGCGGGTTGGCCCGGCTGCGCTGCGCCACCACCGAACTGCCCGACCTGGACGAGTCCTGGATGTGGGCGCACGCCCAAGTCGTGACCCAAGGCCTGGACAACACAGACAGTGCGGGCTCGGTTGGAGCTGTCCTGGCCAACCACCCCGAACTGGCGACCTCCCGGCTGCTGAGCCCGCGCAGGCTGCTGCCCCAGACCCGATACGTCGCAGCCGTCGTCCCGGCGTTCGAGGCCGGGCGGCTGACCGGCCTCGGCCGCGAACTGACCACGGAGGACGAGGCGCGGCTGCGCCCCGCCTGGACCGCAGCGGGTCCCACGGCCAAGGAGAAGGACTGGGAGCTGCCGGTCTACCACCACTGGCGGTTCGGGACCGGCCTCGACGGCGACTTCGAGTCCCTGGTCACCCGGCTCACCCCCCGCGCGCTGCCCGGCACCGCCGGGGCGCGCAGGCTCGACGTGTCCGACCCCGGCGGCGGCCTGCCGAAGCTGGCGGACCACGGCGTCGTCGACCTGGCGGGCGCGCTGCGCACCGCGGGCACCGACCCGCGCCCCTGGCACGCCGACACCGCCGACGAGGTGGGCGACGCCCTCGAACGCGTCCTCGACGCGGGCCCCGACCCCGACGACCCCGCCCTGACCCCACCGGTCCACGGGTCCACGCACGCGGGCACCACGGGGATGCCGTCGCCGCAGGCGGGTCCGAAGTGGCTGCGCACCCTCAACCGCGACCCCCGCCACCGCGCCGCGGCGGGCCTCGGGGCCGAGGTGGTGCGCGCGCACCAGGAGGAGCTGGTCGCCGCCGCGTGGGACCAGGCCGCCGAGGTCCGCCGGGCCAACGAGGCCCTGCGCCAGGGCCAGCTCGCCCGCACCGTCGCCGACAGCCTGCACCGCAGGCTCGACGCGGTCACCACCGACGACGCCGCCCGCGCCCGGCTGCTCCAGGTCACCGCCCCCGCCGAGCAGGCCGCGGGCGCCATCGCGGCCAACCAGGAGGCGCATTCCGCCCTGGACCCCGCGTTCCGCAAGGTGCTGCGGCCCGGCGGCCCGCTGGCCAAGGGCACCGGGCGCGGCGCGGACACCACCGCGGCGGGCCTCGCGGCCGCGCTGAGCAAGCGCACCGCCACCGCCACCCCCGACCTGCCGCAGCCCGCGGGCGTGGTCAACGTCGAGGACGTCGCCGCGGGCAAGCGGGTCGGCTTCGACGACCTCGGTATCGACCGGCTCACCGCCCGCCCCTGGGAGAACAGGTCCGGCCCGACCGACCTGACCCCCGAGGACGTGCCGGGCATCCGCAACGTCGGCGCGGCGTGGACGGACCAGTCCACCGGCACCGTCGTCGACCGCGTGTTCGTCACGACGCACGACGGCCGGGTCATGTCCGCCCGGTACAGCGGCGGCGCGGTCACCTGGACCGACCACGGCAGGCCGGAGGGCACGGCCGCCGTCAGCGCCCCCGCCGCGCTGGGCACCGAGCAGGTCGTCGTCCTCGGCGAGGACGGCCAGTTGCACCGGCTGGCCTGGGACGGCGACCGCTGGGCGTGGAAGGCGCACGCGCGCCTGCCGGGGACCCCGCTGCTCGCCTTGGCCCCGTTCATCGGCGCGGCCAAGCGCAGCGGCAAGCCCGGACCGGGTGACACGGTGACCTCCGGCACCTACTACAGCGTCTTCGCGGTCACCACGTCCGGGACGCTGGTCGAGCTGGACAGCAAGAACGGCGGCACGTGGTCCTACTCCGACCACGGCACCCCGCCGGGGGCCACCCTCGTCCCCGGTGGCCGCGTGTCCTTCGTGGCCGACTGGACCGTCACGGTCGTCGCCAACGGCGGCAGGCTGTGGACGTTCAGCCTGGAGAGCGGGTCCTGGAGCTGGTTCGACACGAACCGGCCCGGTGTCACGGGCCTGTCCCCGGTGGACCCGCCGATCGTGCTGGGGTCGAGCATGGGCGGCTGGGGCGCCAAGGGCGGTTCGACGACGATGCTCTACGAGCGCTACCTCCGCACGAGCTTCCCGATCGGGTTCGCCTGGCGCCAGCACGGCCTGCCGCACCCGCCCGTCGGCCAGGTGCTGGGCAAGTGGAACAACCGGGGCGTCTACAGCACGACCCGCTCCACGATCGCCTGGTTCGACGGCTCGAACTGGGTCGAGCGCGGCCCGCGCGGGCCCGTCGCGGGCGACCAGGCGCTGCAGGGCGTGCTGAGCCCGTACGGCAACGCCTGGTTGACCGACAACGACGGCAGGCTGCTGCGCTTCGACATGAACAGCGGCGCCTGGTACGACCACGGCAGGCCGAACCCGGGCGGGCGCGGCGCGCTGTTCGCCACGCCGACGCCGAACATCAGGTGGCGCAACCAGGTCGGCTTCCGGTCCAACCTGCTCGTGGCCACCCGCGACAGCTCCGGCCCGCTGACCCGCTTCGGCCGCGACACCGACTTCGACGGGACGGCCACCGCGGGCTGGATGCGCAACGCCGTGCCGGACGTCCCGGCGACCGCGCAGTCGTTGACGCTGTGCGCCGCCGACCTCGGGGTGGCCGAGGGGACCACGACCGACCCCGACCTGGTGGCCGTCTGGGTGCAGAGCACCACCAGCGGCACCAGGGCCAGCTACCGGGTCGGCCGCGCGCTCAACGCGCAAGGCGCGCCGCAGAGCTGGGGCGCGGTGCGCACCCTGCCCGACGCGCTGTGCACGACCTACAACGCCGATTGGGGCCTCAGCGACCACTGGACCATCGAGGCCGCGACCGCCACCCTCGCCGACCTCGACGGCGACGGCCGCCAGGAACTCGTCTTCGTCTACGTGGGCGGCACGCGGACCATGCGCAGGCTGTTCCTGCGCATCGGCTGGAAGCTCGACCCGGTCACCGGGGCGGCGCTCGGCGGCTGGTCGGACTCGGTGGAGATCCCCTGGCCGGGCAGGCCGTCGAGCACGGCCCCCGCCGTCGCGGGCATCTCCGTGGCCGTGGCCGACCTCAACGGCGACCTGCGCCCGGAGCTGGTCGTCCTGCTCACCGAGAAGACGGCGGCGGGCGTCACCGCCTCCTACCGGATCGGCTGGAACCTCAACGCCCGGGGCACCGTCGCGGGCATCCCCTGGGGCGAGCGCTGGTCCGACGTCCGCCAGGTCCCCGGCGTCCACCCCACCGGGACGGCGGGCGTGGCCCTGGCGGTCGCCGACTACACCGGCAGCCAGCTCGCCGACCTGGTCGTCCTGGTCGCGCCGAAGACGACCGGTCCCAACCGGGCCGTCTACCGCATCGGCCGCGACGTCGTGAACGGCACGCCGACGGCGTGGTCGGACCCCATCACCGCCGACCCGTCCGGCCCGTGGGGCGACGCGGTCACCGTGTGCTCGCTCGCCGTCGTGGACCTGCCCGGCGGCACGCTGGAGGCGAAGATCGCGCACGCCACCCGGTTCCGCGCCGCCGCCGCGGTGCACCAGACCGCGCTGCTGGCCGCGCAGTCGCGGGCCGAGCTGGAGGACGAACCGCGGCTGCCGCTCGCGGGCCTCGCCGACGCGGTGACCGGGGCGCTCGACCCGGAGGTCGCGGTGACCGGCCGGGTCCTGGGCCGGGTCGGCGGGGTCGACCTGGGCGGGGCCGGGCTGACCGACCCGCTGAGCCCGCTGCTGACACCGCCGGTGTTCGAGCAGCCGATGGCCGAGCTGCTGGCCGAGCTGGGCCAGGACCACCTGCTGCCCGGCGTGGAGTCCATCCCCGCCGAGACGCTGACGCTGCTGCGCACCAACAGCGAGTTCGTCGAGTCGTTCCTGGTCGGGGCCAACGACGCGCTCGGCCGCGAGCTGCTGTGGCGCGGGTTCCCCACCGACCGCCGCGCCACGTCCTTCCGGCAGTTCTGGGACAAGCGCGGCACCACCGAGCCGGGCCACGAACCCGCCGACGTGCCGCCGATCGCGCAGTGGCCGCGCCGCGCGGGCCTGGGCGAGGTCGCGGGCGCGCACGGTGAGCAGGTCGTGCTGCTCCTGCGCGGTGAGCTGGTCCGCCGGTTCCCCGGCCTGACCGTCGTCGCCGGGCGGGCGTTGCCGCCGCGCACCCCGGGTGGGCCGTGCCTGCTGAGCCCGATTGAACGCGTGCAGCCGCTGTTCCTGGGCAGGCTGCACCCCGACGTGCTCTACGTCGGCTTCCCGCTGTCGGTCGCCGAGGTGCGCGGCACGCTGGAGTCCGGCGGGTCGGACCCGGGCTGGTTCTTCGTGTTCGAGGAGGAGGGCACCGAGCCGCGCTTCGGCCTGGACGCCGTGCCCACCACCGGCACCGTGCAGTACGGCGTCCCGCCGACGACGTGGCGCGACCTGACCTGGGCGTCGGTGGCGGGCACCGCCACCGAGCTGGCCGGGCTGCGCCACCTGCGCGGGCGGTTGCCGTACACCCCGTCGCCGGTGCCGCTGCGCGCCCCGAGGTTCCCGCAGGAGCAGGTGGCGACGGCGACCTGGGCGCACAACAGCGCCCACGTCGCCCACGCGACCTACCAGCCACCGGCGCGGGTGGCCTTCCACGCCACCGACCTGCTCCCGTCGTTCGGCGCGGGCTGGCGGGTCACCCACGTCCGCAAGCACGGGTCGGGCAGCGACCGGGTCCGCGAGCTGGCCGGGCCGCTGCCCGGCGGCGGCTGGTGGCGCGCCACGGCCGCCGAGGTGGTCGAGGGCATCCTCGGCCGCGAGAACTACTACGTCGAGACCACCCCGGGCGTGCGGGTGAACCTGGTCGCGGTGCGCACCGGCGACCGGGTCGACCTGCGGACCGAGGCCAACGACACCGAGGGCGACAACCTGTCCGAGCTGCCGCCCATCCCCGCCGGGGCGGGTCTGCCGCCGCAGCTCGCCGACGCCACCGCCGCACCCACCGCACCCGCTGGAGCCCGAGAGAATGCCTGACACCACCACCGAGGTCCCGTGGACCCTGGCCGCCGACCACCCGGTGGCGCTGCTCCCGGTGCGGCTGGAGACCCGGTTCACCGACACCGAGCTGCTCGTCCGCGTCTACCCGGACGAGATCCACGTCGACAGCCACGAGCCGCCGCTGACCGCCGACGAGGCCGAGTGGGGCAAGCGGTACTGGACGGCCGTGTGGCGCGCGGGCCTTCCCGGCGTCGAGACCGACCCGGCGGAGCGTGCCGCCTGGGAGGAGCTGGCGGGCCGCTACGGCGCCGAGCGCGCCTCCTGGGTCGCCCGCGTGCTGGAACCGACCAACCCGCAGGCCCGCCCGTCCGGCACCCCCGCGTTCCCGGCCACCGCGCCGTTCCGCGAGGGCCCGTGGACCAAGCGGGCCGTCGCCCGCGCCATGCCGACGCGCTGGCACGTGCACGGCCACCCCATCGCCGCGGGCGCGGCCGTGCAGCGCGTGGTCGGCAAGCCGGTGCCGCGACCGCTGCCCATCGGCCCCAGCCCGGACCGGACCGCCGACCTGGACCCGGCCGCGCCGCCGGTCGACGCCGACACCGCCTGGCTGGTCGACTTCACCGCCGCCGAGGCGGTCGGCATGGCCGTGCGGCTGCCCCGCGCGGTCAACGGCGTCAGCGGCTACCGCACGCTCATCGCGCACGGCGTCGTCGAGCAGGCGGGTGCGGCGGGCGAGGTCCCGGCCGAGGCCACCGCGCGCGAGCTGGCCGACCTGTTCGAGGCCCAGTTCCACACCAGGGGCATGGGTTTCGTCGCCCCCGGCGCCGCCACGAACAACACCGCCACCGCCGCGTCCACGCACAGCCGCAACGACCCCGAGGCGCGGGCCGCGCTGCGCGTGCGCCACGGCGACGCCGCCCCGGCGGCTCCCGACGCCGCCGCCCGGGTGCTGACCACCGCGCTCGGCCTGCCGCTGACCTCGACCGGCGGAGCGGGCGGCCCGGCCGCCGCCACGCCCGGCGCGCTCGCCCGGGCGCGGGGCGCGGGCCGCGCCGACGACAAGCGCGTCCGCGACATGGCCACCGCGCTGTGGGCGGTCACCGGCGGGTACACGCTGACCCAGCTCACCGCGGGCCGGTTCACCGAGGGGCAGGTCCGCGGCGTGCGCGAACACCTGCGCCGCTACGTCCGCCCGGCGGGCCCGCTGCCGATGCTGCGGGTGGGCAAGCAGCCCTACGGCGTGCTGCCGGTGCTGCCGGTGGACAGGTGGGTCAGCACGGAGATGAACGAGTGGCCCGGTCTGCACCCGGACGTCGTGCCGTTCCTGCGGACCCTGCGCGACCGGATCTGGCGGCCCGCCGCCGACGACCCGGCCGCCGTCCCGCGCATCACCCGCGCCCCGCAGGACGACCAGGTCGTCGCCCGGGCGCTGGCGATGGCCCCCACCGCGCGCCGGGTCTTCGCCCGCAGCTCGCTGGGCGTGGACTACATCACCGCGCTGTGGCGCTTCGCCGAGCTGGCGCTGAGCGAGCAGTGGCGCACCGACCTCGGCGCCGCCGCGGCGGCCCTGGCCGCCCGCTTCGGCCTCGGCCCGTTCGACGTGCGGTTGGCGAAGTTGGTGCACGCCAAGGAGTCCTACCCGCTCGACGCGCCGTGGACGCTGGCCCCGGAGACCGTCGCGGGCGGGCGCCCGGTCGACTACCTGGCCGCCCTCGGCTCCGCCGCCCGCACCCCGAGCGAGCTGCGCGACGCGGTCGACCTCGGGCCCGCCGCGTTCACCCCGCTGCTGTACCGGCTGGTCCGGCACGCGCTGCTGGTCGAGTTCGGCATGGCCGCCGAGCGCGTCCTGGGTCCGCTGGCCGAACCCGAATTGGTCGGCGTCGACGACCGCGCCGCGACGCAGACGGTGTTCACCCGCCTGGACTCGCCGATGCCCGGCTGGTCCGGTTCCGTCGGCGCCTGGGTGCGCGGCCCCGGCGCCGCCGACTCCCGCGCCCACCAGGTGACCGAGGCTTCCACCGCGGTGCGCGCGCTGGCCGACGTGCCGCCCGCCGACCTGGAACGCATGCTCGCCCAGCAGCTCGACACCACCTCCCACCGCCTGGACGCGTGGCTGACCTCGCTGGCCACCCGCCGCCTGGAGTGGCAGCGCGCCGCCAAGCCCACCGGCGTGCACCTGGGCGGCTACGGCTGGGTCACCGACGTCGTGCCGCGCCCGACCGCGCCGAGCCGGGTCACCGCGCTGCCGCCGGACGAGGCGGGGCCGCTGGTCAACGCCGGGTCCGACGTGCCGTCACCGATCCACGCGCCCTCCCCCGCGCACGCGGTCACCGCCGCCGTGCTGCGCGCCGCCCAGCGCGCCCACGGCGACCGGCCGGACGCGCCCACCGCGGTGGACCTGACCTCCGAGCGCGCCCGCGCCGCCGCGTGGGTCCTCGACGGGGTGCGCCAGGGCCAGCCGCTCGGCGCGCTGCTCGGGGCCAGGGTGGAGCGCTGGGTCCGCGACCACCCGCTGCCCGCGCTGTCGTCCTGGATCGACCGGCTGCGCGCGCTCGCCCCGCTCCGTTCGTCCTCTGTGGACACCGAGGGCACGCCGACCGAGGTGGTCGCGTTCCGCGACGCCCTCGACGGCCTGGCCCTGCACCGCCGCGCGAGCGCGGGCAGGCTCGACCCGGTCCGCGACGTCGGCGCCACCGCGGGCTCCGCCGACGCCACCGCGCTCGCCCAGGTGTTCGCGAAGCTGGCCGACCTGGTCGACGCCGTGGCCGACACGCTCCTGGTCGAGGGCGTGCACCAGGCCGTGCAGGGCAACCCGCTGCGGGCGGGCGCCACCATCGCCGCCATGTCCACCGGCGAGGCGCCCCCGCCGGAGCCGGAGTCGCTGCGCACCCCGCGCACCGGTGACGCGGTGACCCACCGGGTCGCCGTCCTGCTCGACGGCACCGCCCCCGACCCGGCGAAGTGGCCGACCGGCGCGGCGCAGAGCCGCGCGGTCGCCGACCCGGCGCTGGCGGGCTGGATCGCGGAGCTGCTGCCCGCCCCGGGCACGCTGACCGCCGAGGCCGCCCTCGCCGACGGCACGACCAGGCCGTTCACCCTCGCCGCCGCCGCACTGTCCCCCTTGGACTGGCTGGCGCTCGTCCCGCCGGACCCGTCGGCCCCGCTGGCCGGGACCGACCTCGACGCGCACCTGCTGCGCGCCGCCGCGACGGTTTCCGGCGGGGTCCGGGTCACCTCGGTGACCTGCCCCGACCTGCCCGCCATGTTGGAGGCCGCCCGCGCCGCCAAGGACCTGGTCGCGGGCGCCCGCCCACTGCGCCCGGCCGACCTGACCCTCCCCGAACACGCCGACACCCCACCCGCCACCGGCACCCCGGGCACCGGGACGCCAGGCACCGGGACGCCGGACCCCGGCACGGGAACACCGGGCGGCGGCACGCCGGGCACCGGAACCCCGGGAACAGGCACGCCGGACCCGGGCACACCCGGCGGTGACACCGGCACTCCGGGCACGGGCGGCGGCAAGCCCGGCCAGAACCCCGGCGAAACCCCGCCCTACAACCCGCACCCACCCGGCGGCGGAGAAACCAGCCTGCTCCACACGAGCACCCCGAACGACGACACCGGCACACCGGGAACCCACAAGCCCGGCCACACCCCACCCCCACCCGGCGGCGGCGAAACCAGCCTGCTCCGCACGAACACCCCGGCCGCCTCCGCCGCCCTCGCCCCAGCGAGCGCGGCCGACCGCGCCGCCGCCGTGACCGCCCTGGTCGACCGCGTCGCCGCCCAGCTCGCGGGTACCGACCTCGGCCAGCTCCGGGACGGCCTGCTCGCGGCCAACCTGCTCGGCGTCCCCGGCGTCGTCCCGCCCCCCGCCGCCCCCGGCGACACCGACCGGGGCGTGCTCAGCGCCCTGGCCGCGGCGGCGCTGCCGGAGGTCACCCGGCGCCGGGACGCCGCGGCCCTGGAACCCGACCCCGTTCGCAAGCTCGGCGTCCTGACCGGCGTCGACGTCCTCGGGGTCTTCACCCTCGCGGGCGACACCCCCGCCACCGCCACCGACCTGCTCGCCTCGCTCGGCACCAGTACGGCGCTGCAAGGCGGGGACCCCACGGTCGCGGCGACCCGGCTGCTCGACGTCGCCGAGGTGCGGCCCGGTGTCGACCGGTTCGTCACCTCGCTGGGCTACGCCGAGGCGCTGGGCGCGGGCGACTCGCTCAGCGCGGACGTCGCGCAGCTACCGAAACCGCCCGCGGGCAAGGAGTCCGCGGAGCGGTGGGCGGGCCTGCCGTCGACCAACCCCGGCACCAGGCTGGCGTTCACCCTGCACCTGCCCTTCGGCGCGCCCACCGCGACCACGCCGGTGTGCGGGCTGATGGTGGAGGAGTGGACGGAGGTCGTGCCCCGGCGGCGGGAGACCACGGCGGTCGCGCTGCACGCCGAGAGCCCGGATTCCGCGCCACCGCAGGCGATCCTGCTGGCCGTGTCCCCGGACCGGCGGGCGGTGTGGGACCCGGCGCTGCTGGCCGAGACCGTCCTGGAGGCGCTGGAGCTGGCCCGGCTGCGCATGGTCGACCTGGAGGCCCTGCACCCGGCGAACCCGGACGCGCTGACCGACATCGGCCAACTCCTCCCGGCCGCCGTGCTGGCCGCCAACACCGCTCCCCGGGACGCGGTGTCCACCGACTTCACCCGCGCGCTGCCGCGCTGAGCAAAGGACGACCGATGGCCTCCATCACCACCTGGACCCGGCTCGAACCCCGCGCCCGCTCCGGCGACCTGCGCCCGGCCACCGAGGCGCAACTGCACGACCCGCTGTGGTCGCTGGGCAGGCAGTGGCAGTTCGGCGAATTCCTCGGCGACGACGCCGGTTCGCCGGTGTGGGTGCGCGTGCGCGGCACGGCGAGCACGGTGACCGCGTTCAGGGCGGATTCCGCCCCGCGCGAGGACTACGACCCGGACGTGCCGCTGGAGGCGGTCGCCGAACGGGAGCAGACCCACCGCACCGACCTGCGCGCCGCCGCCGAGTCCGGGCAGCGGCTGTCCCGGGTGCTCACCGCGGCTGGCCTGCCCGCGGTCGCCGCCGCCGTCCTGCGCGAGTTCCCGATGCCCGCGCCGGGTCCGCACGAGCCGGAGTCCGCGCGCCGGTACCTGGCCGTGCTGGCCGGGCGGGCCGTGCACGGCGACGCGTTCGCCGCCGAGTCGCTGCACCTGGTCCCGGCCGGAGCCCTCCCGCCCCGGCTCGGCCTGGACCCGACCGCCACGGCCGCCGCCGTCCCGGTCGTCGAGGAGTGGTTGGCCTGGCACTACGGCAGGCGGCTGCACGGCCCGGAGTCGTGGGACCCGACCCGGCTGGAGCACCGCTTCACCGTCGCCGCCCGGGTCGACGGGGCCGAGGTCGCCCTGCGCGCCCCGGAGTACCCCGGCGGGCGGCTGGACTGGCCCGACTTCACCGCGGCGGGCGCGGACGGGCTGGCCCCGGCGGCCAGGCAGGAGAAGGTCGTCTCCACCACCTTCGCCGCGCCCGCCTCCTTCCCCGGGATGCCCGCCCGCCGGTACTGGGAGTTCGAGGACGCCAGGACCACCATCGGCGGCGTGGAGGCGGCCCCGGAGGACCTGGCCAGGATGCTGCTGGCCGAGTTCGCCACCGTCTACAGCTCCGACTGGTACGCCGTGCCCCTGGACGTGCCGGTCGGGTCGCTGACCAGGCTGACCTCGGTCGTCGTCGCGGACACCTTCAGCTCCGTCCTCGGCGGCCCCACCCTGGCCCCGCTGCCCGGCACGGGCAAGGGCGACGCCCACTGGTCGCTGTTCACCCTCAGCACCACCTCCGGCGGCAGGCTGCGGGCGCTGTTCCTGCCCCCGTCCACCGGCCGCGGCCTCGACGGCGAACCGGTCGAGGAGGTCCTGTTCGCCCGCGACGAGGACGCCAACCAGGCGTGGGCGGTGGAGAAGAAGGTCACCGACGCCATCGGCGGCGCGCTCGACCGGACCGGGGAACCGTTCACCCCGCACGTCCCCGGGGCCACCGAGGCCGGGGCGCTGCGCTACCGGCTGGCCACCGCGGTCCCGGACAACTGGATTCCGATGCTGCCGGTGGAGACCCGCCCGGGCGCGGTCGTGCTGCGCAGGGCCCACCTCGTCCGCCACCACCCGGACGGCACGCAGGAGGAGGTCGCGCCACTGGGCGAACTGCTGTCCGCCACGCACAACGTCCGGGAGGAGGAGATCCCGCGCGAGGGCGCCCAGGTCACCCGCGCCACCCAGTACACCCGCGGCGCCGACGGCAGGCACCACCTGTGGACCGGCCGCCGCAAGCGGCCCGGCACCGGCGAGTCCGCCAGCGGGCTGCGGTTCGACTCGCTGCTGGACTGAACCGGGCGGGGCACGAACGGCGCGGTCGGGCGACTCCGACCGCCCGAACCGCCCGCGAATCCCGGTTTCGCGCGACTCACCCCGCGCGAACCCGGGTCTCGCATGTGGACAGATCTGGAACGGGTGGCCCACCCGACCCCGGCGGACGAGGAGCGCCCGCCGGGGCGAATCACCTGATCGAGGGCGTGGCCCGCCCCGGGCCGGGATCGGCGCGGCGGCGCCCCCTAGGATTCCCGGGTGACCGCCTACGACGTCGACCCGTTCGAGCACCTGGACGCCTCCGCGCTGCCGCTGCGCCAGCAGCAGATCCTCGCCACCATCCAGGACTGGGCGGTCCGCCACGGCCACTCCCCCAGCACCCGCGAGATCGGCGACGCCGTCGGCCTGCGGTCGTCGTCCTCGGTCTCGAGGCACCTGGCCAGCCTGGAGGAGCGCGGGTTCCTGCGCCGCGGCGGCTCGGTGTCGCGGCCGATCGACGTGCGGGGGTTCCTGCGGGAACCGCGGGCCGAGCGGGCCGAGGAGTCGGTGCCGGTGCCGGTGGTCGGGCACATCGCCGCGGGCGCGCCGATCACCGCCGACGAGCACGTGGACGACGTGCTGCACCTGCCGCGCGGGCTCACCGGGCGCGGGACCGTCTTCGGACTGCGGGTGCGCGGGGACTCCATGGTCGACGCGGCCATCTGCGACGGCGACGTCGTGCTGGTGCGGCAGCAGTCCGAAGCGCACTCGGGGCAGATCGTCGCGGCGATGATCGACGACGAGGCCACCGTCAAGGTGTACCGGCGCAGCGGCGGCCACGTCTTCCTGGAGCCGCGCAACCCCGCCTATGACGTCCTCGACGGCGACCGGGCCGTGGTGCTGGGCCCCGTCGTCACGGTGCTGCGCAGCGTCTGACCCACCGCGTCCGGGCGGACCCCGACCAGTCAACGGTCCACAGAGGACAAACCAGGCCGCCGCGGGTCAGATCGCCTGCGGCGCGCGCGGCGCCTCGGTGGGCAGGCGGGTCCGCCTCAGGTGCTCGGCCTCGGCGGTGCGCCCCTGCTCCCGGTACGCCACCAGCGCCTCCCGCCACGCGGCGTTCGCCAGGTCGGTGCGGTGCAGCGCCGCGTAGGTGTCGCCCAAGCCCTCCAGCGGCTCGGTGACCTGGTAGTCGTCCCCCAGCGAGCGGAAGGCGTCGATCGCCGCCCGGTAGTGGTCCAGGGCCTCCTCGTACCGGCCGGTGTGGTGGGCGATGCGCCCCAGGGTCGCGCTGACGTCGGCGATGCCGTGCCGGTGGTCGTGCGCGCGGAACAGCGCCAGCGCGGCGTCGGCCGCGGTCTCGGCCTCGGCGTACTCGCCGAGTTGGGCGTGGAACCAGCCCATCCCGTTGAGGATGTCGGCCTCCAGCACGGGTTCACCGAGGTCGCGGTAGGTGTGGCGGAGCCGGTCCAGGTGCTCCAGGGCCTCCCGGGTGTGGCCGAGTTCGCCGAGCGTCCACACCAGGACCCGGCGGGTGTCGGCCTGGCCCCGGGGGTCCTGCTCCCGCTCGGCCAGGGCGAGGCTGGTCTCGAGGTGGCGCGAGGCGTCCTCGTGGGCGGCCAGGCGCGAGTGCGCCTGCCCCAGGTAGCGGTGGGCCATGGCCTGCGCCGCGGTCGTCCCCGCCTGCTCTGCCGCGCGCAGGCCGAGGGTCCAGCAGGTCAGCACGTCGTGCATCCGCCCGTGCCGGAAGTGGAAGGTGTCCAGCGCCCAGGCCAGTTGCCAGACCGCGTCGTGCCTGCCCCGCTCGACCGCCCACCGCTGGATGGCCAGCAGGTTCGGGTGCTCGGCGGCGAACCAGCGCATCGCCGCCTCGTCGTCGGCCGGGGTCGTCGGCCCGCTGCGCGGGTCGGGCGGGCCGGGGTCCACCGGGTGGCGGTGCGTGGCGAGCACCGACTCCGCGGCGCAGGCGCTGTGCAGGTAGTGGTCGAGCAGCCGGTCCACGGCCGCGGCCGTGTCGGCGGCGGAGGTGGCCCGCACCCGTTCGCCCGCGTACTGGCGCAGCAGGTCGTGCATCCGGTACCGGCCGGGGGCCGACACCCCGATCAGCGACGCCTGCGCCAGGCCGCGCAGCACCGCGGTCGCCTCGGCGGGGGTGACCCCGAGCAGGCCCGCCGCGGCCGGGACGCCGATGTCGGCCCCCGGCGCGGTGCCGAGCAGCTCGAAGGACTCGGCCTGCTCGGCGGTCAGGGCGCGGTGCGACCAGGACAGCACGGCGGGCAGGCTGGCGGTGGGGTCGTCGTCGTCGAGGGCGTCGAGGCCCGCCTCGCGCAGTTCGGTGGCGAGGTCGGCCAGCGGGACCAGCGGGCGGATGCGGCAGCGCCCGGCGATGATGCCCAGGGCCAGCGGGAGCCCGCCGCACCGGGCCACGATCTCGTCCACCGCCTCGGGGGCCGCCGCGGTGCGCGCGGCGCCGAGCCGGGCGGTCAGCAGCCTGCGCGCCTCCCCGTCGGGGAGGGCGTCGAGCGGCAGGTGGTGGGCGCGGTGGGCGGTGAGCAGGCCCGGCAGCGAACCGCGGCTGGTGACCACGACCGTGCACGTCTCCCCGCCGGGCAGCAGCGGGACGACCTGCGCGCTGTCGACGGCGTTGTCCAGCACCAGCAGCATCCGCTTGTCCGCGACCAGGCTGCGGAACAGCGCCGTCCGCCCGTGCGGGTCGGTGGGGACGCGGTCGGCGCGGGTGCCGAGCGCCTCCAGGAACCCGCGCAGCGCCACCTGCGGGGCCATGGGGTCCTGGTCGGGGCTGAACCCGCGCAGGTCCACGAACAACTGCCCGTCCGGGAACCGGTCCAGGGCGCGGTGGGCCCAGTGCAGCGCCAGCCAGGTCTTGCCGATGCCCCCGGTCCCGGCGACCACGACGACCCCGCCGTCCTCGGCCCCGCCCACGGCGGCGTCCAGGGCGGCGAGGGCGTCCGCGCGGCCCGCGAACGGCGCGGGCCGGGCGGGGAGCTGCCGGGGGACCGCAGGCGCGGTCCGCGCCTCGGGCTGCTCGGACCCGTCGGTGAGGATGCGCTGGTGCAGGGCGGTGAGCGCGGCGCCGGGGTCGACACCCAGCTCCTCGACCAGCCGCACCCGGAACCGCCGGTAGTGGTTGAGCGCGTCGGCGGTGCGGCCGTCGCGGTGCAGCGCCCGCATGAACTGCCCGGCGACGCGCTCGTCCAGCGGGTGCTCGACGACCCGCGCGGACAGCTCGGCGACCAGCGCGTCGTCGCGCCCGTCGAGCCGCAGCCGGGCGTCGGTCAGGTCGCACTCGGCGCCGAAGCGCACCCGGTGCAGGCGGTCGCGCTCCTCGGCGGCCCACTCGCCGTCCAGGCCGGTCAGGGCTTCCCCGCGCCACAGCTCCAACGCCGAGGTCAGCAGCTCGGCGGCCTCCTCGGCGTCACCGGAGGCCGCCCGCGCGCACAGGTCGTTGAAGCGCCGCAGGTCCACCGTGACGTGCTCGTCGAGCAGCACGAACCCGCCGGAGCGCCGCTTGATGTCCGCCCCGGTCCCGGCGAACGCGGTGCGCAGCCGCGACACGTAGCTGGCGAGGGTCTTGCGCGAGGTGGACGGCGGGTCGACCCCCCACACCCGGTCCACCAGTTGCTCGTCGGACACCACCCGGCCCAGGTCGACGGCGAGGGCGGCCAAGACGCAGCGCTGCTTGGCGGCGCCGATGTCGACCGGGCGCCCGTGCGCGCTCGCCCCGACCTCGCCGAGCAGGCCGATCCGCACCGCCATACTCCCCCCGAGTGGATCGGAGCCCAGACCCACCGACACCGGGCGATCCCCTCGGCACCTCCCACGGGTGGGGTGCCTCGCACGGCGAGCGGTGACACGCAGCGGCCGCTGCGCCGCCCATGATGCCGGCGCCGAGCAGGTCGGCGGACAACCGCCCCGCCGGTCCCGCGCCGAACGCCGGGGAACCCCCGCGGTGCGACCCCGCCGCCCGGCGCCGGGATCAGGTCCGGCGCCACCCCGATCACCGGTTCTCCGTCGGGGGCGGGAAACCTGGTGTGGCAGGAATGCGCATCAGCGGCAGCCTCCGGCCAAGACCAGCTCAGCGGCTCGTGAAGCTGTGCCGGTAGGACTGCGGCGTGGTGCCGACCACCCGGCGGAACCGGTCGCGGAACGCCGTGGGGGAACCGAAACCGACCTGCGCGGCGATCCGGTCCACCGGGTGCCCGGTGACCTCCAGCAGGTGCTGCGCCGTGCGCACGCGGGCGCGCAGCAGCCACTGCAACGGCGTGGTCCCGGTCTGCTCGCGGAAGCGGCGGTTGAGCGTGCGCACGCTCATCCCCGCGTGCGCGGCGATGCCCTCCACGGACAGCTCGCGCGCGCAGTTCTCCTCCAGCCACCGCAGCACCGGCTCCAACTCCGAACCCCGGGGCGTGGGCGGCTGGTCGTGCACGATGAACTGCGCCTGCCCGCCCTCCCGCTCCAGCGGCATCACCGACAGCCGCGCGGCGTCGGCGGCCACCGCCGAGCCGTGGTCGCGCCGGATCAGGTGCAGGCACAGGTCCAGGCCCGCCGCCGCGCCCGCCGAGGTGAGGAACTGGCCGTTGTCCACGTAGAGCACGTCCGGGTCCACGTCGATCCCGGGGTGCCGGGCGGCCAGCGCGCCCGCCGCCACCCAGTGCGTGGTCGCCCGCAGCCCGTCCAGCAGGCCGGTCTCGGCCAGGGTGAACGCGCCGGTGCAGATCGTGGCGATGCGGGTGCCCGCACCCGCGGCCGCGCGCAACGCGTCCAGGACGTCCTCCGGGGTGGGCAGGATTTCACCGCGGCCGGGCAGGACGATCGTGTCCGCCTCCGCCAGCGCGTCGAGGCCCCAGGGCGGGGCGAGGGAGAACGCGCCCGCGTCCACGGTCGGGTTGGCACCGCAGACGCGGACGCGGTACGGCGCGCGGCCGTCCGGCAGCCGGGTGCGGGTGAACACCTCGATCGGGGTGGCCAGGTCGAAGGAGATGACCCCGTCCAGCGCCAGGACGGCCACGGTGTGCATGGCCCCAGCCTAGGGGCCGGAACCGGGCGTTGGCGAGAACCCGTTGAAGGCTGGCATTCCAGCCACTGCCACCCGGCTCCCACCGTGGTTAGCGTGGCGCCATGCTCGCTCAGATCGTGTTGTTCGACGGGTTCGACCCGCTCGACGTCATCGCCCCCTACGAGGTCCTGGCCGCCGCCGCCCTCGTCGCCGACCGGGGTTTCGAGGTGGAACTGGTCGCCGCCGGGGGACCGCGCGAGGTGCCCAGCGGCCTGGTCCCGCTGACCCTGCGCGCCACCGCCGCCCTGGACCCGCGGCGGGCGGACCTCGTCGTCGTGCCCGGCGCGCTCGGCAGCTTGGCGGACCCAGGCGGTGGCGAGCCCGCCGAGGACAGCATCCCGGTGCTGCTCGGGCGCACGCTGACCACCGGCCTGCCCGCGCTGCTCCAGGAGGCCTTGGACCGCGAGGGTGTCACCGTGGCGACGGTGTGCGGCGGGTCGCTGGTGCTAGCCATGGCCGGGCTGATCGGGGGCCGCCCGGCGACCACGCACCGGATGGGCCTGGGCATGTTGACCGCCGCGGGCGTGCGGGCACTCGACGTGCGCGTGGTCGACGACGGCGACCTGGTCACCTCCTCATCGGTCACCTCCGGGCTGGACCTGGGGCTGTACCTGCTGGAGCGCGAACTCGGCCCCGAGGTGGCGATCGCGGTGGAGGGGCTGATCGCCCACGAGCGCCGGGGCACGGTGTGGCGCGCCACCACCGGCCGTGGACCGGCCGCGGGGGTCGGCGGCCACCGGGTGGCCTCGGCATGACGAAGTTCCTGCTGTCCGTGCATGTGCTCGCCGCGATCATCGCGGTCGGCCCGGTCGCCGTGGCCGCCAGCATGTTCCCGGCCGCCACCCGCCGCGCCCTGGCCGCACCCGGTCGGGAGCGGGAGGTGGCCGTGCTGCGCACCCTGCACCGCGTGTGCCGGGTGTACGCCGCGATCGGCATCGCGGTGCCCGCGTTCGGCCTGGCGACCGGGAGCAGCCTCGGCGTGCTCGGCGACCCCTGGCTGGTCGTGTCCATGGCGCTCACCGCGCTGGCCGCCGCCACGCTGGTGCTGCTGATCCTGCCGCGCCAAGCCGAGGTCCTGGACGCCGTGACCGCCGCCGACCACCCGGTGCCCGCCCGACTGCCCGCGCGGCTGGCCATGCACACCGGTGTGTTCAACCTGCTGTGGGCGACGGTCACGGTCCTGATGGTCGTCCGCCCCGGCTCCACGACGGGCGCCTGAGCCCCGGCCCGCTCACCCCGGCAGCCGCCAGCCCCGCTGGATCGAGCGGCGGCACCGGTCCGGGTCGTCTCCGGTGTGGACGAACAGGGCGGTCAGCAGCGGGACGCCGTTGTCGAGCGCCGGGCGGGGCAGCGGGCCGTTGGCCACCAGGGAAACCAACCCGTGCGCGATGGTCCAGCTCCGGGTCGCCACGTCCAGCGGAACGGTGTCGGCGTGGAAGCGCCCGACCCCCCTGGCCCGGTCGGCGGCCCGGACCAGGTGTTCCAGGGTCGCGTCGGCGGCGGCGAGGTCCTCGAGGTCGAAGTTCGCGTCGAACATGACCCGGTACAGGTCGGGGTGGCGCAGGGCGTTGCCGAGGTAGGCGGCGACCAGCGCGGTCAGGTCCGCGACCGGGTCCCGGGTCGTGGCCACCGCGGCGAACTCGGCCGCCAGTCGGGTGAAGCCCTCCTGGCGCAGGGCCATCCACACGCCGTCCATGCCGCCGAAGTGGGTGTAGACGGCCATCGTGGACACCCCGGTGCCCGCCACCAGCGAGCGCAGGGTGATCGGCTCGCGGGTGCGCAGCATGTGCGCAGCCCGCTCGATGAGCAGGACGCGCACCGCGGGGTCCTTCGTCCTCGCCATGCCCGCACAGTACATGGCATTGCAATGCTATGTTTCAGGTGAACCCGACCCGACGCGAGGAGACAGCATGCCCATCACCCTGGTGAACCCCGACGGGCTGCCGGAGGTCGACCTCTACCGGCAGGTGTCGGTCGCCACCGGCTCGAAACTGGTGTTCACCGCCGGTCAGATCGCCCGGGATGCCGACGGGAACAAGGTCGGCGAGGGCGACTTCGCCGCCCAGGTCGAGCAGTGCTACCTCAACGTCGGCACGGCCTTGGCGGCGGCGGGCGCCACCTTCGACGACGTGGTGAAGCTGACCGTCTACCTGGTCGACTGGACCCCCGACAAGATGCCCCTGTTCGCGGCGGGGGTCGCCCGGCGGCCGAGAAGCTGGGCGTCACCCCGGCGGCCCCGCTCACCGGTGTGGGCGTCGCCGCGCTGGCCGAGCCCGACCTGCTGGTGGAGGTCGAGGCCACCGCCGTCCTCGACTGAGCACCGGGGCGGGACCGGCCGGTCCCGCCCCGAGGACGTCAGCGCTCGACGGGAACGCGCTCGTTGGGCACGCAGTGGGTCATGGTGTGCCCCTCGACGTCGCGCGGACCGTTCTTGCCCAGGTTGGCGGCCCTGGCCTTCTCCTCATCGGACAGCCGCTGGGTGGGCAGCGGCTCCAGGTGGCGGACGTCGTCGGGGCTGATGCCCAGCCCCTCGCCGACGCGCAGGCCCAGCTCGTCCTCGGCCATCAGCAGGTGCCACACCATGCGCTCCTGGACGGGGCGGTCGCACTGGCCCAGGGCGTCGACGAGGTTGGCGACCAGGTCGTCCCGCTCCCACTCCTGCGAGAGGCGGAAGCGCTCACCGGGCTGGGCGTAGTCGTTGGTGCGCGGGATGCGCTTGCGGGTCAGCCTGCCGGTCAGCTCCGGCCCCTGCTCGTCGTGCGCGGGGTACTCGCCCTCGCGGAGGCCACCGAGGATCGACGGTTCGTAGTTGACGTGCGGGTTCTGCCCCTCGCCGAGGTCGACACCGTAGGCCATCTGACCGTCGCGCTGATTGGTGGCCACGCGGGTCCTGGGCGCGTTGACCGGCAACTGGAGGTAGTTGGGCCCGACGCGGTAGCGCTGGGTGTCGCTGTAGCTGAAGGTGCGACCCACCAGCATCTTGTCGTCGGAGAAGTCCAGTCCGTCGACGAGCACGCCGGTGCCGAACGCGATCTGCTCGTTCTCCAGGAAGAAGTTCTCCGGCGCGCGGTCGAGGACCATCCGCCCCACGGCGCGCAGCGGGAACAGCTCCTCCGGCCACGCCTTGGTGTCGTCGAGCGGGTCGAAGTCGAGTTCCGGGTGGTCGTGGTCGTCCATCAACTGGACCTTCAACTCCCACTCGGGGTACTCACCGCGCTCGATGGCCTGGTAGAGGTCCCGGGTGTGCGAACCGAGGTCGTTCGCCTGCACGTTCGCCGCGTCGGCGGCGGTGTGGGACCGCACCCCCGACTTCGGTGACCAGTGGTACTTCACCAACACGGTGTCACCAGCCTGGTTCACCCACTTGTAGGTGTTCACCCCGAATCCCTGCTGCGTTCGGTAACTGGCCGGAATCCCCCGCGGACTGAACACCAGAGTCACCATGTGCAACGCCTCAGGCGTCTGGCTGATGAAGTCGAACACCCGGTTGGGGTCCTGACGCTCGAAGGTCACCGGGTCCGGCTTCTGCGAGTGGATCAGGTCCGGGAACTTGATCGCGTCCCGGATGAAGAAGACACCGAGGTTGTTGCCCACCAGGTCCCAGTTGCCGTCCTCGGTGTAGAACTTCACGGCGAACCCCCGGGGGTCCCGCGCCACCTCCGAGGAGTCACGACCACCCGCCACGGTCGAGAACCGAACCGCCACGTCGGTGCGCTTCCCCTTCTCCTGGAACAACTTCGCCCGGGTGAACTTCGCCACGGGCTCGTCCCCCACGGTGCCGTACGCCTCGAAGTACCCGAAGGCGGTGGCCCCCCGCGCGTGCACCACCCGCTCGGGGATGCGCTCCCGGTCGAAGTGGCTGATCTTCTCCAGGAACTGGTAGTTCTCCAGCGTGGCGGGCCCACGGGCGCCGACGCTCCGCTGGTTCTGGTTGTCGTAGACCACGTGTCCTTGGCGGTTGGTCAGCACCGGCCGCCCGGAATCGGACGGCTGCTGCTGGGAGGACGCGGACGTCATGGTGTTCCCTTCACACTGATCGTCTTCTGCGGTCTGACCCGTCCCCCGACACCTACCACGGCGACCGCGCACGGCCACCCCGCCCCGCCGACCATGTCCCCCGGCCAACCCTGCGACAACCCGCCCCGGTGGCTAACCTCCCCCCATGGACCTGACCGAAGAAGAACTCCACTTCCTCCAGTCGATCCTCGACCTCGCCCGCCAGGGCGAAGCCGAAGCCCTGGCAACCGCCATCGACTCCGGAGTCCCCGCCAACCTCACCAGCGGCGCGGGCGACTCACTGCTCATCCTCGCCGCCTACCACAACCACCCCGAAACCGTCCGCGTCCTGCTCGAACGAGGAGCAGACGTCTCCAGGGTCAACGACCGAGGCCAAACAGCCCTCGGCGCCGCAGTCTTCCGCCGCAACCCCACCAGCGTCGACCTGCTCGTGGCCGCAGGCGCCGACCCCGACCAGGGAGGACGATCAGCCCGCGACATCGCCCAATTCTTCGAACTCCCGGAAATGCTCGCCCTACTCCCCTCCTGACCCCCACACTCGCGCACCCAAGCCCCCACCAATCCCTCGCCAACTTCTCTCCGCAAACCCGACCTCGTGGTCACGCCAGCGGACGCCAAGTGGCGGCGGAAATACACCCGATGCCCGAGCCGACACACAACAGCGCGCAAAGTCGCATCCTCCAGTCGCACAGTGAGGCCGAACTGGTGAACCGGTGCCAGACACCGCTCGCGCGTTGCACACCACTTTCAAATCGACTCGGCCGCATCCAGTGTGATGAACCACGACCAACTGGCCAGCCCGGGCGCGCAAGCAACGCCCACTTGACGCATATGACCGCAAGCTGTGATCACCCCAGCATGCACCGAACCCAACACAGAGAGTGATCATTTCGTTACACTGCACTCAATCCAGTCGAAAAGTGATGCGAAAACCGCCCTCGCTCACCTAAACCCGCAGGTCAAGAAGTGTCCTCCCCGCGCGAGCGGGGCTGTTCCCTCAAGCTCACGGAGGTCTCGGCATGAGCGGCAGTCCTCCCCGCGCGAGCGGGGCTGTTCCTTGCAGTGCCCCGGTCCGGCGGCACGTTCTTGGGTCCTCCCCGCGCGAGCGGGGCTGTTCCCTCCACCGCGTCGTCCGCGGCGCCGCCGGTGACGTCCTCCCCGCGCGAGCGGGGCTGTTCCCCGGACGCGGCGCCGCAAGGCGGGGTCGGTGAGGTCCTCCCCGCGCGAGCGGGGCTGTTCCCGCGGCGCTCACGTCCGGTTCGCGGCTGTGGTCGTCCTCCCCGCGCGAGCGGGGCTGCTCCGACGCTGCCCTGGAACAAGTTCCAGATCGGCGGGTCCTCCCCGCGCGAGCGGGGCTGTTCCGTCGCCGCGACGGTCCGCGGCGAGCCGGGAGTCGTCCTCCCCGCGCAAGCGGGGCTGTTCCGGTCTACCGGGAGCACCTGATCGAGGCCGTAAAGTCCTCCCCGCGCGAGCGGGGCTGTTCCCCGGTCCTCGGCGACGGCGGCGGACCGGTCGACGTCCTCCCCGCGCGAGCGGGGCTGTTCCCCGGCCCAGCGCCAGGGACACGGCCTGGGTGTCGTCCTCCCCGCGCGAGCGGGGCTGTTCCGAAACGACTCCAGGCCGTCCGGGCATGGGCGCGGTCCTCCCCGCGCGAGCGGGGCTGTTCCTGGGACGCCGCCTGCCGCACCGCGATTGCCGTCCTACCCGCACAGGCGGACCATTCCCACGACTGCCCCTGACCACCGCGCCCACCCGTTACAGGTGGGCCACGGCGGTACCGTGAAGTGTGATCGTGTGGTTGAACGGACCCTTCGGGGCGGGCAAGACGAGTGCGGCCCGTGAGTTGACCGGGTTGCTGCCGCGAGCGCGGGTCTTCGATTCCGAGGAGGTCGGGTTCATGTTGCGGCACGTGTTGACCGAGCCGGTAGCCGACTTCCAGGACTGGCCCGCGTGGCGGGCGCTGGTGGTGCACACCGCCGCCGAGGTGCTTTCCCAGGTGGGTGGCACGCTGGTCGTGCCGCAGGCGGTGTTGGACCGGGGCTACGCCGAGGAGATCTTCGCGGGGCTTCGCGGGCGCGGGATTCCCGTTGTGCACGTGGTGTTGCACGTCGAACTGGGGGAGTTGGTTCGGCGGATCACCCGGGATGAGGTTGAGGTGGGGGCGGTGCGGTGGCGGTTGGACCACGTCGGACCGTACTTTGAGGCGTTGGGGTGGTTGTGTGGGGCGGCGACGGTTGTTGACACCACCGTGCTTTCGCCTCGGGAGACGGCGGTGCGGGTTGCGGGTGTGGTGTCCGCACGGGACGGCGAGTAGTCGCGGTGGGGTTGAGCTGCGGCCATGGGTGGTTCTTCGCAGTTGATCAGTCGGAGCTGCACGACGGGGTGGGCCGACTGGATTCACGGTGAGCTGTGGCTTTCGCCCACCGCGCTGGTCCGGCGGCGCTTGAGCTTCAACGCCAGCAGGGCCAACGGGTACGGGCCGTCGGTGTCGGACCCGCTGCCCGTTGTGCCCGCGGCTGACCTCGACCGCGGGCGGGTGCTCGCCGAGCACCGGACGAACAAGGTCATCGCGTTCGGGGACGTGGGCAGCGCGACCCTGTTCCGGGGGCGGACCGCCCACGGGCTCAAGGTGGTCATGGTGGGCGGTGAGCGGCACAAGCTCCTGTGGTTGGTCCGAGATCCGGCTTTCGCGATCCTGTCGGGGGCACTCCCCGCGCAGCTCGGCAGCCGGGTGTCTTTCCGCTGATCCGCACAACCGAACCGTCCGGCGGTGTGGTCCGGTGGCCCGCCGTGGTTTGCTCTTGACCGCACCCACTCCGCGGACCCAGGAGGCGGCCATGCGGGACACCCTCACACACTCCTACCTGTTCCTGCGCCGCGCGATCGGCGTCATCGGCTTGGCGCTGCCCCTGGTGCTCATCGTCGGGGGCGTGGTCGTCGACGGTGGTCTGCTCAGCTCCATCAGCGGCTACTACCACGGTTCCCTCCGGGACGTCTGGGTCGGGAGCATGTGCGCGGTGGGTGTCTTCCTGCTCTCCTACCGCGGTTACGGGCGCGTCGACGACCTGGTGAGCAACGTCGCCGCCGTGGCCGCCGTCGGTGTCGCGCTGTTCCCCACCACCCCGTCGGACCCGGTCGGGTCCGATCGTTTCGTCGGTGTCGCGCACCTGGTGTTCGCGGGTGTCTTCTTCCTCGCCCTGGCCTGCTTCTGCCTCGTCCTGTTCCGCAAGTCCGACGACCCCGCCCCCTCGCGCCGCAAGCTCGCCCGCAACCGCGTGTACCTCACCTGCGGCCTGGTGATCGTCGGGAGCCTGCTGCTGATCGTGCTCTCCGGGCCCCTGGGCATCCCCGGTTCCCTCCACCCTGCCCTGTGGCTGGAGACCGCCGCCATCTTCGCCTTCGGCCTCGCCTGGTTGACCAAGGGCGAGGCAATACTGGCCGACCTCGACCGCTGACCCGGCAGGCGGGCCGTCGTCGCGGGAACGAGCCGATCGACCTGCGGAACACGTGCCTGGTGGAGAGCGACCTGGTCAATGCGGGCCGGGCGGATTGGGCGGAATGGGGGCTGTTGTTAATGCCTGTGAACGGGTGAGGATCGCCGCGGTGGTCGCTGTCCGGCGGCTCCGAGGACGAGGGGGCGCTCGTGCGCGGTCGGTTGGTGGCGCTGGTCGCCGGGGTTCTGGCGGTGTTCGGGTTGGTGTCGGTGCCCGCGGTGGCGGCTCCGGCGGTGGACATCGCCGATCGGTTGCGGGCGGTGCCGGGGTTGACGGTGGTGGAGTCGCCGACGCCGCCCGCCGGGTACCGGTTCTTCCTGTTGACGATCACGCAGCCGGTGGACCACCGGGTGCCGCGCGGGGCGACGTTCGAGCAGCGGTTCCAGTTGCTGCACCGCGACACCGCGCGGCCGATGGTGCTGCACACCACCGGCTACAACATGCCCGCGACGGCGTTCCGCTCGGAGCCGACCCGGCTGGTCGACGGCAACCAGATCTCGGTGGAGCAGCGGTTCTTCAGCCCCTCGCGCCCCTCCCCCGCCGACTGGGACGACCTGGACATCTGGCAGGCCGCCACCGACCACCACCGGATCGTGGCGGCGCTGGAGCCCGTCTACTCGGCGAAGTGGATCTCCACGGGGGCCAGCAAGGGCGGCATGACCTCGGTCTACCACCGCCGCTTCTACCCCTCCGACGTGGACGGCGTGGTCGCCTACGTCGCCCCCAACGACCGGTTGAACGACCTGGACTCCGCCTACGACCGGTTCTTCGACACCGTCGGCACCCCCGAGTGCCGGGCGAAGCTGGACGACGTGCAGCGCGAGGCGCTGCTGCGCAGGCCGGAGATGCTGGCCCGGTACCGGGCCGCGGCCGACGCCGGTGGCTGGACCTTTGACCAGGTCCTGGGTTCGATCGACAAGGCCTACGAGATGACCGTGCTCGACACGGTGTGGGCGTTCTGGCAGTACTCCACCGTCGCCGACTGCGCCTCGGTGCCCGCCAGGACCGCCACCACGGACGAGTTGTACGCGTTCATCGACGGCGTGGCCGGGTTCTCCTTCTACACCGACCAGGGCGTCACCCCGTACTCGCCGTACTACTACCAGGCCGCGACCCAGTTGGGCTGGCCGTCGCTGCGGTTCGAGCACCTGCGCGGGCTTACCCACTACCGGGACTTCTACCAGGCCAACTCGAACCTGCCGCCGTCGCTGCGCTCCCGGCACAACCCGCTGCCGATGCTCGACGTGGACGCCTGGGTGCGCACGCGGGCCAGTGAGATGCTGTTCGTCTACGGCGCGAACGACCCGTGGGGCGCGGAGCCGTTCCACCCCAGCCGCCGCGATTCGTACTCCTACACCGCGCCGGGCGCCAACCACGGTGCCAACATCGCCGCCCTGTCCCCCGCCGACCGCGACGCCTCCACCGCGGCGCTGCTGCGCTGGGCGGGGGTGTCAGCGCCGATCGCGCGGGCGGCGGAGCTGCCGGTCGGGGCCCTGGACCTGGCCGAGCCGCGCATGGAGCGCCGCCCGCTGTAGGGGGTGAGCCCGCCTTCTCCGCGACGGCGAGCGCCCACCCCGGGGACTCGGTGGTCCGCCGGTCGAGGTCACGAAGGCGTTGCGGGAACTGCTGTTGCGCTGAACCAGCCCGCGGGGAGCCGATAGCGTCCGACCATGCAGTCACCGTGGAGGGCGGCGCCCAGGGCGGCCGGGTCGAGCCCGCTGACCGTGCTGGTGGCCGTGGTGGCCGGGCTGCTGCTGAGCTTCGTGGGCGCGGCCGCGGTGCTGCACGCGGACTCGGCGGGCAACGCGGCGATCGACTACCAGGCCGGCAGGCTGTGCCCGCAGAGCGTGTCGGCGGTGTTCGACGGCGGCGGGCTGACCGCCGCGGAGGCCGAACGGGTCGTCGACGTGGTCGGCGAGCAGGCGCGGGCGGCCGGGGCGGGCACGCCGCTGGTGGCGCTGTACTCCTCGGTGCGGCAGAACGACTTCGACGGCAAGCACCCGTGGTCGCGGTTCGGCTACCGGGACGGTGCCATGGACAACGTGACCGTGCTGGAGGGCGGGTCCCGCGACGGGCTGTGGGTGCCGCAGAGCGTGGCCCGCGACGGGGGGATCACCCTCGGCTCGCGCGGCCTGGGCGGCACGTTGCCGCCGGTCACGGCCATCTACGCCGACGTGGCCGACCCGGTGTCGGACTACTGGTGCACGGAGCGGCAGCGGATCGTGCCGAACCCGCTGGCCGCCGAGGGGGCGACGGCGGCGCCGATCTGGTTCCCCGACCGCGCCCGGTTCGCCACCTACCTCGACCGGGAGCAGGCGGGTGGGGGCGCGGCGCTGTCGGTGCGGTTCCCCCGCCCGGTGCCGGGGACGGTCGACGACGCCGCGTCCGTGGTCGCGGTGGGCGCGGACCTGATCTCCCGGGTCAGGGGCGCGCTCGATGCCGAGGGAGTCGGGCAGACCGTGACCGGGTCGAACTACCTCGCCAAGCCGGTGGAGGTGGCCGGGAAGGCGTCGTCGACGGTGTGGTCGGCCGTGCTGCCGCTGACGGTGATCTCGCTGCTGGTGGGGTTGGCCGGGGTGGCGGCGGTGACCGGGCAGTGGTGCCAGCGCAGGCAGGCGGAGCTGCGGCTGCTGTGGGCGCGCGGCGCGGGACCGGCCGCGCTGGGCGGTCGGGCGGTGCTGGAGCTGGCGGCGCCGCTGCTGGTGGGCGCGGTGGCCGGGTTCACCCTGGCCAGGGTGGCGCTGTCGGCGTACGCGCCGTCGCCGCTGCTCAACGGCGGGACGGTGGGGACCGCGCTGCTGCTGGTGGCGGGCGTGTTCCTGGCGTCGCTGGCCGTGGTGGCGGTGGTGACCGGGGTGCGGGTGCACCGGACGTTGCAGGCCCCGGGCGGGCGGAACCGGGCGCGGGTGCCGCGGTGGGTGCCGTGGGAGCTGCTGGCCGCCGTGGCGGCGTACCTGACCTGGGCGCGGGTGCGGTCGCAGCCGGTGGAGCTGGCGTTCGCGCAGCCGCTGCCCAAGACGGCGGAGGCGGCGGGGTTGGCGTTCCCGCTGCTGGTGGTGCTGACGGTGGCGCTGGTGGCGGTGCGGCTGGCGCGCTGGGGGCTGGCCGCGGCGCACCGGGTGCGGTGGTGGCGGGTGCCCGCGGCGCAGTTGGCGGTGCGCCGGTTGGCCGCCGCGGCCGGGTCGGCGGTGGGCATCCTGCTGGTGGGGGTGCTCGCGGTCGGCACGCTGACCGTCGGTGTGGGGGTCGCCGACGCGCAGGACGAGGCGTTGCGGACCAAGTCGGGCCTGTTCGTGGGCGCGGAGTCGGTGGCGCAGGTCCCGCGCCGGGTGGCTGAGGCGGGGCTGCCCGCCGACCTGGCCGAGCACGCGACCGTGGTCGGGGTGGTCAAGGCGAAGCAGGCGACGGTGCTGCTGGTGGACCCGGCGACGTTCACCCGGGGCGCCTGGCTGGGCGACCGCGACGCCGGGCAGGTCGCCGCGGCGCTGGCGGAACTGCGGCCGGGGCAGGCCCTGCGGGTGGGCGCCGCGCCGGGCGGGTCGGTGGAGCTGCCGTGGGTGGGCCGGGTGCGGACCGTGGCCGAGGCCGCGTCGTTCCCGCTGATCGGCTCCGGGGCGGGCTACGTGGTGACCTCGGTGCCCGACCCGCGCGACGTCGCGGTGTGGCAGGCGTGGTCGGCCGAGCCGGTGCAGCGGCTGACCGCCGGGCTGGGTGCGGCCGGGATCGACTTCTTCAGCCCGCGCGGCCGGGCCGGGGCGCTCGACGGGCTGCCGTTCCTCACCGTGACCTGGACGTTCGACTTCGTCACCGCCCTGGGGTTCGTGCTGGCCGTGGTGGCGGCAGCAGCACTGGTGCTGGCGGTGGAGGTGCGCAGGCGGCAGAACGCGCTGGCCGGGGCGCTGGCCACGCGGATGGGGCTGCGCCGCGGCGCGCTGGTGCTGAGCCACCTGGTGGAGCTGGGGTCGCTGGCGGGGGTGTCGGTGCTCGCGGGCAGCGCGGCGGGCTGGGTGTGCGCGGCGGTCGCGGCGCCGCTGCTGGACCCGTCGCCGTGGCTGCGGCCGATCGCGTCGGCGCCGGACCTGCTGGGGCTGGTCGGGCTGACGGCGGGGGCCGCGGCGGCGGTGGTGGGGTTGATCTGCCTGTCGGCGGTGCGGTCGGTGACCACCGCCCGAGTCGGGGAGCTGATCCGTGGCTGAGCTGTACGAGGTGCGCGGGGTGGGCGTGGACTACCGCACCCCGGCGGGGGTGGTCTCGGCCGTGCGCGGGGTGGACCTCGACGTGCCCGCCTCGGGGATCACCGTGCTGGCGGGGCCGTCGGGGTCGGGCAAGTCGACGCTGCTGCGGGTGCTGGGCCTGATCGACCGGCCGACCGCGGGCACGGTGGTCCTCGACGGCGCGGACGTGGGCGGCCTGTCCCACAAGCGGCGGCGCGCGCTGCGGCGCGACCGGATCGCCATGGTGTTCCAGGCCCCACCGGACAACCTCATCGGCCACCTGAGCGTGGGCGGCAACCTGCGCGCCGCAGCCGAGTCGGCGGGGCGGGAGACCGACCTGGGGGTGCTGGAGTGGCTGGGCATCCCGGGCACGCGGTCGTGGCGGGTGGAGGCGTTGTCGGGGGGACAACAGCAGCGGTTGGCGTTCGGCTGCGCACTGGCCCGCTCACCGTCGGTGGTGCTCGCCGACGAGCCGACGTCGCAGTTGGACTCCGCGTCGGCGCTGCTGGTGCTGGACGTGCTGACCGGCTTGGCCGAACGGGGTGTGCCGGTGGTGGCGGCCTCGCACGACAGCGAGCTGGTCGACCGCGCCGACCGGGTGGTCCGGCTGCGCGAGGGGGAGGTCGTCGGATGAGCCCGGTCCTGTCCGCCCGCGGGGTGACCCGCTCCTACGACCACCCCGAGGGCGCCGTCGAGGTGCTGCGCGGGGTGGACCTGGACGTGGCCGCGGGTGAGGTCGTGACGGTCTCGGGGCGCTCCGGTTCGGGCAAGAGCGCCCTGTTCGCGCTGCTGTGCGGCTTCGACCGGCCGGACGCGGGCACGGTGGCGGTGGGCGGCGCCCCGCTGCCCGCGGTCCCCGCGTGGGGCGACTGCGCGGTGCTGCCGCAGGCGATGGGGCTGGCGCACGAGCTGACGCTGGCGGAGAACGTGGCGCTGCCGCTGCGGTTGGCCCGCCGGACCGGTGTGGACGACCGGGTGGCGGAGCTGCTGGCGGAACTGGGGATCGGCGAGCTGGCCGACCGCCACCCGCCGGAGGTCTCCTACGGCCAGCAGCAGCGGGCGGCGCTGGCCCGCGCGGTGGCGATCCGCCCCCGGGTCCTGCTGGCCGACGAACCCACCGCGCACCTCGACCACGGCAGCGTCCCGGCGGTCCTGGGCCTGTTGCGCCGTGCGGCGTCGGAGGGCACGGCCGTCCTGATCGCCACCCACCACGACCTGGTGCACGCGATCGCCGACCGCCGCCTGGCCCTCGTCGACGGTCGGCTCACCACGACCGGGTGAGCCCCTGCCCGTAGGATCGTCGGCGATGCGACGGTACCGATGGCACATCTCCGTGCTGCTGCTGGTTGTCCTGCTCGTGGGCTCGTTCCTGGTGATCGGCGGTCCCGACGACCCACCCGCGCCCCGCCCGCCCGACGGCGCCCCCCGGGTGGTGGTGGCGATGGGCGACAGCACGGTTTCCGGCGAGGGCGCCGGGGACTACGAGGAGGGCACCGACGGCGAGGACGGCGACTGGTGCCACCGCTCGGCGAACGCCTCGATCCACCACACCGGCCTGACCGACGTGGTGGAGGCGGTCAACCTGGCCTGCTCCGGGGCGCCGTCGGCGCAGGTGGGCCTGGGCGACACCGAGCAGTACACCGAGGGGTCGCAGGCGCAGCGGCTGCGCGCCGTCGCCAGGGACAAGCGGGTCGTGGCCATCCAGGTCGCGGTCGGCGCCAACGACGACCCCGGCTTCTCCCACGTCCTCGACGGCTGCGTGCAGGCCTGGTTCGACCGGGGCAAACCCGGCTGCGCCACCACGAACGACGACTGGCAATCCAAAGTGGACAAGATGGTCACCAAGGCCACCCGCGCCCTCGCCGACATCCGCTCGGTCATGCTCGACGCCGGTTACCAACCCACCGACTACGCGCTCGTGCTCCAGTCCTACGCCGCCCCGGTGGCCCCCGGGGCCCGACCGGAACTGCTCAACCTCAACGGGTGCCCGCTGCGCGCCGAGGACCTGCGGTGGGTCAGCGAGACAGCGGTGCCGGTGATCACCGAGGGCGTGCGCCGGGTGGCCGGGGAGGCCGACGCCCGCTTCCTGGACCTGTCCCGGGCGGGGGTGGGCCGCGAGGCGTGCTCGCGCACCGACCCGGGGCAGGAGTGGTTCGCCCGCCTGGCCGTGCGCTGGTCGGACCTGCAGGACGACGACCGCGCCGGGCACGCGTTGCAGGAGTCGTTCCACCCCAACGCCGCCGGGCACGCCGAGTTCGGCCGCTGCCTGGGCGAGTTCCTGCGCACCACCGACCGGGCCGCGGCCTGCCTGTCCGGCGCGGACGGCCGCTTGCACCCGGCGCCCACCAGGTTCTGACCAGTCAGTGGCTAGTCTCGAACGCATGGACCCCTACCGCGAACTGGGCGTGGGCTACTCGACCGTGCGGCGACCGGACCCGAGGATCGCGCGGGCGGTGTGGGCGGCGCTGGGAGACGCGCGGAGCGTGCTGAACGTCGGCGCGGGCGCCGGTTCCTACGAGCCCGCGGACCGGGCGGTGCTGGCCGTGGAACCGTCGGCGGTCATGGTGCGGCAGCGGGGAAGCGGGGCGGCGCCGGTCGTGCGCGGGGCGGCGGAGGCGCTGCCGGTGCGGGGCGGGTTCGACGCGGCGATGGCGCTGCTGACCGTGCACCACTGGCGGGACCTGGCGGCCGGACTGGCCGAGCTGCGCCGGGTGTCGCGGCGGCAGGTGGTGCTGACCTGGGACGTCGAGGTGATGGCCCGGCAGTGGATGATCGCGGAGTACTTCCCGCAGGTCGCCGAGCGCGAACGCGGACTGGCGACGCTGAACGCGGTCGTCGCCGGGTTCGGGGGTGCGGCGGAGGTGCGGCCGGTCGAGGTGCCGTGGGACTGCTCGGACGGGTTCCTCGCGGCGTACTGGCGGCGGCCGGAGGCGTACCTGGACGAGCGGGTGCGGGCGGGGATGTCGGGGATCGCGCGGTTGCCGCCGGAGGTGGCGGCGGCTGGGGTGGCCCGGTTGGCCGGGGACCTCCGGTCTGGTGCCTGGCACCGCAGGCATGGGGGTTTGCTCGGTCGGGAGCAGCTTGACGTGGGCTACCGGCTGGTGGTGGCGTCCTGACCTGGGGGCTTGCGGTTGGGCTGCGTGCTGGGCGCCGCTGAGTTTTTTGTTCCGCCCGGGAGTTCGGCATGAGTGCCCGGCTGGGTGACCTCGGTCCCTGAGGCCGGGGGGTGGGCTGTGAGCAGCGGCACCGGGATTTCGGGAAAACCGCAGCTAGGATCGGTTCAGTTGAGGTGCGGACCGGTTGAGGAGCGGTGCATGGCGGTGGTGGTCGAGGAGCCCGCGTTGAGCAGGCGGGGTGTCGCGGCGGCGATGGTGGCGTTGGGTCTGGGCGGGTTCGGGATCGGGACGACCGAGTTCGCCACCATGGGCCTGCTGCCGCAGATGGCCGACACGTTCGGCATCTCCATCCCCTCCGCCGGGCACGCGATCAGCCTCTACGCGTTGGGGGTGGTGGTCGGGGCGCCGCTCATCGCGGGCTTGGGGGCCAAGCTGCCGCGCAAGGGCCTGTTGATCGTGTTGGTGCTGGGGCTCGCCGTGGGCAACGGGCTCTCCGCGATCGCCTGGGACCCCACCTCGCTGCTGGCGGCGCGGTTCCTCGCCGGTCTGCCGCACGGTGCCTACTTCGGGATCGCCGCGGTGGTGGCCAGTTCCCTGGTGCCCCCGCAGCGGCGGGGGACGGCGGTCGCCCGGATCATGATCGGCTTGACCGTGGCCAACCTGATCGGTGTCCCGGTCGCCACCGCGGCCGGGCAGCGGATCGGGTGGCGGGCGGTGTACCTGGCGGTGGCGGTGATCGCGGTCGCCACGGCGGTGGCGCTGTGGCGCAAGCTGCCGCACACCCCCGCCCCGCGCGATGCCGGGGTGGCCGCGGAGCTGCGGGCGTTCCGCCGCCCGCAGGTGTGGTTCGCCCTGGTCACCGGCATGGTCGGCTTCGGTGGCATGTTCGCGGTGTACTCCTACGTCTCCCCGCTGACCACCGAGGTGGCCGGGCTGTCGGCGGGGGCGGTGCCGTGGGTGCTGGCGGTGTTCGGCCTGGGCATGACCCTGGGCGCCACCACCGGCGGTCGCTTCGTCGACCGGTCGGTGATGGGCGCGGTGTTCGGCTCGCTCGTGGCGACGACCGCGGTGCTGGTGCTGTTGGGCCTGACGGCGTCGGTGCCGGTGCTGGAGTTCGCGGCGGTGTTCCTGCTCGGGTTCGTCTCGCAACTGCTGGCCTCAGCGTTGCAGGTGCGGCTGATGGACGCCTCCCCGGACGCGCCGTCGCTGGCGTCGTCGTCGAACCACTCGGCGCTCAACGTGGCCAACGGCGCGGGGGCGTGGCTGGGCGGTCTGGCGATCGCGGCCGGGTGGGGGTACGCCTCGACCGCGTGGGTGGGGGTGGCGCTGAGCGTGGCGGGCCTGGCGGTGGCCGCCGTGTCGGTGGCGGTGGAGCGGCGGAGCCGGGTCTCGGTGTGATGTGGTGGGGTCGTGCGGTGCGAGGTGGTGTTGGTCCGGCACGCGGAGTCGGTGGTGCCGCGCGCGGGTGGACTGGACGAGTTCCGGCGGCCGTTGACCGCGGCGGGGTCGGCGCGGGCCGAGCGGCTCGTCGGTGAGTTGGCGCTGACCGGGGCGGCGGCTGGGCCGATCCGGTCGGGTGGGGAGAGCCTGGCGCAGCTCACCGAGCGGGCCACGTCGGCGCTGGGCGTGGCGGTGTCGGGTCAGCTCAGCCGGTGGCGGAGCAGCGTTCCCGGAGAGTGAGGACGCCGTCGCCGTCGAGGTCGTCGCAGAACGCGGCGCGGCCGGTCATGGCCATGACGAGGGCGAGGGTGGGGCCGGTGACGCGGGGGCCGGTGCCGGTGGTGAACGGGCCGTCGGTGGCGGTGAGGCGCAGGCCGGTGACGCGGCCCTTGGCGAGAACCACCTGGTCTGAGCGGGCGTAGTGGTCGGCGACCGCGGTGAGGGTGTCGACCGGGTGGGCGCGGCGCAGGCCGAGAGGGCGGCGGATGTCCGCGCCGTGGACGACGGTCTCGCCGAGCATGGCGAGCACCGGCAGCGGGGGTTTGGTGGTGCTGGAGGTGACGGCGCGGAAGCGGGCGAGGGTGTCGGTGGGCGTGGCACCGAGGTGTTCGGCCAGGCGCAGGGCCACCTGGCGGTCGAAGTCGAAGCGGCAGCGGATGACGCCCACCAGCCACCGGGGTCCGTTCAGGCTCGCCCCGGCGGTGAGGTGGGCGAGGACTTCCCGCACGGTCAGGCCGGTGCACAGCGACGGGGTCCGCCACTGCTCGTCGTCCAGGTGGGCCAGGTCGGCGGCGAGGGCGGCGCGTTCGGCGTGGATCAGCGCCCAGAGGGGGTTGGCGGTCACGGGTCCTCCTTGTGTCGTTGCCCGGTGGGACTGCCGGGGCGCGGCGGATTCATCGCCGGGGGAGCCGCGCTGTGATGGCGGTCCGACCCGGTCGCGCCGATCCGGGGTCCGCGGGGTGCTGGACGTCGGGTGTGCGCGGTCCGGGGGTCAGCGCAGGCGGATGTGGCGCAGGCCGGTCCAGGTGCGCCTGCCCCAGGCGCGCAGCGGGCCGTCGGGGTCGGGGGACAACCGCAGGCCCGCGCCGTGCGCGGTGTGCTCGGCGACCTGGGCGGTGGTGAGGTCGTCGGTGTGCAGGTGGACGGCGAAGTCGGGGTGGGCGAGGGCGTCGAGGCAGCGGTCGAGGGCGGCGACGGCGAAGGACTCGCGGCGCAGCGCCCGGTCGCGGCCCAGCAGCGCGGCCAGGGTCGGGCCGTGGACGCGTTCGCTGAGGCGGCGCAGCACCGTCTCGCGGGTGGCGAGGAGCGCGACGTGGTGGACCGGGTGGCCGAGGGCGCGCAGGCGGCCGACCGTCTCGGCGAAGTAGCCGCGGTCGACGACGGTCATGGGGGCGATGACCGGGCCGTCGTGGTGGGTGAGGACGTGGTCGAGGACCTCGACGACGCCCTGGCGCCAGGCGGGGTGGTCCTGGAAGTCGCCGCGCAACCGGCGGGGGGTCATCCGGTGCAGGCCGAAGCCGACCTCCTCCGGGTCGCACACGACCGCGCCGGGCAGGCGGCGGCGCAGGTGGTACGCGGTCTGGGTCTTGCCGCCGCCGAACGGGCCGTTGATCCACACGAGCACGCCGTCCACGGTATACACAACGGCATGGCGGACAGCGGTGTGGAGGTCACCGAGCTGGACCTGCGCGACGACCGGGTCGCCGCGCGGGTGCACGCCGTGGGGTTGCGGGCCTACCGGGTGGAGGCGGACCTGATCGGGTTCGACGGCATCCCGGCGCTGGGTGAGTCGATGGCGCGGATGCGGGCGCTGCCGCTGCGGTGGCTGGGGGTCGCGGCACCGGAGCCGGTGGCGTTCCTGGCCTACACCACCGACGACGTGGTCGACGTGGACCGGTTGTGCGTGGACCCCGACCGGTTCCGCCGCGGGTTGGCCCGCGCCCTGCTGACCGCCCTGCTGGAACGCACCACCGGCGACGTGGTCGTGTCCACCGGAGCAGCCAACACCCCGGCAATCACCCTGTACGAACGAGCAGGATTCACCCACACGGGCACCGTGTCACCCGTTGCGGGGCTGACAATAGCCACGTTCCGCCTACAGCGCGGGTGAACGCCCCTCGTACGGGGTGGACAGCACGACGGTCGTCCGGGTCGACACCTTCGCCGATTCGCGGATCTTGCGGAGCAGCTCCTCCAGATCCGCCGGGGTCGGCACCCGCACCAGCAGCACGTAGGACTCGTCGCCCGCCACCGAGTAGCAGGACTCGATCTCCGGGATGTGCTCCAGGCGCTGCGGGTAGTCGTCGGGGGCGGCCGGGTCGATCGGGGTCAGGGAGATGAGGGCGGTCAGCGGCAGTCCGATGGCGTGGCTGTCCAGGCGGGCGCTGTAGCCGCGGATGACCGAGCGCTGCTCGAGCCTGCGGACCCGCTGGTGCACCGCGGACACGCTCAGGCCCACGCGCTCGGCGAGGTCGGTGAAGCTGCACCGGCCGTCGGCGGCCAACTCGCGGGCGATCGCCTTGTCCAGCGGTTCCAGCTCGGCCATCAGCCCAGCACCACCAGCTCGTGCGGACGGGTGTTGAGCGGTTCCACGCCGGTGTCGGTGACGACCACGATGTCCTCGATCCGCGCACCCCACCGCCCCGGCAGGTACACCCCGGGCTCCACGCTGAACGCCATCCCCGGCTCCAGCACCAACTCGTTGCCCGCCACGATGTAGGGGTGCTCGTGCACGTCGAGGCCGATGCCGTGCCCCGTGCGGTGGATGAAGAACTCCGCGAGCCCCGCATCGGCGAGCACACCACGACCGGCGGCGTCGACCGACTCGGCACTGACCCCCGGCCGCACCGAGGCCACCGAAGCCGCCTGCGCCCGCCGCAGCACCTCATAGGACTCGACCACATCAGCATCACGCGGCTCACCGACGGCGTAGGTGCGGGTGCTGTCGGAGCAGTAACCGCTGGGCAGCGGCCCACCGATGTCGACGACCACCACGTCCCCAGCGGTGATCACCCGATCGGACACCTCGTGGTGCGGGCTGGCCCCGTTGGGCCCGGAGCCGACGATGACGAACTCCGCACTCGCGTGCCCCTCGGCGACGATCGCCGCACCGATGTCGGCGGCCACCTCGGCCTCGGTGCGCCCGGCGCGCAGCCACTCCCCCATCCGGGCGTGCACCCGGTCGATGGCCGCCCCGGCCCACCGCAACTGCTCGACCTCGGCCGCGTCCTTGCGCATCCGCAGCCCGCGCAGCACCGGCCCCGCCAACGCCTGCTCGGCCCCGGGCAGGGCACCACGCAACCCCAACACGTGCACAGCGGGCAACATGTCCCCCACAGCCACCACACCCGGTCCCCCGACCAAGCGGGCGACGAGGCCGTACGGGTCCTCCCCGTCGACCCAGGTGGCGGTGTCGACGCCGAGACCGGGCAGGTCGTAGGGGTCGTAACCGGCGGCCTCCAGCTTGGGCACCACCAGCACCGGCTCCCCCTCGGCGGGCAGGACCAGACCGGTGAAGCGCTCGTGGGACACCACGGTCCCGCCGAGCAGGTACCGCAGGTCCGACCCCGGGGCGATCACCAACGCCCCCACCCCGGCCTCGGCGGCAGCAACCCGGGCCCGGTCTAGGCGGCCCCGCAACAGCTCGGCACTCGACATGCCACCAAGCCTAGGGCTTACCCACGCCCCCGGCCCACCACCCCGAACCCGCCGCGCTGACACCCCACCCCCACCCCCCCAGCCCACCACCCAACCGCCAGCCACCCGGAACCCACCAGCCCGACCACCAGGTACTCCGAACACCGCAGGCGCAGCCACCGACCACCCCACAAACCACCGGCTGGCGGCCAGCCACCCGGAAGCCCCCCGGCGCAGCAACAACCAGCCACCCACCCAACAAACCGCCAGCCCGGCTACACGGCTGCCAGGTGGGTGGATGTGTTTGCCCAGCCGACCACCCCGAAACCCACCTGCCCGGCTACCAGCCACCCAGAACCCCACCCGGCGCAGCAACAACCAGCCACCCCTGCAACCGCCGGCCCGGCGAGCCACATGCCCGGGTGGGCGAATGTGCTCGGCCAGCCGACCACCCCGAGAACCGCCGCCCCGGCTACGCAGAGGCCCGGGTGGGTGGATGTCCTCAGCGCAGGCCGGCCACCCCGAGAACCGGCGGCCCGACCAAGCAACTGCCCGGGTGGGTGGATGTGTTTGGCCGGGGGTGGCGATCATGTGACAGCCTGCCTGGGCGGTGGGGCATCTTTTCAGCCCCACCTGACGCACTGGAGCACATGATCGCCATAGGGGCCCCGGCCAAACACATCCACCCAGCCGGGCGCACCAAAGCCCCGGGCTTGAAAAGAACAGCAAGCGAATCCCCCACAGCACCCTCTAGCAAGTCCCGGCTCTCGAAACAAAGCCGAACGCGGAACCGCGCGAGCAGCCCCGAGATCCGCCCACGCCGGTTGTCGGTCCGATGTGGGAGGCTCGCCGCGTGAGTGGACCCCTTGTGCTGCTGGACTCGGCGAGCCTGTACTTCCGGTCGTTCTACGCCCTGCCGGAGTCGATGACCTCCCCCGACGGTGTGCCGGTCAACGCGGTGCGCGGCTTCGCCGGGATGATCGCCCAGGTCGTGACCGAGCGGCGACCGTCGCGGCTGGTGGCGTGCCTGGACGCGGACTGGCGCCCGGCCTTCCGGGTGGCGGCGATCCCCAGCTACAAGGCGCAGCGGGTGGCCGACCCGGCCGTGAACGCCGAAGAGGTGCCCGACACGCTGACCCCGCAGGTCCCGATCATCCTGGACCTGCTCGACGCCCTGGGCATCGCCACCGCCGAGGCCGCCGGGTACGAGGCCGACGACGTCATCGGCACCCTCGCCCACGCCGAGGCCGAGGCCCCGGTGGAGATCATCACCGGCGACCGCGACCTGTTCCAGTGCGTCCGCGACACCCCCACCCCGGTCCGGGTGGTCTACGTCGGCCGAGGCTGGTCGAAGGCCGAGGTCATCGGCCCGGCCGAACTCGCCGCCCGCTACGGCCTGCCCGCCCACGGCCCCGCCTACGCCGACATGGCCGTCCTGCGCGGCGACCCGTCCGACGGCCTGCCCGGCATCACCGGCATCGGCGAGAAGACCGCCGCCAAGCTGATCACCAGGTTCGGCAGCCTCCAGGCCCTGGTCGACGCCGCCGCCGCAGGCTCGAAGGACGTGCCACCCCGAGTCCGCACCGCCTTCGAACACGACGCCGACTACCTGGCCAAGGCCCCCGTGGTGGTCGCGGTCGCCACCGACGCCGAGTGCGCCCACACCGGCGACCCGGTCCTGCCGCACGCGGTGGCGGACGTGGACCGGGTCCGGGCGTTGCAGGAGCGCTGGGGCCTGGGCAGCGCGGTGGACCGCCTGCTGAAAGCGATCACTCCACAGTAGACATCGGGTTTCGGCGACCGGTCGGCTTCGCCCGAAGCTCACCGGTTCGGTGGAGTGCGCGGGTTCGGTGGATGGCTGGATCGGGTCGGGCAAGCCCCCATCGCTGGGAATTGGGCGCGCATCCACCCTGGGGCATCATATGTCGAGAACTGCGGGCGGCTTCGGCCTGCCCAGAACCCGCTTCACCCGACTGACCCGCCGCGCCGTGCTGACCGCGACCGGCGCGGTGCTGGCCTCCGCGCTGCTCGCACCGGGTGTCGTGCACCGGGGTAACCAAGGTAGCCGCAGGCTTCGGACACAGTTTGGCGCTCGAGAACGGCGGGATGATCGCCTGGGATAACAACACGGGGAGCGAAGTCACCGTGCCCGTCGCGGCCGGGTGGACGTCCCACATCGCCATGTCCGCGGACGGTCACGCCTTCGTGTGGGACGTCTCGACCACCGCGATCCGGTCGATACCCGCGACGTTCGGCGTCAACGCGCGGGCCGTCGCCATCGGGGCGGCCTACGCCACGGACAGTGCTGGCCTCCCGGTTCCCGGGAGGCCGGCGCGCCTCAGAAGAACGTGCCGGTCCAGGCCGTCGCGGGCAGGGCGAACGCGGCATCGGCGCGGGCCGCCGCCTCTGGGTCGGCGACTCGGAGGCGGTTGACACCGGCCAGGGCGGACACGGTCCACCGGCCGAAGTAGAGCTGCGCCAACACGTCCACGTCCACCGACAACTCCGGTTCGGCGTCCACCCGGTCCACACCGGACTCCGACACCCGGTAGACCCCGGTGTTGCCGGGCAGGAGCGCGTCGCGGACTTCCAGGGTCAGGGGGCCTCCCCACGAGCGGGCGGCCAGGGCCTCCGGGACGTCGACCACGCGCAGCCACAGGTCGTTCATGGGGACGACCTTGCTCACCGCCCGCTGGTCGACGAACATGGCCTCCACCGGCTCGTCCACCGGGCGGGACAGGACCTTGACCTCGTCGACCAGGTCGATCGAGAGCAGGAAGCGCCACAGGGCCGCCACCGCCGCCGGGCTCGACCCCTGCAGGTCGTCGACCTCCAGGGTGGCGTTGCCCGCGTCGGGGCGGCGGGCGGCGAACACCGCGTACCCCTCGTCCCCGTCCGGCCCGGTGTGGACCGCGATCCGGGGGTCGTGCCCGGTTCCGATGGGCCACCCGAAGCTGGTGCGCCACAGCGCGTCCGGGCGGGCCATCGATCCCACCCGCGCTCGAACGATCCGCTCGTAGAGGTCGGGCAGGACCTCCAGCGCCCGGTCGGTGTCGAGCAGCCGCACCTCGCCGGTCGCGGGCAGGCCCGGGTGGAACACCGCCCGGTCGCGGGCGACGGTCACCGTGTGGAACCGGGTGGCCACCCCGTACCCGAACCGCCCGTAGATCACCGGCTCGGTGGCGCGCAGGCCCGCGAACACCTCGCCCCGCGCGGCCACCTCCGCGAGCTGCGCGCGCATCAACCCGGTCAGCACCCCGCGCCGCCGGTGGTCCGCCCGCACCCCGACCCTGGTCACCGCGGCCAACCCGCGCACCTGCCCGCCGGGCACCCGCAGCTTCGAGGCCCACGACAGCGCCGTCCCGGCCAGCACGTCGCCCGCGAACGCCCCCCACGTGCGCCCCGGTTCGAACGACCGACCCACCAGCTCCCACTGCTCGTCGGTCACCGGCGGCCGGTGCAGCGACCGCATGAACAGGGTTTGCGCCGTGCGCAGCTCGTCGTCGGCCAGGGTGCGGATCTCCACGTCAGTCACACCCCCGATCCTGCCCGGACGCGCCGAGGGCGCGCGACCGGAATTCCGGTCGCGCGCCCTCGGCGGGGAGAACCGCTCAGCCGTCGGACGGCGGGGCGACCTCGTATTCGCCCTCGTCGGAGCGCACGGTGATGTTGACCTTCTTCTGCTCGCCGCCGATGGTCACGTCGCAGGTGAACCGGGCGTCCTTCTTGACCTCCTGGTCGGCCGGGCACGACACCGACTCGACGTTCTCCACGGAGTACTTGCCGGTCAGGATCGACTTCACCCCGTCCTGCACCGCGTTCTGGTCGAACACCTTGGTGTTGGCGAACCCGGGGGTGACGAACGCCAGCACCGCCACCACACCGGCCACCAGCACGACGGCCACCACCGCGATCCAGATCCCGGCCCCGCCGCCCTTCTTCTCCGCGGGCGCGCCCGGGTACCCCGGGGGCATCCCACCCTGGGGCTGGTTCGGGTTGTACCCGCCGAACTGCGGCTGCTGCCCCGTCGGCGGCCCGTACCCCGACTGCTGCGCCCCCGGGTACTGCTGACCCGGCTGCTGCCCGGTCTGGGGCTGCTGCTGCGTGGGCTGGTAGGGCTGCTGCGGCTGCTGCTGGTAGCCGTACTGCCCCTGCTCAGGCGGGTACGGCGACTGCCCCGGCTGCTGCGGGTACCCGCCGCCCTGCTGGGGGAATCCGCCGGACGGGGTGCCCGGCGGGTTGCCGCCCCCGTAGGGCTGCTGCCCCCACTGCTGCTGGGGGTCCTGCCCACCGGACGGCCCGTAGGGGCTGCTCATCGTTCGCCTCCGCCAGATCTGAGGTCACGCGGCCGGGTCCTCGCCCCGACTCCACCGGACACCTGGGCGCGATCAAACCACAGCCCGCGCCCGCGCACCCACCCGCACCCGACACGGCCACCGATCGGCCGAACCCGCCACGGCACAACCTCACACCGAGGTCACACACCCGCACCGGATCGTGCCGCCAAGATCACACTCCCCGAACCCCACCGGCGCAGCGGCAACCAGCCGCCCCACGAACCGCAGACCCGGCCACTCCACTCACCCAGCCCGGCTACGCCCCGCCCGGGTGGGTGGAGGTGCTTGACCGGCCGACCACCCCGAAAACCGGCGGCCCGGCGAGCGAACTGCCCGGGTGGGTGGATGTGTTTGGCCGGGGGTGGCGATCATGTGACAGCCTGCCTGGGCGGTGGGGCATCTTTTCAGCCCCACCTGACGCACTGGAGCACATGATCGCCATAGGGGCCCCGGCCAAACACATCCACCCACCCGGGCACCCACGACAAACAGACCGGGCTCGAAAGCCGAGCGCACCCACCCGGGCGCACCACACAACGGCCGAAACTCAGGTCGCCGCCAGAGCGACCACCCCACGACGGATCGCGCGCACAGCCTCGTCCGCCGCCTTCCCCACCGGATCGCCCCGGCCGACCACCGTGCCGATCTGGTCCAGCAGGTCGATGACCTGCCTGCACCAGCGCACGAAGTCCCCGGCGGACAGCTCCAACCCCGCCGATTCCGCCGCCGTGATCACCTTCTCCAGCGACTCCCCGCGCGCCCAGCGCAGCACCGTCCAGGCGAACCCGGGGTCGGGCTGCCGGGTCCGGTCCAGCCGGTGGTGGCGCTCGTCGGACTCCAGTTCGGCCCACAGCCGCGCCGTCTCCGCGACCGCGTCGGCCACCGCGCCGCCGGGCAGTCGGGCTTCCACGGGTCCGTCGCGGCGGGCCTCGTACACCAGGCACGACACCACCGCCGCCAGTTCCGGCGCGGGCAGTCCCTCCCACACGCCGTTGCGCAGGCACTCCGCGGCCAGCAGGTCGGACTCCGAGTACAGCCGCGCCAGCCGCCGCCCGTCCTCGGTGACCACCTGTTCCCCGGCCAGTTCGCCCTCACCCGGCGCCAGGTAGCCCCGGTCCGCCAGCAGGCCCCGGATGCGGTCGAACGCCCGCGCCAGCGAGTGCGTCGTGGCCGCGACCTTGCGCTCCACCTGCTCTGTCTCCGACAGCAGCCGCTGGTAGCGCTCCGCCCACCGCGCGTGCGCCTCCCGGTCCTGGCAGCCGTGGCACGGGTGCGCCCGCAGCGCCCGGCGCAACGCCGCCAGGTCCGCGTCGTCCGCGGCACCCGACCCGCGCCGCCGGACCCGGGTCGGGGCCTCGATCCCGCTGGCCCGCAGGGTCGCGGCCAGGTCGCGCCGCGACTTGGGCGAGCGGATGTCCACCTGCCTGGGCAACCGCACCCGCCCCAGCGCCGACACCGGCCCCGGGAAGTCCGCCACCGACAGCCGACCGGCCCACCGGTCCTCGGTCACCACCAACGGTCGCGGCTCACCCGAGGCGTCGAGCCCGGGGTCGATCACGATCGCCAGCCCCGACCGCCTGCCGGTCGGCACCGAGATCACGTCGCCCTTGCGCAGTTGCTCCAGCGAATGCGCCGCCTCCGCCCGCCGCACCGCCCCCGTCTGCCGCGACAGCGCCTTCTCCCGGTCGGAGATCTGCCTGCGCAGCGACGCGTACTCGGTGAAGTCGCCCAGGTGGCAGGTCATCGACTCGGTGTACCCGGCCAGCGCGTCGCGGTTGCGGTCGACCTTGCGCGACAGCCCCACCACCGACCGGTCGGCCTGGAACTGCGCGAACGACTGCTCCAGGATCTCCCGCGCCTGCCGCGCCCCCAACCGGTCGACCAGGTTCACCGCCATGTTGTAGCCCGGCCGGAACGACGACCGCAGCGGGTAGGTCCGCGTCGAGGCCAGCCCGGCCACCGACTTCGGGTCCACCCCGGGCTGCCACACCACCACGGCGTGGCCCTCGACGTCGATCCCGCGCCGCCCGGCCCGGCCGGTGAGCTGCGTGTACTCCCCCGGCGTCAGCTCGACGTGCGCCTCGCCGTTGTACTTCACCAACCGCTCCAGCACGACCGTCCGCGCGGGCATGTTGATCCCCAGCGCCAACGTCTCGGTGGCGAACACTGCCTTCACCAGGCCGCGGACGAACAGCTCCTCCACCGTCTCCTTGAACGCGGGCAGCATCCCAGCGTGGTGCCCGGCGAACCCGCGCTCCAGCGCCTCCCGCCACTCCCAGTACCCCAGCACGGTCAGGTCGGCGTCCGGCAGGTCCCGCGTCTTCGACTCCACGATCCGCCGCACCTCGGCGACCTCGTCCTCGGAGTTCAGCCGCAGCCCCGACCGCGCGAGCTGCGCCACCGCCGCCTCGCAGCCCGCCCGGGAGAACACGAACACGATCGCGGGCAGCAGGTCCGCCGCACCCAGGCGCTCCACGACCTCGGTGCGCGACGGCGGCTTGAACCTCGGCCCCCGCGCCCCCGCCGCCCGGCCGCCCTTCGCCTTCGGGTTGTGCCACGGGGCGTGGACGCGCCCAACCTCCTCGGTGCGCCGCACCAGCGTCGGGTTGATCTTCAACTCGCCGCCGCCGTCGTCCCCGGCGAACAGGTCCATCATCCGCGACCCCACCAGCATGTGCTGCCACAGCGGCACCGGCCGGTGCTCGTCGACGACGACCGTGGTGTCCCCGCGCACGGCCACCAGCCACTCGCCGAACTCCTCGGCGTTGGACACCGTCGCCGACAGGCTCACCAGGTTCACCCACTCCGGCAGGTGCAGGATCACCTCCTCCCACACCGCCCCGCGGAACCGGTCGGCCAGGTAGTGCACCTCGTCCATCACCACGTAGCCCAGCCCTTCCAGGGCCGGGGACTCCGCGTAGAGCATGTTCCGCAGCACCTCGGTGGTCATCACCACGACCGGCGCGCTGCCGTTGATCGACGTGTCCCCGGTCAGCAACCCCACCGACTTCGCCCCGTACCGGGCGGTCAGGTCGGCGAACTTCTGGTTCGACAACGCCTTGATGGGCGTGGTGTAGAAGCACTTGCGCCCCTCCGCCAGTGCCAGGTGCACCGCGAACTCACCGACCACGGTCTTGCCCGCGCCCGTCGGCGCGCACACCAGCACACCGTGCCCCTCCTCCAGCGCTTCGCACCCGCGCACCTGGAAGGGGTCCATCTCGAACGCCAACTCGGCCGCGAACTCCGTCAACCGCGGGTTGGCCGCCCGTCGCCGCGCCGCCGCGTAGCGCTCGGCCGGGGACGCAGACCCACCAGGGGAGGAATCGGGAAGAGGACTCTCAGACACCCCACCAGACTTCCACACCACACCGACACTCGTCGCCCGAACTTCCGCACCCCGCCACCGCGACCGCCACCCGCGTCGACGGGAAAGCGCTCAGCCCACCAGTTCCAGGGCCCCCGGCACGCACTCCACCACCACCGGCAACGGCCCCAACCGCTCCCCGTCCGCGTACGCCACCCACTCGTTGTCCCCGCCCAACGACACCCGCCGCGCCCGCAGCACCCGCACCGCCGGGTGCCCCACGTGCGCCCCCGACCGGATCGTCGGCAACATCCGCACCAGGTCCACCCTGGACACCTCCCCCACCACGGTCAGGTCGAACAGCCCGTCGGTCGGGTCCGCCTCCGGGCACACCGGGATGCCACCCCCGTAATAGGCCGTGTTGCCCACCGCCACCATCGTCGCCGCCAGCTCCAGCACCCCGCCGTCGGTGTCCACCACCAACCGGCTCGGCCGCAACGCCGCCAACTCCGCCACGATCGCCAGGTCGTAGCGCCTGCGCCCGTGCGGCCACCGCATCCGGTTCACCCGCTCGTTCACCGCCGAGTCGAACCCCGCGCACAGCACGCTGGCGAACCACGCACCACCGGCCACCCGCCCCAGGTCGATCCGCCGCCGCGCCCCCACCCGCAGGGCCGCCACCACCGCTTCCACCGCCGCGACCGGGTCGGCGGGCATCCCCAGCGCCCGGACCAGGTCGTTGCCGGTACCGGCGGGCACCACACCCAGCGGCACCCCGTGCTCCGCGCAGAACTGCACCGCCTGGTGCGCGGAGCCGTCCCCGCCCAGCACCACCAGCGCGTCGAGCCCCTCATCCCGGGCGCGCACCATCAGCGCCCGCGACCGCTCCACCGTGTCGGCCTCCACCACGGTCAACCGCGACGACACCGCGCGCAACCGCTCCGCCACCACCGGAGCCACCCGACCCGCCGCACCGTGCCCCGACGCCGGGTGCACCGCCAGCGCAACCCGCAGACCCGCCACCGAACCCCCTCCGAGGACCCCGAGGTCCACACCCGACCGGCGAACCCCGGTCAGGTCACGTCGTCGAAGCCCCCGCCCGGCTTGCCCGTCGGCTTCCCGCCCCGCAGCGGCGGCTTCGGCGGAACCTGCTGCCGCGTCGCCGGGTGCTGCTGCACCGGCTCCACCGGGTCCACCTCCACCGGCGCCAACGCCTCCGCGGGCGTCGCCTCGTCGTCGGCCAGGTTCGCGTTCGGGTCCTCCGCGGCCTCCCGGCGCGCCTTGCGCCGGTCGTGCACCCGCGAAAGCTGCACCGCCACCTCGAACAGCACCGTCATCGCCACGCCCAACGCGACCATCGAGATCGGGTCCGTGCCCGGTGTCGCGATGGCGGCGAAGACGAACAGCCCGAACACGATCCCCCGGCGCCACTTCGCCAGGTTCTCGTAGGACAGCACCCCGACCCGGTTCAGCATCACCACCAGCAGCGGCAGCTCGAAGCTCACCCCGAAGATCAGCAGCATCACCAGCACGAACGAGATGTAGTCACTCGCGTTCAACGCCGTGATGAAGAACGACCCGCCGAAGGAGACCAGCACCTCCAGGCCCTGCGGGATCACGTAGAACGCCAACACCGCACCCGCCGCGAACAACAGCGACGCGAAGACCACGAACACCGTCGCGAACCGGCGCTCGTTCGCGTAGAGACCGGGCGTGATGAACGCCCACACCTGGTACAGCCACCCCGGCGCGGTCACCACCATGCCCGCGGCGATGCCCACCTTGAAGTTCACCATGAACGCCTCGAACGGCTGCGTCTGCAGGAGCTGACACGTCCCGTTCGGCTCGAACCTCAGGTTCGCGGGCAGCGCGCAGTAGGGCTGCTTGATGATGTCGCCCAGCGCGGGCACGGGTCCCAGCGGCGTGAAGAACCAGATGAAGCCGAACACCCCGCCGATGAGGATGATCAGGACCGCCAGGCCGAGCCGGTTGCGCAGCTCGTAGAGGTGGTCCTTCAACGTCATGGTGCCGTCGGGGTTGTGCCGGCGACTCTTGAGTTTCCTCTTCTCGCGGCGGCTTTCAGCCCGGCGGTGCGGATCGCGCGCCACCGTAGGGAACCGAACCTCTCAGTAGTCGATCAGAAGGGAAGACCGGACCGGTTCAGCTCGCGTTCTTCTGCGCCTGGTCCTGAGCCGCCAGCTTCCGCTGCAACTCGTCGATCTCGGCCTTCATCTGCTCCGGGGACTTCTCCGGCGTCGACGGCGGCAACTGCGGCGCGGGCGCCTGCCGCACGGCCGGGGCGGCCTGCTCGGGCTTCGCCTCCGCCTCGTCGTCGCCGCGCATCCCCTTGGTCTCGGCCTTGATGATGCGCATCGACTGGCCCAGCGAGCGAGCCATCTGCGGCATCTTCTTCGCACCGAAGAGAAGAATCACCACCAACGCGATGATGATGATCTCCCATGGTCCGAGATTCATCGCTGTCCTCCTGTCTCGTCCCGCTTGGCCGATGGTACGCGCTCGGCGACGGCGACCCGCAAGGCCGCGGACCGCGCCCGCAACAACCCCGCCCGATCCCCGAACGCCGACCTGGCCGCACCCGCCGCCGACCGAACCCGACCCGCCCCCCGCAGGAGGCGGACCACGAACACGGTCACCAACCCCAACCCGACCAGGACGAGGGCAGCACTCGGCAGGTACGACACCCGCCGGAGCTTACCGGTACACCGGTAACCAACCGCACACCCTTGAGCATGCACAGCGGGGAGAGACTAGGTGGCCGCCAGGTGACGGTCCATCCGGGCGACCGCCTCCGCCGCCTGGCGGCGCAACCGCTCCGCCAACTCCACCGGCTGCTCCACCCGCACCTCACCGCCGAGGCCCAGCAGCAGCCGCACCATCCACGAGGTGTCCGCGTACCGCATCGACACCCGCAACCGGCCGCCGTCGACCTCCTGCACGTCCTCCACCGGGTAGTACTCCGACACCCAGCGCGCGTCCGGCTCCAGCACCAGCGTCGCCGTCCGCTGGTCGGGCTCCGCCCGGAACAGCCCCGAGGAGGTGTCCGTCGGCTCCGCGTACGGCGGCGCCGCCGCGGCCTCCTCCAGCACCACGGCCTCGTCGATCCGGTCGAGGCGGAACAACCGCACGTCCTCGGCGCGGCGGCACCACGCCTCCAGGTAGCCGCGGCCGTCGACGATCAGCATCCGCATCGGGTCCACCACCCGTTCGGTCATCTCGTCCTTGGACGCGGTGTAGTAGGTCATCCGCAGCGCCCGACCGGCACCCAACGCGCGCTGCACCACCTCGCGCGCCTTCGCCGCCCCCGCGCCCTCCCGCACGCCCAGCCCCACCGCGACCCCCGCGGGCCGCGCCTGCCCGGCCGCCGCCTCGATCTTGGCCACCGCCCGCCGGATCGCGTCCGCGTCGGCCACCCCCGGCGTGTCCACCAGCGCCCGCAGCGCCACCAGCAGCGCCGTCGCCTCCGCCCCGGTCAACCGCAGCGGCCGGTTCATCCCGGCGTCGAAGGTGATCGTGACGGTGTCCTCGTCGAAGGAGATGTCGATCAGGTCACCGGGGCCGTACCCCGGCAGCCCGCACATCCACAGCAGCTCCAGGTCCTTGCGCAACTGCTTCGCCGACACCCCGAAGTCCGCCGCCGCGTCGTCGATGCGGATGCCCGGCCGCGCCAGCAGGTACGGCACCAGCGCCAGCAGCCGGGGAAGTCGATCCTGCGCCCCGCTCACAGCCCACCCCCCGCGGCGGCGAGCAGCCGCTCCCGCACCGCCTTGGCCAGCACGTCCGGTTCCAGCACCACCACGTCCGCGCCGTACCCGGCGATCCAGCCTGCCGCCGTGTCCGGGAACGCCAGCTCCAGGTCCACCACGTCGCCCGGCACACCGTCGACCTCGCGCCGCTCGACCACCTCGGCCCACCGCCGCAGCCCGGCGCCCCGGCCGTCGGCGACCCACAACCGCACCCCGGCCGGGGGCTGCGGCTCGCCGCCGGAACTGGCCACGAACTTCATCAGGTCGACGTCCTCGGGCCTGCTGACCTGCCCGGGCCTGCCGACCTTGCGCACCTCGCCCACCACCCGCGACAGCCGGAAGCAGCGCGGCGCCCCCCGGTCCCGGTCGTGGCCGACGACGTACCAGCGCCCCCGCCAGGACACGACGCCCCACGGTTCGAGCACCCGTTCCCGCAGCTCGGCGGGCGAGGGCCTGCGGTACTGGAAGGCCACCGCCTGCCCGGCCTGCACGGCCGCGAGCAGCGGGCCGAACGCGGGCTCGGTGGTGCGCACCTTCGACTCCACCATCGTCGGCGCGGCCTGGTCGACGTCCACCCCGGCGGCCCGCAGCTTGAGCAGGGCGCCGTGCGCGGCCCCGGTCAGCTCGGGCGAGTCCCACAACCGCACCGCGAGCGCCACCGCCGCCGCCTCGTCGGGGGCGAGGTCGATCTCCCCCAACTCGTAGTCGCGGCGGGCGATCCGGTACCCGTCGACGGGGTCGGCCACCTTGTTGCGGCCGATCTCCAGGGGGATGCCCAGCTCGCGCAGCTCGGTCTTGTCCCGCTCGAAGGTCCGGAAGAAGGCGTCGTCAGAGGGCGCGTCGGCGTATCCGGGGACGATCTTCCGGATGCGTTCCGCACTGAGGTACTGCCGCGTGGAGAGCAGGCACAGCACCAGGTTCACAAGTCGTTCGGCGCGTGCGACGGACACCAGCGCACCATAACGCCCACCCACCACCCGCTCGCACCCACCACGCCCGAACACGCGTGCGAACTCCCCGCAGTCACCCCAACGCGACAACGGTCACACGCAGAGTGAGAAACCACAGTTCACATCCTCCTTCCGTGGCGTCCCTGATCCGCCTCTTCCCTGCTCTGATGAGAGAGGGACGGTCGCCGTTCTGGATATCTTGATAGGAGATAATTGCTTGCTGAACTCGGTTGCGCAGGGGGTCCGAAGCGCCTGCGCGGCTGTGAACCGGGGGAAAGACACATGTGGGATACCGGCGAACGCCGCTATCGTTGATCGGGACGAGGGTGCTGATCGGCGGCACCCGGGTTTGGACAGGAACAGGCATGGCGACTGGCACCGTGAAGTGGTTCAACGCGGAAAAGGGCTTCGGCTTCATCTCCCAGGATGGTGGCGGGCCCGACGTGTTCGTCCACTTCAGTGCGATCCAGAGTTCCGGCTACCGCTCCCTGGAGGAGAACCAGCAGGTGGCGTTCGACATCACCCAGGGCCCCAAGGGCCCGCAGGCGGAGAACGTCGTTCCCTCCTGACCTGGTCCGACCAGGCAGGTCGCACGTGAACGACTGGGGGGCCGCGTCACCCGACGCGGCCCCCCAGTCGTTCGTGCGGCCCCTACAGCGAAGCGATCAGGCGCTCCACGCGCTCGTCCACGGCGCGGAACGGGTCCTTGCACAGCACGGTGCGCTGCGCCTGGTCGTTGAGCTTGAGGTGGACCCAGTCCACCGTGAAGTCGCGGCCCGCGTGCTGGGCGGCGGCGATGAAGTCGCCGCGGAGCTTGGCCCTGGTGGTCTGCGGCGGGGTGTCCTTGGCGAGTTCGATCTCGCTGTCGTCGGTCACCCTGGCCACCAGGTCCTTGCGCTGGAGCAGGTCGAAGATGCCCCGGCCGCGGCGGATGTCGTGGTAGGCGAGGTCGAGCTGGGCGACGCGGGGGCTCGACAGCTCCATGTCGTGCTTGGCCCGGTAGCGCTCGATCAGCCGGTGCTTGATGGCCCAGTCGACCTCGCGGTCGATCTTCGACAGGTCCTGGGCCTCGATCGCGTCGAGGACCCGGCCCCACATGTCGACCACGCGCTGCATCATCGGGTCCGGGGAGCGGCGGGCGACGTGCTCGACGGCCTTGGCGTGGTACTCGCGCTGGATGTCCAGGGCCGAGGCCTCGCGCCCGCCAGCCAGCCGGACCAGCCTGCGGCCGGTCAGGTCGTGGCTGATCTCGCGGATGGCCCGGATGGGGTTGTCCAGGCTGAAGTCGCGGAACTGGACCCCCTCCTCGATCATCTCCAGCACGAGGTGGGCGGTGCCGACCTTGAGCAGGGTGGTCGACTCGGACATGTTGGAGTCGCCGACGATGACGTGCAGGCGCCGGTACCGCTCGGCGTCGGCGTGCGGCTCGTCGCGGGTGTTGATGATGGGCCGGGAGCGGGTGGTGGCGCTGGAGACGCCCTCCCAGATGTGCTCGGCCCGCTGCGACAGGCAGTAGACGGCCCCGCGCGGGGTCTGCAGCACCTTGCCCGCCCCGGCGATGAGCTGCCTGGTGACCAGGAACGGCAGCAGCACGTCGGCGATGCGGGAAAACTCCCCGGCCCGGGTCACCAGGAAGTTCTCGTGGCAGCCGTAGGAGTTGCCCGCCGAGTCGGTGTTGTTCTTGAACAGGAAGATGTCGCCGCCGATGCCCTCGTCGGCCAGCCGCCGCTCGGCGTCGACGAGCAGGTCCTCCAGAATCCGCTCACCGGCCTTGTCGTGGGTGACCAGTTGGACGAGGTCGTCGCACTCCGCGGTCGCGTACTCGGGGTGCGACCCCACGTCGAGGTAGAGGCGTGATCCGTTGCGCAGGAAAACGTTCGAGGAACGCCCCCACGAAACCACCCGCCGGAACAGGTACCGCGCGACCTCGTCCGGCGACAGCCTGCGCTGCCCGTGGAACGTACAGGTCACGCCGAACTCGGTTTCGATGCCGAAGATCCGCCGCTGCATTCCCCCAGACTAGGCGCAAACCCCGACGCGGACCGTCTGCCGATCGGGGAGGTCCACAGCTTTGTTATCGAGCGCACCGTGACCGGCCGCTCACCCGGCCCCACCCCACCCGGCGGGCGGTCACCGATTCGGGTTGAATCCACGATCATGTTCGGACGAGTGCGCAGGTCGTTCAAGAGTGTCGGCCGGATCGACGAGGACCTGGTCTACCGCAGCGGGGCGCTGCCCAGGTCACCGCTGGACCCGGCCCTGAAAACGCTGTCCACCTCGGCGAACAAGGGCAGGCTGTGGTTCAGCGTGGCGGCCCTGCTCGCGGTGCGGAAGGGGCCGACCCGGCGCGCGGCGCTGCGCGGGGTGGGCGCGATCACCATCGCCAGCCTGAGCGCGAACCTGGTGGCGAAGAACCTGTTCCCGCGCAGGCGCCCGGCGGCGGACATGCTGCCGGTGCACCGGCGGCTCACCAAGCGGCCGACCAGCTCGTCCTTCCCGTCCGGGCACTCGGCGTCGGCGGTGGCGTTCACCGCCGCGGTGGCCATGGAGGCACCCGCGGTGGCGCTGGTGCTGGCCCCGCTGGCGGCGGCGGTGGCGTACTCCCGGGTGCACACCGGGGTGCACTGGCCGACCGACGTGGCGGCCGGTTCGGCCATCGGCGTCGGCGCGGCCTGGGCGACCCGGCACTGGTGGCCCAAGTCCGACCACGAGGGCCCCGCGCACACCGCCCACCACACCGAGCTGGCCGCCCTGGACGCCGGCGAGGGCCTGCTGGTGCTGGTCAACCCCAACTCCGGCCCGGACAACACCGACCCGGGCGACGACATCAAGCAGCTCTGGCCGCGGGCGACGGTGATCCACCCCTCCCCCGGCTCGGGCATCATCGAGCAGCTCACCGCCGAGGTGGAGGCCGCCGACGGCGCTGTCCGGGCCCTGGGCGTGGCGGGTGGCGACGGCACCGTGGCAGCGGTCGCGGCGGTGGCCGCGGACTTCCGGCTGCCCCTGGTCCTGGTCCCCGCGGGCACGCTCAACCACTTCGCGCGCGACGTCGGCGTGGAGTCGGTGCAGGAGGCGGTGGAGTCCGCCGAGGAGGGCACCGGGGTGCAAATCGACCTGGCCGAGGTGCGCATCACCGACAACAGCGACGTCGAGCAGCGGTGGTTCGTCAACACCGCCAGCCTGGGCGGCTACCCGGAGATGGTGCGCATGCGCGAGCACCTGGCCGCCAAGAAGTGGGGCAAGTGGCCCGCGGGCGCGGTGGCCCTGGCCCGCACGCTGCGCTCGGCCCAGCCCATCCGGGTGGAGCTGAACGGCAGGCCGCAGTTCCTGTGGATGCTGTTCGTCGGCAACGGCACGTACGCACCGAAGGGTTTCGCCCCGACCCAGCGGCCCGCACTGGACACCGGCCTGCTGGACGTGCGCTACCTGCGCGCGGACCTGCCGTACTCGCGGGCCCGGTTCGTCCTGGCCACCCTGACCAGGACCCTCACCCGCAGCCACGTCTACCGCCAGCAGGACATGGCCGCACTGGACGTGCAACTCCTCGACGGCTACCGCCGCGTGGCCACCGACGGCGAGGTCGGACCACTGGGCAAGCGGTTCGAGTTCCGCTCCCGCCCCCGCGCACTGTCGATCTACCGAATGCCCTGACGGCACCACCCGGCCCAGTCACCCCAAACCGCCCAACCAACCGCCGGTCCAACCACCAGCTACCCCGAACCCCATCGGCGCAGCCACCAGTCGCCCAAACCCCGCCAACGCAGCGGCCGACCAAGCCCGCCAACCGCCAGCCTGGCGGCCTGGCGGCCTGCCACGCCGAACCCTCAACGGCGCAGCGGCCGACCACCCCCGCAACCGCCAGCCCGGCTACGGACATGCCCGGGTGGGTGGATTTGCTTGGGTGGGGGAAGCGATCATGTGCAAGCCTGCCTGGGCAGTGGGGCACTCTTTTCGCCCCACTCGGTCACACCAGGCACATGATCGCTGCAGGGGCCCCGCCCAAGCAGATCCACCCACCCGGGCACGCCCCGAAAACGACCGGGCCCTTGAACCCGGCCACGGCCGAGCGGATCGCTCGGGCACCACCGAGCGAAGTCCGGGCTTCAGGGCTGAGCAGCGCCTCGGGAGTGTTCGTCCCACCAGGCGGCGAAGAGCGGGTTCGTGTCCGTGAGCTGCGCATAGGCAGCCAGCAGCGCGGCCGGGGCGGCCTCGCCGAAGGTGTTGTCGGCGTGCCAGACCAGGACGATCTCCTGGCGCATCGGGGTGTTGCGCAGGCCGCGGATGACCAGCCCGGTGCCTTCCCTGGCGACCGGTTTCGCCAGGGTCACCGCACCCGCCTGCACCAGTGCCCGGGTGGTGGTCGAGTCGGACAGCTCGTGGCGGATGCGCGGGGTGAAGCCGTGGGCGGTGCAGGCGCGGACGAACGCGGCCTGCTCCGGGCCCTCGGCCGCCGAGGGCAGCACCCACGCGTCCTGGGCCAGGTCGGCGAGGTCGATCTCGGGGGCACCGGCCAGCGGGTGGGTTTCGGCGAGGGCGACGAACAGCGGGGCGCAGAACATCACGCGGCTGCGCAGCACCGGGGGCAGCGGGGTGCGGAAGCCGGGGTTGTCCTCCAGCACCGCCAGGTCCACCGTCCGGTCGACCACGCGGCGGATCAGCTCGGCGGGCTGGTTCTCGATGTCGATGGCGGCTTCCACGCCGTCGAGGCGGTCGGCGAGGGCGGTGGCGAACAGCGGCACGATGAGGCCGGGCGGGCCGCCAACCCGGACCCGGCCCGCCGCCGCGGGGGCCAGGGTGCGGCTGCGGATGCCCGCCATCAGCTCGTCCACCTCGGCGAGCAGGACGCGGGCACCGGTCAGCACGTAGGCGCCGAGGTCGGTGGGGACCACGCCGGTGGCGGTGCGGGCGAACAGGAGGCCGCCCAGCCTGCGCTCCAGGCGCTGGAGCTGGGCGGTCAGCGCGGGCTGGGACACGCCGAGGCGCACCGCCGCCTTCGACAGGCTGCCCGCGTCGGCCACCGCGCGGATCACCCGCAGGTGGCGCAGTTCCAGCTCACTCATTCGGAAGTTATATGCCTTGACCGGGTGTGCGTGACAACCCAGGACCCGTCCGTGGGAAGAACGGCACAATTTGCCGCACCCGGCGTGTGAAAACCGCGGCGGACCCGTCTACGGGTGGTGGCTCCCGACCTGGAGCCGTCCGGCGGTGGCCGCGACGAGGCGCAGCCGCTCGGCCAGGTCAAGAGTGGACGTGGTCACGGCAGACTCGGCCAGGAGGCGGGCGGGTGCGCCTTCGTGGGAGCCGGTCGCGCCGTACCGGGTCCGAGCCGCACCGAGCCCCGAGGTCGCCCCGGTGATCAGGACGACCTCGGTGAACGGCTGCGGTGCGGTCACTCGGCCGGGTTCTCCGGCGGCAGTTCGACGTCCTCGATCGGCTTGGCCGGGGACTCGTCCTCGGCGGCCGGTTCGACGGGCAGCAGCGCGGTCAGCGCCGCCCCCTCGATCCGGCGGAAGGCGCGGCGCGGGCGGGTGCGGTCGAGGATCGCCACCTCCAGCTTGCCCGGCTGCGACTCACCGCCGTTGCCCGCGCCCGCGGCCAGCGCGGTGAGGGCGGTCCGGATGGCCGCGGCGAGGTCCTGGCCCTCGGCGTAGCCCTCCTTGAGGGAGGTGACGATCGGGTCGGTCACCCCGCCCATGACCAGGAACTGCGGCTCGTCGACGATGGAGCCGTCGTAGGTGAGCCGGTAGAGCTGGTCCTTGTCCGCGGTGACGCCGACCTCGGCCACGCACAGCTCGACCTCCATCGGCTTCACCTGCTCGGTGAAGACGGTGCCGAGGGTCTGCGCGTACACGTTGGCGAGCTGCCGGGCGGAGACGTCGCGCCGGTCGTAGGAGTAGCCCCACAGGTCGACGTGCCGGATGCCGCCGCGGCGCAGGCTCTCGTACTCGCTGTAGCGGCCCGCGCCCGCGAACCCGATGCGGTCGTAGATCTCGGAGACCTTGTGCAGGGTCGACGACGGGTTCTCGGCCACGAAGACCACCCCGTCGACGTACTTGAGCGCGATGACGCTGCGACCCCGGGCGATGCCCTTGCGGGCGTACTCCGAGCGGTCGCGCATCAGCTGCTCGGGCGAGGCGTACAACGGCATCGTCACGGGGCAGGCTCCTTCGTGCGGCTGGTGGTGCTGGTGCTGGTCATCGGGCTCAGCCGCGCGGCCGCTCGAAGCGGTCGCGGACCACGGCCTCGGCGACCGCGCCGATCTCCTCGTCGGTCAGGCGCACCGCGCCGTCCTCGGCGGTGATCGTCACGATGCTCGGGTAGATCCGCCGGGCGAGGTCGGGCCCGCCGGTGGCCGAGTCGTCGTCCGCGGCGTCCCACAGGGCCTCCACGGCCGTGCGGACGGCCGCGTCGCGGTCGCTGTCGGGGGCGTAGAGCTTCTTGAGCGCCGACTTGGCGTACGTGGAGCCGGAGCCGATCGCGTAGAAGCCCGCGCGCTCCTCGTAGCGGCCACCGGTGACGTCGAAGGAGACGATCCGCCCGCCCCGGGCCGGGTCGTCGGCCTCCACGTCGTAGCCGACGAACAGCGGCAGCACCGCCAGGCCCGCCAGGGCCGCGTCGAGGTTGCCGCGCACCATGCTGGCCAGCTTGTTCGCCTTGCCGTCCAGCGACAGCGAGACACCCTCGATCTTCTCGTAGTGCTGCAACTCCACCGCGTAGAGCCGGACCATCTCCACGGCCAGGCCCGCGGTGCCCGCGATGCCGACCGAGGAGTGGTCGTCGGTGATGAAGACCTTCTCGATGTCCCGCTGCGCGATGACGTTGCCCTGGGTGGCCCGCCGGTCGCCCGCGACGAGGACGCCACCGGCGAAGGTGACGGCCACGATCGTGGTGCCGTGCGGGACGTCCTGGCGGGGTTCGCCGCCGCGGATGTCGGCGGTGCGCCCGCGGCCGGTGCCCCCGGGCAGCAGCTCGGGGGCCTGGGCGCGCAGGAAGTCGGTGAACGACGACGTTCCGGCCGACAGGTGGGCGGGCGAGAGCGAGGAGCCGAGCCCGCTTCGGGACGAGGTGTGTTCCATGCCTTCTTTCGTTCCTGTCGCGCGGAGGTGGAGGGAGCCCGGACTACCCGGACGACCTACTCGCCGCCCTTTTGCACGTACGCCCGGACGAAGTCCTCGGCGTTCTCCTCCAGGACGTCGTCGATCTCGTCGAGGATGGCGTCGGTGTCGTCACCGAGCTTCTCCCGGCGCTCCTGGCCGGCGGCGGTGGTGTCGTCGACACCCTCGTCGCCGTCCCCGCCGCCCTGCCGCTGCGTCTGCTCCTGGGACATGTCGCCTCCCGGTCGTGGCTGGCCTACTCCGAACCCTACCGATACCCACCGACATTCGTCGCGGTCCGCGCCGGGTCCGATTTCGGCTCCCGGCGAAATCCCCCGGCGGTCAGCGCTTGGCCGCGCCGGTCAGCGCGTCGACGAGCTCCTCGGCGGTGTTCGCGGCGTCGAGCAGGGCCCCGACGTGCTGCTTCGTGCCGCGCAGCGGCTCCAGGGTGGGGATGCGCACCAGCGACTCGCGGCCGAGGTCGAAGATCACCGAGTCCCAGGACGCGGCGGCGATCGCGGTCGGGTAGCGCTCCAGGCAGCGGCCGCGGAAGTAGGCGCGGGTGTCCAGCGGCGGGGCGGTCACGGCCGCGCGCACCTCCTCCTCGCTGACCAGGCGCTTCATCGAGCCGCGAGCGACCAGCCGGTTGTAGAGGCCCTTGTCCAGCCGCACGTCGGAGTACTGCAGGTCGACCAGTTGCAGGCGCGGGGAGTTCCAGTTGAGGCCGTCGCGGGCGCGGAAGCCCTCCAGCAGCCGCAGCTTCGCGGTCCAGTCGAGCCGGTCGGCGGTCTCCATCGGGTCGCGGCGCAGCTCGTCGAGGATCTTGCCCCAGGTGTCGAGGACGTCGAGGGCGACGCGGTCCACGTCGGCGCGGTCGAGGTGCTCGGCGACCATCTCGTGGTAGGCGTGCTGGATGTCCAGGCCGGTGAACTTGCGGCCGTTGGCCAGGTCGACGGTGGCCTTGAGCGTGGGGTCGTGGCTGATCACGTGCACCGCGCGGACCGGGTCGGCCAGCTTGAGGTGGTCGAAGCGGACACCGGTCTCGATCATGTCCAGCACCAGCGCGGCGGTGCCCACCTTGAGGTAGGTGGACGTCTCGGCCAGGTTGGCGTCGCCGATGATCACGTGCAGCCGCCGGTACTTGTCCGCGTCGGCGTGCGGCTCGTCGCGGGTGTTGATGATGCCGCGCTTGAGCGTGGTCTCCAGGCCGACCTCGACCTCGATGTAGTCGGCGCGCTGGGAGAGCTGGAAGCCCGCCTCGTCGCCGGAGGCGCCCAGGCCGACCCGGCCGGAGCCGCAGACGACCTGGCGGGAGGCGAAGAACGGGGTGAGCCCGGCGATCACCGAGGTGAACGGGGTGCTGCGGGACATCAGGTAGTTCTCGTGGGTGCCGTAGCTGGCGCCCTTGTTGTCGATGTTGTTCTTGTAGAGCTGCAGCCGGGGCTGGCCGGGGACGCTGGCGGCGCGGATCGCGGCCTCTTCCATCACCCGCTCCCCCGCCTTGTCCCAGATCACCGCGTCGCGGGCGTTGGTGACCTCGGGCGCGGAGTACTCCGGGTGCGCGTGGTCGACGTAGAGCCGGGCGCCGTTGGTGAGGATGACGTTCGCCGCGCCCAGGTCCTCCACGTCGGGGTCGGTGGGCGCCATGCCGGGGACCCCGAGGTCGAAGCCGCGGGCGTCCCGCAGCGGCGACTCCACCTCGTAGTCCCAGCGCGCGCGCCGGGCCCGGGGGATGTCCGCCGCCGCGGCGTAGGCCAGCACGACCTGGGTCGATGTCAACACCGGGTTCGCCGTGGGGTCGCCCGGCACGGAGATGCCGTACTCGACCTCGGTTCCCATGATCCGCCGCATGGGCCCAGCCTACGGGTCCGGACCGACACCACCGCCGTGAGCCGCGATGCAGTTCGCGCGGCCCGGCCGATGTTCACCCGAATTCCGAATACTCCCGGCATTCGACGCCACTGCCACCTCCCGAGAAGATCCCCGGGAGCGCAGAGGAGTCCTGATCGGTCTGCTGGTCGGTGGCTACGTCGGGTCGCGGGAGAGGGCCTCGGCCGCGACCGGGGCGAGGCGGGTGATCGCGTCGCGCGCGGCCTTGGCCGTCCCCGCCTCCACGGTGACGGCGGTGAGCAGCCGCCCCTGGCTCAGGACGACCGTGCAGCTCACCCGGGCGGTGCCGCTGGCGCACCAGGTGAGCTGGCTGTCCGCGCCGGGCACGGTGGCGAGCTTGGGCCCCTCGTCGATGAGGTACCTGGTGCCCCGCACGGTGAACGAGGTGCAGTCCAGGGCGGCCCTGGCGGCGTCGAGCACCTCGGTGGCCTCGGCCTCGGTCGGGGTGTGCACGACGACCTGGCGCAGCGTGGAGCCCTTGCTGTAGCGCCAGCTCGTCTTCCCGCCCGCGTCGGCCCGGGCACCGAGGTTGATGGCGCAGTCGGGCAGCGTGATCGCCACCGACGCGGTGGGGGCCTCGACGGGGGTGACGTTCTCCTCGGTCAGGTCCCGCGCGGTCAGGTACGCCGCCGTGACCGCCTCGGCGGGCGTGGGCCCGGGCGGGGTGGTCGGGGTCGGGGCGGGCGGCGGGGTGGTCACCGGGGCCGCCGCGGCGGACTCGGTGGTCGGGTCCGCGTAGTAGGTGTCGAGGTCGTTCGGCCGGTTCGAGCACCCGGCCAGCAGGGTGGCGGGCAGGGCCGCGGCGCAGGCCGCGGCCAGCGCGTGCACACGACGCACAGTCGTCCTCTGGGGGGTTCGGCGGCGGGGAGCACCGGCAACTTACCGCCAGCGATCACCGCCCACCCGATCGGGGGATTCAGTTCCAGGCGAGGGACGCCCGGAGTGACCAGTACTCCCCCGGTTCCTGGGCGAGGTCGGGCAGCTCAGGGGCGGTGAGGTCGGCCGCGGTGAGGTTGGAGCGCAACTGGGCGGTGCCCGCGGGCCCGAGCAGGACGACGTCGGCCCACGGGTTGGCCAGCGCCGCGGCCAGCGCGACGGCGTCGGGGGTGGTCCCCGAGCGCTCGGCGGCCTCGGCGACGGCGGCGGGCGGGTCGACGGCCAGCCTGCCGTTGGCCAGCGCCTCCTTGACCGTCACCTCGACGCCCGCGGCGTGGGCCTCGGCCAGGGCGGCGCCCGCGGAGGTCTCCAGCGGGTTCCAGGTGGACTGCACGGCGTCGAACAGCCGCACCCCGTCGCGCTCCAGTTCCAGGCCCCGCCGCACGGTGTCGGCCTGGGCCGGCCCGGAGGTGGAGAACCCGAGGCGCTGCCCGGAGCCCGCCAGCTCGGCCAGCGCGCCCAGGAGGGCGTCGTCGGTGAACAGTGGACTGTCCACGGTCAGCGAGTGCACCTGGTACAGCGCCACCCGGTCCCCCAGCAGGGCGCGGGTTTCGGCGAGCTGGGACCGGAAGCGGTCGAGGGTGTGCTCCTTGACCTCGTGCACCGGCGCGTCCACCCGCCAGTCGCCGACGTAGGCGTAGCCCCACTTCGAGGTGACAGTGACGTCCGGGCGGTCCCTGGCGGTCAGCCAGCCCGCGAGGAACTCCTCCGCGCGGCCGTAGGAGCGGGCGGTGTCGACCCGGCGCAGCCCGGCGGCGTACGCGGCGTCGAGCACGTCCCAGGTGGCGGCGCGCAACTCCGCCACGCCCCGGGAGGCCGGGAGGGCGCCGTCGCGGCCGAGGTTGATGTAGGCGGGCCTGCCGAGGGCGGCCAGACCGAGGGCGAGCCTGCTGAGCGTGGACACCCCCCGATTGTGCCCCGGACAGGCCGACAGGCCCCGCACGCGGTGCGCGGGGCCTGTCGGGAACCGCTGTCGCTACAGGTACTGACCGGTGTTGTTGGCGGTGTCGATCGCCCGCCCGGTCTCGGTGTTCTTGCCGGTGACCAGGGTCCGGATGTAGACGATGCGCTCGCCCTTCTTGCCGGAGATGCGCGCCCAGTCGTCGGGGTTGGTGGTGTTGGGCAGGTCCTCGTTCTCGGCGAACTCGTCGACGATCGCGTCCAGCAGGTGCTGCACGCGCAGACCGGGCTGTTGGGTCTCCAGCACGGACTTGATCGCGGACTTCTTCGCCCGGTCGACGATGTTCTGGATCATCGCCCCGGAGTTGAAGTCCCGGAAGTACAGGACCTCCTTGTCACCGTTGGCGTAGGTGACCTCCAGGAACCGGTTCTCGTCGGTCTCCTCGTACATCCGCTCGACGGTGTGCTGGATCATCGCGTCGATGCAGGTGGAGCGGGAGCCGCCGAACTCGGCCAGGTCGTCGGCGTGGATCGGCAGGTTGGCGGTGAGGTACTTGGAGAAGATGTCCTTCGCCGCCTCGGCGTCCGGCCGCTCGATCTTGATCTTCACGTCGAGCCTGCCGGGTCGCAGGATCGCCGGGTCGATCATGTCCTCGCGGTTGGAGGCGCCGATGACGATGACGTTCTCCAGGCCCTCGACGCCGTCGATCTCGCTGAGGAGCTGGGGGACGATGGTCGTCTCCACGTCCGAGGACACACCCGAGCCGCGGGTCCGGAAGATCGAGTCCATCTCGTCGAAGAACACGATCACCGGGGTGCCCTCGGAGGCCTTCTCCCGCGCGCGCTGGAAGATGAGCCGGATGTGGCGCTCGGTCTCGCCCACGAACTTGTTGAGCAGCTCGGGGCCCTTGATGTTGAGGAAGTAGGACTTGGCGTCCTTCGGGGCGCTGTCGCCCCGGGCCGCCGCGACCTTCTTGGCCAGCGAGTTCGCCACCGCCTTGGCGATGAGCGTCTTGCCGCACCCGGGGGGGCCGTAGAGCAGCACGCCCTTGGGCGGGCGCAGCTCGTACTCGGCGAAGAGGTCCTTGTGCAGGAAGGGCAGCTCCACGGCGTCGCGGATCTGCTCGATCTGCCGGAACAGGCCGCCGATGTCGTGGTAGTCCACGTCCGGGACCTCCTCCAGCACGAGGTCCTCGACCTCGGCCTTGGGGACCCGCTCGTAGGCGTACCCGGACTTGGCGTCGACCAGCAGGGAGTCGCCCGCCTTCAGCGGCGAGTCGGCCAGCGGGTCGGCCAGCCACACGACGCGCTCCTCGTCGGCGTGGCCGACCACGAGCGCGCGGGTGGGGCCTTCCTCGTCGTCCGAGGTGAGCAGCTCCCGCAGTGTGGACACTTCGCCGGTGCGCTCGAACCCGCCGCCCTCGACCACGGTGAGGGCTTCGTTGAGGCGCACCGACTGGCCACGTCGGAGTGTCCCGGATTCGACCGCGGGCGAGACCGAGACCCGCATCCGGCGCCCGGCGGTGAAGACGTCGACCGTGCCGTCCTCGAACTGCTCGAGGAACACGCCGTAGCCGCTGGGCGGCTGGGCGAGGCGGTCCACTTCTTCCCGCAGGGCCAGCAGTTGGCTTCGCGCCTCGCGCAGCGTGTCGACCAGCTTGGAGTTCCGCTCGGTGAGCTGACTCACCCGCTCGGAGGCCTCCGCCAGTCGCTGCTCGAGGAGCCGCGAATGCCGTGGGGATTCCGTCAGTTTCCGGCGCAGCAGAGCGACTTCCTCTTCGAGGAAACGGATCTGCGCTGCTTCCGACCCACCGGGGCGCTCGGCCCCCAGGTCAGGCGCGTCTCCGTGCTCACCATCGGCGTTCTCTGGCCGACTGCCGGGACGATCGTGCTGCATGTCGGCACCTCCTCCCGAACTCGTACCCCTACGGTACCGGCGATCACCGACAAGGACAGGGCATCCGGAGGTCGGAACTTGCGTGTCACCCCGTCGCAACACCCGCCGGACGGCCGACCGGATGCCGCCGCGCGGCCCCCGACCGCTACCGTGCGTCGGTGCACTAGGCCAACCGCGCGCGCTCGCCCGGGCACGCAGCGCGAGAGGTGACCCGGCCACGACTACCCAGGGGACGACCCGATGACCAACCCTCCGCAGCAGCCGGGACCGCACGGCGAAGAGCCGGGCCGGTTCCCCCCGTCCGGTTCGTTCCCGCAGCAGCAACCGGGCCCGTACGGGCAGCCGTCCGGTCCGTTCCCGCAGCAGCCGGGCCAGTTCGGACAGTTCCCCGGGCAGGCGCCCGCGCAGCCGGGGCAACCGGGTCAGCCCGGCGGGCCGCTCCCCCAGATCGATCCCACGACCGGTCAGCCCTACGGCTGGCAACAGCCCCAGCAGGCGGGTTACCCGGCTGTTGGCGGCTACGCAACGCAATCGAACCCCTACGGCCTTCCGAGTGACGCTTTTTCACCCCGCCCGAAGCGCTCCGCGCTGCCCTGGGTTCTCGGCATCGGCGGCATCGCTGTGATCGGCATCACAGTCACTTTGGTCCTCGTCCTGACCGGTGGGACGGACCTGACCACCCCGCGCGGCACCGCCGAGGCCGCGCTGGCCGCCACGGCGGACGCGGACCACGAGGCCTACAACAAGCTCCTGTGCGACCCCGACGACGCCGTGGGCGCCACCGAGATCGGCCGGTTCGAGGAACCCAGGATCATCGGCGACGTCACCGAGGACGGCGACCGGGCGACGGTGAACTTCTCGGTGGAGTACGAGGGCGAGCCGCGCAACGGCCGCGTCCGGATGGAGCGCAAGGCCGACGGCACCTGGTGCGTCGACCGGTTCTCCGCCGTGCGCTGAGCTGGGCATTCCCGTTCCGTCACCCGTTCGGGGCCGCCCCGTGCCCGCCCCAGCTCCCGGCAAATACGATGTGGTTGCATCCCGAAACCCATTCGGGTGACCTCCGGAGGGAACGCGACGGCCCGCGGGCCCGTCCATCCGACACGGCCACACACCGTCGCCGCACGCGGCACGAGCACTACGAGTCAGGGGCGAGCATGACCTATCCTCCGCAGCAGCCGGGACCCTACGGCCAGCAGCCGGACCAACCCGGCGGTTGGGGATACGGCCAGCAACCGGGCGGACAGGGCGGGTACGGCCAGGGCCAGGGCGGCTACGGCCAGGGCGGTGGGTACGGCCAGCCGAACACCGGCGGCTTCGCCCAGCAGGACCCGTACGCCGCACCGGAGCCGTACGCCCAGCAGACCGCCTACCAGGGCGTCGGCGGCTTCCCCGGCGGACCCGGCGGGCAGCCGCCGAAGAAGTCCAACACCGGGATGATCGTGGCCATCGTCGCCGCCGTGGTGGTGCTGCTCGGCGGCGCGGGCGTGGGCATCTTCTTCCTCACCCGCGACGACGACCCCGTCACCGCGCAACCGGGCACCAGCACCAGCGCGGAGCCGACGTCGGAGGACGACGGCCCGACCTCGACCAAGAAGAGCAGCGCGCCCAGGACCACCAAGCCCGCGGACACCTCCGGCCCCGCCGAGGTGGTCGAGGAGTACATGAAGGCCTACGAGTCCAAGTCCTTCTCCGCCGTGGTCGGCAAGGCCTGCGAGGCCTACAAGAAGAAGTACGGGACCGACACGACCTCGCTCGAGGACGAGCTCAAGCCGTACAAGATCGAGGCCACGCCGGGCGACGAGCCCACGGTGACCGGGAGCATCGCCTCCGGCGGCTTCAAGCTCAACCTCACGACCGACACCGGCACGACGTCGGAAGTGAAGATCGAGATCAAGATCGTCAAGGAATCCGGCACCTGGAAGTTCTGCGGCGAGAAGACCTGACAGCTCGGCGGCGCGACGGTGACCAGCCCGTTCGCCGAGTCCAGGCGGGTCTCCGGCACGGGGTGCCGGATGATCCGCGAAGCCCGCGGGCCCGCGTATCCTCCGGGTACGTCCGCCCCGGGGACCTCCCCGGCACCTGTCGCGACACGTGGCGCAACCGGTGACCGTGACCGGTGATCAACGAGGAGTCTGGGTTCGATGACCTACCCACCGCAGCAGCCCGGGCCCTACGGCCAGGACCCGTACGGGCAGCAGAACAACCCCTATGGCCAGCAGCAGCCGCAGCCCTACGGCCAGCAGCAACCGGGCGGCTACGACCCCACCCAGCAGTACCCGCAGCAGGGCGGCGGTTACGACCAGACCCAACAGCAGTACGGCGCGCAGGACCCCTACGGCCAGCAGCAGCAGGACCCGTACGGCCAGCAGGGCCAGTACGGGCAGCAGCCCGGCCAGTACGGGCAGGACCCCTACGGCGGCCCCGGCGGGCAGCCGCCGAAGAAGTCGAGCACCGGCAAGATCATCGCCATCGTCGCCGCCGTGGTCGTGGTGCTCGCGGGCATCGGCACCGGAATCTTCTTCCTCACCAGGGACAGCGACGACAACGGCGGCACGGCGGCCCCCCCGGCCGCCAGCAGCTCCGAGGCGCCCACGACGACGACCAAGAAGTCCACGCGGACCACCGCCTCGGACGAGGAGATCACCACCACCAAGAGGACGACCACCACCGCGGGCGGCGGCGGGGGCGGCGGCGAGGCCGGTGGCGGCGGCGAGGACATCAAGGCCACCGGCGCGAAGTACGCCCAGGCGGTCAACGACAAGGACGAGGCGACCGCCAAGTCGCTGACCTGCGACGGCTCCCCCGGCATCATGTACACCAGCGTGGCCCCCAACGGCGGCGAGGTGACCGTGGTGGGCGAGCCCACCACCTTCGGCGACTCCGACGGCAAGGTCGACACCAAGGTGGTGGTCGCGTCCAGCTCGCCAATCGACTTCCCGATCGTGCTCAAGAAGGGCGCGAAGGGCTGGTGCGTGTCGATCTGACGCGCTGACCCGGGCAGACGAGGAGGGGCGGACCGGATTCGGTCCGCCCCTCCGGCGTCTTCCGCCACCGCCCCCGGCCGCCTACCGTATGGGCTACGCCGAACCGGGAGGGCCGGATGACCGAGCAGGCACCGCACCGCCGCGGCGTCGCCACCGCGGTGCTCGCCGGTGGGCTGCTGGCCGCGGTGGCCGTGGCCATCGCCTCCACCTCGGGCGAGGACGCCCCCGCTCCCCCGGTCGACTCCACCGGCGCGACGCGCACCCTCGCCCCGACCGACGACCCGGCGCTGCGCGCCCTCACCGACCGGGCCCTCGCGGCGATCAACGACCGGGACCCCGACGCCATGCGCGCCGTGAGCTGCGACCCGGCCAGGGTCGGCGCCGCCGACGGCGCCCCGCCGGACGCGCACGCGGACCTGGTGGCCTACCCGGCCGTCGACGGCGCCACCGCGGTCGCCCAGGTGGCGGTCACCGCCGGGGGCAAAACCTCGACGGTGCCGCTGACCCTGGAGCTGCGCTCCGGGACCTGGTGCGTCCGCTAGGCCGTGTTTCGGAAGTCTCGTTCGATGAGAGTCGTGATCGGGGTGGTTCCTGGCGGTGCGGGAGGAGGGCGCCGATACCGGGGTTGTATCGGTGTCCTCCTCCCGTGCCGCCAGGGGCCGCATCCGGCGCGACTATCGCGAACACGGGCTTTCGAAACACGGCCTAGCCCTTGCTGGGGCGGCGCTGCGGCTTGGGGGCCACGACACCGTCGGCGAGCTTGCGGCTGGTGATGAGGAACGCGGTGTGCCCGATCATCCGGTGCTCCGGGCGGACCGCCAGGCCCACCGAGTGCCACGGGCGGATCAGCGTCTCCCAGGCGTGCGGCTCGGTCCAGCAGGTCTGCTCGCGCAGCGCCTCGGTCACCCGCGAGAGCTGGGTCGTGGTGGCCACGTAGGTCACCAGGACCCCGCCCGGGATGAGGTGCTCGGCGACGGTGGGCAGCATGTCCCACGGGGCCAGCATGTCGAGGATGACCCGGTCGACCTCACCGGTGTGCGTGGCCAGGTCGCCCAGCTTCAGCTCCCAGTTCGGCGGGTGCTCGCCGTAGAACTGGACCACGTTGCGCTCGGCGTGCACGAGGTGGTCCTCGCGGATCTCGTAGGAGGTCACCGTGCCGGTCGGGCCGACCGCGCGCAGCAGCGAGCAGGTCAGCGCGCCGGACCCGGCACCGGCCTCCAGCACCCGCGCGCCGGGGAAGATGTCGCCCTGCATCACGATCTGCGCGGCGTCCTTCGGGTAGATCACCTGGGCGCCGCGCGGCATGGACAGCACGTAATCGCTCAGCAGCGGGCGCAGCGCCAGGTAGGAGGTGCCCGCCGCGGAGCTGACCACCGACCCCTCCGGCTGCCCGATCACGTCGTCGTGGGCCAGCGCCCCCCGGTGCGTGTGGTACTTCTCCCCCGCCTCCAGGACCAGGGTGTAGTGCCTGCCCTTGGGATCGGTGAGCTGAACCCGGTCCCCCACCTCGAACGGGCCACTGACCTTCCGCACCGCCACCACGCCTCACCTTCGCCAACACCTGAACGACAAGAGATGGTCGCAGACGCGCCCGGGGCACCCGGGTACCGGTCCTCCGCAGCCGGTCGCGGAGCCGGTCTCAGGGGCGGTTCTCGAGGGCGGCGCGCAGGTCGTCGCGGTGCAGCACCCCGGAGGGGCGGCCGTCGTCGTCGACCACGACGAACTGCCAGGCCGCGGTGGTGTGCACGCGCTCGGCGATGTCCTCGCCGGGTTCGGAGGCGAGCAGGACCGACTCGGGGCGGATCGGCTGCGCGGCCTGCTCGGCCGGGCTGAACGGGGACACCTCGGCGAGCGCGCGGGCGGCGGTCTCGTCGAGCAGCCCGGCGGCCACGCCGTCGGCGCGGACCAGGACCACCCCGCGCCCGGAGGCGGCGGCCAGCGCGTCGGCCACCGGGCTCTCCGCGGGCAGTTGCAGGACCGGCCGCACCAGGTCGACCAGCCGCAGGCCCGCGGGCCACTCGCGGTGCTGCTCGGAGGCCAGCTCACCCCCGGCCCCGGCGACGACGAACCACGCGGTCAGCAGGCACACGCCCAGCCGCAGCCACCGGTCCTGGCTCCCCTCGGCCAGACCCCACAGCGCCCACAGCACCAGCAGCGCGGCGACGACCCAGCCGCCCAGCACGGCCGCCCTGGTCCCGAGGCCGCGGCGGCCGGTCAGCGCCCACACGCCCGCGCGCAGCATCCGCCCCCCGTCCAGCGGCAGGCCGGGCAGCAGGTTGAACACGGCGACGGCGGTGTTGGCGAAGGCGCACTCCAGCACCAGCAGCCACACCGGTCCCCCCGGGGGCATCACCAGCAGACCGAGCCCGCAGGCGGCGGCCAACAGGATGGACACCGCGGGCCCCGCCGCCGCGACCACGCCCTCGTGCGCGGGCCTGCGCGGCGTCCGGGAGATCTCGGACAGCCCACCGAGCAGGAACAGCCGCAGCCTGCGGACCGGCAGCCCCAGGCGCAGCGCCACGACGCAGTGCCCAAGCTCGTGGGCCAGGACGGAGACGCCGAGCAGGACGGCGAAGGCCGCGGCGAGCAGGATCGAGGTGAGCGCGGACGCCCCGGGCATCAGCGTGCGCACCAGCGGGGCGTAGAAGACGACGACGGCCAGCGAACCCAGCCACCACGAGGGCGCGAGCACCACCGGCACGCCGCTGTAGCGGAACAGCAGCAGACCACCATCGCGCTCGCGGGCGGTCGGGTGGGCGGCGCTGGACACCTGCCACAGCCTAGGGCCGCTGGTGTGGGGCGGCAGTGATCCACGAGAAGTCCCCCGTTCAGGGTGGACCGCGTGCCGCGAACGGGTGGCCGTTCACCTCCCGGCGGCAGCCCACCACGCCACCACCACCGAGGGTGGCGGTGGCCGGAACTGTCGGTGGCCGTCGCTAGGGTTCACCCCATGGCAGTCGGCACGGAGAGCACCAGCGGCACGAACGGCACCGACAGCACGAGCGCGGGCGGCACGGCGACGACCAGGCGCGCCCGGCGCAGGCCCGCCCTGTCACCGTCCCGGGCGAGCGACTTCAAGCAGTGCCCGCTGCTCTACCGGTTCCGCGCGGTCGACCGGCTGCCCGAGCAGCCCACCAAGGCGCAGGTGCGCGGCACGGTGGTGCACGCGGTCCTGGAGCGCCTCTACGCCCTGCCCGCCGAGGACCGCCTCCCCGCCGCCGCCCACGACCTGCTCACCCCCACCTGGACCGACCTCCTCGCCGAACGCCCCGAACTCGCCACGATCTTCGACGACGCGGGGTCCGCCGAGGAGACCGCGGCCTGGCTCGCCACCGCCGACGGCCTGATCGACGGCTACTTCGAACTGGAGGACCCCCGCAGGCTCCAGCCCGACGCGTGCGAGCTGATGGTGGAGACCGAACTGGAGTCCGGCGTCCTGCTGCGCGGTTTCATCGACCGCGTGGACGTGGCCCCCACCGGCCAGATCAGGGTGGTCGACTACAAGACGGGCGCGGCGCCGAGGGAGATCGGCGAGGCCAAGGCCCTCTTCCAGATGAAGTTCTACGCCCTGGCCCTCTGGCGCCTGCGCGGCGTGGTGCCCAGCAGGCTGCAACTGATGTACCTGGCCGACCGCCAGAACCTCGCCTACGCCCCGGACGAGGCGGAGCTGTCCCGGTTCGAGCGCACCCTCGACGCCATCTGGGAGGCCATCCTCCGCGCGGGCAAGACCGGCGACTTCCGCCCCAACCAGAGCAAGCTCTGCGGCTGGTGCTCCTACCAGGCCGTCTGCCCCGCCTTCGGCGGCACCCCACCGCCCTACCCCGGCTGGCCCGAACCCGACCCCGGCGAGGAAACCCCCCTCGACCGAGCGGACTAGGACCAAGACCAGAACCAGGACCCGCCCTCAAAGCCAGCCACCCCGAAACCGCAGGCCCGGCTACGGACGTGCCCCGGTGGGTGGGTGCGCTTGCCCAGCCAACCACCCGGCGACCCGGCGACCCGGCGACCCGGCGACCCGGCGACCCGGCGACCCGGCGACCCGGCGACCCGGCGACCCGGCGACCGAATGCTCGGGCGGGTGGATGCGGTTGGCCAGCCGACCACCCCGAAAACCGCTGGCCCGGCTCCAGACAGGCCCGGGTGGGTAGATCTCCTAACGCAGGCCGACCACCCCACCAACCGGCGGCCCGGCTAAGCAAACGCCCGGGTGGGTGGATGTGTTTGGCCGGGGGTGGCGATCATGTGACAGCCTGCCTGGGCGGTGGGGCATCTTTTCAGCCCCACCCGGTCACACTGGAGCACATGATCGCCATAGGGGCCCCGGCCAAACACATCCACCCAGCCGGGCACCACCCACACAAAGACCGGGCTCTAAACAGAGCACATCCACCCACCCGGACACCCCGGCAAAAGACCGGCACCCTAAGGCCGAGGACTGTCCACAGAAGAGTGATCAGAGCTGGCGGTAGACGTCTTCCAGCGTGATGCCGCGGCCGATCATCAGCACCTGCACCCGGTACAGCAGTTGCGACACCTCGAGCGCCAACTGCTCGTCCGACTCGTGCTCGGCGGCGATCCACACCTCGCCCGCCTCCTCCAGGACCTTCTTGCCCTGCGCGTGCACGCCCGCGTCCAGCGCGGCCACGGTGCCCGAGCCCTCCGGGCGGGTCCGCGCCCGGTCGAGGAGCTGGGCGAACAGTTCGTCGAAGGTCTTCACGGTCGAAGATCCTGCCACCACCGGCGGGCGGCGGACCTCACCGGGTGGCGGGCACCAGTGCCCGCAGGGCGTCCGCGTCGAAGCCGACCAGGGACTCGCGCAGCACGCGCCGCTCGCCGCCGGGGACGTCGACCTCGCACGGGACCACCACGGTGACGCAGCCCGCGGCGACGGCGGCGGCGGTGCCGGTGGGCGAGTCCTCCACCGCGACGCACTCGGCCGGGTCCACGCCGAGCAGGCGGGCGGCCTTGAGGTACGGGTCCGGCAGGGGCTTGTTGCGGCCGTCGACCTCGTCGCCGGTGACGGTGACGTCGAAGAACTCGCGGCCGATCACGTCGAGGGCGATCTCGGTCAGCGGGCGCTCGGTGGAGGTGACCAGCGCGGTCGGCAGGCCCGCGGCGCGGACGGCGCGCAGGGCCTCGGGGGCGCCGGGGCGGAAGCGCAGGTCGGTGGCGAACAGGTCGGCCATGCGGGCATCGATCCAGCCCACCGCCTCGCGGATGTCGTCGGCGGACGGTTCGATCCCGGCCTGCGCGAACAGCAGGGCCATGGTCGTGGGGACGTTGCTGCCGATCATCGCGGTGCGGGTCTCGGCGGCGAGGGTGAAGCCGAGGCGCTCGGCGAACTCGTAGAGCGGGATGTCCCAGAGCTTCTCCGAGTCGAGCAGGGTGCCGTCCATGTCCCAGAGCACGGCGGCGGGCAGGGCGGGGTCGACGCGCTGGCTCGGCATGGCCCCACCCTACGATCCGCGCGCCTTCGATCCCCGCACCACCCGACACGCCCGGCCTGCCACTCGCGACCGGTGATCTACCACGATCGGGGGAGGGCCCATCGGGCGGAGCGCCGTTCGCCCCGCACCACCACCCGACACGCCCGGCCAGCCACTCGCGACCGGTGATCTACCACGATCGGGGGAGGGCCCATCGGGCGGAGCGCCGTTCGCCCCGCACCACCACCCGACACGCCCGGCCAGCCACTCGCGACCGGTGATCTACCACGATCGGGGGTGGGCCGTAGGCTGGGCCGGTGACCGATCCGGACCCGCACATGGCCGCCGACCGCGAGCCCAGCACCGAGCCCTTGGAACTCGTCGACCCCGTCATGGTGGCGGCGTTCGAGGGCTGGAACGACGCGGGCGACGCGGCGAGCACCGCCATCGAGCACCTGCAGCTGACCTGGGACGCCAGCCCCCTGCTCGAGTTGGACCCCGACGACTACTACGACTTCCAGGTGACCCGGCCCTCCGTCCGCATGGTGGACGGGGTGACCAGGCGGGTCGAGTGGCCCACCACCCGGCTGTCGGTGTGCCGCCCGCCCGGGTCCAACCGGGACGTGGTGCTGGTGCACGGCATCGAGCCGAACATGCGGTGGCGCTCGTTCTGCGCCGAGCTGCTCCAGCACATCGAGGACCTGCGCATCACGACCGTGGTGACCCTGGGCGCCCTGCTCGCCGACACCCCGCACACCCGGCAGGTGCCGGTCACCGGCACCGCCTACGACGCCACCTCCGCCGCCCGCTTCGGCCTGGAGCGCTCCCGCTACGAGGGGCCGACCGGCATAGTCGGGGTGTTGCAGGACGCGTGCGTGCAGGCGGGGGTGCCCGCGATCTCCATCTGGGCGGCGGTGCCGCACTACGTGTCGCAGCCGCCCTCGCCGAAGGCGACGCTGGCGCTGCTGCACCGGGTGGAGGAGATCCTGGACGTGGAGGTGCCGCTCGGCGCGCTGCCCGAGCAGGCCGAGGAGTGGCAGGCCACCGTCAGCGAGATGGCCGAGGAGGACGAGGACGTGCGCAACTACGTCCGCGCCCTCGAGGAGCGCAGCGAGGCCGACGACACCCTGGGCGAGGCCAGCGGCGAGGTGATCGCCGCCGAGTTCGAGCGCTACCTGCGCAGGCGGCGGCCGGGACCCGGCCGCGGCGGCTCGGGTCCGGGACCGACCGGGGTGTGACCCCGCCAGGACCGACCGGCGCGGCGGGTCGGGCCCGGGACCGACCGGGGTGTGCCTCCGGCAGGACCGGCCGGGGTGTGACCCCGGCAGGACCGGCCGGAGTGTGACCTCGGCGGGACCTGGCGGGGTGTGACCCGGCGCGACCGGCCGGAGGGCGACCCGGCGGGCATGCTCGGGGTGTGACTCAGGTGGGTCCGCCCGCGGGCCATGCGGGCGGTTCCGCGGCGGGGCTCCCGGGCGCCGGAGGACGGCGGCCCGGGAGCGGTCCGGTTCGCGGTGGACCGGACCACCGGCCCGGTCCACCGCGAACCGGTCCAGCGCGAACCGGTCCAGCGGGCCGGTCAGCCCCGACCGGGCTGCCGGACCGTCAGAGCAGGACGCCGAGCAGCGAGTCGACGGCGGTGCGGACCTTGCCCGGGGCCGTCGGGTCGGAGCCGGGCTGGGCCGCCCAGGCGTCGACCGCGGCGATGACCGCGGGGGTGTCCAGGTCGTCGGACAGGTGGTCGCGGATGCGGGCGACGAGGTCGTCGGCGGGGGCGCCGGTGGCGGCCGACACCGCGGTGCGCCAGCGGTCGAGGCGGGCGAGGGCGGTGTCGAGGATGTCCTGGGTCCAGGAGCGGTCCTGGCGGTAGTGGCCCGCCAGCAGGCCGAGCCGGATCGCCATCGGGTCGACCTTGTCGGCGCGCAGCCGGGAGACGAAGACCAGGTTCCCCCGCGACTTCGACATCTTGAGGCCGTCCAGGCCGATCATCGCCGAGTGGCCGTAGTGCCGGGCGAAGGGGTGCTCGCCGGTCAGGGCCTCGGCGTGCGCGGCGCTGTACTCGTGGTGCGGGAAGATCAGGTCCGATCCGCCGCCCTGGAGGTCGAAGGTCATGCCCAGCCGGTTGAGGGCGATGACCGAGCACTCCACGTGCCAGCCGGGGCGGCCGGGGCCGAGGTCACCGGGCCAGCTCGGTTCGCCGGGGCGGGCGCTGCGCCACAGCAGGGCGTCGAGCGGGTGGCGCTTGCCCTTGCGGTCCGGGTCGCCGCCGCGGGCGGCGAAGAAGCGGTCCATGGTCGGCTCGTCGTAGTTCGACTCGTAGCCGAAGCGGCCGGTGGCGGTGTGGTCGAAGTAGACGTCGGGGTACTCCTCGTCGTCCACCCGGTAGGCGGAGCCGTCGGCGAGCAGCTTGCCGACCGCCTCGACGATCTCCGGGATGGCCTCGACGGCGCCGACGAACTCGCGCGGCGGCAGCACCCGCAGCGCCTCCATGTCCTCGCGGAACAGCGCCGTCTCGCGCATCCCGAGCACGACCCAGTCGTCGGAGTCCCGCTCGGCCCGTTCCAGCAGCGGGTCGTCGATGTCGGTGACGTTCTGCACGTAGTGCACGTCGTGGCCGTTGTCGAGCCACTGCCGGTGGACCAGGTCGAAGGCGAGGTAGGTCGCCGCGTGCCCCAGGTGCGTGGCGTCGTACGGGGTGATCCCGCAGACGTACATGGTGGCCGTGCGGCCCGGGGTGGTCGGCCGGATCTGCCCCGACGAGGTGTCGAACAGGCGCAGCGGCCGTGGGGTGCCGTCCACCTCGGGCACCGGGTGGGATTGCCAGGTCTGCATGGCCCCGACAGTAACGGCAGCTCCCGGACACGGGAGAGGTGTCGCACTGGGCGGACGGCGGTGGGCCATTCGGGTAGCAGGGCTGTAATGGCCGTCACAGTCCTGTCAAGGTATTCGAGAGACCCTCAGGTGGGCGGACACGGCCCACCGGAAGGAACGAGGTGAGGTCGATGACCACTCCCAGCAGGGACGACGGCACAGCGGACGACGGGACGACGGGCCGGTACCTGGTGCTGCTGGAGGACGACTCCGTGGCCGCCGGGACCCGGGAGCTGAACCGGATCGCCGGGATCGATGTGGCCGCCACCGTGGACGCCACCGGTCCGGGCGCGGACCTGCGCGGCGCGGGCGGGCTGGTGCTCGACCGGCTCGGCGTCGCGGTGGTCGACGCGGACCCAGACCAGGCGGAGGCACTGGCCCGGGCCGCGGCGGCGTCGGGGCCGATCGCGGGGCTGGAGCGGGAACGGCGGGTGCGCGCCATCACCGCCGAGGAGGTCCAGACCGCGGTCGCGGTGGACGAGAGCGTGTTCACCTGGGGGTTGCAGGCGGTGGGGGCGCAGCTCAGCACGGCGACCGGGGCGGGGATCAGGGTGGCGGTCCTCGACACCGGGTTCGACCTGGCGCACCCGGACTTCGCCGGGCGGCAGGTCACCGCCGAGTCGTTCGTGCCCGGGGAGAGCGCGCAGGACGGCCACGGGCACGGCACGCACTGCGTCGGCACCTCGTGCGGGCCGCGCGAGCCCGGCGACGGACCGGGCTACGGCATCGCCTCGGCCGCGGAGATCTACGTGGGCAAGGTCCTCAGCGACGGGGGTTCCGGGTCCGACGGCGGCATCCTGTCCGGCATCGCCTGGGCGGTGGAGAACGGGTGCGCGGTGGTGTCGATGTCGCTGGGCGCGGCGACCCAGCCGGGGCAGCCGTTCTCCCGCACCTTCGAGCGGGTGGCGACCAGGGCGATGGCGCAGGGCACGCTGATCGTGGCGGCGGCGGGCAACGAGTCCGACCGGCGCACCGGGGCGGTCGCCCCGGTCGGGCACCCGGCGAACTGCCCGTCGATCCTGGCCGTGGGCGCGGTCGACGCGGCCGAGGCGATCGCGTACTTCTCCTGCGGCACCGTGGACCGGATCGGCTCGGTCGACGTGGTCGGGCCCGGGGTGGACGTGCTGTCGTCGTGGCCGATGCCGCTGCGGCACAACCGGATCAGCGGCACCAGCATGGCGACCCCGCACGTGGCCGGGGTGGCGGCGCTGATCGCCCAGGCCACCGGCGCGCGGTCGTGGGCGCTGTGGGCCCGGCTGGCCCAGTCGGCCATCCGGCAGCCGCTGCCCAGCACCGACGTCGGGGCGGGTCTGGTGCAGGCCCCGTGACCGACCCCGGTCCGTTACGGGTGCTGGTGACCGTGGACGACGACGGCATGGGTCGGCTGCCGGACCTGGTGGCCGACCTGCGCGCCGTGGGCCTGTCGGTGGACGCGGTGCTGGAGCACGTCGGCGTGGTCACCGGGTCGATCGACCCGGCGGGCGTCGCGGGCGTGCGCGCGGTCCTCGGCGTGGAGGGCATCGAGCTGGAACGGTCGGACTGGGGGTTCTAGCGGCCCTCGGCGAGGGCGGCGGCGAGCGCGGCGAAGTCGTCCTCGGTGGTGTGGGTCGTGGCGCCGACGCGGACGTAGGCGGCGCCGTGCCAGTGGATGACCGGCACCTCGATGCCGCGGGCGCTGAGTTCCCCGTAGTAGCGCGCGGCGTCGTCGAAGTCGGCGACCAGCCCGGAGGGGAGGGCGACGAGGCGCATCAGCGGGGCGTGGTGCGCGCTGACCTGCCCGGGGGCACCGAGGGCGTCGGCGACGAGGCGGACGCCCCGGTCCAGCAACGCCGAACTGGCCGCGACCGCGTCCCAGCCGCCCACCGCGCGCCAGTGGTCGAAGGCGGCGGGCAGCGCCATCCACCCGGAGTAGTCGCCGGTGCCCGCGTGGTCGAACCAGCGCGGGTACCCGGCCGGGTGGTCCCAGGACGGCACGAGCGGGCGGACCCGGTCGCGCCACGGCGGGGCGATCCACAGCCCAGCGCTGGTGCGCGGGGCGTAGGCCCACTTGTGCAGGTTGCCCGCCCAGAAGTCCACACCGAGCAGGTCCGGGCGCTGGTCGAGGTGACCGGGTGCGTGGGCGGCGTCGACGAACACCGGGACACCGCGCTCCCGGCACGCCTGCGCGACCCCGGCGACCGGCAGCACCAGCGCGGTCGGCGAGGTGATCGCGTCGACGACCACGAGCCGGGTGGCGGCGGTGAGCCCACCGGTGAACGCGGCCACCACCTCGTCCGGCCCGGCGTCGGCGGGGAAGTGCACCACGCGCAGCCGGGCGCCGACCCGGTCGGCAGCGGCCTGCGCGGCGATCGCCACGGCGCCGTAGCCGTGGTCGGAGAGCAGGATCTCGTCCCCCTCCCCCAGCGGCAGCGAGGCGAGCACGGTCGCGGCGGCCTCGGTGGCGTTGCGCACCAGCACCACGTCGGCTCCCAGGAACCCGCTCGCCGCCTCCCGGGCGGCGGCGACCAGGGCGGGGGTGTCGACCCGGTGGAAGCGCATCGGGTTGGCGTCGGACGCGGCCCGGAACCGGGCCTGGGCCTCGCGGACCTCGACCGGCACGATGCCGAAACCGCCGGGGTTGAGGTGGTGCACGGCCGGGTCGAGGGAGAAGGTCACCCGGCCCATGCTGCCAGCCGGACCGGGTCGGGGACACCGCGTTTCCAGGCAGTGGACCCCGGTGGCTTCCCCGGGGCGGCGGGGTCCAGGGTGGTGGGTCAGAGACCCGGCGGGGCGGGGTCGGGGAGGTTCTGGTGGTCGCCCGCGCGCACGGCCTGGCGGATCTGGTCGATGTTCTCCCGGAGCAGGTCGGAGATCAGTTCGTCGGTGCGGGGGTCGGCGAGCATCTCCAGGACCACGCGCAGCACCGCCTCGGAGACCGCGCCCACGACCTCGTCGTGGAAGGGGAGGCGGCGGAGTTTGCCGACCTGGGGGTCTTCCTTCAGCTTCTCCAGGACCATCTGCCGGATCTCGGCCCGGTTCTCCTCCAGGGCGCTGGCGATGTTGCGCGCGTAGTGGCCGGTGCGCAGCACGGAGACGACCTCCTCCAGCACGGCCACGGTGAGCGGTTTCTTCACCACGTCGATCAGGACGCCGCCGAAGCGGCCCATCGCCCGGTGCGCCAGTTCCTCGCCGACGGAGCGGTCGACCGGGCGCTGGAGCCTGGTCAGCAGCGTCACCACCCGCACGACGCGCAGCAGCCGGAAGGCGCGGACCAGCACGTGCGCCCAGGGGACCATGCCGATGACGTCGTACCAGTTGAGCAGGACGAACCGGCCGGTGAAGCCCGCCAGCCGCCACCGCCAGAGGAACTCGACGGCGAACACCGCGCAGAACGCCCAGTCGATCCGGACGATCAGTTCGCCGACGTGGGTGGGCGGGTTCCACAGCGCCCGGTAGACGAGCAGGGCGACCGAGACCACGGCGAGTCCGAGCATGACCCAGTCGTCGAGCGCGACCCGGTGCTTCTTCGCGGCGGCGGTGATGACCATGACATCACCCTTCCGGACCACGCGACACCCGGCCACTCGCCCTGCTCCGGGGGTCCGCGCGGGTACGCTGCCCGTGCCCGCGACGCGGGTCGGCCTCGGGCGTCTTCGCTCCGCGGGGGCACCCACCGACGGAGGGACGAGCATGGGCACAGCCGGGTTCGTGCACGAAGCGCTGGTCCACCGCGACGACGACGCGTACGTGGCGGCGACCGTGGACTTCCTGCGGGAGGGTGTGCGGGAGGGCGAGACCGCGGTGGCCCTGCTCGGCCCGCGCGGGCGGGAACTGCTCGCCGACGCCCTCGACGGCAGCGGGGTGCGGGTGGTCGACACCACGGACCTGGGCCGCAACCCGGCCCGTCTCATCCCGACCCTGCGCGACCTGCTGGAGACCGCGCGCGGCCCGCTGCGCTGCGTGGGCAACTCCACCCGCGCCACCCACGACCCGGCCGCGGCCGCCGAGACCGCGCTGCACGAGGCCCTGCTCAACCTCGCCTTCGACGACGCCATCGACTTCCGCCTGCGCTGCACCGTCGACGCGGACGCGCTGCCCGAGGCCGAGCACACCCACCCCACCGTGCTGGACGGGGGCACCAGCAGACCGGGCGCCGCCTACGACCCCGACCACGGCTACGCGGTGTTCGCCCGCCCCCTGCCGGAGGCCACCGCCCCCCTGGACCTCGACGACGTGCACTTCACCCTGGACGACCTGCCCGAGCTGCGCGACCTGGTGACGGTCCGCTCCTCGGCCTTCGGCCTGTCCCGCGACCGGGCCCTGGACCTGACCCTGGCCACCAACGAGATCGTCACCAACAGCATCGTGCACGGCGGCGACCGGGGCACCCTCCGCACCTGGCACGACGACCGCACCTTCACCTGCGAGGTCACCGACAGCGGCCACATCACCAACCCCCTGGTCGGCCGCGTCTCCCCCATCCCCGCCGTCCAGGGCGGCCGCGGCGTCTGGCTGGCCAACCGCCTCTGCGACCTGGTCAGCATCCGCTCCGCACCCGGCACCGGCACCGTCGTCCGCCTCCAGGTCGACCGCTAGGCCGCCCCCGGAGCGCTACCCCAGCGGTGAGACCAGCAGCAGTCCCACGGCCAGCAGCGCCGTGACCATCACCGCCCGGAACAACCCACGCGACCGGTCACCCCGCCCCCACACCACCGACGCGACGACCGCGGCCACGGCCAGCCCCAACGCCCACAACCCGGTCCACGCCGGACCCCCGACGGGCCCGAACGCCAGGCACGCCATCGAGGCGAGCAGCAGCACCACCGCGACGGCCGCGGAGCGCGGACCGAGCCGCTGCGGCAGACCGCGCACCCCGGTGACCGCGTCATCGGCCAGGTCCGGCAGCACGTTGGCGAAGTGCGCCCCCGCCCCCAGCAGCGCACCGGCGGCCACCAGCCACCACGCGGGCGCGACCTCCCCGCTGAGGACCACGAACACCGGCAGCAGCCCGAACGACACCGCGTACGGCACCACGGACGCGACCGTCGACTTCAACCAGGCGTCGTAGGACCAGGCGGAGGCGACGGCGAGCAGGTGCACCGCCCCCGGCAGCCAGCCCGTCGACAGCGACAGCGGGACGCACAGCGCGGCGGCGCAGGTGATCCCGACACCGACCGCGCGCCGCGACACCGCCCCGACCGCGAGCGGTTTGTCGGCGCGGCCCACGGTCCGGTCCCGGTCCGCGTCGAGGTAGTCGTTGAGCCAGCCCACCGAAAGCTGGCCGGTGAACACGGCGGCGGCGACCAGGACCACACCCCACGCCGGGCGCCCGACGCTGATCGCGAGCCCGGCGGCGACCGCCGTGACCGCGACCGTGGGTTCGGGGTGGCAGGCCCGCACGAGGGCCAGGGCAGTCGATGCGCGCACCTGATCAGCCTCGCAGCGTTCGGCAGCGCCGACCACCCGGCGCCCCGGTCCAGCGGGTGGGCCGTGGTCCAGCGGAACCGCTGCCGGTGTGCGAGCGTAGGTCCTGTGCCTCTCCGCCCGAAAGCTGAGCGGGACCGGTCCCCGGACCTCGGGCGGAACAACCCGGAGCAGTACGACGCGCTCGCCGACCAGTGGTGGCTGCCACGCGGCGAGTTCGCCATGCTGCACTGGTTGGCCGCCGCCAGGGCGGCACTGGTCCCCGCCGCCCCCCGACCCGGTGCCGTGCTGGTCGACCTCGGCTGCGGTGCCGGGTTGCTCGCCCCGCACCTGGTGGGCAAGGGCTACCGCCACGTCGGGGTGGACCTGACCCGCAGCGCGCTGGCGCTGGCCGCCGACCACGGCGTCACCGCCGTGCGCGGTGACGTGGGCCGGGTGCCGCTGGTCGACGGGTGCGCCGACGTGGTGTGCGCGGGCGAGATCCTCGAACACGTCCCGGACCTGCCCGCCGCGGTCGGTGAGGCGTGCCGGGTGCTGCGCCCCGGCGGGCTGCTGGTGGTCGACACGATCGCCGACACCCGGCTGGCGCGGCTGGTGGCGGTGACGATCGCCGAACGGGTGCCGGGCGCGGCGCCGAAGGGCATCCACGACCCGGCGTTGTTCGTGGACCGGGCGCACCTGGTGCGGTTGTGCGCCGACAACGGGGTCGGCATCGCGTTGCGGGGTATCCGCCCCTCGGCGCTCGACGTGGTGCGCCTGCTCGCCGGGCGCGGCGACGGCGTCCGGATGGTGCCCGCACCGACGACATCCGTGCTGTTCCAAGGGATCGGCAGGAAGAGGAGCACATGACCGCAGGTACGACCGGCTCAGCGGCGGTGATCGCGGGCGGCGCGTGCGCGTTCCCGGCCAGGATGGACCAGGACGCGCTGTGGACGGACTTCTTCGCCCCCCGGCTGGGCAACTCCCGGGTGGCCGAGCGGCTGTACCGGGCCGCGGGGGTGCGGCACCGGCACGCGGTGGCCGACCCGGTGGTCGAGGACGTCTCGACCTGGTCGACGCAGCGGCGCATGGAGCGCTACATCGACGAGGCGCCGGGCCTGGGCAAGGAGGCGGTGGGTGCCGCCCTGGCCGACGCGGGCCTGTCGGCCGAGGAGGTCGGCATGTTCGCGGTGGTGTCCTGCACCGGCTACACCACCCCGGGCCTGGACATCCGCCTCGCCGCCGACCTGGGGATGCCCGCGGACGTGCAGCGGCTGATGATCGGCCACATGGGCTGCTACGCGGCGCTGCCCGGCCTGGGCGCGGTGTCGGACTACGTCGTGGCCCGCCGCCGCCCGGCGGTGCTGCTGTGCCTGGAGCTGACCTCCCTGCACGCCCAGCCCACCACCGACGACCTGTCCCAGGTCATCACGCACGCCCTGTTCGCCGACGCCGCCGCGGCCGTGGTCCTGCGCCCCGGCGACGGCGGTCCGGGGGGCGGCGGGCTGAGCGTCACCGACGTGGCCGCGCGCACCGACCCCGCCACCTCCGGCCACATGCGCTGGGACATCACCGACCTGGGCTTCCGGATGGAGCTGTCCCCCGAGGTCCCCGCCGTCCTGGCCCGCCACGTCGGCCCACTGGTCGACGACCTCCTGACCCGCCACGGCCTGGCGGTGGACGACGTGGGCGCGTGGGCGGTGCACCCGGGCGGGCCCCGCATCCTCGACACGGTCGCCCGCGAACTGGAACTGCCCGCCGACGCCCTGGACGCCTCGCGCACCGTCCTGCGCGAGTACGGCAACTGCTCCTCGGCGACGGTGCTGATCATCCTGGAGGAGCTGCGCCGCACCGGGAAGCTCGCCTCCGGCAAACCGGTGGTGGTGCTGGCGTTCGGCCCGGGCCTGACCCTCTACGCGGCGCTGCTGCGCGGCGGCACCTGACCGGACCTCTCAGGGGATGAGCGCGGCGATCGCCTTCTGCACGCGCTTGTCCGAGATGGACCCGGCGCTGCCGAGCGTCTGGGCGAAGTAGCTGACCCGCAGTTCCTCGATCATCCACTTCACCGCCCGCACCTCCTCGGTGTCGCGCGCCGCGGGGTGCCGCTGCTGGACGGCGTCGTGGTAGGCGTCCTCCAGGTCCTGCACGGTGTGCATCCACGCCGTGTCCCGGTCCGGGCGCTCGGGGAGCTTGTCCAGGCGGCGGTCGACGCCGCGCAGGTAGCGCTCCAGGTGCGGGAGGCGGGCGACGCCGGTGGCGGTGATGAAGCCGGGGAAGACCAGGCCCGCGAGCTGTTCGCGGATGTCGGCCAGCGGTTCGACGAAGATCGGGCCGCGGGTGGTCCCCAGGCGCCGCTCCACGTCGTTCCACGCCTGCACGACCTTGCGGGCGGCGTCGAGGACCTCGACCACCGTGGCGTTGAGGCGGGTGCGGACGTGTTCGCGCAGGCGGGTGAAGCCCGCCTCGGTCCACGCCGGGCCGCCCGCCTGGGCGATGAGGTGGTCGGCCGCGGCGTCGACGCAGTCGGCCAGCAGGGCCGGGACGCCGCCGTGCGGGTTGTGCGACAGGGCGAGCTTGGCCTGGTTGGACAGGGAGCGGACCACGTGCTTGGTCGGGGACGCGACGTTGAGCAGCACCAGCTTGCGGGTGCCGGTCCACATCGCCGCCCGCTGCTCGACCGCCGTGTCGAGCATCCGGACCGCGACCGTGGCGCCCTCGTCGACCAGGGCCGGGTAGGCGGTGACGACCAGGCCGTTCTGCTCGGTGCGGGCGACCTTGGGCAGGGTGCCGATGGTCCAGGAGGTCAGGCCCCGGCGGGCGAGGTCGACCGTCGCCGCGGTCAGCGACTCGCGGAGCTGGGACTTGAGCTGCTGTTTCAGCGCGCCGAGGTCCTTGCCGGTGGCCAGGGTCTTGTCCCCGTCGACGACCTGGAAGGTGGTCTTGAGGTGGGCGGGGACGGCGTCGAGCTGCCAGGCGTCGCGCGGGATGAGGACACCGGTGAGGGCGCGCAGTTCGCGGCCGACGGCGTCGGGGAGGGATTCCTCGGTGGGGGCGAGCTTGCGCACCACCGCCTTGGCGAAGTCGGGCACCGGGACGAAGTTGCGGCGCAGCGGCTTGGGCAGCGACCGGATGAGCGCGGTCACGACCTCCTCGCGCAGCCCGGGCACCTGCACCGACAGGGCGTCGCCGTTGAGCTGGTTGAGCACCGCGATGGGCACCCGGGCGGTGACGCCGTCGTCGTCGCGGCCGGGTTCGAAGCGGTAGCTCAGCGGCAGGGTCAGGCCGTGCTGCCGCAACGCGTCCGGGAACGCGTCCTCGTCCACGTCGACGCTGTCGTTGACCAGCATGGCCTTGGTGAAGGTCAGCAGGTCCGGGTGCTCGTGCCTGGTCTTCTTCCACCACGAGTCGAAGTGCCGCCCGGACACGACCTCGGCGGGGACGCGCTCGTCGTAGAAGCGGAACAGGGTCTCGTCGTCGACGACGATGTCGCGGCGGCGGAAGCGGTGTTCGAGGTCCTCGACCTCGTCGAGCAGCTTGCGGTTGTCGCGGAAGAAGTGGTGGCGGGTCTGCCAGTCGCCTTCGACGAGCGCGTGCCGGATGAACAGGTCGCGCGACAGCTCCGGGTCGATGCGCCCGTACTGGACCTTGCGGGAGACCACGATCGGCAGCCCGTAGAGCGTCACCCGCTCCATCGCCACCACCGAGCCCTGCTTGGCCTCCCAGTGCGGTTCGCTGTGGTTGCGGCGCACCAGGTGCTCGGCGATCGGTTCGATCCACTCGGGTTCGATCCGGGCGGCGATGCGCCCCCACAGCCGCGAGGTCTCCACCAGCTCGGCCGCCATCACCCAGCGCGGCGGCTTCTTGAACAGCGCCGACCCGGGGAACACGGCGAACTTGGCGTTGCGGGCGCCGACGTACTCCTTGCCCGCCGGGTCGCGGAAACCGATGTGCGACAACAGGCCCGACAGCAGTGACATGTGCACGTTGCGCGGCTCGGCGGGCGTCTCGTTCGGGGTGATGCCCAGTTGCTTGGCGACCTGGCGGAGCTGGCTGTGGATGTCCTGCCACTCGCGGATGCGCAGGTAGTTCAGGAACTCCGCCTTGCACTCGCGGCGGAACCTGTTGCTGGACAGCTCCCTCTGCCGCTCGCGCAGGTGGTTCCACAGGTTGAGGTAGCTGATGAAGTCGGAGTCCGGGTCGGCGAAGCGGGCGTGCTTCTCCGCAGCGGCCTGCTGCTTGTCCTGCGGCCGTTCGCGCGGGTCCTGGATGGACAGCGCGGCGGCGATGACCATGACCTCGGCCAGGCAGCCGTTCTTGTCGGCCTCGATGACCATGCGGGCCAGCCGGGGGTCGACGGGCAACTGGGCGAGCTGGCGGCCCAGCGGGGTCAGCCGCTTGGCCGGGTCGGTCTGCGCCGGGTCGAGGGCACCGAGTTCGTGCAGCAACTGGGTGCCGTCGGCGATGTGGCGCTTGTCCGGGGGTTCGATGAACGGGAAGTCGACCATCTCGCCGAGGTCGGCGGCGGCCATCTGCAGGATGACCGAGGCGAGGTTGGTGCGCAGGATCTCCGGGTCGGTGAACTCCGGGCGGGCGAGGAAGTCGTCCTCGCTGTAGAGCCGGATGCAGATGCCGTCGGAGGTGCGCCCGCAGCGGCCCTTGCGCTGGTTGGCCGAGGCCTGCGAGACCGCCTCGATGGGCAGGCGCTGGACCTTGAGCCGGTTGCTGTAGCGGGAGATGCGCGCGGTGCCCGGGTCGACGACGTACTTGATGCCGGGCACGGTCAGCGACGTCTCGGCGACGTTCGTGGCGAGCACGACCCGCCTGCCGGTGTGCGGCTGGAACACCCGGTGCTGCTCGGCCGAGGACAGCCGCGCGTACAGCGGCAGGACCTCGGTGTTGCGCAGGTTCGCCGCGTTCAGAGCGTCGGCGGTGTCGCGGATCTCGCGCTCACCGGACAGGAACACCAGCACGTCGCCCGGCCCCTCGGCCGACAGCTCCTCGACCGCTTCGACGATGCCCTGGGTCTGGTCGCGGTCCGGGTCGGCGTCGGGGTCCTCGGGGTCGACCAGCGGCCGGTAGCGGACCTCGACCGGGAAGGTGCGCCCGGAGACCTCGACGATCGGGGCGTCGCCGAAGTGCCGGGAGAACCGCTCCGGGTCGATGGTCGCCGAGGTGATGACGACCTTGAGGTCCGGGCGCCTGGGCAGCAGCCTGGCCAGGTAGCCGAGCAGGAAGTCGATGTTGAGGCTGCGCTCGTGCGCCTCGTCGATGATGATCGTGTCGTACTGGGCCAGCAGCCGGTCGTGCTGGATCTCGGCCAGCAGGATGCCGTCGGTCATGATCTTGACCAGGGTGCGGTCGCCGACCTGGTCGGTGAACCGGACCTTCCAGCCGACGGTCTCCCCCAGCGGCGTGCCGATCTCCTCGGCCACCCGCTCGGCCACCGTGCGCGCGGCGATCCGCCTCGGCTGGGTGTGCCCGATCAGCCCGGTGACCCCGCGGCCCAGTTCCAGGCACATCTTCGGGATCTGGGTGGTCTTGCCCGACCCGGTCTCCCCGGCGACGATCACCACCTGGTTGTCCCGGATCGCGGCGAGGATGTCCTCGCGGCGCTGGGTGACCGGCAGTTCCTCCGGGTACTTCAGCGGCGGCAGCGACGACCGCCGCAGCTCCACCCGCCGGACCGCGGCCTCGACCTCCTCGGCGACCCTGGCCAGGGTGGCCGCGCGGCGGGCGGGGTCGCGGGTCTTGCGCAGCCCGTCGAGCCTGCGGCCCAGCCTGCGCTGGTCGCGGAGCATCAGCTCGGGCAGGCGCGCGCGCAGGTCGGCCTGGTTCGGGGTGGTGTCGGCGCTCATTTGCTCCCCAGCCTAGGCAACGCCGGGCGGCGTTCTCATCCGAGTTACCTCCACAGAACGTTCACACGCTCCGACGCCTTCCCGCACGGACCCCGCTTAGAGTCCGTGACATGGGGACAGGCACGGGACCGCGGCGGAAGGTGCTGGTGGTCGAGGACGACCCCACGATCGCGGAGTCCATCGCGGCGCGGCTGCGCGCCGAGGGGTTCGACGTGGAGCTGGCCCACGACGGCCCGGCCGGGGTCGCCTCGGCCGCCGCGCACCGCCCGGACCTGCTGGTGCTGGACGTGATGCTGCCCGGGTTCGACGGGCTGGAGGTGTGCCGCCGGGTGCAGGCGGCGCGGCCGGTGCCGGTGCTGATGCTCACCGCCCGCGACGACGAGACCGACCTGCTGGTGGGCCTGGGCGTGGGCGCCGACGACTACATGACCAAGCCGTTCTCCCCGCGCGAGCTGACCGCCAGGGTGCACGCCCTGCTGCGCCGGGTGGAGCGCGCCGCCACCACGACCGAACCGGTGCTGGTGGTGGGCGACCTGGAGGTCGACTCGGCGCAGCGGCGGGTGCGGCGAGGCGGTGTCGAGGCGCACCTGACCCCGATCGAGTTCGAGCTGCTGGCCCACCTGGCGGCCCGGCCGCGCGCGGTGCAGCCCAGGGAGCGGCTGCTGGCCGAGATCTGGGGCTGGGGCGAGGCGGCGGGCACCCGCACGGTCGACAGCCACGTCAAGGCGCTGCGCCGCAAGCTGGGCGCCGACCTGATCCGCACGGTCCACGGCGTGGGCTACGCGCTGGAGATCCCGATGAGCGAGGTGCCCGCGTGACCGCCCTGAACACCCTGGCCGACTGGCTGCCGCGCCCGCTGGACCCGGTGCGCTCGATCAAGCTCAAGATCGGCATCCTGCTGGTGGCCTCGGGCTGCGCCGCGTTCGCCTGGTTCTGGTGGAACATCGGCTGGCTGCCGCCGACCACCTCGATCACCGCGATCCTCGGCGCGGTGATCACCTCGCAGATCCTGGCCCACGGCATGACCAGGCCGCTGCGGGAGATGACCGCGGCGGCGCGGGCGATGGCCCGGGGGGACTACTCGCGCCGGGTCCGGGTGACCGCCCGCGACGAGGTGGGCGAGCTGGGCCGGGCGTTCAACCAGATGAGCACCGACCTGGCCGAGGCCGACCGCAGCCGCCGCGAGCTGATCGCCAACGTCTCCCACGAGCTGCGCACCCCGATCGCGGCGCTGCGCGCGGTGCTGGAGAACGTCGTCGACGGGGTCAGCGAGCCCGACCCGGCCACCATGCGCACCGCGCTGGCGCAGGCGGAGCGGCTGGGCAGGCTGGTGACCGAGCTGCTGGACTTGTCCCGCATCGACGCGGGTGTGCACGCGCTCGACCGCGAGGAGGTCGAGGTGGCGCCGCTGCTGGCCGAGGTCGTGGCCGAGGCGGAGGTCAACGCGGCGGCCACCGGGCGCGCGGTCGTGTTCCGCACCTCGGTCTCCCCCACCGCCGCGACCGTGCGCGCCGACCGCGAGCGCCTGCACCAGGTGCTGGTGAACCTGCTCGACAACGCGGTGCGGCACGGCCCGGCCGACGGGGAGGTGCGGGTGCTGGCCTCGGCCGGTCCCGCCGGGCTGCTGCTGGAGGTCGCCGACGACGGGCCGGGCATCGCCGAGGCCGAGCGGGACCTGGTGTTCCGCCGGTTCAGCCGGGGCGAGCGCGCCACCGGCGGCGGCACCGGCCTCGGCCTGGCCATCGCCCGCTGGGTGGTGGAGCTGCACGGCGGCAGCATCGCCGTGGTCGACGGCGACCGCGGCTGCCGCATCCGGGTCACCCTGCCCGCCTGAGCGGCACCGCTCGACCTGATCCCAAGACCGCGAGAGCACACCCCGGGCCACGCCCACGGGTGCCGTGACCGACCCCTGAGCACACCCTGGAGTCCCCGCATGCCCGGACCGACACCCACCGACCCTTCCCCCGCTGCCGCATCCGCTGCGACGGCCGCGCAGGCACCGCCGACCGCGCAGCCGGTGCTCACCCGGCCGTGGCCGCCGCCGGGGTCGTGGGCGGCCGAGCACTGGGTCCGGCGCTCGCCCGCCGCGTCGAGGACCGTCCTGCTCCTGGTGGGGGCGGTCGCCGCCGTCGGGGCGTCGGTGCTGCCGCTGGACCGGCCCGGGGTGGGGTGGACCGTGGCCGCACTGGGGGTGGCCACGGCCCTCCTCACCGCGGGCGGGCGCGTCCGGGCCGACTGGCGGTGGCTGCTGCTGGGCGCGGCGCTGATGACCGTGCCGACCCTGCGGGCCGCGCACTGGCTGACCGCGCTGTGCGTGCTCGGCGCCTGCGTGGCCGTGGCGCTGTCGGTGACCGGCGGGCGGACCGTGCGCGAGCTGGTGTTCGGTGTGGTCGTGCTGTGGGCGGGCGCGGTGCGGGCACTGCCCTGGGCGAGCGCGGGCCTGCGCGCGCTGCGCCGGGGTGGTTCCCGGGTGCGGGTGCTGCGCACGGTGGCGCTGGGCCTGCTGGTGCTGGTGGTGTTCGGGTCGCTGCTGGCCAGTGCCGACGCCGCGTTCGCCGACCTGTTCGAGGCGCTCATCCCGCAGTTGGACCTGGCCGCCGGGGTGCGCTGGGTGTGGGTGTTCGCGGTGCTGGGCCTGGTCGTGCTGGGCGGCTGCTACCTGCTCGACTCCCCCGCCGGGCTGCCGGAACCCGCCTCGGGTCCGGCTGGGCGGCGGGCCGCGGTGGTGGAGTGGGCCGGGCCGGTGGGGGTGCTGGTGCTGCTGTTCACCGGGTTCGTCGCGGTGCAGCTACGGGTGCTCTTCGGCGGCGGCGAGCACGTGCTGCGCACCACCGGTCTGACCTACGCCGAGTACGCCAGGGGCGGCTTCTGGCAGCTTCTGGTCGTGACCGTGCTGACCCTGGCCGTGGTCGGGATCGCCGCCCGGGTGGCGCCACGCGAGACCGCCGTCGAGCGCGGGTGGCTGCGCGCACTGCTCGGCGGGTTGGTGGTGCTGACCCTGGTGATCGTCGCCTCCGCGCTGGTGCGGATGTGGACCTACCAGCAGACCTACGGCTTCACCGTGCTGCGGTTGCAGGTCGAGGTGGTGGAGCTGTGGCTGGGGCTGGTGTGCCTGCTGGTGCTCGTGGCCGGGGCGCGGCTGCGGGCGGGCTGGCTGCCGGGCGCGGTGCTGGTCTCGGCGCTGCTGGCGGTGTTCGGCGTCGGCCTGCTCGACCCGGAGCGGTTCGTCGCCGAGCGCAACGTGGCCCGCTACGCCGAAACCGGCAACCTCGACCTGGTCTACCTGAGCAGGCTCTCCCCCGACGCCGTGCCCGCGCTGGCGGAGCTGCCCGAGTACCAATGGGCCTGCGTGCTCAACGGGCACCGGGAGGCGCTGTCGGCCTCCTACGGCCCGGCCGAGACGGTGACCGGGTGGAACCTGGGTCGGGCGCGGGCGCGCGAGGTGCTGGCGGGTACCGATCCGGCGTCGTTCCCGCACTGCCGTCCGGCGCGGTGAGACCGGGGCTCCTACCGTTGGCGGCGTGAGCAGCGAGGTGGAGACGGTCATCGTCGGGGCGGGGTTGGCCGGGCTGGCGGCGGCGGTGACGCTCACCCGGGCCGGGCGCGAGGTCGTCGTGCTGGAGGCGGGTGAGGCCCCGGGCGGGCGGGTGCGCACCGACGCGGTGGACGGGGTGCTGCTCGACCGCGGGTTCCAGGTGTTCAACGCCGCCTACCCGGCCGCCCGGGACCTGCTCGACGTCGAGGCGCTGGGGCTGCGGCCGTTCCTGCCCGGCGCCCTGGTCAGCGACGACGACGGGCTGCACCTGGTGGCCGACCCGCGGCGCGAGCCCGCCCGGCTGGCCGCCACGCTGCGCGCCCCGATCGGCTCGCTGCCGCGCAAGGCGCTGCTGGGCGCCTACGCCGCCGCGGTGGCCGCCGCCCCGCCCGCCACCCTGCGCGGCCGCGACGACCGGCCGCTGCGGCAGCGGCTGGCCGAGTACGGCATCACCGGCCCGGTGCTGGAGCGGTTCCTGCGGCCGTTCCTGGCCGGGGTGTTCCTCGACCCGGAGCTGACCGTGCCGACCCGGTTCGCCGAGTTCGTGCTGCGCAGCTTCGCCCGCGGCGCCATCGGGGTGCCCGCGGCGGGGATGCGGGCCATCCCCGACCAGCTCGCCGCGCGGCTGCCCGCGGGTGCGGTCAAGTACAGCTTCCCGATCACCGAGGTGGTGCCCGGCCGGGTCACCGGCGACTTCGGCGCGGTCACCGCCAGGCACGTCGTCGTCGCCACCGGCGGCCCCACCGCGCACCGGCTGCTCCCCGACCGGTTGCCCGAGGTCCGCACGCGCGGCTGCGTCACCCACTACCACCTGGCCGACGTGGCGCCGGTCGCCGAGGCGGCGCTGGTGCTGGAGGCCGCCGGGCGCGGCCCGCTGACCAACAGCGTCGTGCTCACCAACGCCAACCCGGACTACGCCCCGGGCCGGGTGCTGGTGTCGTCCACGTCCGTCGGCGACGAGGACCCGGGCGAGGAGGCGGTGCGGGCGCACCTGGCCCGGCTCTACCACCGCGACACCTCCGCGTGGCGGCCGGTACGGTCTTACCGGATACCCGAGGCGCTGCCGGTGTCCGGGAGCCCGCTGCGGCGACCGGTGTCCATCGGCGACCGGCTGTACGTGTGCGGCGACCACCGGGACACGCCGTCGATCCAGGGCGCGTTGGTCTCCGGTCGGCGAACGGCGAAAGCGGTGCTGACCGCGCGCTGAGCAGCGCCCAAGCGGTGGCCCGCGCCGACCCGCCCGGCCGCCCCGGTGATCCGCTCCAACCGAACTAGTGTTCTAATGCGCGTTCACCACGTGCCCTGAGAGGGAGTCGATCGTGTCCACCGAGACCGGTGTCGAGACCGTGACCACACCAGCCGAGCCCGCCCCGGCCACCACCCCCGCGACCAGCACCGCGGCGCCCACCCCGACGACCGCCGCCGCGGTCGTGCCCGCCACGCCGCAGGCCCCCGCGACCGAGCCGGAGGACCAGTCCGGCGACCGGGCCGAGGACGCGGCGCAGGACAAGCCCGCCGACGCGCCCACTGCCCAGCCCGCTGACAAGCCCGCCCCGGCGAAGAAGCCGAAGGCGACCCGCGCCGCGAGCACCGCCAAGAAGACCCGCACCGTCGAGCTGACCCTCACCGTCACCGGCACCGCCGAGGGCGAGTGGCAGGCCGAGCTGACCCAGGGCGGCAAGCGGATGATGCAGGGCGTCAGCGTGGCCGCCGCCGCGGTGTCGCGCGCCGCCGCCGAACTGCACGAGGACATCGCCAAGGCCATCGAGACCGTGCTGGACGCCGCGCGCGAGCAGCACCGGGCTCGGATGGAGGAGCTGGAGGCGGAGCTGGCCAAGGTCAAGGCCGCGCTGTCGGACCTGCAGGACAACTGAGCCCGCGGCCTCCCGGGCGGCGGCTCGACCGCAGGCGCCGCGGCAGGTCGTTTCCGCTCACCACCGGGCCGGGAGGTCGCCGTGGCGCGCTGCGCCGGGCGCCCACCCGGCCCGGTGCCGTTCCGGGACCGGGGTTCGGTGGGGGTCAGCGGCCGTGGAAGGTGGCTTTGCCCGGGCCTTCGGTGAGGAAGGAGCGGACGGCGCCGCGCAGGTCCTCGGTGTCGAACAGGTCGGCGGCGATGGCGGTGACGTGCTGGTTCGCCTCGGGGACCCCGCCCGCCTCGAAGTGGCGCAGGATTTCCTTGGTGGCCGCGTGCGCCCTGGTCGGGCCCTGGGCGAGGCGGTCGGCGTAGGCGAGGGCCGCCTCGGCGAAACCCGCGTCGGGGAGGACCCGGTTGACCACGTTCCAGCGCTCCAGCACCGCCGCCGGGTAGCGGTCGCCGGTCATGACGAACTCCTTGGCGCGGCCGACGCCCGCGCGGGCGGCGAGGCGTTGGGTGCCGCCCATGGTGGGGGTGAGGCCGATGACGTTCTCGACCAGGCCGAACGAGGCCTTCTCGGCGGCGAGCAGGATGTCGCAGGCGACCGCGACCTCGAACGCCCAGGTGAGGCAGAGGGCGTGGGCGGCGAAGACGGTGGGGCAGGGCAGGGCGGCGACCCGCTCGGGCAGGTCGAGCATGGTGTCGAACAGCCGCTGCGCGTCCTCGCGGGTGGCCTGGGCGTCGAACAGGGACACGTCCACGCCCCCGCTGACGAGCTTGCCCTCGGCGCGGAAGAGCACCGCGCGGGGCTGGTCGGCCTCGACGCGGGTGAGGACGGCGGCGAACTCCTCCTGGAGGTCGGCGGTGTAGAGGTTCAGCGGCGGCGAGGCCACCGTGACCACGGCGACCGACCCGACGCGCTCCAGACCCACACCCACGACGCACTCCCAGCTCCGTTGCGATGGACCCGGCCCATTGTGCCGCCCGGGGCCTCACCCACCGGTGCGATCCGGGTCACCCGAACGGGCCTTCTAGAGTGGTAGGCCGCACGCGCGAGCACGGAGTGGGGACATGACAGCCGAAACAGTGGCCGACACGGTGGCAGGGGAAGTTCAACCGGAGCACGACCACCCCGGCATCGCCCCGGAGCGGATGGCGGCCTGCCTGGCCGTGCTGGCCGAGGTGAACGAACTGCCCACCGAGCACCCGGACGCGGTGGCGATCCGGCGAGCCACCGCCGGGGTGTTCAAGTCGGTGAAGCAGCGGCGCAAGTCGGCGCGGCGGGCGGCGGTGACGGAGAACGACCGGCGGATCACCGAGGCGACCGCCACCGGGTCCCCGCAGCGCATCGACGACGAGACCCAGGGCATCCCGCTGGTGTCGAACACCCCGGGGGCCACCGCCGGGACGCTGCTGCGCGCCCGCGCCTGCTACACCTGCAAGCGCCGCTACCACGAGGTCGACGCGTTCTACCACCAGCTTTGCCCGGGGTGCGCGGAGCTGAACCGCTCGCGCCGCGACGCCCGCACCGACCTCACCGGCAGGCGGGCGCTGCTGACCGGTGGCCGGGCGAAGATCGGCATGTACATCGCGCTGCGGCTGCTGCGCGACGGCGCGCACACCACCATCACCACCCGCTTCCCCAACGACGCCGTGCGCCGCTTCGCCGCGATGCCCGACGCCGGGGACTGGCTGCACCGGTTGCGCATCGTCGGGGTCGACCTGCGCGACCCGGCCCAGGTGGTCGACCTGGCCGACGCGGTGGCCGCGGCGGGCCCGCTGGACGTCCTGATCAACAACGCCGCGCAGACCGTGCGCCGCTCCCCCGGCTCCTACGCGCTGCTGGCCGAGGCGGAGTCCGCGCCGCCGCCGGACGGCCCGCGGCCGGAGGTGATCAGCATGGGCCGCACCTCCGACGCGCACCCGGCGGCGCTGGCCGGGGCGGTCGGGTCCACCGACTGGCGGGCGATGGACGCGCACACCATGACCGCGCTGGCGTTGACCGCCGGTTCCGCCACCCCCGACCGGATCGCGGCGAACACCGCGATCGACGCGGGCGGGCTGGTGCCGGACCTGCACGCGGTCAACAGCTGGACCCAGCGGGTGCACGAGGTCGACGCGATGGAGCTGCTGGAGGTGCAGCTCTGCAACCAGACCGCGCCGTTCATCCTCATCAGCAGGCTGCGCCCGGTGATGGCCGCCGCGGCGGCTCGGCGCAAGTACGTGGTGAACGTGTCCGCGATGGAGGGCCAGTTCTCCCGCGCCTACAAGGGCCCCGGCCACCCGCACACCAACATGGCCAAGGCGGCGCTGAACATGCTGACCCGCACCAGCGCCCAGGAGATGCTGACCGCCGACGGCATCCTGATGACCGCGGTCGACACCGGCTGGATCACCGACGAGCGCCCGCACCCGACGAAGATGCGCCTCGCCGACGAGGGCTTCCACGCCCCGCTGGACCTCGTCGACGGCGCCGCCAGGGTGTACGACCCGATCGTCCGCGGTGAACTCGGCGAGGACGTCTTCGGCTGCTTCCTCAAGGACTACGCGCCCTCGCCGTGGTGAGCGGGAACCCGCTGGGCGTCGAGGACCACAACCGATCCGCCGTCGCCCGCCCGGGTGGCGTGAGAAGCGGTGGAGTGGGTACTCCACCCCCACAGCCGTGACGCGGTCGCGGGTGATCGGGAGGCGGGGGCGATGCGGGGTTACGTGGTCGAGGCTGTGCTCTCGGCGGCGGGTGCCGCCGGAGCCCTGACCGTGGGCCTGCGCACCGACACCACCTTCTGGACCGTGGTGGGCGCGCTGCTCGCCGCGGTGGCCCTGGCCTGCCTGGTCACCTCGGTGCGGATGAAGCTCACCGGCACCACCGACCCGCGGGTCCCCCGGCCGCGGCGGCTGCGACGGCCGAGGGGCAGCGGGCTGGACGCCGTGCCGCCCGCCCCCACCGTCCGCCGCTTCCCGCGCCGCACCAGGCGCAACCCCGGTGACCGGATCAAACCGCCTAGCGGGGCAGCTTGACCACGGTGACGAAGAATTCGTCAATTTTGCGGATGACCTCGATGAAGCGGTCGAAGTCCACCGGCTTGGTCACGTAGGCGTTCGCGTGCAACTGGTAGCTGCGCAGTATGTCCTCTTCGGCCTCGGACGTGGTCAGCACGACCACCGGGATGAGGCGCAGCGCGGCGTCGGCCTTGATCTCGGCGAGGACCTGGCGGCCGTCGAACCGGGGCAGGTTGAGGTCGAGCAGGATCAGGTCCGGGCGCGGGGCGCCCTCGTACTGGCCCTCCCGGCGCAGGAACTGCACGGCCTGCTCGCCGTCGCGCACCACGTGCAGCTGGTTGCGGATCTTGTAGTGCTCGAAGGCCTCACGGGTCATCAGCACGTCGCCGTCGTCGTCCTCGACGAGCAGGACATCGATGATCTTCATGGCGCTGGGCTCGGTCACGGGTTCTCGGCTTTCCCGGGGGCGTCCCCCGTGTGGTGTGCGGCCGCCAGCCTAGCCGGGTCCGGCTTGGGCAGGGTGAAGCGCAGTCGGGTGCCGCGCTCGACCTGCTCCACCCCGATGCGGCCGCCGTGGTGCTCGACGATCTTGCGGCACATCGCCAGGCCGATGCCGGTGCCGGGGTAGGCGTCCTTGGTGTGCAGGCGCTGGAAGATGACGAACACCCGCTCGGCGAACTCCGGCCGGATGCCGATGCCGTTGTCGGTCACCGCCACCGCGTACTCCTCGCCCTCGTCCCGGGCCTCCACCCGCACGTGCGGCGGGTCCTCGCCGCGGAACTTGATCGCGTTGCCGATGAGGTTGCGGAACACCCCGGTCAGCAGCGGCCCCTCCCCCAGCACGGTCGGCAGCGGCCCGACCTCGACCACCGCGCCCGACTCCTCGATCGCCGGACCCAGGTCGGCCACGGCCAGCGCGGCCACCGCACCCAGGTCCACCGGCGCGGGCTCGCGGTCCTGGCTGCCCACGCGGCTGAACGCCAACAGGTCGTTGACCTGCCCCTGCATCCGCCGGGCGCCGTCCGCGGCGAACCCGAGGTACTGGTCGGCCCGCTCGTCGAACTGCCCCCGGTACCGGCGTTCGAGGAGTTGGCAGAAACCGGCGCCCTTGCGCAGCGGCTCCCGCAGGTCGTGCGAGGCGACGTAGGCGAACTGCTCCAGCTCGGAGTTCGACCGCCTGAGCTCCCCGGTGCGCAGGTCCAGTTCGGCGTTGACGGCCCGCTGCGCCGCGACCTCGGCGACGATCCGCCGCCGCATGGAGTCCACGTCGTCGGACAACCCGGTGACCTCGCGTGGCCCGCCCACCGGCAGCGGCCGGGCGAAGTCGTCGTCGGCGACCACCCGCCGCACGCCTGCCGCCAACCGGGCGACCGGACCGGCCACCACCACCCGCACCCCCGCGGTGACCGCCACGAACGCCGCCAGCAGCACGACCGCGACCAGCACGCACACGGCCACCAGCGACGACGCCGCGTCCGACAGCGCCGCCCGCCCCGCCTCCCTGGCGGCGCCCAGCGTCCACTGCAACCCGTCCACGGCGGCCCGCACCCGGTCGAAGGCGGCCTTGCCCCCGGCCACCGCGGCGGCGTCGACGGACCCGCCCGACCCCAGCCGCGCCACCGCCGGGTCGGCGTGGGCCACCCGCCACCGCCCCGCCTCGGCGACCACCCGGTCCAGCGCGGCCCGCGCCTCGGGGAGCCCGGCGACGAGCCCGCGCAGCACCGACACCGCCGCCTCGGCCCGACCGACCCCCGAGGTGAACGGCTCCAGGGAACCGGGGTGGGCGGTCAGCGCGTAACCGCGTACCCCGGTCTCCTGGTCGACCAGGGCCGTGTCGAGCCGCAACGCCTCCCGCAGGGCGGGGTCGACCCGATCGACCAGGTCTTCCCGGGCGCGGTCGAGGTCGGCGATCGCCCGCGCCCCGGCGGTGGACCCACCGGCGAACACCACCACCAGCACCAGCACCGCCACCGCGACCCACCGGCGCAGCGACCACCGCGTCGCCCGCTCAGCCCCCATGGCCGGGCGGGGGGTCCTGGTCGACCCGGCTGATCAGGAGCGCGGCCACGTCGTCGACCAGGTCGCCCTGGTTGAGCACCCTGGCGCGCTGGATCAGGTCCTCCAGCAGCGTGGCCCGCCACCCGGGGCCCGCGCTGGACAGCTCGCCGACCAGCTCGGCCAGCCGCTCCACGCCCAACCGCTCGGACGTGTCGCCCATCCGGCCCTCGATCAGCCCGTCGGTGTAGAGCACCACCGACCACCGGTCGCCCAGCTCCACCGTCGCCGAGGCCCACGCCGCCTTGGCCCGCACCCCCAGCGGCACCCCGATCGGCGCCGAGAGCAGACCGGGGCCGCCCGGGGTCAGCAGCACCGGCGGCGGGTGACCGGCCAGCCGCAGCTCGGCGGTGCGCCGGTCGGCGGCGATGGACAGCACGCACATGGTGGCGAACAGGCCGTCGAGGTGCCGTTCGTGCAGCAGGATGCGCTGCATGGTCGCCAGCACCTCGTCCAGCGGGCGGTCGGCCATGACCAGCGCGCGCCAGGCCACCCGTAGGTGCACCCCCAGCGCGGCCTCGTCCGGGCCGTGGCCGCAGACGTCGCCGATCATCACGTGCACGGTGCCGTCCTCGACCTGCACCACGTCGTAGAAGTCGCCGCCGAGCTGCATCCGCTGCCTGCCCGGCCGGTACTGCGGCACCACCTGCAACCGGTCGTCGGACAGCACCGGCGACGGCAGCAGCCCGCGTTCGAGCCTGGCCTTCTCCGAGGCGTAGACCCGCTCCTGGTGCAGTTGCCGCTGGATCTCGTCGCTGCGCACCCGCTCCACCGCGTAGCGGATCACCCTGGTCAGCAGGTCGCCGTCGACCTGCCCCTTGACCAGGTAGTCCTGCGCGCCCGCGGCCACCGCGGCGATGCCCTGCTGCTCGTCGGCCAACCCGGTGAGCACCACCACGGCCACCTCACCGCCGTTGGCCTGCTCCAGTTGGCGCACCGCCTGCAACCCGCTCGCGTCGGGCAGGCCCAGGTCCAGCAGCACGCAGTCCTGGCCGTCGAGCAGCGCCACCGCCTCGCCGACGGTGTGCGCCCTGGTCAACCGGATCGGGGCGGCGGCTTCCTCCAGCAGGGCCTCGACGAGGAGGGCGTCCCCCGCGTCGTCCTCCACCAGGAGCACCCGAACCAGGTCCTGGGTCGCCAGGACTGCATCCATTTCCACCTGCTCCACGGTGTCCGACGCGCTGCGTCCGGGTATGTCGTGCGGCGATGTTACGGGAGCGGCCGTCACGTTCCAGGGACACGCCGGGACACGATCAACACAACACCCCCCGCCGGGACCCGGGGGACCCCGAGCGCGGCGGGGCCGCGTCGGTCGAAGGCAAGCTGCTCACCAGCACACCGTACTGATTGGGCGGGCGCGGAGCTGGGTACCTCTCCGGAAAGAGAAGACGAAGGAGAACTCGCATGGCAGGCCTGTTGAACCGCATCAAGGCATTCCTCAGCGGCCCCAAGGGGCGGGCGATGATGGACAAGGCCAGGCAGGCGGCGCAGGACCCGCGCAACCAGCAGCGGGCCAAGGCAGCCGTCGCCAAGCTCCGCAACGGCCGTCGCCGCTGAGGACCCCACACCACCCCGAAAACCGCTGCCGGTCGAAGACCGGCAGCGGTTTTCGCTGTCCAGCGGGTGGACGGCCTTACGGCTCCAGGATTCCGCGCACGTGCTCAAGGGTCGCGTCGAGGCCCCGCACCACCTCGTCACCACCGTGCGGGGAGTGCAGTTCGAGGTCGACGATCGACCGGTTCTGGTCCGGGGTCACCTGGAGCTTGCCGCGGTAGTCGCCGTGCTCCTCCGAACCCCACTCGATGCTGTTGTTGGTCCGGTCCACCCGGAACCACGCCTCGCCCTCGACCTCCTTGCCGTCGAGGTCGGCGCTGACCTGCACCGCGTCCGGGTTCTTCTGCCCGCCCACCGGCTTCGCCGAGTCCAGGCGGTCGAAGTACTCCGGCAGGTTCTTCACGTCGGACAGGTAGTTGAACACGCGGTCGGAACCGGCGTTGAGGGTGACGGACCTCTTGTAGGTGGGCATCAGCTCTCCTGTGCGTCGTTCGGGGTGGCTTCGTGGTGGGCTTCGCCGTGCGTGCGGCGGTCTTCCTTCATCGCCGCTTCCGCCAGGTGGCGCCGACCGCCGGTGAGGTCGTCGCGGACCTGGCGCTCGAGGGCGCGGAAGGCGTCGTAGTAGACGTCCTCGTACTCCTCGATCACCTGGAAGGTCCACCGTCCTTCGAGGACGTTGCGACCGACCAGCTCGCGGCGCAGCAGCTCGGCCTGCTCGCGGTGCCCCGCCTTCTCCAGCAGGTCCACCGCCTCACCCAGGGCCAGGTCGGCCGAACCGGTCAACTGGTGGAAGGAGTACAGGTGACCGCGGGCGCGCTCGATGGTCTCCAGCGCCTCGGTGACCCTGCCGACCGCCTCGACGGTGGCCTCGTCCGGGGATGTTGTGCTCACTCCACTTGGACTACCCGGACCGGGGCGGTCCCACACCTGCCGATCACCACCCCGGTGACCGCCGTGCACCCCTCAGAGCCTGCGGTCCAGGTGGTCGCGGGCGCGCACCAGGGCCGTGGTCGCCGACCGCGGGTCACCGCCGCGCAGGAACGCCCTCGCGTCGGCGACGGCCTCGGCCGCGGGCAGCACGAGGCAGGTGTCGCCGGTGGCCGCGGTCCGCGCCAGCGCGCCGAGCAGCGCGTCGGCCACGTCCACCAGGGTCGGGGCGGCGACCGGCGGGGTGAGGGCGGTCAGCGCGGACGCCACCGCCAGCCGCAGGTCGAGCCCCGGGGACGGGGAACCGGGGAAGGGAATCCTGTCAAGCTGCCGTGTCATAGGTCACTCCTAGGCTTTTTCGTGAGCCTGCTCCCTCCTGGGCGGGAAACCGAGCCCTGGCGGGCTGGTCCACCCGAGTAGGTGACGTTTGCCCGTCCCGGCGCGGGGAAGCCGCCCCGGAGATCCGACTCCTGGAGGAGCACCATGCGCGTGGTTGTGGTCGGCGGCGGGTACGTGGGCATGTACGCGGCCCGCCACCTGCAACGCGAACTCGGGCCCGGGGAGGCGACCGTGACGGTCATCGACCCGGAGTCAGCCATGACCTACCAGCCGTTCCTGCCGGAGGCGGCCGCGGGCAACGTCGAACCCCGGCACGTGGTGGTGGCGCTGCGCGAGGTGCTGCGCGGCTGCCACGTCGTCGCCGGGCGGGTCACCGACGTCGACCCGCTGGCCAAGACCGTCACCGCCGACCTGGCCGACGGCAGCACCGAGGAAGTCCCCTACGACCACCTGGTGCTCGCCCCCGGCTCGATCTCCAAGACGCTGCCGATCCCCGGCCTGGCCGAGCGCGCCACCGGCTTCAAGAGCCTCGGCGAGGCCATCGGCCTGCGCAACCAGGTCCTGTCCACACTGGACGCCGCCAACGACTGCACCGACCCGGCCCGCAGGCGCGCCCTGCTGTCCTACGTCTTCGTCGGCGGCGGGTACGCCGGGGTGGAGGCCATGGCCGAGTTGCAGGACCTCGCCCGCTACGCCACCCGCTTCCACGACAACGTCGAGCCGTCCGACCTGAGCTGGACCCTGGTCGAGGCCATGGACCGGATCATGCCCGAGGTCAGCGCCGACCTGGGCGAGTACACCGTCGCCAAGCTGCGCGAGCGCGACATCGCTGTTCGCACCGGCACCCAGCTCAAGTCGGTGGTCGACGGGCACGTGGTGCTCTCCGACGGCACCGAGTTCGACGCCGACACCGTCGTCTGGACCGCGGGCGTGGCGCCGCACCCGCTGCTGCGCGGCAGCGGCCTGCCGCTGGACGAGAAGGGCCGGGTCCTCTGCGACGCCACCCTGCGGGTGCACGGGCACCCGGAGGTCTTCGCGGGCGGCGACAGCGCGGCGGTCCCGGACCTGGCGGCCGAGGAACCCGGGGCGTTCTGCCCGCCCTCGGCCCAGCACGCCGTGCGGCAGGGGAAGCTGCTGGGCGCCAACGTCCTCGCCGCCCTGCGCGACCAGCCGCTGCGGGAGTACCGGCACCGCAACGCGGGCTCGGTGGCCAGCCTGGGGCTCTACCGCGGGGTGGCGCAGGTCTACGGGGTGAAGCTGACCGGCTTGCCCGCCTGGCTCATGCACCGCGCCTACCACCTCGCCACCATGCCCACCGCGGGCCGCAAGGCGCGGATCGTGGCGGACTGGGTGCTGGCGGCGCTGTTCCCCCGGCAGGTCGCCTCGCTCGGCGAGCTGCGCGAACCCCGCGCCGAGTTCGAACTGGCGACCAGGGCGGCGCAGCAGGGCAGGCACGCGCGTTGACCGCCTGCCGGGTCGGGACCGGCCGGGGGAGGTGCGGACTAGCGCAGGTCGTCGGCGGCGGCGTGCCGGGGCACGGGGAGCGGCGGGAGGTCGTGCAGGACGCGGGCGGCCTCGGTGAGGAGCACCCCGGCGGAGTCCAGGTCCCCGGCGCCCAGCGCGGTGATCGCGGCGCGGACGGCGGCGACCTGGGGGGCGACCTGACAGGTCTCGCCGCACGCGGCGGTCCAGGCCAGGCCGGTCACCAACGCCTGCGCGGTGGTCTCGGCGCCGTCGGTGCCCAGTCCGGACAGGGCGGTGTCGATCGCCGCGCGCAGGCGCAGACCCGGGCGCACGGGCGCGGGGCGGGGCAGCGGCGGTCGGCGCGCGGGGGTGCGGCTGGACTCGACAGCCAGGTTGGGGCTGGTCGGGTTCAGCGGGAGATGGGCACGTGTGGTGGCCACGGGAAACCTCGGTTCTCCGGACAAGCGGTTCCGGCAGCGGGGAGTACCACGGGTCGCCGGGGTTCAAACGCGAAATCCGGTGGCACCCGCGGAGTGGAACACGTGTTCGACGCCTCGTGTACGGTGCCGGGCATGTCGTCGGGGTTCCAGGGATCGCTGTGGGACAGCTCGGCCGAACCCGAGCTGGGTGACCTCACCCGGGCCCGCCGCGTCGACCTGGCGCACGGCGCCTGGGTCGACCTGCTGCCCGACTACCTCAGCGGCGCCGACACCCTGTACGAACACCTCGTGACCGGGGTCCCCTGGGTGGCAGAACGCCGCCAGATGTACGACGCGGTGGTCGACGTCCCCCGCCTGCTCAGCTTCTACAACGCCGACAAGCCACTCCCCCACCGTGTTCTGACCCGGGCGCGGACCGCCCTCAGCGGTCACTACGGGGAAGCCTTCACCACTGCCGGTCTCTGCTTCTACCGGGATGGTCGTGACAGCGTGGCGTGGCACGGCGACACCATCGGCCGGGGCGCGCACAGCGACACGTTCGTCGCCATCCTCTCCGTCGGCGCCCCCAGGCCGCTGCTGCTGCGACCGCGAGAGGGTGGTGAAAGCCTCCGCTTCCCGGTCGGTCACGGGGACCTGCTGGTGATGGGGGGTTCCTGCCAGCGCACCTGGGAGCACGCCATTCCGAAGACGACCCGTCCGGTCGGCCCGCGCATCAGCATCCAATTCCGCCCGCACGACGTCCGCTGATCTCGCAATCGGGTGCTGGACGCAAAAAAAGCCCCAGGCCCGAGAAACGTGGTTTCTCGGGCCTGGGGCCTCAATTTTAGTCCGGCGGCGTCCTACTCTCCCACACCCTCACGAGTGCAGTACCATCGGCGCTGGCAGGCTTAGCTTCCGGGTTCGGGATGGGACCGGGCGT